>DJJR01000067.1:54617-115300 GCA_002434245.1 Pelosinus fermentans
TCCAGACCTTTAATGGTTTATGAGTAAAATGTTATTGCGACAAAGAGGAAGGTGCGGACTGCTCACAGGTCAAATCTTTTGCAGTGACTTCAACTTCGTTTGCATAGTTAAGTCCCCATTGGCATAAAGTAGCTAATATAGGCAAAAGACTTTTTCCTGCTTCTGTAAGAGAGTATTCTACTTTGGGGGGGATCTGTGTATAAATGTAACGATGTACAAGTCCATCCGCTTCTAAGTCTCTTAATTGCTGGGTCAGCATCTTTTGAGTGATTTGTGGTAAAGTTCTTTTCAGTTCACTAAATCGCAGAGTATTTTCACCTAAATGCCAAAGAATCAAGGATTTCCATTTCCCGCCAATGAGATCTAAGGTTAATTCCATAGAACATTGGTATTGAATATTTTTGTATTGAATCATATTATTCACTCCTAATGACATAACGGTATAAAAAAAGATACTACCTTACGAATAAGTGCGTACTTGTTTTAGCCACTTTTATTGTCTAATATTATATCATGAAAAATATTTTCGGTATAGGAAAATAAATATTGCTATTTTGGGTCTAAAAAGAAGGAGGTAACAATATGAAAAAGTCATTAGGTGCAAATACGTTTGCTATGCCATCTCCCGTGTGGGTAGTGGGTTCTTATAGCGAAGGTGGTGAGCCTAATATCATGACAGCTGCTTGGGGCGGCATTTGTTGCTCCGCTCCACCATGTGTGGCAGTATCCTTACAGAAACCGCGGGCTACATATCAAAACATTTTAAATCATCAGGCATTTACCATCAGCATACCTTCCAGCATTCATTTGGTTGAAGCGGATTATGTAGGAATAGCCAGCGGAAAAAAGGCAGATAAATTTTCAGTTGCCAAGTTAACCGTTGTTAAAAGTGATCTTGTTGACGCCCCCTATGTGCAGGAATTTCCTTTAATATTAGAGTGTAAGTTATTACAAGCAATTGAACTTGGTATGCACACACAGTTTATTGGAGAAATTGTAGATGTGAAGGCAGAAGAGCATGTGCTCGATGAAAAAGGGGTGCCAACATTAGAAAAAGTAAACCCCTTTATCTTCAGTGCACCGGAAAGAATGTACTATCGTATTGGTCATCCTTTAGAAAAATCACATTCGATTGGTTTGAAACTGAGAAAAATTCCAGAAGAATAGAGATATAAGAAGAAAGGTGATGGTAGAAAAGCCATCGCCTTTCTTAAGTAAAGCCAATAGTGGCTTGCAAAAGGGTCATATTATTTTTTTTGTGCTTTAATCTTTTCTACAATACCGGCTTCTTGAACTATCTTAGTTAACCCATGGGTCGCATTTATCCATGTTTCCTCTGAATCTTTAGGACCTAAATATTTAACTTTAAGCCCTAATGTGTCCATTTTTCGTTTGAATTCTGGATCGTTAATGATTTCCTTAAATCCATTAGCTAGTTTATTTTTTATTTCAATTGGCAACTCTTTTGGTGCGGCAATTCCGTACCAATTATCGCACACAACATTCAAGCCATATTCCTTAAAAGTTGGAATCTCTGTAAAGATGGGATCAGTCAAACGTTCTTCACCTGCAACAGCCAAGACTCTAACGTTCCCATTTTTTATATGTTCCTTAACAGACGCTGGAGTAACTACGATTACTTGAACATGTCCACCTAATAAGCTTGCAGTAGATTCTGCTGCACTTTGAAAAGGAACCTGTTCAAGCTGAATATCTGCAGATTTAGCAAATGTTTCGCCAGCAATATGAGAAATGCCACCTATACCTGCATGACCAAATTTAATTGCAGACGGATGCTGCCTTGCATATTCAATCAAATCATTCAAGTTTTTCCATGGTTGATCAGCTTTGATAGCCATTACCATCGATAATTCTGAAATTTGTACAAGAGGATCTAAAGCTGTTGGATAATTATATTTTGTTGGACCATACAATGGTTGTAGTATTACTTCGATTGAAGTCATGCCAAGTGTATAACCATCTGGAGTGGATCCGGCCACTTCATTCCAACCAATAGTGCCAGTTCCTCCTGGCTTGTTAACGATGACTAAAGGCTGACCTAATTGGGTAGGGGCTTCTTTTTCCAATAATCGGGCTACTAAATCAGTACCACCGCCGACACCGAAGGGAACAATCAAAGTAATAGGTTTATCAGGATAGTTCTTTGCTGTAGTTACCGTTTTGCTTTCCATACTCGTACAACCTCCTAATATTAAAATACTTAATAAGCAAGATACAAATAAGATAACAGATCTTTTTGGCACTTCATGCCCTCCTTTGTGATCGTTATACAAAGCCTAAAAAAACAGGAGCTTGTTATTAAAAGAATTCTATTGCTCAATAATGAGTTGAATTATTTTTTTTGTGCTTTGATCTTTTCAGCAATACCGGTTTCTTGTACCGTTTTAGTTAATTTTTGTCGTTCTGTTAACCATTTTTCTTGTGATTCTTTAGGACCTAAATAAGTTACCTTTAAACCAAGGTTTTTCATGTTTTTTACAAACTCAGGATCATTAATCATTGCTTTCAATCCTTGAGTTAATTTTATCTTAGCTTCATCTGGTAAATCTTTGGGGGCGGCTATCCCATACCAGTTAGTACATACAACGTCTAAATTCTGTTCTTTAAACGTAGGAACATTTATAAAATCTGGTTCATCTAGTCGCTGCTCACTTGCCACAGCCAAGACTTTGACCATTCCATTTTTCATCTGTTCTTTAACAGAGGCCGGGTTAAGAAAGGCAACTTGAATATGTCCACCTAGCAAACTTGCCATTGCTTCGGCTGCACTTTGATAAGGGACTTGCTCAAGCTGAATATTAGCAGCTTGAGCAAAAGTTTCCCCAGTGACATGACCTATTGTGCCCATACCGCCATGTCCAAATTTGATTTCTCTTGGGTGCTGCTTAGCATAAGACATTAGATCAATGATATTTTGCAAAGGTTCTTCAGCTTTAACCACCATTACCATTGATAAATCTGCAATATGTACAAGGGGATCTAAAGCAGTAGGATAATTATATTTGGTTGTTCCATATAGAGGCTGCAATATTACTTCTACACCTGTCATACCAAGAGTATAGCCGTCGGGGTTTGCACTTGCCAATTCATTCCATCCAATTGTGCCTGCTCCTCCTGGTTTATTAATAATAATTAGGGGTTGTCCTAAATTAACAGGTGCGCTTTTTTCCAGTAAACGGGCTACTAAATCCATGCCACCACCGACACCGAAGGGAACAATCAGAGTAATCGGCTTATCAGGATATTTTTTTACTGTCGTTGCTGCTTTATTTTCCATACTCGTACAACCTCCTAATAGTAAAATACTTAATAGGCAAGATACAAATAAGATAACAGATCTTTTTGGCACTTCATGACCTCCTATTGTTATTATCAAAGAAATAGGGGATATACTGAAAAAATCCCCTATCTTTGTGAAGATTCTATTATTTCTTTTGTGTTTTAATTAAGTCTAAAATTCCAGTTGCTTGTACTGTTTTAGATAGTTTCTGGTTTTCTGTCAGCCACTTTTCTTGTGATTCTTTTGGACCTAAATAGGAAAATTCAAATCCTAAGTTTTCTATGTTTTTTTGGAATTCAGGATCATTAATGATTGCTTCAAATCCTTTAGCCAATTTATTTTTTACTTCCACTGGTAAGTCTTTGGGAGCAGCAATGCCATGCCAACTACTGCAAACAACATCTAATCCTTGCTCTTTAAATGTAGGTGCATTTGCAAAAACAGGATCTTTGAGTCGATGCTCGCTTGCTACTGCTAGTATTCTTACGGTTCCATTTTTGACATGTTCTTTAACAGACGCTGGGTTTGTAAAAAGAACTTGGATATGTCCTCCTAGCAAACTTGCTGTTGCCTCTGCAGATCCTTGGAAAGGAACTTGTTCGAGGCGTATATCTGCCGATTTAGCAAGCATTTCTCCTGTAACATGACCTGTTGTGCCCATACCTCCGTGCCCAAACTTAATTTCTCCTGGTTTCTTTTTAGCGTACTGAATTAGCTCATCAAGGTCTTTCCATGGTTGAGTATCTTGGACTACCATTACTATTGATAATTCAGCAATTTGAGCAAGTGGATCTAAAGCAGTAAGATAATGGTACTTGGTTTGACCATATAGAGGCTGCAATATGATTTCCACTCCAGTCATACCTAAGGTATAACCATCTGAACTACCAGCTACTTCATTCCAGCCGATAGTTCCAGCTCCTCCTGGTTTATTAACAATAACTAAAGGTTGTCCCAAATATTTAAGAGCGTTTTTTTCTAATAAGCGAGCTACCAGATCTGTACCACCTCCTACACCAAAGGGAACAATAAGAGTGATCGGCTTATCTGGGTACTTACTGGTTGCAGGAATTGCTTTATTCTCCATGCTCGTACAACCTCCCACGATGATTGATAAAACCAATAGACATGTAAACACAGAAAGCAATGTTTTTCTTCTCACTACATCCTCTCCTTTATATATTAATTAACATTTAACTCCTTTCTTTTGTTATTGAGTTTGGTAACCCATGTAACGAAGTTATACAAAATAACAATCGCTCCTAGAGATAGAATGGTAGCTGCAAGTGGTCGGGTAATAAATGCCCATATATCACCGTTGCAAATGATTAACCCTTGGGTTAATCCTCGTTCTAATTCTGGTCCTAATACCAAGCCAATGATCAATGGACTTGGTTCAAAACCTACCCGCTGCAGTAGAAAGCCTAAAATGCCGAAAAAAATGACCCATATCAAATCAAATATGCTGTTATTAATGGAGTAGGCACCGGTAAGGGTGACTACTGCTACTAAAGGCATAAGGATATTGAGCGGGGTTTTAAGAAGTTGAACAAAAACACCGATAAGAGGCAAATTAATAATCAATAGAAGGACATTACCGATGTACATACTGGCGATGAGTCCCCAAAAAAGCTCGGGTCGTTCAGTTATTAATGACGGACCGGGAGTAATACCATGAATCATAAAGCCACTGAGCAAAATTGCAGTTGCTCCGCAAAAGGGCAGTCCTAAAGACATCAAGGGGATCATCGTAGCTGAAATGGCTGAGTTATTGGCAGACTCTGGACCAGCGACTCCCTCAATTGCGCCGTGTCCAAATTCCTCGGGATGCTTACTGCAGCGTTTTTCCAGCCCATAGGATATGAAACTCGATATGGTTGCTGCAGGACCAGGTAATAAACCTACCAGAAAGCCGACAATTCCACCACGAAACATAGGAGTGATAGAACGTTGCCATTCTTCTTTTGTAGGATATAAATCGCGAAATTTTACGGTGGGAATATCTGGTTTGGCATCAGCATGAGTCATAGCCGTTAAAATTTCTCCAATGCCGAAGAGTCCCATGGCTATAATCGATAAGTCGAACCCTCTATCTAATTCATCAATACCAAAGGTGAAACGACTGATGCCAGACAAACTGTCCAATCCGATGGTACTTAATATGATACCGATGACAGCCATGAGAGCAGACTTAAGTGTGGAAGTGCCAGTTAGTTTGGATAATAGGATTAAACCGACTAAGGCAAGAGAAAAATATTCAGGTGGTCCAAAGGCCAGTGCAGCCTGCGCTAATGGTGGGGCTAGCAAGGTAAGCCCGATAAGACCGATGGTGCCAGCAATAAAAGACCCAATGGCAGAAATGGCTAACGCTGCTCCAGCTCGTCCCTTTTGTCCCATGGGATATCCATCTAAACAGGTAACCACGGAAGCTGCCTCTCCAGGTACGTTGATTAAGATAGAAGTGGTAGAACCTCCGTATTTAGAGCCATAATAAATCCCTGCGAACATGATGAGTGCAGCAGTACTGTCCATACCGTAGCTAAAAGGGAGTAATAAGGCAATGGCGCTAACAGTATCAATTCCTGGTAGTACGCCTACTAATGTGCCAATTAAGACCCCAATGATACAAGATAATAAATTTGCTGGAATAATACTTACGGAAACTCCTTGGAGCAGCAGGTTCAAGATATCCAATTCTTTACCTCCAGTTCTATGGTAATGCGACTTTTAAATAGTAGGAAAATAATAGATAAAATGCAGCAGAGCCACAAAAGGAAATAGCTAAGGGAACCCTCCAGCCTGAGGTATCAGCTACCTTAAATAAATAGAATAGGAATAGAAAGGATGCAACGAAATAGCCGACAATAGTTAAAATCATCAGATAAAATATCAAGCCAATAAGGATAAATAAAAATTTTGTCCAGTTTACGGCTTCTTTATTGGTAGTCTTTTTAAATCGAAATTGGCGAAAAATGAGAAGCGAAGATAATAGCAAGGCAGTGATTCCTGCTAGATTTGGCAAGAATCCAGATTTAGGCGAATTAAGAGCCCCGAAAGTGAATTCTTGTGCCCAGTACAAATACGTTAAGCTGCCAATCAGAAATAGCAGAGAAATTATTTTCTCAATCATGTTTACCACCTCTATTTGAAGAATGCTTATACTGGTATTGTTTTAGAAGATACAGTATTCTATAAAATGGATTGAAATTCGATTGTAAAGGTAGTACCTTCTTCCAGTTCGCTAGTGATGGAGAGAGTTGCTGCATGACGATGTACGATACGGTAGCAAACAGCCAGTCCTAAGCCTGTGCCATGATCTTTTGTAGTAAAAAAGGGTGTTCCCAGTTTGTCTATATCTTCTTTTGGTATACCAAGGCCATGATCTGTTATGGACAATACTACTTTTTGCTGCTCATTCTGTTTGGTGCTGATGTGGATTAAACCGCCGGCAGGCATTGCATCTAATCCATTTCGAACCATGTTGAAAATCAACTGGTGAATACTGTCCTGATCCAAAAACAGGAGTGGAATGTCACCTAAAGAAATTGTAATATCACTATTATTGCGTAAGGCATCTGCCTGTATTAAAGGATAAATATCGCAAATGATATCATTTAAGTTGTTTTCTGAGAAATTCATGGCTCTATTCTTGGCAAGGGCTAGGAATTCTGTAATAATCTTATTTGCGCGATCAATTTCATCGATCATTAGACTAAACTTTTCCTTCTGGTTAGCGAATTCTTGCTTGTTTCCCATAAACTGTAGTAAACCTCTTACTGTCGTCATGGGGTTTCGTACTTCATGAGCAATACCTGCTGCCATTTCGCCAATAATATTCAAGCGATCAAGACGAGTCATCTTCTCTGTTTGATCACTGATATATTTTAATATAGGAGTAAATTCGGCTAATTCACTATTAAAGTTATTGGTGCATCCATGCAGAATTCCTTCAGCGAATAGCTGCAAATCCTTTTTCAACTTATTGAAGAGTTCACGAAAGATTACAATACATACCAATAGCATAAAAACGGCTGCCCCAAGGGTATTTACCGTTCGCTTCCACATGGCTGCATTTACAGCATCTTGATTAATTGCAGCGAAAGCATGACCAATAATGTTGCCATTACGATCCGTGACTGGCCTAACATGAATAATTGCATTGGCACCATGCCATACTAGTGAATTTTTTCGTTCTATGAATTTTTCTGTGTCATTGTAAAAAACTTTTTTAAACGGTTTCCCATCGATTCCCAATAATATGGAAACATCAGCATGGGGACCAATGGCTACAATACTTTCGTGTTCCAGAGAATAAAAACCAAATTTTATAATATTGGATGGTACGAGTATAGATTGTAAGACAGGTTGAAGTTCATGATTTATGGTCATAATTTCTTGCTGAGTTGATTGAAGGGCACCATGGTTAGCTGCAATATCACTAAAAGAACCTTCAGGTTTTTTTTTGACAAGAAAATCAGTAATAGATACAAGCCACAGGGCATTTTTCTCATTTTCTTCTTGCAAAGACAGCCAAAGATTATGAACAGTAACAGTGATCATGAGCAACAAAACAACACAAATGATTTTATAATTAAGCTTTGTTGTTAGGTTTATTTTTTTCACTGTTTTGGCACCTCTAATGCACATTTTCAATACATAAAGATAATTCTACAAATTTCTACAATTGTTTCCACGTTTTTCTAGATATGTACAAATTTTCTTAATTAATAATTTTACTTCGCCAATAAATGGCAAAATCCTTTTTGGTTATGTGTAATAGTTTAAAGCAAATAAAGAGGCAGTTTCCCTAGGATTGTTTTGGCCCCCTAGGGAAACTGCCTCTTTATTTTGCATCCTCACGTCATTGCGAGCATAGCGAAGCAATCTCCCCCACGTACTAAGAGGATTGCTTCACTCTGTTCGCAATGACAAATAAGTAAAATTTATATCGGAAAAAGATGAAATTTTATGAACCACAAAGGCACAATGCCGCTGAAACGGCACACAAAGGAGTTCACAAAAAATATAAATAAGACCCTTTGCGTCTTTGTGGCTCGATTCGTATCAGATTCTTTTATCCTGTCTATGGTTCCCGATTGTATGTTATGTGCAGCATCTTTCTGGAGCGATTCGATTGCCGATTTTTCTAAGTGGAAGATTGAAACCTGCGATTGCTAAGCCGCGATTGGTCATGATCATTCCTAAAACAATGACCAGCACACCACTTAATTTTAGAATCCGCTTCGTAGAGTTCTTATTAAAAAAGCCAGAGATACTGCCGAAAGACAACATCAATGGTACAGTACCTAAGGAAAAAAACAGCATCGACGAGGCTCCGAGTATTGCACTGCCTGTGCCTAGAGCATAAAGCTGCATCGTTTGCAAAGGACCGCAAGGCATGAGTCCATTCAGGATTCCCACTGTAAAAGGAGTTTTGGCCTTTGGCATAATAGAAAGAGCAGGCAGTGGTATTCTTAGGTAGCTGCGAAATAGATTTAATCCCGCCATGTTAAGACCCATGATCATCATAAAAATACCAGCGAAGATGGAAATGCCAGCCATAAACCCTATGGATAAAGAAAGCACCGATCCAAGTGCACCGACGATTCCTCCTAGTGCAGTATAGCCAAGTACTCGCCCCATATTATAATGTAAAGATGGCAGAAAAGGCTGGGCCTTATGGTTTGTACTGCTTGATAAACTCTGTGATAACATAATACCGCCGCACATACCAATGCAATGAAAAGAGGTAAGAATACCAATGATAAATAAAACGAAATATGTAACTTCACCCTTTAATTTAGAACTCATGTCAAATTCACTGACATTCTGCCCTAAGAGAAGAATCGCTAAGAATATAAGGGAGATACCTACTATCGGCTTTATAGGGCTTGATATATGTTTTTTTCCAACTAAGTAACCTGCAGATAGAATTGCTTCATTAATGGCTGCCTGGCTGGTAAGGAGGGAATCATATTCGATATCTACCTTATTTTCTTTATAACTGGCTTTCACCTTAATTACGCCGCCAACTTTCGTGACAGCTTTTTCAATTCGGCTCTCACAAGTTATACAGTACATATCACCAACATAGATTGTTTCTGCTATCGCTTTGATACCATCCCTCATTTTATGTGTTTTACTCACTAGAGTTATAGGTTGTTTCGGATTGAAAATATGACATAATTTTCTGTTAATATAGTTATATTATAATTGAGTTTATTTTTTTATTATAGAGAGTATGCAATAATTAACGATCTTTTTTATTGATCCATAGATTGCGGATCAAATAGGCAATACTAATGAGTAACATGAGCAGTAAACCTGAATAGAGACCTGGCAACTGATCTGGATACAAAGGAGTGGAAAGGATCGAAACAAAAATAATAAAAAAACAAATCCAAGAGAGGTAGGGATAAAAAGGAGCCTTATATTTTAATTTCTCTGGATTTTTGGCAAGGATTTTCTTGCGATAATAATAGTGGGTAGCGGATACGCTCATCCAATTGATAAGTGCCAGGAAGCCACTGGCGCTGACGGTATAAATAAATATTTTATCAGGCAGATAATAAGAAAGTATGGCTCCGCATAACAGCACAATGCCGCTAATCGTAACTGCTGCAATGGGAACTCCCTTACTATTTTGATACTTGGCGATCTGGGGTGCTTGATTTTCTTTGGCTAAAGAGAACAGCATACGCGAGGAGGAATAAACCTGAGAATTAAGAGCAGAAACACCTGCGGTTAAAAGAATAAAGTTTACAAGATCCCCTGCATAGGGAATTCTAAAAATCGTAAATAGCTGTACAAAAGGACTGATGGTTTCATCCAATAAATCTAAAGGCAGCAAGGAAATAATCAGAAAAGCCGATAAAGTATAGAGTAGCGTTACTGAAATCGTGATAAATTTAGCCGCTGGAGGGACAGTTTTTTCGGGCTTTTCTGTTTCTACCGCAGCGATTCCAATAATACCTGTCCCTGTATAGGCAAATAAAATAAGGAGCATAGCACCCAGCATACCTGAGAATCCTTCTAAGGGAGCTTGAAGGAAGGATTGGAAGGGCGCAAATTCTGTGGTGGCATCTCCGATGGAAATACCTGCTATAACCGTAAAGCCCATAACAACAAATATCACGAGGGTAGCTACCTTTGTAATGGCAAGCCCTAATTCGATTTTACTTAAGCCTTTCACGTCATTGAAATTTAACAGCGTAATTCCTAGAGCAAACAGCAGGCTGCAGACCCATAACGGAACCGAAGGCAGCCATAGGCGAAGAAAGATAGCGCAAGCCGTAACCTCCCCAGCCATTCCTAATACGCCGCTGACCCAAAACATCCAACCGATCATAAAACCCCACCACTCGCCAAAGACTTCTTGGGCATGTGCCTTAAAAGATCCTGAAACAGGGTTTGCGATTGTCATCTCAATGATAAAAGATACCTCCATCATCATAATGAGTCCGCCAAATAGGTAGGCAAATGGTGCCCATGTACCAGCAACGCTGATTACAAGGCTGCTGGCCAAAAATATGCCTGACCCGATAATATTGCCTAAAGCCATAACGATAAAGTCTTTTTTATTAAATGCTGCCAAAGGATTAACCTCCTGGGATATAAATCATTACCTTGTATTTTTACTGATTGTTAGTGTTGTTATACTTAAAATTAGTAAAAAAAATAAAACAATTGAAACGTGAAGACTTTGCTCCTTCGCATTTCAATTGTTTTTTCAGTTTTATTATATCGGCAGGAATCACAGCGGCACAGATAAAAGATAATACAGAAGAATGATGCTTAAAATCGAATTCATACAAGAAGGTGATATTTTGAAGAAGTTAGAAAGACGTTTCTATGAGCGGGCTACTTTAGAAGTTGCAAGAGATTTACTGGGAAAATACATGGTTCATGAGACCAATGATGGCAAGACAGTTGGCAAGATTGTAGAGGTTGAGGCGTATGTGGGTTCCATTGACGCTGCATGTCATGCTTATAATAATAAATACACGAATCGAACTAAAGTTATGTTTGGCAAAGGCGGACATGCGTATGTGTACTTAATTTATGGTATGCACTATTGTATGAATATCGTAACCAATCAAGAAACATATCCTGAAGCTGTATTAATTAGAGCATTAGAACCTATTGAAGGTTTGGGAGTCATGAAAAAGCGCCGGAGAGCTGAGGCCATTTTAAATTTATGCAGCGGTCCAGGAAAGCTGTGTCAGGCAATGGGAATCACCAAACTGCAAAATGAGATGGATTTATGTGGGGAAAGCATGTTCTTATTACAAGGTGAGACAATTATGCCTGAAGATATAGTAACGACTCCTCGTATTAATATTGATTATGCTAAAGAGGCAAGAGATTACCCTTGGAGATTTATTATTAAAGACAATCCCTTTGTGTCAAAAGGAAAATAGACATACTAATTATAAGGATATACGTAAGGGTCTTTTGGTGCTTCAATTTTTTGCAGAGAGGTAATTTTAATTGATGCAGCATCTTTGCCGTCATATGTAACCATTTGAATGATACCTTCAATAGACAGCCAGGTTCCATCAGGATACTTTTGGGTTTCGATCCCTTCACACATGACTCCATAAGGTAAAGAATCGGCAGTACAGCACATAATGACATAACGCACCAGGGAAGTTTGATTATTGGTTGCCCCTGGAATTTGGAATACAAATCCCGTCATGGTAATCTTTTTTCCTGCATATTCATTAGGAAAAATATTTATTTCGCACATCGCTTCCGTATAGTTGAGATTTGTAACCTTAATGGTATCCATTTGACTGAATACTGGTGCTAAAGGACGCGGCAAATCTTTTATCGAACGAGTAACAGCGCTGGATTGGCTATTGAGTCCCTTACTGCTGACCAGATTTGCATTGAGTGTATTTTCCGGTATAGCAAAGGCTAAAAAGAGGATCAGAAAGAAGGGGGTATATCCGATGCTGGAATGTTTATGACAATGCTGCTCATAAGAAGTGGGCAGCAGCGTATCTATGATTTGTATGACAAGCATTGGAACTAATAAAAGATAGGATATCTGAGTGAGTATTATAAATTTTGGATTGATATATAAGGGTAATTGTTTCGTAATGTCAAGCCATAGGAGTAAAATGATAAAACCAAGAAGAATGATGGATTGTATACAAGCTCCGGTGTTGAAAGACCGCAGATTTCTTTTTCTAGGCTGCAATACACTCTACCTCCTTTTACATATGATTGATCAGATAAGCTGCACTGGAGCACAGCATGATAATGATCAATGTGAGGTAACATACAAATTTGGTGCGAAACGTATGTAACAGCATAAGAATATTTTTAAGGTCAATCATAGGACCAAAAACCATAAATGCTACAAGAGAACCTAATGTAAAACTACTGGAAAAGGAAGCAGCGATAAATGCATCAGCAGCTGAGCATACCGAGATGAAAAAGGCGAAAACCATCATAACTCCAATGGATAGAGATGAATCCTGCCCCAGAGCTAACAATATTTCCCGAGGAATAGCGATCTGTGATAAGGATCCCAGCATCGCGCCCATTACTAAATATTTTCCCATTTCAAAAAACTCATGGGAAGCATCCCGAAGAGTATTGATCCATCTATGGAGGAGAGAATGTCCAGGATGGTGGCTATTTAGTGTATGCTGACAGCATCCGTGGGAATGGATTTGACTTGGTGATTTTAGCTGCCTGCCCCTAGTAAAGCCGTTAAGTAATAATCCAGTACACAGGGCTACTCCAAATGCTGTTCCGAGGCGCAATAAAACGATATACATATTATTTTGAAAGGCAAAGGCTGTTGCTGCGCTTACAACGGGATTTACAATTGGAGCAGCAAGCATGAATGCAATAGCCGCGGGCAAGGGGACTCCTTTCAAAATCAAACGCCGCACAATCGGTACCATACCGCAGTCGCATACGGGAAATAGAATACCCAGAAAACAGGCCATGATGATGCTTAGAATATTACTTTTGGGTATCATATTGCGTATCGTATTTTCCGAAACAAAATTATTGAGTAATGCTGATACGATTACACTCATCAGTAAAAAAGGAAAGGACTCAATCACAATACTGAGTAAGATCACTTTAAAATTAATCAAATGATTCCAATTATCAGTCCATACAGCAGCAGCGATTGTTGCTAATGCATCTTCCACAAAGATTCCTCCCTAAATTAGCAAGATGAAGAATAAACAAGTTCAATTATAACTATGATAAGCTTGTTCATATTATGTTAGTTTTTTGAATCATTTGTTTGCTTATTTTCTTATGGGAGATCATGGGAAATAATGGTGAAGGATTATTCTCATTCATGTATTGACAAATGCAAGGGAGAATACTATAATTCTTCTTACAGAGATTTGTATTGTTTTTTTAACATACTACATATATTTGTCTCTTATGAAAACATAAATAATGGCTGATTAGAAAACTAAAGGCCAAAAGAACTGTGGTTTTTAACTACATTCTTTTGGTTTTTTTATTTTTCATATTTTTCCCCAGGGGGGTAAAGAAAGTAGATGGTGGTGAATGTATGGATATTAATTGGCAGTTTATAATAAGCACGCTGCCTTTATATCAAAAGGCAGCGTGGATTACGATAAAGCTTGGTTTCTGGGGTACGCTGCTCTCCTTAATCATTGGTCTGGTGTGCAGCATTATATTATATTTTAGGATCAAGATATTAAAAGAGCTTGTTGGAATATATGTTGAACTTTCCCGTAATACTCCTTTATTAATACAGCTATTTTTCTTATATTTTGGACTGACGAAAATAGGCATAACCATGAGTGAGACTACTTGTGCCATTATCGGTTTGGCGTTTTTGGGCGGAAGTTACATGTCAGAGGCCTTTCGCAGTGGGATTGAAGCCGTGAGTAAGACGCAAATTGAATCCGGTCTGAGCATTGGTCTTTCTCAAATGCAGTTGATTCGCTATGTAATTCTTCCTCAGGCATTTGCAGTAACTATGCCATCCTTAGCAGCAAATTGCATCTTTTTATTTAAGGAAACTTCGATAGTAGGAGCCATTGCCATTGCAGAGCTTATGCACGTAACACAAGATGTCATTGGTATGTATTATCAAACATTTGAATCGCTGTTTATGCTGGTGGTTGCCTATCTGATTATTATTCTGCCCTTATCATTCCTGCTAACCTGGTTAGAAAGGAAGGTGCGCTATGCAGAATTTGGGAATTAATGTTCTATTTGAAGGAACGACACTGCAGCGTTTATTCGAAGGATTGATGATGACAGCGGGAATCGCGTTTATCTCCATTATCATCGGATCTTTTTTAGGCATAGGAATGGGGCTCTTAAGAACATCCAAGTCAGGAATCGTACAGTTTATCTGTCGTTTTTATCTTGAAGTCTTTAGAATCATACCGATTCTTGTGTGGCTGTTTATTGTTTATTTCGGTGTAACAAATGCGTTGGATATTCATCTGGATGGTGAAATTGTTGCCGTGATTGTATTCAGCCTGTGGGGCGCAGCGGAGATGGGAGACATTGTCAGAGGAGCATTAGAATCCTTGCCCAAACATCAAATTGAATCTGGAAAGGCCATTGGACTTAGCTTTTGGGGACTCTACAGATATGTATTGATACCCCAGGCTGTAAGACGTATGCTGCCTGGAGCGATTAATTTATCAACAAGAATGGTGAAAACAACATCTCTGGTTGTTATGATTGGTGTTATTGATGTAATAAAGGTAGGTCAGCAGATTATAGAAAGATCCGTTATAAAAGTGCCGACTGCATCGTTTTGGGTTTATGGATTGATTTTTATCCTGTACTTCATTATCTGTTATCCGTTATCCAAATTATCAAAGAAACTAGAAGCAAAATGGGAAAATTAAAGAAGGGGTTGCAATGAATAAAGAAAATCATCAAGTCTTGCTTGAAATTAAAGATTTGCATAAAGAATATGACACAAGGACCGTATTGGACGGCATTCATCTGCGGGTGCATAAGGGTGAAGTGATCGTGGTACTAGGTCCGTCAGGCTGTGGGAAAAGTACATTATTGCGATGCTTAAACGGGCTGGAAAGCATTCAAGGCGGCGATATTCAGTTTGATGGTGAAAGTCTTATCGGTCCCAATGTGGATTGGCAAAAAACTCGCCAAAAAATTGGTATGGTTTTTCAAAATTATGAACTTTTTCCGCATATGACAGTCATTGAAAATATTCTTTTAGGTCCAATCAAGGTACAAAAAAGAGAGAAGAAAGAGGTGATGGACCAGGCAACCCAACTGCTGGAAAAAGTAGGATTATCTGATCGCAAAGATTCCTATCCCCGCCAGTTGTCAGGGGGGCAAAAACAAAGAATTGCCATCGTAAGAGCCTTGTGTATGAATCCGGAAATTATGCTTTTTGATGAGGTTACAGCAGCACTTGATCCTGAAATGGTAAGAGAAGTGTTAGATGTTATACTGGGGCTGGCAAAGCAAGGCATGACCATGATGATTGTAACTCATGAAATGGGATTTGCGCAGGCCGTAGCCGACCGAATTCTGTTTATTGATGAAGGGAAAGTATGTGAAATGTCTGAACCGAAAGAATTCTTTACCAATCCCAAAACAGAGCGTGCTCAGCAATTTTTAAATATATTTCAATTTTAAAACAAAAAAAGAAGGAAAGTTGTATCATGAAGAATATCAAAAAAATCCTAGCCGTTTTCTTTAGCGCCGTTATATTAGTAGGAATCTTAGCAGGTTGCGGCTCTAAAGCAACAACCGAAACCAAAAAAGATCAAGCAGCAAAAAGCAGCATCGAGGAAATTAAACAGCGTGGAAAAATCAAAATCGGTGTATTTAGTGACAAACCTCCATTTGGTTTTGTAGATGCTAATGGCAAAAATCAAGGTTTTGATGTGTTTATTGCCAAACGATTTGCTAAGGATCTGTTGGGTGATGAATCAAAAGTAGAGTTTGTTTTAGTGGAAGCAGCAAGCAGAGTTGAATTTTTGCAAGCAAATAAAGTGGACCTGATCTTGGCTAACTTCACTGTTACCGATGAACGCAAGCAAAAAGTTGATTTTGCAAACCCATACATGAAGGTTGCTCTTGGCGTAGTGTCTCCAAATGGCGCACCGATTACTTCTGTGGACCAATTGAAAGGTAAAAAATTGATTGTTAACAAAGGCACAACGGCTGAAACCTTTTTTACCAAGAACCATCCAGATATCGAATTGTTAAAATATGATCAAAATACAGAAGCTTTTGAAGCATTAAAAGATAAACGCGGTGTTGCTTTGGCTCATGATAATACATTGTTATTTGCTTGGGCAAGAGAAAACACAGGTTATTCCGTTGGTGTAGCTTCATTGGGCAGTCTTGATACCATTGCTCCCGCAGTTAAAAAAGGTGATGCAGAACTTCTTAACTGGGTGAATACAGAATTAGAAGCGTTGGGTAAAGAGAACTTCATTCACAAAGCATATGATGCAACTCTGAAACCTGCATATGGTGAATCCATTGATCCAGAAACCGTTGTAGTAGAAGGCGGAAAAGTTAAATAATATTTGCACAATATTAAAGATCAAGCGGCTGATTTTCAAAGGAAAAAGCCGCTTGATCTTTATTTCTAGCTAGAGAAATGCGTAACGTTATGTGAAAAACATTGAAACGCGAAGATGCGAAGAACGATAAAGGACACGAAGAATGATTCTTTTTTACTCTTCGTGTCCTTCGTATTTCTCTTCGCATCTTCGCGTTTCAAAATATTTTATTTTTAAAAGAACCAATGCGAAAAGTTTTTCTGGATTTCGTATATAAAAAATTAAAGGTAAATTTGTAGGAATGAAAGAATAAAAATTAATGGATGTTTTACGATGGAATGTTGAAGAAATGATTTATAGTATAGGCCCCATAAAGAAAGGAGGGGCAGTTTGGTGCTAACAGATGCAAAAATTCAAGAAAGAGCCGCAACCAGCAGTTCCTATGTAAAGGGCTGCCAATATTATCGAAACGGGAATGTGAAGGATATAAAATATTCCCAGCATGAACAGGTGTATAAAGCCCAGGTAGTAGGAAGCGAAGTATATACAGTAAGAGTTGCATTTAATAATTATCACGAAGTGGACGAATATGAATGTGATTGTCCGGCATTTTCTAGTTATTACCATGGAATGTGTAAACATATTGTCGCTGTCTTAAAGGTAATGCAGGCCCATTGGGAAATTTATTTTGGTAAAGGCAAGACAACCATTCTGACTCATGCAGCCCAGGAACTATTAGATTTTTTTAATCATGACATGCTAGAACCTAGCTCGTATCAGTCAGAACCCATTAGAATGATACCTACCTATGGTTTTTCTTTAGAATCAAGAGGGAAACGGAGTTGGCTGGAGTTTTCCCTTGGAAACGAGAAATTGTATGTTATGAAGAATATTCCTCAACTTCTGGATGCTCTGGATACTCAGGAGGAAATTGTTTATGGTAAAAACTTTATATTAAAGCCGCGGGAAGTTACGTTTGATGAGCAAACCAATTCACTGCTCCATTTATTGCAGTCTGCTTATGCTGATGACAAACAACTTGCAGACTGGAATCCTTATGGTTCTTCTGTATCCGCCTTTGGCGATGCGCGGCGCTTGAAACTGACGAATTCGAATATGCTGAAGTTTTTTACCATCATGGAAGAGGTTCCATTTTCCGTGGAGATCAATCATGAGAAAGTCTCTGGTGTCAGGATTGTTAAGGAACGACCAGCCGTCAATTTATCGGTAAAGGCAGTTGTAGGGGGCCTGAAGCTTAGGATGCAGACAGGGAATGATGTATTCTATGGATTGGATACAGATTTTCAATATATTTATCATCAGAAGACAATCTATAAAGTGGATTCCTTATTTGCCAGTTGTATCAAGCCGTTGTTGAAGTGCTTTTATGAAAATAGCAAATCGGAAGTATACATTCCAGAGGGGGAAGCAGCCAATTTCTTTTCCTCTGTGGTACCTGCTTTGGAAAATATTGGAACGGTTCATGTTAGTGACGCGCTTCTTAAGAAATTCCATAAGGAGCCACTGGAAGTAGAAATATATTTTGATCGGTTTACAGATGGCATTCGTGCAAGGGTTGGTTTTAAATATGGTGATCTAACCATTGATCCTTTAGCTTCATCGGAAGGAACTTTGCATAGGATCTCTGGGAAAATGCTGCTGCGTTCGAAAAAAGAGGAAAACCGAATACTTACTCTTTTTCAACGCTATGGTTTTGAGATAATGGAAGGACAGCTTGTGCAGGCAGATGAAGAGAAAACCTACGATTTCTTGCAAGAGGGACTGCATCAGCTGCAAAATGTTGCAGAGGTCTTTTATTCTGATGATTTTAAGAATAGCAGGATTACCTATACAGGTAGAGTTTCCGCGGGAGTGAAGCTGAATACCAAAACCGATATGCTGGAGTTTTCACTGGATTATGAAGATATGCAGCCCAGTGAATTATTTGCCTTATTGGCTTCCTATAAATTGAAGAAACGCTATCATCGATTGGAAAATGGCGCATTTATTCCTCTTGATTCGACTGACTTACAGATCGTGAATAGGTTGATGGAACAGCTTGATTTAAGTCCTGGCGATATCGAAAATAAAGTGATTGAATTGCCTAAATATCGTGCCATGTACATTGACAGCCTGGCTAGAGAATCCAGTGATTTTCACTTGGGACGGGATTACTCTTTTCGGAAAATGGTGCAGGACATTTTGGAGCCTCAGGATGTAGAATACGCGATTCCAGAGGGGATTCAAGGAAAACTCAGAGAGTATCAAAAAGTTGGTTTCAAATGGTTGAAATCCCTTGCCAGTTATGGCTTTGGCGGCATATTGGCTGACGATATGGGCCTGGGGAAAACCCTGCAAGTCATTACCTTTCTTATGTCTGAGAAGGAAAGTGAAAATATCCCTTCTTTAGTCATTGCTCCTACTTCTCTTGTCTATAATTGGCAGCAGGAAGTAGAGCGGTTCGCGCCTGCTTTACAGGTGATGATCATTTCCGGGAATCAAGAGGAACGGCAGGAACAATTGAATCATATTGACGAAGTGGACTTAGCTGTGACCTCCTATGCGTTGATGAAACGTGATATTGAGTTCTATGAGAGCCGAACTTTCAAGTACTGCTTTATTGATGAAGCCCAGCATATTAAAAATCCAAATACACTAAATGCAAAGTCGGTAAAAAAAATTAGAGCAAAAGGATATTTTGCTCTGACAGGAACGCCGATTGAAAATACATTAACAGAATTATGGTCCATTTTTGATTTTATAATGCCTGGCTATCTAAAAACCCATAAATCCTTTTCGAATCAATTTGAAATACCCATTAGCAAGAATCGAGAAGAAGAGGCTCTCACGGAGCTCGGACGCTGCATTAAACCTTTTATTCTTAGAAGAATGAAAAAAGCAGTGTTAAAAGAACTTCCCGAAAAAATTGAAAGCAGAATGGTTAATGAAATGACTGAGGAGCAGGCCAAATTATATGCTGCCTGGATCTTGCAAGTGAAAGCAGAATTTGAAAATGAGGTGCAGAATCATGGTTTTGCCAAAAGCCAGATCAAGATACTGTCCCTATTGACCAGGCTGAGGCAATTATGCTGTCACCCGTCTCTATTTATCGAAAACTATCATGGCGGCAGTGGTAAATTGGAGATGCTGACAGAACTGCTGGAGGATGCAGTAAGCGGTGGACATCGAGTGTTGCTGTTCTCCCAATTTACAGGAATGTTAGCCATTATAAAAAAGGAGCTGGAATCCAGAAATATTGGATATTATTATCTGGATGGGTCCACGAAAGCGGAGGAACGTATCAAACTTGTCAACTCTTTCAATGGAGGGGAGAAGGATGTCTTTCTCATATCACTAAAAGCCGGCGGTACAGGACTCAATCTGACTGGTGCGGATATGGTCATCCATTATGATCCCTGGTGGAACCCTGCAGTGGAAGAGCAAGCTACTGACCGGGCGTATCGCATTGGGCAGAAGAATTCAGTACAGGTATGTAAATTAATCACGAAGAATACGATTGAAGAAAAAATTTATGCATTGCAGCAGAAGAAACGTGAGATGATTGATGCGCTCATTCAACCAGGAGAGAGCTTCTTGGCTAAAATGAGTGAAGAGGAGATTCGTAAATTATTTGAAGCGTAAAGACCTCTAAGATAAAAGGACTGTTTAGCATTTGGCTTCTTGCAAGTGCTAAACAGTCCTTTTCATACGATACATCCAATTTTATTGTTCAAGATTTTTACAAAGGTTTTTTGAATAAACGTATCCGTATAAAAAATCGCACACATATTATAAAGCTGCTGAATCGTCAAGCCAATATCTTCCTCTAACACTTCGGTAAATTCTCTTGTACTTACTAAGCACTCTGCAATTTCAAATGTGCTTTCAAAGACTCCGATATGTAAAATATAGCTGTCTTTATTCCAGAAAGCATTAAAGTTAGCACAAAATTCTTTGATCTTTTTCATACATAATGAATTTTCTAAATCCCAGTACGTATTTAATTCTTCAATGGCATTTTTCATGATATCCACATGAGGGGAATCCGATTCTGTAATGGAATCAATCAATGCGTGGCTGGAACATATGGGGATGAATAAATCTTGATTATCCTTATGGATCGTATAGAAAAAAGCTGCTGGAAGATAGATATATTGGATAAATCCTAATAATGACTTTGCATCGGGGTAACATGCCCAATTATTATCTACGGTATCTCTGGAGTAATCAATCACCGCTGTATTGATAAAAATAGCATCTTGTGCACAATCCAAAGCAGTAAAATAGTTTGTCCAAAGGTCTTTCTTCTTTAATAAAGCACCTTCCCAATAATTATGATTATTGTATTTACACATTTATTTTGACCCCTTATTAACAAATAATCACTGTCAATCACATATTTTAGTGTTGATCTTTTTCTTATTTGGAATAGAATTCAATTGCGTAAATTTCATTTACTTCGATAGGAATTTCTTCTCGATTAGGCAGCCGTATCAATTTTCCGCTGAAATCTTCCAGGTTCTTTTCAATGTAAGGTGATGCAAAACTTTGGAGTTCCAGGAAGTTAGAAACGATCATTTCATTTGTCCGTTGTTTTTCACTTAAAGAAATAACACTGTCAACTGGTACTCCATAGGATGGGATATTTACCCTCTGTCCATTAACGAGGATATGACCATGACTGACTAGCTGCCGGGCCTGCCGAATGGAACTGGCAAAACCAATTCGATATACGAGATTGTCTAATCGGCATTCCAATGCTTTCAATAAGGCAGTACCTGTGATTTCCTTGCTTTTCATCGCTTTATCAACATAACGTACAAACTGTTTTTCAAAAAGTCCATAATAGGCTTTAATTTTTTGCTTTTCCAAAAGCTGAATCCCGTAATTTGATAATTTTCTGCCAGATCGGCTGTTGTCTCTCGTTGCTTTATTCATTGCTTTAGGATGACCAAAAATATTAACACCTAGTCTTCTGCATAATTTAAACCTTGGTTCTCTTCTTGTTGCCATTTACCATGCTCCTGTTCTATCGAATTTTAGTCTTTCCTGAATACGTTCTTAAAACTTGACCTTTATAGTATAACATTAATGATAATGATATTCAATATCATTAATTTACGAAATTTATTTTTCTTCTAGTTCTTGCTTCTTCGCGTTTCAAAATGTTTTATTTTTTTATTTCAAGGTACACTAATAAAATAGTTGTTACTGTAATGAGTCTATAATATTGACGCGGCTAAGCATACCGTTCTATAATTAAATGCGGTAGGGGGGTATAGTAGTAGAGGGAGTGAATGTTGTGTTAACGGATAAAGAAAAAAGCGAATTAAAATTACGGTTGAAAAAAATTGCAGGGCAGATCAATGGTATCGATAAAATGTTGGATGACGGACGGTACTGTGTCGATGTGGTTCAGCAAATATTGGCGGCTCGAGCTGCTTTAAATAAGGTATCACTCATTATTATGGAAAGTCATGCAAAAAGCTGTATGGTTACAGCGATCAAAGAAGATCGTGCCGAACAAAGTATTGAAGAACTAATGCAGCTTTTGAAACAATTTACTAAATAACAAGAATGGAATAAGAAGATCGAAAAAGGAATGTTTTCAAGGGATCTTCATAAGTTATTCACAAAAATATGGTAAAATTAATATAAATACGGAATTTAGAACGGAACGGAGGGAAAATATATGCAAGAGAAACGATCTCCAGAAGATATAGAAAAAGAATCATCTGAATATACGCCTTGGCAAAAAAGTATATTAACCTTTCTAAGGTGGGGAGCATGGGCAACCTCCTTTATGGCTATTGCTCATATGATGGAATTTTGATAGGAATGAATAATGGACACAGTTCTTCTGCAATGGGAGGGCTGTGTCCATTATTCGCAAAAACCATTTCGTACAATGGTAAAGATACCAAAAGTGTATGAAAGGAGAGATATTGTGATTCAATATGCAGTCTTAATTGTCGATGATGACATAAAGCTAGTAAAGCTGCTGCAAACCTATTTTGAAAAAGAGGGCTGTCTTGTTTACTCTGCAACCAACGGGTTGGATGCCCTGCAGATAGTACGAGAGCAAAAGCCGGACATTATGATATTAGATTTGATGCTGCCCGGTCTTGATGGTTTGGACGTTTGTCGGAAAATTCGTAAGGATAATGATATTCCGATTCTGATGCTTACTGCTCGTGATGAAGAACGGGATCGCTTAGTGGGGCTTGAAATTGGTGCGGATGATTATGTCACGAAGCCATTTAGTCCCAAAGAGGTGGTAGCGCGGGCAAAAGCGATTTTACGCCGTACCAATAAGGAAGTTGTGCGCAGCGGGCTCATTATAGCGGGAAAGCTGATGATCGATTTGGAGCGTCATGAGGTTACGAAGGCTGGTTTAGCCTTAGAATTGACGCCAACAGAGTTTAAAATTTTGGAATTACTGGCTGCTAATGCTGGCAGGGTTTATAGTCGGCTGCAAATTGTTGAGCAAACTCAGGGGCATACTTTTGAGGGGTATGAGCGCACGATTGATGCCCATATTAAAAATTTGCGGCGGAAAGTTGAAATCAATCCAAAGGAACCTCAGTATATACAGACAATATACGGGATTGGCTATAAATTTGCCAGTGAAACCAATGAATAGCATTACCTATCGTATTACAGGACTCATGTTTCTGGCAGTAGCATTAACCGTGTTCTTGCTGATTTATCTGATGAATGTACAAATGACTGAGCAATTTACAGAATATCTAATTGTTCAGCAGATGGAAACCGGTCAGCATGGTATGATGAGGCATACGACCAATCCAATGATGATGGTCATGGGATCTTTGGAAGAGACGTTTTTGGCCTCTGTTCACCAGTCTCTGATTTGGGTTGGGATGGCCGTTTTAGTGGCGGGTTTGGCGGCGAGCTATGCTTTGGCTCGCAGTATTACTGTGCCTTTGCGCAATTTGAGCAGTGCTGCTGAGCAAATTGAACAAGGTAATTTTAATCAAAAAGTACCGATTGAAACGAAAGATGAAGTCGGACATTTGGCCGCTATTTTTAACCGGATGGCTGAGACGCTGACAATCAATACGAATCTTCGCAGGCAGTTTTTGGCCAATATTGCCCATGAGCTTCGCACTCCACTGTCCATTATTCAGGGACACTTGGAGGGGATGGTAGATGGAGTGATCGATCCCAGTAAGGAACAGCTTGCTTCTTTGCATGAAGAGGCGATTCGTCTAAATCGCCTGATTACAGATCTGCGGGATTTGTCCCTGGCTGAAGTCCGCCAATTAGCGATGGAAAAAAACAGAATTGATATTAATCAAATTATTAGCCGCTCCGTGTATATGCTAAAGCCTTTATCTGACGAAAAGGAGATCTCTGTTTCCTGCTCACTTACACAAGACCTTCCCAAAATCGAAGCAGATGCAGATCGGATCAGCCAAGTTTTTTATAATATTTTTGTGAATGCCATTCGTTATTCTCCTAGTAAGGGTTCTGTAAAAATCATTACCGAGAAGAGTGAAGAAGCGGGACGGTCATGGATTAAAATATCTGTGGCAGACAAAGGTCCGGGGATTGATCAGGAAGATATACCATACCTTTTCGACCATTTTTACCGGGGGGACAAATCCCGGGATCGAAAAAGTGGTGGATCAGGTCTCGGGCTGGCCGTTGTTAAGCAGCTGGTAGAGATTCATGGCGGCAAGGTAGCAGTAAGCAGTGAATTAGGAGAAGGAAGTGTATTTGAAATACTACTGCCGATTGAGCTAGAAGAGGAGAGTAAGCATCACACATGAAAGAAATGAAATTGGCTAATAATATTGACCAGAACAAAATATAGTTTTATAATGTACGTATACCCTAGAGGGGTATAGTATATCGTGGATATACATGAGACAAGAGCGAGTTGCTGTAAAAGGATGTGGATAATCATGACGGTTTTGAAAGAAAATCAGGCAAGTGCTGATTTACAATCAGGAACCTTTAAGATTGGCGGTATGACTTGTGCTGTCTGCGCAAGCCGGATCGAAAAAGGGCTAACAAAACTAGCTGGTGTAGATAAAGCAATGGTAAATTTCGCTGCAGAGAAAGCTACTGTGTCTTATGATCCAACACAGGTTAGTGTAAAAGAGATCGGAGAAAAGATCGAAAAACTTGGTTACCAAGTGATTAAAGATAAAGTAAATTTCAAAATTACAGGTATGAGTTGCGCTACTTGTGCCAATCGTATTGAAAAAGGGCTGAATAAATTGCCGGGTATCTATGGTGCTGTTGTTAACCTGGCGGCTGAAAAAGCGACGGTTGAGTATGATCCCAGGGAAGTAACCGTCGAACAAATGAAAGCCAAAGTAGATGCGTTAGGTTTTGGAGCGCATGATATAACAGATCATAACCCAAACCAGGAGGATACAGCCAAAGAGAACGAATTTAATCATCAAAAAAAACGGCTGATACTATCCGCAGTGCTTTCATTTCCTTTATTACTAGGCATGACTCTACATGTTCTAGGCATTATGGGAGGTCTTACAAATTTCTTGCACAATCCATATTTGCAATTGGTTTTAGCCACACCCGTACAGTTTGTGGCTGGGCTTCAGTTTTATCGAGGTGCTTATTCTGCTTTGCGCAATGGCAGTTCGAATATGGATGTATTGGTAGCTCTAGGAACGTCCGCTGCATATTTTTATAGTATCGCTAATATCGTGCGCGGTATACCCGAATTGTATTTTGAAACCTCTGCTATTTTAATTACCCTCATCATCTTAGGAAAGCTGCTGGAAGCAAGAGCTAAGGGACACACCTCTGAAGCGATAAAGGCACTTATGGGCCTGCAAGCAAAAACGGCTCGTGTCATCCGAAATGGCGAGGAAATCGATGTTATGATCGAAGCCGTAGTAGTCGGCGACCTTATCGTCGTGCGACCTGGTGAAAAAATTCCTGTAGATGGCATTATTATGGAGGGAAATTCTGCAGTTGATGAATCCATGCTGACTGGTGAAAGCCTTCCTGTTGATAAAAAAGTCGATGATACAGTCGTTGGTGCAACCATTAATAAATTTGGTACCTTTACCTTTAAGGCCACTAAGGTGGGAAAAGATACAGCCCTCGCCCAAATTGTACGTATTGTGGAAGAAGCACAAGGATCAAAAGCACCGATTCAACGTTTTGCCGATGTGGTTTCAGGTTTTTTTGTGCCTGCGATCATCGGTATTGCCATACTGACCTTCTTAGGATGGTATTTTGTCATGGACCCAGGTAATTTTTCTCGTGCTCTGATTAATTGTACTGCTGTATTGGTCATTGCTTGCCCATGTGCATTGGGATTGGCTACGCCTACCTCGATCATGGTAGGAACGGGTAAAGGCGCTGAGAATGGCATTCTGATTAAAGGCGCTGAGCACTTGGAAAATGCCCATAAGCTGACTTCCATTGTGTTAGATAAAACCGGTACGATTACAAAGGGAGAGCCTGATGTAACTGATATTATTCCTTTGGCAAACCTAGCGGAAAATGAACTATTAGCCTTAGCGGTGCGAGCAGAAAAAAAATCAGAACATCCCTTGGCCCAGGCCATTGTTAAATTTGGTCAGATTCGGGGAAGTGCTGTTACTGATCCAGATTCCTTCACTGCCATTCCTGGATATGGGGTAGAAGCTGCGATTGAAGGAAAAAGAATCTTGGTGGGTACGCGAAAATTAATGCGGGAAAATGATATTGCTATCGATGCTCTCATCCCCCAGATTGAGGGACTGGAAGAGCAGGGAAAAACAGTTATGCTGATGTCTTCAGACAAAGAAATGCTGGGACTGCTGGCTGTAGCGGATACAGTAAAGGAACATTCTGCAAAAGCAGTGTCTGAGCTTAAGGCATTAGGGCTGGAAGTGTGGATGATCACTGGTGATAATGAACGTACGGCTCGCACCATTGCTGCGCAAGTCGGCATTGAACATGTGATGTTTGAAGTTCTGCCGGAACATAAAGCGCAAAAAGTAGAATCCTTAAGAAAAGAAGGCAAGGTAGTAGCCATGGTAGGTGACGGCATTAATGATGCTCCGGCTTTAGCGATTGCTGATGTTGGGTTTGCCATTGGAACAGGTACTGACGTAGCAATCGAGGCAGCGGACATTACACTGATGCGGGGAGATTTGAGTGGAATTGTTGCTGCTATTAAGCTGAGTAAGGCGACAATGACCAATATTAAACAAAATCTCTTCTGGGCGCTCATCTATAACTCATTAGGTATCCCAGTGGCAGTTGCAGGCTATTTATCACCTGTAGTAGCTGGGGCAGCTATGGCATTTAGCTCTGTATCCGTAGTCATGAATGCACTCAGGCTAAAACGGTTTAAGCCATATAATTAAGGAAAAACAATAGTGAATATTGAATTCCTTTTTCCTCACGGTGCAATAAGGTTGCAAATTTTAATTTGTAACCTTATTGCTATTTCTATATAATCAAGATATTCTAAGATTATAGCATACTCGATATACGTTGAAACAGATCCACATGAGAGGCGGTTGAAGAACTATTTTTGACATAGTGATTACAAATGGGATTTTAATTGACCCAGAAACCCTTACTCGGTTCCGGGGGAATATCGGAATCGTAAATGGAAAAATAGAGATCATTACAAAAGATAACATCCAAGGACTTCAAGAATTTGATGTGGAGGGCAAAATGGTATGCCCTGGCTTCATTGACATACATGGACATGTAGATTGGGATGATTATTGCGGAGAGCTTTCCTTAAGACAGGGAATCACCACCACTGCCGGCGGAAATTGCGGTTTAAGTCCATTAGATATAAATGCTTTTTTTGCTGCTCAGGAAAAGCAAGGCTTTATCGTCAATCAAGCAGAGTTAATTGGTCATTCCATTAGCCTGCGGGAAGAAGTTGGAGCCACAGATCCATTGAAACCTGCTACACCTGAACAATTAAGGAAAATGGAATATTTGGTGGAGAAGGCTTTTGAAGAAGGAGCATGTGGTCTATCCTTGGGACTGGCTTATGCACCCGGCAGCTCGAATGATGAGATTATGAATCTGAGCAAGATTGCTGCCAGATACGGCAGAATTGTAGCCGTAGATACGCGGATGATTACGGGTATTGATATGTATTCTTTAGTGGAAGTCATCGCCATAGCCCGCCAAACGGGCGCTCGTATTCAAGTTTCTCATTTTGTATACCAATATGGAACGGGAGTTATGGAAGAGGCCCTTTCTGTAATTAACAGAGCAAGATTTGAAGGATTAGACATACGGTTTGACAGCGGCATGTATACCCAGTGGGCAACCCATATTGGTGCGGTGCTATTTAATGAAGAATATATGGAAACTAACGGATGGAAGCTCGATGATATCTTAGTCATAACGGGGAAATACAATGGTCAGCGCTTAACGATGGATATCTATCACGAGCTTCGGACGCATCATCCCCATACAGCAGTCGTTGTTTTTACCGGAATTGAAGAAGAAATCTATATGGCGCTAAATCATCCTTATGCCATGCCTTCAACCGATACGGGTACCTATCTGCCTGGAGAGGGGCATCCCCAAATAGCAGGCAGCTTTCCCCGCTATTTTAAAAAGATGGTTACAGAGCGGTATGAATTAACTATTATGGAAGCCGTTCGTAAAGCCACCTTGCTGCCAGCTGAAACCCTCGGCTTTACTTCAAAAGGCCGTTTAAGAAAAGGTATGGATGCAGACATCGTAGTATTTGATATCAAGAACATTAACGATAAAGCAGTCTTTGGACAGCCGAATGCCCATCCAGAAGGAATTGACTACGTATTTCTTAATGGGAAATTAGCTCTTGCTAAAGGAGAACTGAAGGATACAAAAGCAGGAAAAGCGGTACGATGCAATAAGCCGGTATATGATTATCAGATATAATGAGAATAAAATGCTTGCGCTTAAAAATATTTTTTGGATTCGGACGAATGCTTTTCCTCAAGATTTGTCATAAATCTAAACCTAATAAAAATCCCATGACTAGGTATAAAGTCATGGGATTTTTATTTTACGACAAACTTCTACAAAAACTTTTGAAATGCAACACTCATACATAAAAAAACTTTGAAATTTCTTTGAAATCTATATCTTTTGGTATAGGCGAAAAAAATCAAAATGATCTATAATAAGACCTAATTTCTAGGACGATTATCCATTTATTGGGTAGAAATTTCAGAGTAAATTGCCCAGCCACAACAGGAGGAGTCATTCATGTACTACATACAGCTCTTTACGAAGCAAATATCAGATAACCGCAGGCGAAATTTGCTGCTAACCATTATCGTGACCTTCATCCTATCTTTTTATGGGCTGAGCAGCAGCTTCGTACAGGCCATCACCCCTGCCGATCAAGAAGAACTTCGCCGCCGTACGCAGCAAGAAGCACAAGAAAGGCGGAATCGGGAACAGTCCAAAGATACCTTTCTGCAATCCGAAGTAAAGCCGACACAAGAAACAACGCTGCCAGTGGAAGAGCTTAGTTTTTTGATTCATACCCTAACATTAGAAGGAGAACGAGTTGAAAAGTTTTCTTGGCTAGAGGAGATGCTGCTTCCCTATCAAGGACAGAAAATTGGTAAAGACGGAATTAATCTCATTGTCAAGCGCCTAACCAATGCCTTAATTGCCCGTGGCTATACCACAACCCGCATTGGCATACCTGAGCAAGACCTTTCAAGCGGTACCTTAAAACTAATGCTGGTTCCTGGCATTATCAGAAAGATTCACTTTACCAATCCTGATACCCGTGCCAATTGGTATACAGCCTTTCCCACTCGCCCAGGAAACATTCTCAATCTCCGTGATCTAGAACAAGGATTAGAACAAATCAAACGAGTACCCTCCCAAGATGCGGATATGCAAATCTCTCCAGGAGAAAACCCCGGAGAAAGTGATGTTAACATTACCATGAAATCCAGTAATCCTTTTCGTATGACCTTTTCCTTAGATGATTCTGGCAGCAAATCCACTGGGAAAATCCAGGCATCCACATCCTTATCGTTTGATAACTTATTTGGACTCAATGATCTGTTCTACATCTCCTTCAATAAAGATGCTCAGCAAGAAGGGGATCAATATGGTACACGGGGAAACAGCTATCAATTTTCAGTTCCCTATGGGTACTGGACTTTTACCCTAGCCGGCAGCTCCTATAACTACCATCAAACCATAGAAGGAGCCAACCAGACTTTTCTCTCTTCGGGAAAGAGTGACAATACAGAATTTCGCGTGCAGCGGCTGATCCATCGTGACCAACAAAGTAAGACCAGTTTGGAATTTGGCATCATAAAAAAACATAGCAAAAGTTTTATTGCCGATACGGAAATCGATTCTCAGCGCAAAAATGTTACCGCCAATGAAATTGGCATTAGCTATCGGCAGTACTTTGGAAAAACAGTGCTGGATGTAAAACTGGATCATCGGCAGGGCGTACCGTGGTTTAATGCACAAGCAGAAACAGGTGGAGCCGATGGCCTTACGACTCGCTATAAACTCTGGACCTTAGATACGACGGTTTCCACTCCCATGAAAATTGGTAATGTAGAAGGGAAATATTCTTTTACCTTTAGCGGGCAATACACCAAAGACTTACTGTATACGGCGGATTATTTCAGCATTGGTAACCGCTACACCGTCCGGGGCTTTGATGGAGAACAAACCTTACTCGCCGAAAAAGGATTTTATATTCGCAATGAATGGAGCATGCCCGTTGCCCAAGGAAAAGAAGCCTATGTAGGACTTGACTATGGACAAGTAAGCGGATCTGGAACCCAATGGCTCTTAGGCAAGAAACTGGCTGGGGCAGCTCTTGGTATCCGTGGCAATGAAGGAGGTATATATTATGATATTTTCACCAGTTGGCCTCTTTATAAACCAAAAGGTTATCAAACCAGTCCTTTTTCCCTTGGTTTTCAGCTTAGCTACCAGATCTAATAGTAGATCTGAAAAATAAATCCATAGTACGTTTCGTGAATTATTAAGGAGGTTCTACCATGATATCATCCAGACCCACCTATTTTTCTTTAACTAATCAGCCCATATGGCGTAAGAAGCTAGTAGCTTGGATTATGCTCCTACTAATGGCCACTCAGCCTATGACCGCAGCGGCAGAAGTAGTTGCTGATTCTAAAGCACCAGGAGGCAATAGACCTCTTGTGGAGAATTCTGCCAATGGATTACCCATAGTGCAGATAACCCAGCCCTCTGCTGCGGGGGTATCACGCAATCAGTATCAACAATTTAATGTTGATTCGCGAGGCTTAATACTCAATAATTCAGGAATCACTACCCAAACCCAGTTAGCCGGGTATATTACGGGTAATCCTTTTATTGGACATGGTCCATCTGCTCGAATTATTCTAAATGAAGTCACCAGCAAAGATCCCAGCTACTTACGCGGCTATACCGAAGTAGCTGGACAAAAAGCGGATATCATCATTGCCAATCCCAATGGCATCTATGGTGACGGTTTTGGTTTTATCAATACAAATCGCGCTGTATTGACTACCGGTACGCCTGTTTTTGGTGGCAGCGGTAGCCTTGATGCCTTTCGTGTAAGTGGTGGACAGATTTCCATACAAGGGGCAGGAATGAATGCGGCTAATGTAGATCAAGTAGATCTGATTAGCCGCAGCGTAGCCATAAATGCACAAGTATGGGCAAAAAATCTCAACGTCGTTGCCGGGAGCAACAAAGTAGACTATAAAACAATGGGAACCGAAACCATTGCTAGTGATGCTGCTAGTCCCCAGGTAGCCATAGACGTAGGACAACTAGGTGGAATGTACGCCCAGAAAATCTACATGGTGGGCACGGAAAAGGGATTAGGAGTCAATAGTACAGGTACCATAGCAGCTCAAGCCGGGGATGTAACCATCACCAGCGCTGGTAAAGTATTGCTTGCCAATACTTCAGCAACAGGCAACATACAGGTAGCGGCTGCTGAGGATGTTACCAATCAGAAGACACTATATGCTCAAGGAAATGTCGATATTACTACGTCTGGTACTTTACATAATTCCGGTATCTTGACCGCTAGGCAGAATGCCAACATTACAGCGCAAAACGTACAATCAACTGGTACCGTTGGTGCTGGGATAAAAAATGATGGTACCGTGGGTACTGCGGGTAACCTTACAGTCAATGCTGCAGGGACCATAGCAATGAATGGCCAAAATTTAGCCGCAGGTGACTTAAACATAACAGGCAGTACTCTTAGCCTTGTAAACAGTAAGACACTTGCCAATGGTAACGCCAATTTGACGGCTGTCATAGGTGATATGGACCATACCAAGGGATCATTACAAGTGAATGGAGATTTGAGTGTCACTGCTCAAGGAGCCATTCATAATGATATTGCTAATGTTGAAGCTAAAAAACTAAGCCTTATAGCCCATTCGCTTAGTAACCGTTCCGGTGCCATAACGCAACTAGGGAAAGAGACAACAACCATTAAAGCTGCAGAAGGTGTGGATAACACGGCTGGCATAATAGCTACCAACGGTGATTCACTGCAGATAAAATCTAATTCTCTACAAAATAGTCAAGGACAGATTCAGCACGCAGGAACAGGTGAACTGTCATTAGAAATGGCAGGAGATATACAGAACGATGCTGGTAAAATGGCAACAAACGGACAATTGCAGCTTTCAGCACAAAATCTTGATAATGCAAACGGCCAGATCATAGGGCAGAAAAAGGTCAATATGATTACCCAAACCCTAAGCAATCAAGCTGGAAGAATTACCGCTCAAGATAATCTTACAATTACGGCAGCTAATGGAATTGATAGTAACTTAAAAAGTAGCGATGTACATGATACAGGATCTATCGTTAGTGGTGGTGACTTACTACTTACCAGTACGGGAAAAATGCTTCTGTCAGGTACTACCTCAGCTAACGGCGACATCCAAATACACGCACGAGATGGTCTCAGCAATTACAGTAGCTTGTATGGACAAGGTAAAACCGATATTTGGACGCAAAGCATACTAGAAAACTCCGCTAATTTGATTACTGCCCAGAATATGAATATAACTGCCCAGAGCATTAAATCGAGTGGCACAATCGGTGCTGGGATACAACAAGATGGAAAACTGGGTAAGGATGGTGACTTGACGATTCACGCTGGTGGCACCATAACTACTCAAGGGCAAAATGTAGCAGCAAAAGATTTAACGATAACGGGGAGTGCCCTTACTTTGGCAGGTAGCAAAACGATTGCAGGCGGCAATGGAATTCTGACCGCTGCGACAGGGGACATAGATCATAACAGCGCCACATTACAAATCGGCAAAAAATTAGCGGTGACAGCCAAGGGAATTATTTATAATGACAATGGTACCATTTATACTGACAACTTAAGCCTTGTAGGGAAAGGGATTAGTAATCGTAATGGTACCATATCTCAATTAGGGAAAGAAGTAACTATTCTTAGCGCTTTGGAAAATGTAGATAATAGAAATGGTATAATAGCCACCAACGCTGATTTATTGCAAATAAAAGCCGATTCCCTAACGAATAGTCAAGGACAGCTCCAACATGCAGGAACAGGTACGCTGTCAGTGCAAACGACAGGCAATATACAAAATGATAACGGCACACTGGCGACAAATGGGAAACTGCAAGTAAATGCCAAAGATCTTGACAATACAAAAGGCGAGATCATTGGCCAAAAACAAGTCAATATTATCACTCAGGCAGATATTATAAACAGCCAAGGAACGATTAAAGGTAGTGATGCAGTAAATATTGCTGCCCAAGGTAACATGAATAATGAGCAAGGTACCATAGAAGCCAAGAAAGGTATGGGTATCAATGTTCAAAGCTTAAATAACCAAAAAGGGCGATTTGCCAATTTGGATGCTAGTGGAATGCAGGTAAAAATCAGCCAAGGTATTCAAAATCAGTCTGGAAACATCAGCAGCAATGGGAAAGTTGACATTACTGCACAAGATTTAAGCAATCAAGGTGGCCAAATTACAGCCCAGGGCGATTTGACCATTGCCGCAGCAAATGGTATAGACAGCAATCTTGCAGCTGGAGATGTGAAAAATGATGGGACAATTGCCAGCGGCGGTGATCTAACACTGACTAGTACAGGAAAAGTACTCTTGTCAGGCAGCACTTCGGCAAATGGGAGTATCCAGGTAAATGCCCAAGATGGCCTTAGTAACTACAGTGAACTATATGCTGGAGGAAATACCACCCTTACGACCTCCGGCACCCTGCAAAACGCTGGTGCCATCCTTTCCGGACAGAATACCAGTATGACGGCTGAGACCGTAACTTCTACGGGCATTCTCGGTGCTGGGATTCAAACCAATGGAACGGTGGGCAGCAGTGGCGACCTGACGATTATGGCTACAGATAAAGTGACGACTCATGGCAGAAATCTGGCAGCTGGTAATCTCAAGGTGAAAGCTGATGCAATCGATCTTTCTGGCAGCACGACCTATGCTGGCAGCAGTGCAGAACTAACTGCTGCAGCCGGAGATATTGACAATACTGGTGCTTCCTTGCAGATGGCTGGTACGTTAACAGCCATTTCCAGTGGGACCATTCGCAACGACCAAGATGCAAACCAGGTAAAAGGAGAAATCAAGGCTGGTCAGCTAACTCTTGCGGCAAATGCGATTAGTAACCAAGGTGGCAGCCTGACACAAATTGGGTCAGGGATTACGAATCTCACGGCTAACACCAGTATAGACAATACTGGTGGTCAAATATTCACCAATGGGGAAGCCATTCAAATCAAAGCCAATTCTCTGATTAATAGCCAGGGAAAAATAGAACATGCTGGCTCAAGGACATTATCGATAGAATCAATCACCGATGTAATAAATGATAATGGCAAGTTGGCTACTAATGGACAATTAAATCTTAGTACAAACAATTTGGATAATACCCAAGGAAAAATTACCAGTATTGGTGATGCTCTTATCAGCGCACAAAGTACTATTAATAATGAAGAAGGTTCTATTAAAGTAAGTAAAAAATTAGAAGTCACTGCTCAATCTTTAAATAATCGGAAGGGGAGTCTTGCTAGCTTAGATGCTAGCGGTATGAAAGTAAGTACTACACAAGGTATCCAAAATCAGTCTGGAAACATTAGTGGCAATGGGAAAGTTGACATTACTGCACAAGATCTGCGCAACCAGAGCGGCCAAATTACAGCCCAGGGCGATTTGACCATTGCCGCAGCAAATGGTATAGACAGTAACCTTGAAGCTGGCGATGTGAAAAATGATGGGACAATTGCCAGTGGCGGTGATCTAACACTGACTAGTACAGGAAAAGTACTCCTGTCAGGCAGCACTTCGGCAAATGGTAGTATCCAGGTAAATACTCAAGATGGCCTTACTAACTACAGTGAACTATATGCTGCAGGCAATACCACACTTACAACCTCCGGTACCCTGCAAAACTCCGGTGCCATCCTTTCCGGACAGAATACCAGTATGACAGCTGAGACAGTAACTTCTGCGGGCATTCTTGGTGCTGGGATTCAAACCAATGGAACGGTGGGCAGCAGTGGCGACCTGACGATTATGGCTACAGATAAAGTGACGACTCATGGCAGAAATCTGGCAGCTGGTAATCTCAAGGTGAAAGCTGATGCAATCGATCTTTCTGGCAGCACGACCTATGCTGGTAGCAGTGCAGAACTCACTGCCGTAGCCGGAGATATTAACAATACGGGTGCTTCCTTGCAGACCGCTGGTACGCTGACGGCAATTGCCAGCGGAACCATTCGCAACGACCAAGATGCAAACCAGGTAAAAGGAGAAATCAAGGCTGGTCAGCTAACTCTTACGTCAGATGGAATTAGTAACCAAGGTGGCAACCTGACGCAAATGGGGCTAGGGACCACGAATCTCACGGCTAACAACAGTATAGACAATACTGGCGGTGAAATATTCACCAATGGGGAATCCATTCAAATCAAGGCCAATTCCCTGAAGAATAGCCAGGGAAAACTAGAACATGCTGGCACAGGTTTGCTGTCGGTAGAAACTGAAGAGAATTATAAAAATGATGATGGCAAGCTGGCTACCAATGGACAGTTGTACCTCACAGCCCAAGAAGTAGACAATACCAGGGGGATAATCTCTGCTAAAAACATTGACATTATTTCTCAAAGTGCAATTAATAACAGTCAAGGTTTAATAAGCAGCAGCGGTGATACCCTTCTTAGTGCCCAGGGTGCTGTAAATAACGAACAAGGGTCAATCGAAGCCAGTAAAGGTTTAATTGTTACCGCTCAATCTCTGAATAACCAGAAAGGGCGTATTGTGAGTCTCGGGACGAGCAATATGAAAGTAACTACCAGTCAAGGAATACAGAATCAATCAGGTCTTATCGGTGGCAACAGCAAGGTAGATATAACTGCCAAACATCTAAGCAACCAGAGTGGCCAAATTACAGCCCAGGGCGATTTGACCATTGCCGCAGCAAATGGGATAGACAGCAATCTTGCAGCTGCCGATGTGAAAGATGATGGGACAATTGCCAGTGGCGGTGACCTAACACTGACTAGTACAGGAAAAGTACTCCTGTCAGGCAGCACTTCGGCAAATGGGAGTATCCAGGTAAATGCCCAAGATGGCCTTATTAACTACAGTGAACTATATGCTGCAGGCAATACTACACTTACAACCGTTGGTACCTTGCAAAACTCCGGTGCCATTCTTTCCGGACAGAATACCAGTATGACGGCTGAGGCAGTAACTTCTACGGGCATTCTCGGTGCTGGGATTCAAACCAATGGAACGGTGGGCAGCAATGGCGACCTGACGATTACGGCTACAGAAAAAGTGACGACTCATGGCAGAAATCTGGTAGCTGGTAATCTCAAAGTGAAAGCTGATGCAATTGATCTTTCTGGCAGCACGACCTATGCTGGCAGCAGTGCAGAACTAACTGCTGCAGCCGGAGATATTAACAATACGGGTGCTTCCTTGCAGACCGCTGGTACGCTGACGGCAATTGCCAGCGGAACCATTCGCAACGACCAAGATGCAAACCAGGTAAAAGGAGAAATCAAGGCTGGTCAGCTAACTCTTACAGCAGATGGAATTAGTAACCAAGGTGGCAACCTGACGCAAATGGGGCTAGGGACCACGAATCTCACGGCTAACAACAGTATAGACAATACTGGCGGTGAAATATTCACGAATGGGGAATCCATTCAAATCAAGGCTAATTCCATGAATAATACCCAGGGAAAACTAGAACATGCTGGCACAGGGACATTATGGGTAGACACTGACGATGATTTTAAAAATGATAATGGTAAAGTAGCAAGTAACAGTAAAATAAATCTTAAAACAAAGAGCATTAATAATGCTAATGGTATAATTGCAGCACAAAAACGTTTAGATATTACATCGGCATCTACATTCAATAATAGTAAAGGTTTCATTTCTAGCATTGATGATACAATTCAAATCACTGCGCAAGGTTTGGTTAATAACCAGGAAGGGAACATTGAGGCGAATAAAGGATTAAATCTAACAGCACAGTCATTAAATAATGTAAATGGACGAATTGTGAATGTGGATAATAGTGACATGAAAGTTGTTGCTAATGAGGGGATTGTTAATGAATCCGGCCTTATGGGCGGTAATGGCAATGTAAGGTTAGAAGCAGAGAGTTTTAATAATCAGACAGGACAAGTGTTGACGGAAGGCAATCTAGCTATCTCCATGGCAAAGGGGGTTAATAATACAGATGGCAAGATCATTGCCAAGAAAAATATTGAACTTAGCCAAAGTACTGCCGATTTAAATAATAACCGTGGTACTATTGGTGCAGGCAGTGACTTAGTGGTACAGGCTAAAGCTGTAAATAATAATGGCGGTAAACTTGGCGCAGATAAAGACAGCAATATTACGGCTCAAAGTATACAAGGCATTGGTCAAATTATTGCTGGTCAGGATTTAAATATTAGCTTAAACGGTGATTATACCAATGAGACAGGCAATGAACTTAAAGCGAATCGAAATCTGAGTATGACTACCACTGGTATGCTTACCAATCAGGGAACAATAGGGGCAGTCGAAAATGTAAATGTATCTGGCAGCAGCATATTAAATGATACAAAAAGTATCTTAACCAGCGGAAATGCACTTACAGCCAATGCAGCAGGCAGTATCATAAACAAAGGCACCATCGAAGGTGATGCAGTCAATATTTCTGGAGATAGCATACAAAATACAGGAGCAATATTTGGTCATAACCTAATCGTCACAGCGGATCAAATAACCAATGAAGGTTCCTCTGCTGTAATTGCAACTACAGGAAATGCTAGCCTCTATGCTCGTACTGCAGTTGAGAATAAGGACGATGCCAGTATTTACAGTATGGGTGATATTGCAATAGCGGGCAGTAAAGATCAAAACAGTATTGGTGAGTATATTGATCGTACTGGTAACGTACTGAACCAGTCAGCCAATATTGAAGCGGAAAAAGATATTAGTATCTATGCAGACGAGATAACAAATAAGAAAAGAGAATTTGTTACAGAACAGGTGGTAGTTTCAACGAACACAACTCATGAAACAGCGTCTATTCCAACGAATCCACGTGGGGTAGAAGTTATTTCTGGTGGTTATTATATAATAACCGATGGTGATAATTCATATTATCATCGGGAAGACAGTCTTCTCCCTGTCTATTCTTTTACAGGTCATGGGGGAAAAGTAACGTATGTTAGCAAAGATGTAGCCACTACTGTAACTATAGTGGAAACTAAAGTAACTAAAGATTCACCACTGGGCAAGATTATGTCCAGAGGTAATATGAGCTTACGGGCCGGTGCTATAAATAACGAGGTAAGCTGGATATTAGCGAATGGGGTTTTGGATACAGTTGCTGGTACGGTAAATAATACAGCAGTGGGAAGTTCTCGAGTAACCACTTATGATAGCGAAGCAGTATATCGTAAGCATTTTTTTAGGAGGTCTGGACATAGTGGTGGAGTCAAGGACGAAACTTGGGATGCAATAGACTATTATAGATATGAGACAATTCCTAGTCATAATGAAACTACTGAACAACTACCTGGCTACACCTCTTTATATGGTGGCGGCCAAGAGGTAACTATTCAAGCCCAAACGATTACAAATCAGACTATCCAGCCTAGCGGTGCTCCTGTTGGAGATATGGCTACGACAGTAGCACCAACAGGGAATATTGAGATCCCAGTTGGTAATACGTCTAGTGGCATTACAGCGGGAGGAAATATAGGCAATTCAGTAAGTAACAAGTCAAACACGGTAACTCCAGGAAGTAATTCAGGGGCTCCAGTAAGTAGTACGACGAGCGGCATTACCACGGGGAAAAATATAGGTACTTCTATAAGTAACAATACTAACACGGTGATGCCGGGAGACAATTCAGACATTCCCGTAAGTAGTACAGCTGGTGCCATTTCATCGGGAGGAAAGATAGATGCTCCAGCGGAAACCAAGAATCCCTCAGTAACGCCAGGAGGAAACAGTGGCATCCCAGTTGGTACAGTAGTACAAGAACAAAATTCCAGTCTTAACGTTGACGGCACAGGAAAAAGTTTGCCGTCCGATCCCCAAATAATGAACATTGGCAAAGGCAGCCCTAGTAGCAATGAATTTATCGTGCCGACGAGTGGGCTATTTACGATTCACACTGAGCCAGAACAAAAATACTTGGTGGAGACGAATACTCATTTTACGAGTTATAAGAATTTCGCTTCTAGCGACTATATGCTGCAAAAAATCACTTCTGATCCGGAAAAAACGCAAAAACGCCTTGGAGATGGTTTTTATGAGCAAAAATTAGTTCGTGAACAAATCACCAATCTTACTGGTCGCAGTAGCTTAGATTCATCAGTTTCGAGTGAAGAAGAGTTTAAAACGCTCATGAATAATGGCGTTACCTATGCACAAGAATTTAATCTTCATGTTGGTGTTGCTCTGACTTCAGAACAAATGAAGCAATTAACCTCGGATATCATATGGTTAGAAGAACGGGAAGTAGATGGCCAGAAAGTTTTAGTGCCAGTTGTTTATCTTTCTCAAGTTCGCGATAGTGATTTAAAACCAACAGGCGCACTGATTACGGGAGATACAATTAACATTACAGCAACAGGCAATCTTACGAACAGCGGTACCATTCATGCTGATACGCAAAGTGCTATCACTGCCGCCAATATTATCAACCGTGGTGGCGTCATTGATGGCGGCAGCATGACAAAACTGACTGCCACACAAGATCTTATAAATCAAAGTGGTATGATTACCGGTGGGCAATTAGATCTTTCCGCTAAACGAGACATTATAAATGAGACACTTGTTTCTGCAGTGAATGTTGGGCCTATTCAAACAACCCTGGTGAACCAAATAGGAACCATTGCAGCAAAAGATGGTCTTACAGTGCAAGCTGGCAGGGATATTTTAATCAGTGGAGCACAAGTGTCGGCAGGTAAAGAAATTGATTTCAATGCAGGAAGAAATATAGAAGTAACAAGCGTAGAGCATCAGCAGCAATTGAAAACCGTTTTAGGTGATGTGAAAGTTTCTTCTGAAACAATAACAAATATCAGCGGTAGTATAAAGGCTGGGGATAATCTCACAATTACGGCCCAAAAGGATATCACATTGCAGGGGGCGCAAGTTAAAGCAGGACAGGCTGTAGCAATATCTGCAGGTAATACCCTAGAGATCAGCAGCGTAGAAAATCGGGAGAGTGGCTCTGCTGCAACGACAAGTCCTTGGAATTTCAATAATACAAATATTTCCTATGATAAAACAACGAACGTTGCAAGTAATATTGAGTCTGGCAGTGATATTACTCTGAAAGCGAATGACATTAACTTACGAGGCACCCAAATAAGTGCCGTTCAAAATATTGATATTACTGCAAATCAAAATCTTACGGTGACCTCTGTGCAAGATACTTCCAGTCTTCAAGTACATGGTTCTTCGATTCTAAATAGAACATCGGCATTAGAAGCAATTGGAATCTCAAATACGGATATTTCTGTACTGCCGGTAAAGAGTGATGGATTTTATGGATATGGAAGTAAATTTGAAAGTACTACTAGTAATGTTACTAACGTTGCTAGTAACATTACTGCAGGAAATAATGTAAGCATCATATCTACAGGAGACACAACCCTGCAAGGTGCACAAGTTGCCGCTGGTAATGTCTTGGATATAGCTGCAGTTGGGAATATCAATATTTCTGCAGTTAAAGACGAAACTCTTTTGGACCAAACCATAGACATTAGGCACGGCTGGAAAAAAACTAAAACAGATGATGAAACGGTTATTGGAACTACTTTGCAAGGTGATAATAAAGTCACGATTACTGCAGGGCATCTTCCTGGCAGTACAGTGATTAATCCCAATGGGGGAAATATTAATATCGAAGGCAGCCATATTGCCAGTGATAATGGTAAGGTAGAAATTACTGCTGATAAAGATATAACCATTCAGGATGTGATCGAAAAGCATGAATCCCTTGTTGTAACTCACACAAAAAAGAGCGGCTTCTTATCCAGTAAGACTACCGATACCATGAATCATGCCTTGATTAACGAAGTTGTAGGCAGTACCATTTCCGGGGATCAAGTATCTATAGACTCTGGTAATGACCTGACCGTAAAAGGCAGTAATGTAGTCGGTACCAATGATGTTACCCTTACCGCTACAAATGATGTCAATATCACAAGTGCCGCAGAAACTGGCGCAGATGAATACTACTCCTATACCAAGAAATCCGGTCTCTTCAGTGGTGGCGGTCTAGGTTTCACCATTGGCAGTCAAAGTACGAAAACGACAACCAAGGAGCAAACCCTTGGTGAAGTTGGCAGTACCATCGGATCAATTAATGGCAATGTTTCCATTACAGCGAGAAAAAAAGTAGATAGTGAAGGTACGACCTTTGTCAGCGGTAAAGACTTAAGCATTACTGGGAAGGAGGTTACCATTGACAACACGATTGATACCTATGATAGCCAAACTAAGTATGAATTTAAGCAAAGTGGTCTTAGTGTGTCTTTGGGCGGCGGCATTGTTGATACTGCTACAAGTGCTTATAACAATATCAAACGATCAGGACAAGTAGAAGATGAACGTCTGCAAGCCCTTTATGATTATAAGGCCATCAAGGATCTTGATAAAATCAATGATCAACTTGAGAAGGGAACATCAAAAGAAAATCTGAAAAAAGATGTTTCTGTTAGTGTTAGCATTGGCAGCACCAAAACGACTTCTGAGCAAACGGTGCATACAGAAACCGTTAATACCTCTAATATGAATGCCGGTGGAGATGTCACCATAAAAGCTACAGAAGGTGATGTCAACCTTAAAGGAACGAATATCAATGCAGAGAATATCACATTAGATGCTGCAGAAAATATTAATATTGGTGCGGCAGAAAACAAACAGCAGACAACTACGAATACGAGTTCATCATCCTGGTCTGTAGGTGGTAGTATAGGAAACGGCTTCTTTGGCAATGTGAGCAAGGGAAGCGGCAAAGAAAATGAAAATACTACTACCAATACAGAAAGTGTTATAGACGTTAATGAAACATTAACGATAAAATCAGGCGCGGACACGAATATCATTGGTTCTCAAGTCAAAGGTGATTCAGTAATCGCTACTATCGGTGGGAATCTAAACATTGAGAGCAAGCAGGATACTGATGACTATACCTCGAAGAATCAAAGCAGTGGATTTGGAATTAGCACAGGGCCTAAAGGCGGTGTAACAGGTTCTATAAGCAAGGGCAAAACAGATTCCACCTATGTCAGCGTTACCGAACAAGCCGGTATCCATGCTGGTGAAGGCGGTTTCGATATCCACGTTGGTAAAAACACCGACCTGAAAGGTGCGGTCATTTCCAGCGAAGCAGATGCAGTCAAAAATGCTTTAAAAACTGGTACTCTGACATTCACCAATATGGAAAACAGGGCGAAATATAATGCAAGTAGCATTGGGGTAAATCTTAATACTGGTAAAGGTGTAGAGAAAAAAGATCAAGGATTAACTCCTAATATTGGGGTAACGGTAAAAGGCGATGCAGATAGCACAACGAAATCAGCAATAGCTCCTGGTACAATCACAATTACTGGCAACCAAACGCAAGACCTAAGCAATTTGAGTCGTGATACCAATAATTCATTAAATGCTTTAGGTAAGATCTTTGATAAGAAGACTGTTCAAGAACAACAGGAATTAACAAAGGTATTTGGCGAAGAAGCATATAAAGCAGCAGGACAATTAATTGAAAAACAATTTATGAATGCTTTATCTAAAGGAGATGAGGAAGCCGCTAAAAAGTGGATGCCAGGTGGAGAGTATCAAATTGCTCTGCACGCTGCTATAGGTGGTATAATGGCTGATATGGGAGGCAGTAACTTTGCTTCTGGAGCTTCGGGAGCAGCATTAGATGGTGTTGTTCAAGCCAATATTAGTAAAGTTTCTCCTGATGCAAGACAATGGATTAGCGCTATTGTTGGTTCTGCAGCGGGTGAAATTGTGGGTGGATCTGCCCAGACAGGTGCTTCAACAGCAGTTAGCGCATTGCGCAATAATGACTTTAGTGATAAAGTGTCTGGGTCTTGGGATGCGTTAAAAGCTAAAGGTTCGGACACATTAGATGGTGTTAAAAAATTAGTTAACAATCCTACTCTCTTCTTCGAGGCGGTTAAGGCAGTTTGTAATGATCCTACTCTTTTAGTTGATAGTTTTGTGGGAGATATTCCAGAGAACTATTACAATTTAAAAGAAGCGGTAGCAAATGGGGATGATTATGCAGCTGGATACTACGCTACATCATTGTTGTATGATGTAACGTTGGATGCTGTACAGGTCGCTGGAACTGCTAAAGCAGCAATTGCATTGGGACGGATAGCAAGGACAAGTACCGCGGCTGATGTCGCAGGTAATATTGCACTTCAAGAGGGAAAACTAGATTTGCAACTTTTCGCTAATAAAAGTGGAAGTGCTCCTCTTAATTCTAGAAGTATTGATAATTTAATTAACGGGATGAAAATGGAAACAAATGTAGCTTTAGATGAAGCGAGTGAGTTTTTAGGGCAGGGTTATAAAGATATGGGGGGAGGACGATTCGTTTCTGCTGATGGGACTAGACAAGTTAGACTTGGAGATAGTGATATTCTTGGCAAGCATGCAGGAGGACCCCATATAAATTTTGAAACTTTAAAGCCTAATCTTGAAAAACCTGGTAAAATGGAAATTGAGACAAGTATTCACATCTTTATTGAATAGGAGTACGAAAATGAAATATGAAATTGAAGTTCCAGAGTATATTAAGGAAAAAGGGCTACGATTCGTTTGGGAGCAAGGTTATACTATACAAACGAATTTGGAAACTAATACAATTGTATTAAGTGCAAATGCTGAAGGTTTAATATCTCTTGCTAGGCACATGTTAATGCTTGCGCAAACTGAAATACCACCAGGGAGTCATGTGCATTTGGATGATTCTAATTCCCTTGAAGACGGCTCATGTGAGTTTGTCATTACAAAAATCTAAAGATAAAAAAATAGATTGTTATTAACTAAGCAAGGTCAGTGGACGTAAAATCCGCTGACCTTTTTCATCTCAGGTGTCGTCTCGTGACCAAAACCAAACTGAATAATATTACCTATTAATAATTCGTAAAAATCAAATCTAGTGAATCAGAAAGATTTTGATTCATTCCCTCCACAAAGCGGACAACTACCCCCATATCCATTACCCGAACAACTACCACAATAAGTTCCACCACATTCTTTACACTTACGTAAAGCACCCAAACATGGAGCATCTGCACCACAATTCGGACATCTTCTCATATTATCATACATCCATAAAACCTCCTCATTAATAATAATTCTAATATATCACCTGTCGGTGAAGACGAAAACTGTGTTTTCGTCTCAGAGGTTCTTTTATGTAATTTATCATCAATCCAGTAAAATCAATGTTTTATTCAATCTGACTCCTTAAATAATAATCATATTAAACAACAGTTTATAAACTAGAGTCACCACAGTAATTACAGATGATTTTTCTATAAATAATCAATAAGATACTATTATTTGGATAAAAATGATACATCAGAGATCACTTGATTAACTAGTGACAAATCGCTGTCACATGTCACGTTGTCACGGATAAAAAATATTTTTATAAAAATCACCAAAATGATGTTACACTTTCTCGACTTTGTAATATTTATATATTAAATCAAAAAAATGGAAAAATATTTATATATAGTTGCACCAACCCAATAAATATAAGAATTTTTAATAAATTAATAGCACCCAATGTAAAATAAATACACAGTATTATCACGCACAAAATAATAATTATTTACGCACTAAAATTCAATTAGACCATACAAATCAAAGCATTACATATTTTTTACCACTAAATATCAAAACCACAAATTGAAATATTTTTCAAAAAACTACCAAAACCATGTTGCACTTTCACAACTTTGTAATATTTATATATTAAATCAAAAAAGGAAAAATACTTATTTATAGTACATGCCAACCCAATAAATATAAGCATTTTCAATAAATTAACAGCAGTTCCCAAGACATAAAAAGAACTAATAAAGTATCCAGTTGTTTTTATAGTTCTCTTGTAGTTCCTTAATTGTTCTTCTTTAATTTTTACAATAGTAATTGTCACACTGTCACGGATAAAAATAACATTTTACAATCTTCCTTTGAGAAATTAGTCATCCCATTAATAACCAACCGACATCAAGTACCCTGGAGAAATCATTCCCCAGGGTATAAATTTGTCACCATTTAACCAATACAATTAAATTACCTCAAACCTTTATAATCACGATATAATGAAATCCAAACACTTATATAATAATCAATTAAGAGTATGAAAAACCTGAACAAGTAGATACAGTGAAACCTTCACTCCGTTCCGGTTTCCATCATAGATTAACAGTTGTTTTTATTACTATCCACTTGTTAATCTCTCTCAAAAAACAAAACTTACCTGTGAGCTTGTCTCACAGACTATTGTGAACGTTAGTGAACAATAGTATATATTTTAGATAAAGATATTTTAGTAATAGATATTCTAGAGTCAACATAACAATTTCATCATTCCATACTCTTCCAATTATCAAATGAAATCACTCCATGACAAAACTTGCACTTTTTGGTGACAAAAGTTGCACCTTTACGTGACAAAACTTGCATTTTCATAAAAATATAAATCATTGATTATATTTCATCCCAGTTCCCATATTATAAAAATGTAATAAATATTTAAATTTTTATTTAAACAACAGGGGTGAAGCAACATGGTCAAACCAATTTACGTCAACTATGAACTCATCAAGCAATTAAAAAGTATTGCACTGGAACAGGGAACCACTTTACAAGTCATAACCAATGAGGCGATCAAACAATACTTACAAGGTGGTGTCATTTACAATGATCCAAATTCTAAAAATCCCAGAATCCGTCCTCAATAAATCAACAGCGATATTTACTACTTATACTTATATTGTCGCTAACCGTTATAAACGGAGTAAGAATATCAAGGTCACATATGAAACACTGGCACAACAAATGGACATCAATATACGTCATGTTAAAAATTATGTTAAGGAATTAATGACTGCGGGAGTCATTGAGGTATCAGAACCCAATATAAAAAAGAATGGGTTAAAAGGTGCAGTTACCATTACGTTAATTGCTAAAGATAAAAAATATGCACTAGTAGCTAAAGAGGTAATGGTAGATAATACGATTCCCAAGACCTATCGACAATATTATGCCAGACTCAAACGAATCATTGACCTCAATACCTTTACCACTTTTAAAAGTCCGACTGAATTACAACAAGAATTAGTCTGTAAAGCTAGAACCTATGGAGATTTTATGAAATGTATGAAAGCTATTCAGATAGATGGACAAGCATTAATTGTAGATGAAAGCACCAAGAGAGAATATAAATATATTATGGCATATGAACGCTATGTCGCTGCTAATCACAATATTGACAATGACACTGACATTAAACAGGCGATTCGTCAGGATAACCAGGAGAAGAAGGATGAAAGTACAAATATTGTTTAAGGATACTCAATATGTAGTAACCACATCCTTAGAAGAAATCGCAAAGCGTTGTAGACATCAGCCAACAGAACTAGAAAAACTCAAAGGGACGGTTCTATTGAGTTTAAAAGAACGAAGTGATAGAATATCAATGAGGTGATAAAAATGTCCAGACAAGCGCGTCAAAGGAGCGAAAGTGGAATCTATCACATTATTATACGGGGAATCAATAAACAAGTCATATTTGAGGATGATGAAGATCGAGAAAAGTTTATAGGATATTTACAATATTATAAAGAGATTGCTAGCTATATTCTATATGGATATTGTTTAATGGATAATCATATCCACTTGCTGATCAAGGAAGGTAAAGAGCCAATAGGACACACTATGAAGAGAATCGGTGTAAGCTATGTAGCATGGTACAATCGTAAATATGATCGAGTGGGTCACTTATTTCAAGATCGATTTAAAAGTGAAGTTGTGGAGACGGATGAATATTTACTCACAGTATTGCGATATATTCATCAAAATCCAATAAAAGCTGGAAAAGAGAAATGTCTAGTTAATTATAAGTGGAGCAGTTATGCTGAATACATAGGTCAGAATAGAATTATTGAGACCGGTTTCATATTAGATATTTTTGCTGAAGAGCGTGAAAAATCGATCACCAGTTTTAAAAAATATATGAATGAGCAAGCAGATGATAATTGTATTGAAATGAAGGAAGTAAAAAGAATAACAGATGAAGACACCAAGAAAATGATACAAAAATATGCAAATGTTAAGATGGCTACTGAATTGCAGAGCATGGAAAGAATAAAACGAGATGAGATAATAAGAAGAATGAAGGAAGTAGACGGTGTGTCAACGCGGCAATTAGCAAGAGTGACAGGTATGAGTCAAACTGTAATTTCCAAAGCGTAACTCGATAGAACCGTCCCCGTGAGTTTGCCCAGTGGTTTCGAACCGTCCCTGTGAGTTTGCACAAGGATATGGGGGTATACCATGGCTCACAATTAGCATGGTAGATCCCATAGCTCCATAGGGTAAATCCCCCCCCTGCTAGTTGAAATCAACTAACAGGGGGGATTTTACTTACCTCAAGTTTTATACTAATTACTTATTGTTAGCTGACTTAGTTTTTCAGCAAGGCCCTTATACCATGATAGAGTTAATGCATTTGTTCCAATACCACACGCATCCATATGATCAATCGTATCTAAGGAGGGCATGGAATTCCACTTGCCTATTTGCGGCACTCCATTATAGTTGACTATTTTATCTGAAGACCAGACTTTTGGACCATTTTGCGAAATGGTATTGACCACGCCATCATTGGGCTTCCAGCTATCATCAATCATAACCCGCCCTTGTTCATTACGCGTATAACTCCCTATGAATCTTCCAAAGGGATATAGCAGCGGGGTCATATAAATTACATGGGGAAGCTCATTGCTCGTCAGAATACTAGGGACCGTAGCGCAGGTAGAATAAGAAAAATAGTATACATCAGATTGCGCCTTCACCCATTGATTAAGAACACGAGCTCCGTCAGTACTTAAATCCCAATTTGCAAGGTCATTCGTGCTATTCCAGATAGCGCTGTTAAACACCCTGTTTGTATAGTCTGTAAGGCTTTCTCCTGATTTTCGATTCAAACCCCACTGATCAAGTTTGAAATCATAGATAAGCTTTTCACCTGCACCGGTAAAAGACGCTAGAGAGGCTACTAAATTCTTAGCAAAATCTCCAAAAATATTGATGCCGTCTGCAAGTGTGGTACCATCATGAGGAGAAGCAATCGTAGTAACACTGTGAACCCACGATTTGCCCCCTGCAAAGAGAGAACTTAGTTGGGATGGCGTTGCATTTCGTTCCTCTTCACTGCCTTCCTTCAGTAATTGTACAAGGGTCCGTACTGTCTGCCCCCCCATGCTGTGGGCCACAAGATGAATTTTATTTACTTTACCTTCCGTCGTGAGATTGCCCCATTCAGGATAAAGACCGGGATATGTCCTTCCATACCTGCTATGTCCTTTTTGTGTAGAATGTGCGTGACCGTAGTCTACCGTTCCTCCCTTGAGATAGGCATACAACTCACAGGCTCTGTCCCAATTGCTGGATACAGGACCTACCGTTGCAGTATAAGCCCTGTAACCAGATGAGGAAAGTTCTTGCTCATAGTCAGTTAGCCCTCCCCAATATTTTAGTCCCAGTACCTCGTTTCTACCCCAGCCCATAAATCCATGTACCAGCACTATAGGGTAAGAGTTGCCATTTGATTTCATTGCCATTTCATTCGTTTGCATTGCAGAATCCATTTCAAATTCCTCCTTCAAAATTAATGATGATGATATACTTATTACATTCTTACGCAGGTTTAGAATTCAACTGCTAATGTAAAATTTTTCTATCATTCTGAAGAAGCTAAGAGATGCTCTTTTGAGCCAAATAAATTAGTGCGGTAAAATATAAAGGAGTCGATTCAGATTCGCATTAGTTGATATATTAGCGCAGCAAATCGCATGGCTGGCAGGAATCAAAGCCTAATTGCTAAAGCTTAACTCAATTAAGCATTCCCTTTGATTTCTACTTGTCATGATCAGATATGGTGTGATATAATTTCTACAAAGAGTGGCGTGTTACGGTAACGGCATTAGCCAGTAAGAAAGTGAAATTGGAATACCAATATCATTTTCTTGCTGGCTATTCCCTTTTAAAAAGACAGGGGGAGTTGCAATTGGCAACGATAGAGGGCCCATTTACTGTTCAACGAATTTTAAGCAATAATGCAGTGATAGCAAATACCGTGATTGGGCAGGATGTTATTTTACTTGGTAAGGGGATGGGGTTTGGACGTAAAGCAGGCGATCTTTTAAAAAGTCCGAAATATGAAAAAATTTATGTCGTTCCCGAAGGTGTAGCAGAGCAGCAGGCCTTAAGTTTGATCGAGCAGGTAGAACCGGCAGTGATACAAGTTGCAGAAGATATTATTGAGTTAGCCAAGATGCAGCTTGGGCAGGCACTGCATCCTCGCGTTTATGTGGCACTGACAGATCATATTAATTTCACATTAATTCGTCTTTCTCAAGGCATGGAGATCAAAAATCCCTTTATTTCTGAAATTGAAGTCATGTATCCAGACGAGTTTTATGTGGCGACACAGGGATCGAAGATGATTGCTGAAAAGCTGGGTGTAACTATCCCGCGAGAGGAAATTGGTTTTATTGCCCTGCATCTGCATGCTGCCAGACACAATCGGTCAGTAGGTGAGAGCTTAAAGCATTCCCAAATCATTAATAAGGTCATTCAGCATATTGAAATGCAAATAGGTCCTTTGCAGGAGAATAGCGGTCTTAATTACACAAGGCTACTTACACATTTACAGAGCAGTATTCACCGGGTGATAACGAATACTGCGATTGAGAACCCATTTATGGAGCACTTAAAAAAAGATTTTTTCACATCCTACAAGCTTGCTCGTCAAGTGGGTGATATTATAGAAAAAGAATTGGAAGTAGTGGTACCGGATGCAGAAATCGGATATTTAACAATCCATTTGGAGCGTATCCGCAGTAAGCATCATCGATGATAATTTTTAAAATACGTGTTACTGGTAAAGCAGGCATGAGTTGTTAGTGAGGATATACCAATCCTCATAATGGCTCATGCTTTTTTTATTATGTATATTAGGAGGTGATTCAACAGGCGATCGGGGAAAGCCCATGTTTTATAATAACATTGATAAAATGAGAGGGGAATTATAATGATAAAGAAATCTTTTGGTATTTTACAGCAGGTAGGTAAAGCGTTAATGCTGCCTGTCGCCTTATTGCCAGCAGCAGGTCTTTTATTAGCTTTTGGTAATGCATTACAAAATCCAGCGGCAATTAGTATTATGCCTCTGCTTGATAATCATGTGATCCATGCTCTGGCTCAAATTATGGAACAGGCCGGCGGCATTATTTTTGGCAATCTGTCTTTGCTGTTTGCAGTAGGTGTAGCAGTAGGTTTATCTGGCGGCGAAGGAGTTGCCGGGCTTGCAGCAATTGTTGGTTTTCTGATTATGAATGTCACTATGGGAATCGTCACAGGGATTACTCCGGACATGATTGCTGGTAATCCCGCCTACAGCAGTGTACTGGGTATTCCTACACTGCAAACGGGTGTATTTGGCGGTATCATTGTGGGTATATTAGCAGCACAAGTATATAAAAGGTTTTACAATATTGAGCTGCCTTCGTATCTTGGCTTTTTTGCAGGGAAACGTTTTGTGCCGATCGTAACAGCAGCTGCGGCCCTTGTTTTAGGTGTTGCCATGACCTTTGTCTGGCCGCCGATTCAGTTGGGATTAACCTTGTTTTCACGAAACATGATTGATTCGAATAAAATATTGGCTGCCTTTATTTTTGGTATTATTGAACGTGCACTGATTCCTTTTGGTCTTCATCATATTTTCTATAATCCTTTTTGGTATCAGTTTGGTGAGTATGTAAGTAAAAGCGGACAAATAGTTAACGGTGATCAAAGCATCTTCTTTGCTCAGCTCAAAGATGGCGTTGCTTTTACCGCTGGTACATTCATGACGGGAAAGTTCCCATTTATGATGTTTGGTCTGCCAGCTGCAGCCCTTGCCATTTATCATGAGGCAAAACCGGAGAAGAAAGCGGCAATTGGCGGTATTATGCTTTCGGCAGCACTCACATCCTTTTTAACAGGCATTACCGAACCCATTGAATTTTCCTTTTTGTTCGTTGCACCAGTATTATTTGGTATTCATACAATTTTTGCTGGTTTATCCTTTATGCTGATGCAGATTTTGAATGTTAAAATCGGTATGACCTTTTCTGGCGGTGTAATTGATTATTTATTGTTTGGCGTTATTCCCAATCGTACAGATTGGTGGTTAGTAATTCCCGTAGGTTTGGTTTTTTCAATCATCTATTATTTCGGATTCCGCTTTGCGATTCGCACTTGGAATTTAAAAACTCCAGGGCGGGAAGAGGATACAGGGCTAGAAGAAGTATACAATGCTCCAGCTTCTAGTCTAGCAGCAGATGTTTTACAGGCGCTAGGCGGTAAAAATAATTTGACACATTTAGATGCTTGTATTACTCGCTTACGTGTCAGTGTAAAAAATAAGAGTGAGGTCAATCAAGATCGACTCAAAAAACTGGGGGCATTCGGCGTTATGGTGATCGGTGATAACCTGCAAATTATCTTTGGACCGAAATCGGATATATTAAAAACGCAAATGCAGGATATTATAGCAGGAAAAGAGATACCCCAGGGAGTTGTAAATCCTGCTGAAATACAACAAGCAGCAGAGACTGCAGCGAGTGCAATAAATGACTCCATCCATGCGTTTATTTCTCCATTGGATGGAAAGGTACTTGCTATTACCCAGGTTCCTGACCAAGTGTTTTCACAAAAAATAGTGGGCGATGGTTTTGCCATTGAACCTAGTAACGGCGAAGTTGTATCCCCTGTTGACGGCACGATAACCAGTGTGCTGGAAAGCAAGCATGCTGTGGGAATTACTGCTGACAGCGGTTTAGAATTGATTGTACATTTTGGGATCGATACGGTGCATCTAAAAGGAGAAGGATTTACTTTGTTTGTCAATCAAGGGGATCAAGTGAAAGCAGGTCAAAGGATCTTTAAGGCAGATTTGGAATCAATAAAAGGGAAAGTACCATCTGTTATTACTCCGATTGTATTTACCAATTTGACAGGCAGGTTGATTATCGTAGAGGAAGGGAAAATGGTAAAACGTGGAGAACGTATGAATATTAAAGTACAATAAATACCGTAATGTATCGTTTACGTGTAAAGGCACCAGATGTTCTGGTGCCTTTACATTAGAGGGGATAGGATTGTTTTTCTGAGATACTGACTATAAAAGGAGGAAGGAGTCAGGTGAAAGATATATTCCGCTACCTGCAGCAAATCGGACAATCTTTGATGCTGCCTGTGTCTGTTTTACCGGCAGCCGGACTTTTATTCCGGTTTGGAGAAAAGGATTTATTGAATATGCCTGCAGTGCGGGACGCAGGCATGGCAGTATTTGCTAACTTGCCGTTGTTGTTTGCAGTAGGGGTGGCGATTGGTTTTTCTCAAGGGCAGGCAGTTGCCGCTTTAGCGGCTGTAATTGGTCATCTAATTTTTTTGGCAGTCTTAAAGTCTGTAAATCCGAGTATTGATATGGGCGTTTTTTCTGGTATCGCAATGGGCCTTATTGCAGCTGTTCTATATCGACAGTTTCATCAAATGAAGCTGCCTCATGTGTTAGGTTTTTTTGCCGGAAAGCGCTTTGTACCGATTGTTACAGCTGTTGCAGGTGTGGTGATGGCGCTGCTGCTGCAGCTTGTCTGGCCTGTAATCCAATTAGGTATTGATAGTATTGGTCACTTAGCAGTGAATTCTAGTGTCGGTCCGGCACTGTTTGCTGCCGGAAAACGTTTACTAATACCCATCGGTTTGCATCATGTATACTATCCTGCCTTTTTGTATGAATTTGGGCATTTCATTACTCCTGACGGCACCTTAATACGCGGAGATTTTAACCGCTATTTTGCCGGTGATCCAACGGCAGGCATATTTATGGCTAGTGAATTTCCGATTATGATGTTTGGCCTGCCGGCAGCAGCCTTTGCAATATACTACAACGCCAGACCAGAACGGCGAAAAGTTGTTGCCGGATTGATGATTAGCGGTGCTTTAACTTCCTTTCTGACAGGGATTACCGAGCCCATCGAATTTGCTTTTATTTTTGTTGCGCCGTCTTTATTCATCTTTCATGTAATCATGGCTGGTGTCTCTGGGCTTATGACCAGCTGGTTAGATATCCATTTGGGATTTACCTTTTCGGCATCCTTCATTGATTATTTATTATCTTATAAATATGGGCACAATCAGCTGTGGCTATGGCCGGTTGGGATCAGTATCGGTGCACTCTATTTTATTGTTTTTCATCTAGCCATCAATCATTTTCAATTAAAAACACCAGGCCGGGAAGATGAATCTCTCCCTGATCATGAGCCAGATACTTTCCGTAGGGCATATAACATAGTGAAAGCATTGGGTGGAGCAGAGAATATTAAGGCTTTGGATGCATGTATTTCACGGCTGCGAGTTTCTGTAAAACAACGAGAGTTAGTAAAAAAGCAGGATTTTCCAGCTTTAGGTGCAGTCGGAATCATGGAAATGGGGACTAATTTTCAATTTATCTTTGGGACGCAGTCCGACGGTTTAAAAGAAGAAATTTCCAAGATGATTGGGAAGAAATTTGTTGAGGAGCAACTGACAGAGGTATATGTTTCGACTTCTATACAGGATGTACGAATTAATGCGCCGGTAAGTGGCAGATTGATCCAAGAGGAGGTCGAATCCCGGAATCGTTATACGGTAGCAATTGCCACAAGGGATGATCGTTGTCTTGCCCCTGCTGCCGGCAGAGTGACACGAGTATGTTCAAATCCAGCATCATTACTGATGAGGGTTGAGCCACATTATCAATTGATGATTCAGTTGGAATTAGAATCTCCCGCTTTAAGCGCTGCATTGCAGTTTCTGGTCAGTGAGGGACAAGAGATTACTGTTGGGCAGAAGATTCTATCCTTAAGTAATCCCAGGGAGCATGCAGAGAGTATTGTAAGGATTAACATTACTGGAGGAAAAGAGATACATATAACTCCCGCTGAGGAAGTAACAGCAGGAGAAGATATTATTATGCAGTGTATGAATTAATAAATAAAATTGCATTACGAACCCAATTACCCCCAATTGTAGCTGCGATTGGGGGTAGTCTTATTCAATAATATAGAAAATTTCTATTAAAGCGAATAATGAGAAAATTTCCAGATTAATCTGTCGATATTTGTACTTTTATGTGATTATAATATGCTATTATCATACTATGATCAAGGTTTGATATTAAATAGTTAGCAGGTGAAAGTATGCATTTGAATTCCAGGGATAAAGAAATTGTAAAAGAGTTACTTGCTACCAGCAAATTTATAACAGTGGATACCATTGCTAAAAAATTGAATGTTTCTGATAAAACCATTCGAAACCATATTATTAACATTAACAATGTTCTGCAGAAAATGGATTTGGGTGAGATTATTAAGAAGCCCCGTTTTGGAGTTTATTTGAAATTTGATTCAAATAACACTAAAAAATTAGAAGAACTGCTCATAAACAACAAACAATCTTTGATCAGTGAGGACGTCATCATAAAAAACAGAAAGGTATTTATCATTAGAAAGTTACTCTTTGCCAATCAGAAATATATTACTATGCAGGAGATTGCAGATGGATTATACACCAGTCGTTCTTCGGTTATTAATTTATTAAAGGAGATAGAGGAGTGGTTCAAGCAGTTTGGCATCACAATTGCTAGAAGACAGCATTCTGGTATTGAAATTTGCTATTCAGAGATGAATTGGAGAAGAGCTGTTGATGGTTTTTATCGAATGCTGTGTGCTGATATCGGGGATATCAATGAAGAGGCAGATAAAAAAAGTCAATTAAAAAACAGAGTCGATTCATCAGATCTTTTTGTAATGAAGCAAATCTTAGAAGGTTTTGATGTTGAAAAGATAGAGAAGATATTGGGCAGCTTGGAAACGGCAGAGCAGATTGTATTTGCATATGATTCCTATCTAAGGTTACTGCTGCATGTATCGTTAGGTACCATGAGGAAAAGAAAAAATAAGTCTGTTGTGATACCAACGGAGCAGGCAAATGAGATTTTAGGATTACGGGAATATAAGATGGCCGATACCTTGGCAACGGCTATTGGACAAGAATTTCAAGTGAGCTTTGCGGAAAATGATATTTTGTATTTTGCAGCCTATTTATTGATAACAGAGATTAGTTATATTGCTAATGAAAAAAAACAAGATGAAATGGCTAAAGATATGGACATCATTCGTCCATTTATAAATGAGTTAATTCAATTGATCGGTACAATATTGCATGTGGACTTGCGTTCTGATGAAGGATTTGTTAATAGTCTGGTACTATATTTGCGTCCTGCACTATATAGGCTGAAATTTAATATCCATACAGAAAATCCTTTCTTGCAACAGATCAAAGAAAATTATCCCCGCGTTTTTGGGGCAGCCTGGGCATCGAGTATTTTGTTTGAGAAATATTTCAATGTGAGGGTAGGGGAGGATGAAATTGCTTTTTTAGCCATCTATGTGGAGACTGCTTTAGAACGAATCAATCACAAAATGCGAACCGTTGTCGTTTGTAATCATGGAGTTGGGATATCACAGCTGCTATCACAGCAGATTAGAAGGGCAATTCCAGGGTTAGAGGTTGATGATGCATTATCACTATATGATTACAAAACGATGAATAAGTCAAACTATGATTTTGCTCTATCCACCATTCCGCTGTCAGAAGAAGAAAAACCTGTAATCTATATTAATTCCATACTTAAGCCTGAAGACATTCATAAAATAAAAGAGCAAATATTGCAATATAAGAAAATGAAAATACGTGCTACGGCACTGCAAGAGGGTGAAGTAAGCCATTTTTTATACGATGAAGATCTAATTTTTGTGAATCTCGATGTTGGAGGCAAAAATGAGGTCATTGAATACTTAGCTGAAAGGTTAGTGGCAAAAGAAAAGGTTAGTAAGGAGTTTATACAATCTGTACTGGAAAGAGAAGATGCTACTTCAACGGTAGTAGGCCAGGGGATTGCAATTCCTCATGGCAGTCAGCAGTATATTTTAGATTCAACGATAGCAGTAGCCAAATTGAAAAATCCAATTAAGTGGAAGCACAATGAACAGGTAGATATCGTATTCTTACTGGCTTTTGATTTAAAGAAAGATGAAATAAACAAAAAAATGATCAAGAACTTTTATGCGAAATTTGCTTTATTGCTAGATGATGTTGTTGTAAAAAACAACATCAGGGAAAGTCAGACTGCAAGAGAAATTTATGACATCTTAAGGAATTGTGTTTAGGAGGAATATATGAAACAAGTCGATATGATCATTCAAAGTGCGGAAGGTTTGCACGCCAGACCGGCAATGAAATTTGTTAATCAAGCATCAAAATTTAAGGCAAAAATTGATGTAATAAAAGACAATAAGACGTATAGTGCAAAAAGCATGATTTCCGTCTTAAGTATGGGTGCTGTCCAAGGTGAAAAGATAAGCATTATTATTGATGGTGAAGATGAGTCTGAAGCAATGAACTCTTTGCAGCTGTTTTTAATGGAAGAATGTATATGATGAAACAGGAAAACAAAATAGATAAGGCAGGTTTTAATTATGGATGTTACTGATGTCATAAATCTAAATGCTATAGATTTATATTTGCAAGTGGATGACAAAAAGGGTGCTATTGAAGTGCTGTCAGAACTTTTATTTAAAGATGGATCAATACGCTCTAAGGAGGAATTTATTAACGATGTTTATCTGCGAGAAGCTCAAGGGATGACTGGAATTGGTGATTTTATTGCAATTCCCCACGGTAAATCCGACAGTGTTGTAAAAACCTGCATAGCAGTTGGAAGGGTTGATAAAGGTATTGCCTGGGAAACCATTGATGACAAGCCTGTAAAGTTGATTATTTTATTTGCAGTGGACAACAAAAGCAAGAACAATCAGCATGTAAAATTAATGGCAAAAGTAGCAGGAGCATTAGCCAATAAAAAGGTATGTGATGCGCTGCTAGAGGCAGAAAGTCCGGAGGATGTACTCTCTATTTTTAAACAAAATTAATACAATGTTAATAAGGGGTGTGTAATGATGAACATTATTGGAATTACGGCATGTACAGCGGGAATTGCTCATACGTATATTGCGAAAGAAAAATTGGTTAATGCAGCAAAAGAACTGGGGCACAATGTGAAAATCGAGACTCAGGGAACGATTGGTACTGAAGATGAACTGACAAAAGAAGATATTGAAAAAGCCGATATTGTTATTATTGCAGCCGATATTAATATTGGGGGGAAAGAGAGATTTAAAGGGAAAAAGGTAATTGATGTACCGATGCAGACAGCTATTAAATCACCAAAAACTCTTATCCAAAAAATCGAAGAAAAATTGAGGAGCTAATCATTCATTTATAAAATATTTAAATTATGGAGGGATCTAGATGTTTAAAGGATTCTCTATTAAACAGCATTTGATGACAGGCGTGTCTTATATGATTCCTATTGTAGTCGTTGGTGGGCTGTGTATGGCGATTGCAAAAGTCTTTGGCGGTGCTTTAGTAGGAGACCAAACCAATACAATCCCATGGATGATTAATGAAATCGGAAAGGCTGCAATGGTCTTTGTTGTACCTGTGCTTGCTGCTGGGATTGCATATTCAATTGCTGACCGCCCAGGGATTGTTCCGGGATTAATTATGGGGTTCATTGCGAATAACATTAAGGCTGGATTTATCGGCGGTGTTGTGGGTGCTTTACTGGTTGGGTATTTAGTTCTTTTCTTAAAAAATTATTTAAAAGTGCCAAATAGCTTAAAAGGCCTTATGCCAATCATGGTTTTACCGCTGTTATCTTCAGTCATTATGGGATTAATCATGATTGGCTTATTGGGAGAACCAATAGCAGCTTTTCAGAATGGAATTCTGGTATGGATGAAGTCTATGCAAGGGGGATCAAAGTTTTTGTTGGGTGCGATTATTGGAGCTATGATGGGCTTTGATATGGGAGGGCCTGTTAATAAAACGGCTGGTTTGTTCGCAAAAGGCTTAATGGTTGATAAGATCTTTGGTCCTGCATCAGCAATGATTATTGGAGGAATGGTGCCTCCTCTTGGGGTCTCATTGTCGGTTTTATTATCAAAGAAAAAATACAGCAAGGCAGAAGTGGAAGCTGCCAAAGCTACTTTTCCACTAGGATTATGCTATATTACGGAAGGCGTTCTTCCCTTTGCGGCAAGCGACCCGCTTAGAGTGATACCTGCATGTTCCATTGGTTCTGCTGTTGCAGGCGGTTTGGCATTGATGTGGGGAACAGCTTCACCAGTGCCTCATGGAGGAATATTTGTAGTTCCATTAATGGACAACCCACTCATGTTTCTGCTGGCATTGGGGATCGGTACGGTTGTGACAGCTACGATACTAACCTTGTTAAAGCCTAACAGAGTTGATGGGGATGAAGAAAGTACTACAGAAGAAAATGTAAATTTAGACGATTTGGAAATTAAGATTGGCTAATAGAGAGTCATAAAGCAGATTTACCGTTAGATCATGGATTCTCTTGTGTAGTTTCCTAATTCTAAATCGATTATTGGACAAGGAGATTTAGTAAGATGCGTGAAGGCAAAATACACATAAAGGAACTCCTGCGTGCTGCTAATCAGGTCGATAGAAGTGAGATAGATACGAAACTTCAGAGTGCTTTACAGCAGTTTCATGGAAAGATTGTTGTGCTGGATGATGATCCAACAGGTGTACAGACCGTTCATGGTGTCTCTGTTTATACAGATTGGTCAGCAGCAAGTATCGAAGAAGGTTTTCAGGAAGAAAGCTCTATGTTTTTCATACTCACTAATTCCAGAGGATTAACACGGAAAGAGACAGCACAGATCCATCGCGAAATTGCACTGCAGATTTTGATGGCAGGAAAAAAATATAAGAAAGAGTTTATTATCATCAGTCGCAGTGACTCTACCTTGCGTGGACATTATCCTTTAGAAACCCAAATCATAAAAGAAACAATCGAGTCCAACTCCGATATCCGTTTTCACGGAGAAATCATACTTCCTTTTTTTCAGGAAGGAGGACGATTTACCCTTGACGGTATGCATTATATACAAGAAGGCGATTATCTGATACCTGTCGGTGAAACTGAATTTGCTAAAGACAAGACTTTTGGATATGCCCAATCTCATCTTGGAAAATGGGCTGAAGAGAAATGCAATGGGGAATACAAGGCAGCAGACATGGAATACATACCTATCCAGGCTATCGGGGAAATCAAGTTGGATAGTATTGTACAGCAGCTGCTAACAGTAAACGGCTTTCACAAGGTTATTGTAGATGCAATAGACAATGTTGACGTTAAAACTTTTACGATTGCATTGCTGAAAGCTCTGCAAACTGGCAGGTACTTTATATTCCGTACAGCTGCTGCTTTCCCTAAAGTCATTGGCAATATCGCTGATAAAGAACTTCTTCTGCGAAAGGATGTAATACGAAAGGAAAGCCAGCATGGAGGTCTTGTGATTGTTGGCTCTCATGTCAAAAAGACCACCGAGCAGCTGGCAGCATTGAAAAACAGTCACGGTATCGAGTTTGTGGAATTCAATCAGCATCTTGTATTACAGCCCTCTGAACTGGCTATAGAAGTTAAAAGAGTGGTGCTCCTCTGTGAAAAGTGCATTCGTGCAGGACAAACGGTAGTCGTTTATACCAGAAGAGAACGGCTGGATGTCGGCAATGACAACAAAGAGGAAGAATTAAAAATCGCAGTAAAGATTTCAGATGGGATTACTAGTATAGCCCGGCAGCTGACTGTAAGGCCAAATTATATTATCGCTAAAGGGGGGATTACCTCTAGTGATATCGGAGTAAAGGGACTTAAGGTCAAGAAGGCCTTAGTTGCAGGACAAATTAAGCCTGGTGTCCCTGTCTGGATTACGGGGAAGGAAAGCCGATTTCCGGGAATGCCTTATATTATTTTTCCAGGGAATGTGGGCAAGAGTACAACCTTAAGAGAAGTTGTAGAAATGTTAGATAAGAAGGATGCATAAGCAATCTGGTAATATGTCA
>DJJR01000051.1 GCA_002434245.1 Pelosinus fermentans
TGTTTATTTTTCAAAGAACACATTCTTTCATAAACATCGCTATCGATTTTAGCGACAACTTTTAAAGTATATCATTTTAAAAAAACTTTGTCAATACTTTTTTCGTTTTTTTGCTGTCGTGCTTAACAGCTTACTTATAATAACACGAGCCAATACTCCATGTCAACACTTAATGATTCAAATAAAGTTTATATTGCAAAAATGATACGATCTTTAATTTGTTTTAACTGCTATTCAGATCTAAACGTCAAAAATAAAAGCAATCGTCTATTTTGAAGATAGACGACTAAAAATGTACAATACGAACAGACCTCGTTTCATCCTTTTAAATAAACGACTATTTATCGGATAATTCGCTAAGACTATATAAATATAATACTAAGCCTGCAGTCAATATAATATGAACTATGTTAAATAACCAATCTCCTAATATCACAATATCATCTCCTTACTTTTAGCTAAGCATTAATATCATTATAGAGTTACGTATAAAATTTCGATTACCTGTCGTTTACCTGTTTTTATATTACCAAAAAACTATGACGAAAATGTGACGAGAGCAAACAATAGCCGCCTACCTTAAAATCAAAGATAGTCGGCCACTCTTACTACTCTTATTCTTTTGCGAGAAGTCTAGCAACAACTATAATTCCTGAAATCTTGAGTAATTCTATACTCGAGACCATAATTGACGTGTTTAAAGGTATGTCTGAGGATATGATCAAATCCATGCCTGAAACTAAAACCACAATCATAGCTGATACCATGACCGAATTCTCCAAAGTCACGACCAACCACCTCAAATATTCTGTTTACTACTATACTATGTAATGAAGAAATAACGGTGCCAATTGAAAGTCATTATGTAAAGAAATCGGCTTTCTCAATTAAATCAGCGATTCTGCCAGATAAAAAAACGACTACATTCTAAAATCTCGAACATTTGATTCTTTAATAATTTATTGATAAAGCATTACTAAGGGGATGTTACCATGAAATGTCCAATGTGCGGTACAAATACACAATATAATTTCCTATATTGTCCAACTTGCGGCTATAAAACAGTGCTAGAGGTTGAGCAGCCAATACCAAATTGGAGACAACTACCAGGTTTTCGTTCTAAAACACCATGGAAGATGATCCTAGCTGTAATAATTTACGTATGGATATTACTCGCAATTATTGTTTCCTTTTTTGGCGGTATAATATAATGGGCACAAACGCTTCACCTAAAATAATCCTATTATTGAAATAATAAATTCTAGCTCATAACAAAAGCAAAACCATGTCCTGGAGTCTTTTCTCCTCAGACATGGTTTCAGATGTTATTGCAATACATCATTTTTTGCTATTGGTATAACTATATACTAATTGATAATGATTGTCAATTACTTTTCCCTTTTTTGATACTAATTTTATATTTTAAAGTATTAAGAAGAAAAAGCACCCTCAAAAGATGCTCTTACAATGAACATTAACCTTTTAACGTAAAGATTTGACCGTAAAATCTGGCAAATGGCTAGTTATTGAAGTAAACATTTCGGTTTTAAATCATTATCTTATACTTCCAATAGCACACAAAAACAGAATCATAGCAAAAAATACTAAAGGAAATTGGTCTTTGGTTAAAAGTCTGGAAATTCTTCAACCTTTTCCATGTTGCTTAATTGTTCTATCGCTTCATTTTTGGTTTTGCCAATTATTTTACCCTGTTTTGTTTTAAAATTTAAGAAAAAAAATCCATCATTAGATACAACAATTGCTGAAGTTTTGTCGTTACTGAATATTGGAGTAATAAAATCTGCACTCTTGCTTATGATAACCCTCTCCCTTTATTGTCTGATGATTCGGAATATACTTCTATCTTATCCAATAAGAGGTAATATTATCCTTTAAATTAGAAATATTAGATAATTATAAGATTTTTATCAGTATCACAAGATTCTTAAATTTAGAGAAGTTATCAAAACCAGCAAAATTCAATTTTATTCCTTCTTGCACCAGTTGCTAAAAATACTTATATAGATTACCTGCTGAAGATTTAAAGGTTCATTAAATCTTCAGTATAGAATATGTTTTACCAGGACATACTGTTATTGACGACCTCTCTTGTCGTTTTTTAACACTTCTTCTCTCCCATTTTTTTATGGCTCTCCTTAGGAGAGCTTTTTTTATTTTCTTGCACATAAAGCAATGAAATGAATATGATACAGTAGTACATCTCCAATTTATTGCTTACATAGCAATAATCTACTGGCTGCTTATTTTAAGCAGCCAGTATTTTTATAGATAACCGATGACGCGCTCTTATTTACTATAGATCATATTATTAATATAGCTTATACTTATAGAAGAAATACACGGGTTAAAGTACTCGCTTTAACCCGTGTATTTCTTTATTATTTAATTTTAATGATCTCCACATATACTGATTTTATCATCCCTGCTATGACATTAACCAACATAGCCGATGGTTCTCTACAATAAAACAGAGAGCAAACTCATTACAGTTTAACGCTCTTATTCCCAAGTGTAGTTGCTAATCTTCCGGTCTCTTTAGTGCTTTTTCTTTATCAACTATTGCTTGTTCATAGCTTGTAATTTTATAATCCAGGCGTTCCAGCGTTTTCCTCATATCTTCCATTCTTTTTATTATCTGCTTACGCTGCTCAATAAAGAGTTCTTTCCTTGCTTCAATGGTTTCATCACCCTGTTGAAACAGCCCAATATACTCAATTAAGACTTCAATAGGAAGACCTGCACTCCGCATACATTTGATAAATTCGACCCACTTACAGTCTTCTTCAGTATAATCCCTGATTCTGCTTTTATTGCGATTCACACGTGGAAGTAGCCCGATGCGTTCATAATAGCGGAGTGTATCCTGTGAAACATCAAATTTTTCACTTACTTCTGTAATAGTCATGCGCTTTCACCTCCTATTTACGACATCACTAAAAGAACTTCTTGGAGCATTTGCAAATGGCACTTACTTTAATCCCGGTTCTTCCTACCATAGATATTCCATAGTGACCACCACCATAACGATCTGCAAAAAGGAAGCTATGATGCTTCAAACGTATCCGCTACATCCTTTAAAACTTTTGTAATCTCAATATGCTGCGGACAATGTTTTTCACACAGTTTGCATTCGATACAGTCTGATGCTTTACCATGTGTTTTTGCATAGTTATTATAATATACCTGTTGTATCGAAAATGCTGTTTTTAAAGATTGTTTTTCTGTATTGTATAATGCAAAATACTTGGGAATGGCTATGTGTTTCGGACAGTCATCTACACAGTACTGGCAGGCTGTACAGGGAACTGCAATTGCTTCATTAATCGTCGTTACAGCCTGTTTTACAATATCATATTCTTCCTGCACCAATGGTTTAAACGCCTGCATATATCCTGTATTATCCAGTAGCTGCTCCTTGTCAGACATCCCACTTAACACCATCATAACTCCTTCCAGACTTGCTGCATAACGAACAGCCCATGAGGATATGGACAATTCAGGATGATATTCTTTAAATAATTCCTCTGCTTTTTCAGGCACCTTTGCAAGATTACCACCTTTGACAGGTTCCATAACAATAATCGGCTTATTATGTTTTCTTGCTACTTCGTAGCACTTCCGTGACTGAATGCTTTCATTGTCCCAATCCAGATAATTAATCTGTAACTGGACAAAATCGACTTCCGGATGTGCTGCCAGGATTTCTTCTAATAATTCCGCATGATCATGATAAGAAAATCCCATCTGTCTAATTCTTCCTGATTTTTTCTTTTCTTGCACAAATGCAAAACTATCTAATCGTTGAGCTGTCTCATAATTCGTTACACCCAGATTGTGAAGAAGATAGTAATCGAAGTACTCTACACCGCATTTTTCTAACTGTTCGTTAAAGATTCTTTCCTGGTCTTCCTTGGTTTTCAAAAACATGGTTGGTAATTTTGTGGCTACGGTGAAGCTGTCTCTGTTATGACGCTTTACTACAGCCTCTCGAATCGCGATCTCACTCTTACCCGCATGATACATATAAGCGGTATCAAAATAGGTAAAGCCTCTTTCCAAAAAAGTATCCACCATTTGATTTAACGTATCCATATCAATACTTGTCGGATCCTCCTGGCTCTTTACCGGTAATCGCATAAAGCCAAATCCTAATTTTTTCTGTTCCATCTCTTATTTCCTCCTGTTCTTTTTTACAAACACAGCAAACCAGTTACCAAGTTCAGGTACCTGATTCGTTACCGATAAGGTTATTTTTTTACAAATTTGTTCTCACGGGCACTGTAGCGTGGTCCGATATTTGGATATTTCTTTAATACCTTTTCGATCTCTTGCAGATCCATAGCATTCAGAGTTACATCTGCCGCGCCTGTATTTTCTTCCAGATATTTTCTGCGTTTTGTTCCGGGAATAGGAATGATATTATCACTTTGTGCCATTACCCATGCTATGGCAAGTTGTGCGGGTGTGCAATTCTTACCTGCAGCAAATTCGGCAAATTCATCTGCTAATTTTTGATTATTATCTAAATATTCTCCATTATAGCGCGGCAGATTCTTGCGAAAATCATTGGATGCAAGTGTACTTACGTTGAGATTGTTGGTAATCAATCCACGGCTTAAGGGAGCAAAGGGAACGAATGTTATACCCAACTCTTTGGTTAATGGAAGAATCTCTTTTTCCACTTCACGAGTGAGTAACGAGTATTCACTTTGTACCGCCGTTATCGGGTGGACAGCATACGCCTTTTTCAAGTCCTCTGGCGTACACTCACTTAAACCTAAGTAACGTACTTTCCCTTCCTTTACCAGTTCAGACATGGCACCTACTGTTTCTTCTACAGGAACATTCGGGTCAACACGGTGTGCATAATAAAGATCAATGGTATCGATTTTCAGACGTCTGAGGCTGCCCTCAACAGCGTGCTTCATCCACTTCGGCGAAGCATCAAGATAAGTATCACCGCCAGCAAATACATCGCCAGTTGCCTCTCTTACACGAAAAGCAAATTTCGTTGCAATAAAAATCTTATTGCGTTTTGGAACCAGCACGTTAGAAATCAATTCTTCATTTACACCGTTTCCATAAATATCAGCCGTATCCCAGAAGTTTACCCCAAGATCTAATGCATATTGTAAAGTGGCAATACTTTCTTTATCATCTTTCTGCCCGTAAGCAGTGCTCATTCCCATGCAGCCTAACCCAACTGCTGATACTTCCATGTCTGTATTTCCTAGTTTTCTGTATTTCATCGTAATAACCTCCCTTTTCATACTTGTTTTTTCTTGTTATAATTTCTTTCTTCCTACTATCTAAACTCTAGCACTTGGAGTTTACTCCATGTCAATAGTTTTTTTAAAAACTTCCCCTAACTTAAATAATTATCATATCACTTTGAGTTCACTATAAATTATGAACTATTCGTACATCGATCAGGTAATGGCAATAGGAAATACCAAGAAATTACAAATACAAACAATCTTTGGAAATTTGACATCTTCTGATGTACGAAATATTAGGTAAGGTATAACCAAGTGGTCAGCTTGCTACTGTAAATGCTGCAGATACCAAACGATATTACTCATGACGGTGGAGTGTTTCCTATTCACCCGCGGATCGGGAGTACAAATGGTTGAGATATTGATAATTTTTTTGCCCTTCCCCTTTCCCACACATCCTTATCAATGATGGCAGGATGACTTTCCTTTCTTCCACGTTACTAACAGTACTCCAATACCGCTACGCTTATATCCTTTAGGATCAGCCCCTAATTTATTAATAATTACTACAGCATGATACTCACCTCTTCTGTTTAGGTATCATACAATATATTAATTGACGATAAAGGAGGAATACTTATGGGTTTAGGTTTTGGAGGTGGTCGTAATGGCTTCGGCGGTTCCGGCTGTATTATTATTATAATTATTATCTTATTATTATTCTGTTGCGATAATAACGATTGTTCCTCTGGTTGTTAATTCTTCTAAATTAATCCGCCAAACCGTTTCCTCTTGCAAACCACGTTTCCACCAAGACGTGGTTTGTTTTTTTTGCATAGAAACCCCTTTTAGTAGACTTGGACTTGTTTTTGTCTAACAAAAGGGGTTCTCTTCATATTAGGACGGTTTCATACGTACTATTTATCTGATTAAAAAAACAACTATCACGCCAAGTTTGTTTACATGGAGCAAATTCCCCTCACTAACCATCTTATCAATATTTAAGATACAACGTAATACACTCAAACTCAGTTCTATCTAACCAGTTTTTAGATCGTGATTGATACATATGATCCATATCTCCTATAATTGTGCCATATTCTCTGTGTTTCCACGCTGTCGACGCTACATACTCTATAAGAAACGTCTATGAGTTCTCAAATTACCTCTAATACGTTTCTTGCCATTCGCTTATATTCATCGATTCCCGATATTGCAGCAAACTCAGCAATCGCAACTGGGTAAGCAGCAGTTAGCTTAATGATATGTTCTTTCATTTGGGGCCAAAAATACCCACCTGATTGCTTGTATGCCTCAATAAGCGAATCAAGTCCAAAACATTGATTGTTAAGTATATAGAAAGTTTAAACCGCTTAAAATGATTTCTAAGCGGTTTATCAAAAACATATTTTATATAATCCATTTGGATTTACTAAGCAACCACTCTGTACTCAATTATTTTACTAGAATTGCAATCACTTCGATTTCAACCACCGCATCTTTAGGAAGCCTAGCAACCTGCAAGCATGCTCTTGCCGGGCATGCTTGAGTAAAATAAGTAGCATAAACTCCATTCATGGCGGCAAAATCATTCATGTCCTTTAAGTATACGGTCGTTTTTACTACATTATCAAATGAGCTACCGGCGGCTGCCAGAATAGCTTTTATATTTTCCAGCGATTGCTGTGTCTGAGCTTCAATTCCACCATCAATAATATTGCCACTGTCCTTATCGGCCGGTAATTGACCAGAGATAAACAAAAATCCATTTGCCTTTATCGCCTGAGAATACGGCCCAATTGCTTTCGGCGCTTGCTCAGTATTAACAACTTGCTTCATCAGGTTCTCCCCCTACTTTATATTCTATTACCATATTAATGACCTACGTACAACATACAATAAACATCTCTATTATTACATATGAGGCTGGCATCGTATAAAAATGACGCTAGCCTCATATGAGTGGTCGTTTCTAATCTTTAACAGGAGCAAGATCAGCTTGGAAGTGGCGAAGGATCGGAGGTTCCCAGGTAATCTTGTAACCGTTCTTAATCTTATGTGCTCTTTCTTTGATAGCAATGAGTGCATCAGCCATGATATCAAAATGACTTTGCGTATATACACGGCGTGGAATAGCGAGGCGAGTGAATTCAAAATCAGCATGAAGCTGCTTTTTAGTATCCGGGTCGTTACCTAGCATGTAGGAACCAATATCGCAGGTACGAATACCAGCTTCCTTGTACAACTCAATAGCGAGAACCTGGCCAGGGAACTCATAATAAGGAATTTGTGGAAACATTGCCTTGGCATCAACGAATACACCATGACCACCAACCGGTGACTGATAAGCAATACCTGCATCATCTAAACGGGCTGCCAGGTATTCCATTTGACCAATACGATAACGCAGGTAATTCTCATCGAGACCTTCGTAAAGACCGATGGCTAATGCCTCCAGATCCCTCCCGGAAAGACCGCCATAGGTTGTAAAGCCCTCAAAGGAGATACAACGAGCCTTGATTGGCAGAATCAGCGGAGAATTTGCGTCTTTAACACCGATTAATCCCCCCATATTTACTACCGTGTCTTTCTTGGCAGACATGGTAAACATATCACCGCATTCAAACACTGCCCGGATGATTTCCTTAATCGACTTGTCCTTGAACTCTTCTTCACGCAATTTGATGAAGTATGCATTCTCAGCATAACGAGCAGCGTCGATGTTCAACGGAATATTGTATTTCTTACAAACAGCAGCTACATCACGAATATTCTGCACGGATACAGGCTGACCGCCAGCAGAGTTATTGGTAATGGTCATAACAATCAGTCCAACGTTTTCAGGCCCATGCTCCAGAATAATCTTTTCCATTTTTTCAACATTCATATTGCCTTTGAATGGGACTCTCTTCGTGGGATCTTTTGCTTCCTCAACAACACAATCAATAGCGCGCGCACCGCAAAGTTCCACGTGAGCTCTTGTCGTATCAAAGAACATATTGGAGATGGAAATTTTGCCTGGTCCAAGCATGGTGCCAAAAAGGACTTTTTCACCTGCGCGTCCTTGATGAACTGGTTGAATAAAACCATAATTGAAAATATCTTTGCCTGCCTCAACAAGTTTGTAATAACTGGCTGAACCGGCATAGGCCTCATCGCCCCTCATAACACCCGCCCACATTTGGTCAGACATGGCGTTGGTTCCTGAGTCAGTCAGAAGATCAATATACACATCTTGTCCAGCAAGATTAAACAAATTGTATTTTGCTTCTTTGATCTTCTGTTCTCTTTCTTCCCTGGTGAGAATTTTGATTGGCTCTACCATTTTAATTCTAAAGGGTTCTGGGATGTACTTAATTGCCATAATAAAAGCCTCCTGGTTAATTTAAATTTTAAAGTGAGTTTATTCACCTTAATATTTGATTAATATACCTTGCAAATATCGTGCCAAACGATAATACAAGCTAAATAGGGCTATAAGGTGAACCCGATAAGTTTGAATGATAAGTTTTCTTATCATTCTGAAAAGAAAACTTATCATTCCTTACTACAAACATATCCATTCCTTAAATGGGAGCTTAGAGAAGACAAGTTTCCGACCCCAAATACTTAAGTCATTGAGAACCACAACCCCTAGCACTCATATTTTGAACTTACAAATATCATTTTTTAGTTTCTCTGCTTCTTTTAGTAACTTCCCAGCTTCTTGTGAAATAGTCAATACAGCAGACGTCTGTTGTTCGGTAGCTGCTGCCACTTCCTCCGATGCGGTAGCGCTTTTTTCTGCAATTGCGGTGATATCAGTAATTGCAACTAGAACATCGTCGGACCGCTTGCTTAACTGCTTTACTTCAGTAGTTACGCATTGCACTTGCATAACAATGACTTCCACCGCCTCTTTGATTTCAGCAAATGCCGTTTTTGCCTTTGCAGCAACGTCACGCTGTCCATCAACAAGACCGGCTGCTCCCGCCATTTCCTGATTTATATCATTCACGACCTGGTTTTTCGTATAATAATACCCCAAGAATGATACGGTAACCAGGGCAATGGCGGCAGCGGAGGCAAACCCAGCTATTAATTTGGTTTTCAAATTCATAATTCTTCCCCTTTTTACAAACTGCCAGCTTATTCGCTCTGACAGCGCTTATAAAAAAACCTCCCGCACTAATAGCGGAAGGTTTTTTGAGGCTAGAAACTCCAGGATAAGCCGCTAACAAATTCTTTGTCATTACCAGTATTGGTGGTTCCAGGTTCAAGAGCCTCAAGATCCATATAAATAGCGTGAAAGGATAAAGCCTTAGTAATACCATGATTGTATGCTAATGTGACCCCTTTGTAGCCGGCCGGCAGGTCTTTACCTTTAAAGGGGTAAGGACCGGCTGCAATGCCGCCATTCCATACATCAACGGAGTTTTCTTGAACGTGGTTGTACTGAACAGTGAAGCTGTCTTTATTCCACTTGTAGGTGCCGGCCAGGAAATAAGCACTATTTTTGTTATCTTTGTCAGATTTAGCATATTCGGTGCTAAGAATAAATGAAGGGCTGATGTTATAAGCCGCATTCAGAGCCCAATAGTTTACAGCCTCGGTGTCAGTTCCGGTATCCGCTTTCTTGTGGAGGTAGGCGAGGCCAGTGTTTAGATTTTTATCAAGCTGAGTAGATAGTTCAACGCCATACCATTTGTTGATTGGATTCACAGTAGAAGGGTAGTTTGAGCCACTACCAGCATAAATGCCAGAAGTATTCTTGCCGCCAAACGCGCGAACATTAAAATCACCTAGCTTCGTCGATGCAATTACGCCGTCGAAGAAGTTGGTGGCCCCTGCAGCGTCACTGCCGATTTCCAGCAAAGAACCAGCACCGACAGTTAGGGCTTGACGGCCAACGCTAAACTTCCAGTCGCCGGCATTTACCTTAATACCATAATGGTCAAATTCAGAGTCGCTTCTGGTTTCGGCTCCTAAGCCTTGATAATTGCGAACGCTGAAACGACCGAAGAATTTAGTATCCTTGTCTACCGTACCATCAAAGTTGATACGGGCACGAAACTCGAAAAAATCCTTCTCAAAATTATTTGCGCGATTGGTACTAATCTTGTCGTCAATCATGCGACTTTGGAGACGGAAGTCACCACTGAAATTCACCGGTTCAGCCAACCCCGTGCTAGCTACACCCAGCACAAACATCATGCTCAAACCCATCAGACATACTTTTTTCACTTAAATTGCTCCCCCTCGTTTTTTTGAATTTACCAGCAAACTGTCAAAAGATCAGTTTCTTATATTTCCTCATCTAATAACAGCTTGTCTGCAAGAAGCCGCACATTGCGACGGTAACTAATGAAGTCACCCCCTTTCCCGCCACCCATGTCGACTTCATAGTTCTCATTTACCCTCGTTCTATTCAAGCATTCAGTTGTCTCTTAAATAATAGATGTAGAGTAACATTCTCTTTAATTGAACAATTGCAAATATCATGCCAAGCAGTAATTCGCAGAAAAAAACAATTCTCAATATTCCGATAAATATTCACGGTTAATTATCTTATCAAGTTGAAAAGATAACTTTTCAACTTGTACCTAAGCTGAATATTTTTTTGTTTTTAAAACTATTTTTGTTCTAAATCTAAAATCATCCATATACTACAGACAAAAAAAGCAAAGGATACTCCCAATGGAAATATCCTTTGCATTCGATTACTCCCCACCGATCAATTATGAAATTAAACAAATCCTCGATAAATTACTAATTTTCTATATAATCCGATAATTTTGTGTGATAAGTTTTCTTATCAATTCGAAAAGAAAACTTATCGTTTTTATTTAAACATTCTATCCTTTTATCGCTTTATTATTTGCATAGTTCTTTTTCACTTTAAAACCGATCCACAAGACAACTAACCATAAAGGCATAATATATACCGACATTTTCATACTATCAATTTGAAGCATCAAAACTACAAGCATAATCATGAAAGCCAGACAAGCATAATTGGAATGGGGATGCCAAGGTACTTTAAACTCCAGCTTGTCCGCCTCCTCGCCCTTAGCAGCGCGGAATTTAAGGTTGGCAATAATAATTACAACCCAACTAATGACTGCCGCCAGAACGGCCACCGCAATTAAATACATAAAAACTTTACCAGGCACTAAATAATTTAGTACCACGGCAACTAGTGTGCAAGCGGAGGAAACAAGAACACCCGTTACCGGAACACCTTTGTTATTTAATTTTGCAAAAACCTGAGGAGCATTGCCTTGCTGTGCCAACCCGTACAGCATGCGGGCATTGCTATAAATACCGCTATTGTAAACCGACAGAGCGGCCGTAAGAACAACCACATTTAAAATCGTCGCAGCCGCCGGAATACCCATTTTCGAAAAAATCTGCACAAAAGGACTTCCATCCAAACCAACTTTGTTCCAGGGATAAATAATCATCAGTACAGTTAATGCGCCTATATAAAAGATCAGAATTCGCCACATTACCTGATTAACAGCTTGAGCAATTGACTTTTTAGGGTTATCGGCTTCCCCTGCAGTAATCCCGATCAACTCAATACCACCAAAGGAAAACATTACAATGACCAAAGAAAGCAGTAATCCCCATACCCCATTGGGCATAAATCCACCATGTATCCAAAGATTTTCAAACCCAATAGGTGTACCCCCTGTGCCTATCCCTGTAAAAATCATCGCAAGCCCCAGAACAATCATACCTATGATAGCAACTACTTTGACAATTGCAAACCAAAATTCAAGTTCCCCATACATTTTCACTTCGATTAAGTTTAGCAAAGTGATTATTACCAAGAACACTAGCGCAGATACCCAATGAGGCACATCGGGCCACCAATAGTTGATATAAATTCCCACTGCCGTCAGTTCAGCCATACTAACAATAATGTAATTAAACCAATAGTTCCAGCCGGATAAAAAGCCGGGAAACTCTCCCCAGTATTTGTACGCATAATAACTGAAAGAACCTGAGACCGGCTCCTCAACCGCCATTTCACCGAGCATTCGCATAATCATAAAGATGACGATCCCGCCGATGATGTACGAGAGTGTAATCGCTGGTCCTACTAATTGAATCGTTTGTGCTGAACCATAAAACAAGCCTGTGCCGATTGCTCCCCCTAAAGCAATCATCTGGATATGCCGATTTTTTAACCCCCGATGCATGCCATTATTGTCTGAATTCATTCCTTTTGCTCCTCTCATCTTTTAATTTGGGAAGTAACTACTTGAATGAATTGCAATATTCATGCCAGCGATAGGAGTATTTGACGATTTTTTCAAATCTTATATTCATGGATTTTATTCAATATCGTGGTATTGGATACTCCTAAGACTTGTCCAGCTAACCTAGAAGAAGGATGTTTTTTTAAAACCCTGGTTAGCACTTCTTTTTCAACGCTTGCTACAATCTCCTTCAACGGCGGCCACTCTCCTGCGATCGGAATTTCAACATGCAATGTTTGTTGGTTCTTAGAAATATTTCCAATATTTTTTGAAGTAACGGCTTTAGCTATGTCCGCCCAAGCAGCAAGATGCTCGGGCCTAATTTCCGTAGTATCAATTAAGTTGATCACCCGCTCCAATGTATTTTCCAATTGCCGTACGTTGCCTGGCCATTTCTGCGCTAGCAAAATATTAACACTTTCTTTGACCAAATGAACTTCCGGCTTATCGATCTTGGCACAAATTTTTCGGATCAGATACTGGGCCAGCAAGGGAATGTCCTCTTTCCGCTCCCGCAGAGGCGGAATCGTCAGAGGGATAACATTAAGCCTGTAATACACATCATCCCGGAATTGCCCAGATGAAATCATTTCTTCTAAGTTACGGTGTGTGGCTGCTATAACTCGTACATCTACACTAATATCTTTATGTCCTCCCACACGGCGGACTGTTCCTTCCTGTAAGACACGCAGGAGCCGCACTTGCAATCGCGGTGATATATCGCCTATTTCATCTAAGAACAAAGTGCCGCCGTTAGCCTGCTCAAAAAGTCCCTTCTTGCCTCCTTTAGCAGCACCCGTAAAAGCCCCCTCTTCATAACCAAACAGTTCACTTTCCAACAAAGACTCTGTTAATGCCGCACAATTTACGGGAATAAAAGGCTTATTGTGCCTTGCGCCCTCTGCATGAATGGCAGTGGCAAACAATTCTTTACCCGTACCGCTTTCTCCGCGCAATAAAACGGTAGAAGAATTTCTGGCTATAATGCGTGCGGAAGCTATAAGCCGAGCCATTTGCTGACTTTGATGGATAATATCGTCAAATATTATTAGCTGAGATAATTTAGTTGCCTGTAATATTACTTTTTCCACCTGCTGAAAGTCTTGAATGGTCGAAACAGCACCTATGATTTGCCCCTGATTATTTCGAATAGGTACGTTGCTGGACAAGAACTGTAAAGTCTTTTCGTTTCTTTTTATCTTCCGCTCTTTCAGTCTATAAACATGACCGAATCGCAATGTTTCAAGAATGGGGGGATCTTCACCCACTAATTTTTCCACATTTAAGCCTATGACTTCGTTTGATTTACAATGTAATATTTTACAGGCAACGTCATTAATATGCGATATCATACCATCTTTATCAATTGCTAAAACACCTTCACTAACAGAATTAAGAATCGTTCGTAGCTCAATTTCTTTTTCTTGATAGGGCATCTCCGTACGGAAGGCAACGCCAGTGACATGCTCCATCCTCGTGAGGTCAGACACCAAATCTAGCGCCTGTTCTTCAATCTCACATTGGAACTGGATAACCATGCCATGCTTGGGGATTACCTCCATAGCAATTTTATCTACGTTGTGTTTTTCGGTAAGTCTAAATATTTCATAACCTAATCCGGGACAATTTACAAAATCAATTTGAATAATATACTCTATCACCTTACAAATCTCCCCTTTCACTTGTAGTATGTTGCTCATTTTATTTTTCTGATATCGTCTTACCCCAGCCATTACTCCAGTTTAATTATAGCTGGAGTAATGGCTGGGGTAAATTATAAGTAATGCATATTTCATGCCAATCCGACCTTCTTTTCCGTTATTCAATCTAAATTATCTAATAATAAAACTGTAAAATTAAATCTTCTTTTTATATTAAGTTCGTCCAATTTTATAGGTTTTACTTTTCTTACTATGGTAGTGCTGGCAATCCTTCGCTATTCACTGTTAAGGAGCGTCCCCAATCGCCGCTCCAGGAGCATAGTGTCATTCAGAAATGCGGTGAATATGGCGTTGAATTGTTCCTACCCCAAGCGAACCTTGTTACTTTCATGCTGAGGAGCTAACTCTTATTGCAAGAAGGGGCTGTCGCGCTAAGACAGCCCCTTCTTTTTGAATTGCCGCCACTAAAGCATCCACGTCTACTTTTTCGGGCAACTCTTTATAGGCAAAATGCTTTTTAATCTATTTTATATCTCAGTTTATAAAAGGCATAAAACTTAATCTAATCCCTTCTCTTTAAGAAATTTGGAAAGGAGGTCCGCGATTTCGACATTATTTCATGTCTGAGAAGGGGAAGTGTGTATTGCGTGAATACCAATTTCAGGTAAATGCACTACAGTTACTATATCTATTAGCTTAGGAGGCTCGGCGATTTTATTCGCTGGGCCATAACCATGGCTCATTCCCATACAGACCAAACCAATGGCTGAGATTTCAAGACCACTATTCCCTAAAATACTTTTTTCATTTTGAGTCCTCTTATCCCGATATGCACAAGCCAGCCATCCGGTCTTGCGTCAGATGCTTGTACTCTTCGTCCGTTACAGGTTCCAGCCATTCGACGTCTCCCTTTTGGACGTTGGTAGTATGCCAATGTTTAACATCCAGATTGTTTTTACAATATCGCCTTCTTTGATTATCTGTACCGACTTGCTTTCTTCCTGATAATATCCTTTGCCGCCGGTCACAAGCAGAATTTGTCCACCCAGATGCTTATACCAGTTGTCCCTTGCCCCAGTCTGCCCATTAGGCAATTAAAAACAGGGTCACTGGAAACCAGAAATTCAAGCCATACTGCCCCTATGAAATATGCATTAGTAAATCCATAAACAACAAAATCCAGGAGCTACGCGGATTTGCGAGCCTCCTGGTTATCTTTACTATGCACGCTAAGAAGACATTCATCAAAATTCATTGACAAAAAGAAGAAACCCTGAGCTTGTCTTTCCAGCAATTTAAGTAGTAATTATCGTTGATAACAACAACAGTTTATTTATGAGAATAATTTCAGAAACAACATTTGCCGGTTATGTACTACCGGAGCAAGTCTCCCTAGCTTAGACCTGCTATTCCTTTATGCCTGCACAGGGAATATCCGATTTCATGAATACATACCAGGCAACTAACGATATACCGGAAAATATAGCTATCATAGCGCCCAGGCTTATTACAATATTTCCCCAGGGCATGGATGCAATCAACATACCGCAACTACCCATGACAGTAAATAATATCCCCATCAAGGAAGAGACTGAACCTGTGTCTCCATTGATCTGATCGAAAAGGATATTAGTACTAAAGGGACGCATGGCAGAACCGGTAAAAGACATTATGATGAACGAAAGCAAAAAATTGACCGGAGATAAACTGCCTATTGTCATGACTAAAATACCACTTACAATGCTTAGCCCAAATGCTCCTGCTGCGATAGCGTTTTTGTTAAAATTACGCAAATATCGAACATAGATTATTGGTCCGGCAATGGATATAAATGCGTTAATTGCAAAGAAATAGCTGTATGCCTGCTCGCTGAGCCCAAAATAATCTATGTAGATATAAGAAGAAACTGCAATATATCCCATAAAAGGGAATGCACTTAACGCAAAAATGACTGCCGGAAAAAAAAAGCTTTTATTTTGTGCTACGACAATCAAACGACCCATTGATACCAAAATACTTCCTTTATTTCTTTCGTGATCTTTTAGCGTTTCCTGGTACAAAAGCGATAAAACCAGATTCCCGATAGCAATAATACTCAATGTCCAAAAAGTACCTCTCCAGCCGACATACTGGATGATGAAGACGCCAATGATGGGGGCAATCATGGGCGCGAGAGCTGACATGGATTGTGTGATTGCCAAAATAACATCTCTTTTCTTTCCAATAAAACAGTCCTTGACCATGGCGACAGATACCGCCGTGATGCCTCCGGCTCCGATACCCTGGAAAGCTCTTGCTAAAATTAGCAGATAAGCATCTACAGCCATAGCACAAAAAATGCTACTCAGGAGATAAATCAAGGAGCCTACAATAAGAATGGGCTTACGTCCATATTTGTCGCTTAAGGGGCCCCAAACCAGCATGCCTACGGCATAAAAGAAAAAGAAAGCACTTAAGGTTAAATTAATGATGGCAGCACTACTATCTAAATTCATACCCATGGAAGGTAATGCAGGCAAATATAAGTCAGTTGATAATGGAATGAACATATTCATTAAGGTAATAAAAGCAACAAGGCCCTCACTCCCCAAATATTTCTGCGTTACTGCTATTTCAATAATGTCTGTCTTATTCATCTATTGTTCTCCTAAAATATGTTGATTTATGCAATTCATAAGACCACTTTGCGAACGCCTTATATTTCTATTTTCAACAAAGGTCTATCGGTCAAGTCTCTGATTTTGATATATATTCTTTTTGTAGGCCCTTAAGCAAGAAGGTAAACATATGCTCAGCATCGGCAACAATTTCTTCGTGTGCTCTAGAAATCGCAACTGGACCATGAAAACTTGCAAAAGCAAAAAAGATCATGCGGGCAGTAATGTTGATATCATCAAAAAAGAGCAATCCTTGTTTTCTCCCCCGCTCTAAAGCAATCTTAATGGCTTCAATCCGCTTTGACTCAAAACTCTGACGATGGGCAATCAAGTTGTTTTTATTTGTATACTTAATTACATCATTGTGAAAAAAATCGGCTAAGCTTTTATTTTCACGACAAAACCTACTTTCAAGCGCAATACTGTTTACTGTCAAACTATAGAGCATCTGTTCGGGGCTACTCGACTGCTGCAAAATCTGGGCAAAATAGTCTTCAGTATTTTGAAAAAAGCTCCGTAAGAAAGCTTCGACTAAGTCCTCCTTGTTTTTAAAATACAAGTAAATAGTTCCAACACTAATTCCAACCTCTTTGGCAATATCTTTCATTGTAGTATTATCAAGGCCTTTTCTGCGGCCGATCTCAATAAAAGCATTAAGTATTACTTCCCGTCTATCTGTGCTCATATACGCTCCATGAATTAATGAATTTATTTTTTATAAATTCATTATAAGGATAATCTTACCTCCTGTCAATTGCTTTTTTCGCCTCAGTAAATAGGACAAAAAACATCCTGCTCCCTGTATCCCTTCTTAGAGTGGCCTCCTTCTTAAAGATAGTCAACCCCAATCGTTAGCGTGCCCATGAAATATCTCTCTCCTAATTGGGTTAGCTTGGGCCACCCTCCTTGAACACCATGAGATCTACTAAGAATACTATCATTTTCGGTTTCTATATTGGTTGAGTGGTCTTGAATTATATGGTGGCAAGCGATCAATCATATCTGTTAATTCCTGGGGGAAAAATAACTGAGTTGTAAGGATTTCTTTAGAAGCATCAATTATTTTCACATGAATATGAACCGTTCTCGGTGGATACCACCCAGGATAAATTGTTAGAAGCTCACCATGCCGTCTTCATCGGTATATTGCCGACCATGTAGAAATGTCTTATGCTCAGTTGGCATTGGTTTTGGTTCCCTGGGCACTTCAAGACCTGGTATCTTGTAAATCCATAGTAAACTCCATAGGCACTAGCGTGCCAAATATCCACTACGAATCCAGGGATAGCAATACATCCTCTCACATCGACAACTTTTAATCTGAGCAGAAAGTCAACTCCACGCTGGTTTTCTCTAATATCTTTTCGAACGATTGAATTTTTCAGCATAGAAGGGACCTTCCTCGGCAGAACTGGTAAGTAGACATTTATCTGTACACTCGAAGCTATAGCTTAAAATGCAAAATTTGTTATACTGCTGTGACAAGATATTTTTCCTAATCCATTGACAACACGGCTTACCCTCATCTTGAAACATTGATACGGCTCTCCTTTACTCAGATAATTATTATATTATTTTATGCCTCTATTTTGCGAAAAGTGCATATCCAGATTGATTCACCTCAAACCTTGTACTAGCCCAGTTCCATTCCTTTGAGGAGGATTCTATAATGTTTAACAGATAAAAACATCAGACCCAAAAGCCTGATGTTTTCTTCCTTTGACCATGCTGATGAGAGGCGGCAATTGTTCCTCTTTACATCATTCACTTTTTCCTTTATGTCCGCCCACATAATCCGCCCGTTCAAGGAAGGTTCCACCGGCCATCGACCCAGCATAAAAGATCGTTTTTTTGCCAAATCGCTTCCGAAGATCATCTACGACTGTATCTATAGCATGTTTCTTTTCTTCTCCTTCAAACAGTTCCAACTGCTCCTGTCCTTGTGACACGATTTTCCCAGCAGTAATATTTACCGATCGTACCGGTTCGCCCTGCCACCGCTTAATAAACTCCTGGCGTGCCGCTTCACTAATGACATCCGTTGAGTGTTCCGGGCGAACTAACTTAATTCGTGCAGTAAAACCCAACTTAAAATTTCTATCCGAGTATCCTATTCCCAAATGTACCTCTTGGCATTTTTCCTGGTGCTTACGCAGCCTAGTGCATACATCTCCTACCATTTCCTTGATGATCATTAGAATTTCTGCTTTTACATCGTAATCCCGCATCAATATTTGGTTCTTACTATAGGATTTACTTTTCGACCGTTCCTTCTGGCTAATGATGCTAGCATCCAAGCCCCATGCGTGGTAATATAACTGCAATCCCATTACGCCTAGAGTTTTCTGCAAATACACTGGGTTGGCGTGAGCCAGCCCCTCAATCGTATAAATACCCATTCGCTTGAGTTTATTATCGTATCCTCTGGATATACCCCAAAACGCAGTCAACGGTTGTATTTTCCATACCGTTTCCGGTATTATCTCATACGTCCATTTTGCAATCCAAGGCGGACGTTTTTTCGCTTCATTATCCAGTGCCAGTTTTGCCAAAAGCGGATTATCGCCAATGCCTATAGTCACTATAAGACCCAGCTCATCCTTCACCATCTTTAAGATGGCTTGGGCAATCGCCTCTGCAGGTCCAAACAAATTTAGCGATGCGGTAACATCCAATATGGACTCATCAATGCTATAAACATGTAGATCTTCATCTGCTACAAATCGGCGAAATATATTCTGTATAACCTGGTTCACATTGATATACAGCGCCATATTGGGTTCTACTACCATAATCGGGGAACGCTTAGGAATTTCAAAGATTCGATTTCCGGTCTTGATATTATATTCTGATTTAACCCTCGGGCTGCTGGCCAGTATGATCGCACCGGTTCTCCTTAAATCCGATACTACTGCAATATAGGCTTCTAACGGGTCAAGCCCCCGCCGGACCGCCTCTACGGACGCAAAGAATGATTTTACGTCGATGCATAATACGCTCCTGCGGGGAAAACGAGAAAAATCAACTAGTCCCATCGCTTTTGCTTTCTTGCTCTTTCATCTGCTCGTTGTGCTCAGACAGAAGCATTCCCGCCCACTTTACCATACACCGGTCGACGTAAACTATCCGAGCCATCTGCTGGTAAATAGGGATACTTAGTAAATTTATAGTATGTTCGCTCATCACTATCCACCTCCATATACATAATACCAGAACATACGTTCTACGTAAATGTCGATGAACGTGGTAATTTTTTACAATTTTAATAAAAATAACGCCGACTAAGATGGTTAACAACTCCCCCCCCTAGTCGGCGTTATAGTTTTGCATAAAGGTTCAGCCCCCCTGCCCCAGAAGTAGTGCTGCTTTTGTAGGTTTTATTTATTCAATCGTATCCTTTATATTTGATATATCTTTTTTACGCTAGCACAGTTATTACATGAGAGGTGTATTTTTGTGGCAATTAAGGTACATTACCCACCCGAGTTAAAATGGGATGCAGTTAATATGAAACTATAGCACCTGCGATATCATGAAAACCTTGGGAATTAAACATAAGACACAAATAAAAGTATGGATGAAATGGTATCGCCATGGTGAAACTCATCGATTTCATCAGCCAGTGGGAAAACAATACACGTACAATAAAGGAATAGAGGAATTATCAGAGGTTGATCGCCTATCCAAGGTCGAAAGATTGATAACTTGATCCTGCATTCTGATCAAGGCAGCTTATATACATTGCCGAAGTTCCAGGTTATCACACAAGGTACATCAAGACCTACCATACAAACACTTCCTATCTGAAATCCTGTAACTACCTGAACCTCCTCTAAAGATGCTAATTTTTCAGCAGCCGCCGGTTTCGCAAGTAAAGACGCAAGTCGCGCTGATCCCAAACATGACATCGGTCACCAGACCGGTATTAGCTGGTTGTAGCGGCAAACCGGCCGCCATGCTCATCTGAGTGTTTTCAAATGAGGTATTGATATGTTATCCTGCAGTTTTATACTATCTGGTCGATTCTGCATCTGATGACCTAAGATCATGCCGATACAAAAAATAAGAAAGAAAACCAATGCATATATTAATCTCATTCTTAAGTGCCCTCATCTCAACTAAATCCTGTCAGCTGATTACGGTCAATTCAACTCCTTGCTTGCTAATAAGTCGTGAATGGCTTGCCCAACGTAAGGTATATTTACTATATAGCAACCGATAGCATTTTTCAATTGTACCGCTTACATAAAATAGCGGGCTTAGAATTATACACGTTTTCGGTTTATACCTCAATAAACAAAAACAGAGAGCTAGGACTAAAGTCTCCACTGCCTCTTTTTTTTCTGCCTATGCTTCTAGGCTTTTTTACCGTACACTTACCGGAATTTAAGCGCCATTCCGAATGTCAATCTGGTCGCAAAGTAATCGGACGAAACCCCCGGCACCGCCTCAATCTGCTGCTATCAGTACAAAATGATGTGTCTTTACGCAGTAATGGAAGCCCTTCCCGCTGCCCGGTATAATACCGATAGTTCCGGATTATACTAGCGTTCTCTAAAACTTCCAATGTTAATGAATATATAATTTAAAAATGCTAATAATGAGAGTATGTTACAGAAAAGGTGGACAAGTAAATGTTATGGTTCGGCGGCAAAAAGCAAAAAAAAATTCATCCGGTTGCAAAACAACTGAATAATAGAAGTCCAAAGGATCTAACCGCTTGTTACGAAACCAACCTTTCTTCTTTAAAATCAATCTTTCAGGATGATGATCCGATAAAATTCCGCGAATTCAAAAGCAATAATAATCATGCACTGCGTTTTTGCATTGTGTATTGCGACGGATTGGTAAGTTCTTCCATTATTGATGAGCATATTATAAAGCCGCTCATGTTGCTGGACGACAATCTCCAGGATACTGAAATCATCGATATCCTGCTAACGCAGGTCGTTCAGACTGATGACGCGAAAAAGACGGGTTCCTATCAGGAAATCATTAAAAGCGTCACTTACGGGGACACTCTTTTATTCGCAGAAGGGTCTGCTGAAGCGTTGCTGCTTAGTACCAAAAGCTTTCAGACGCGGTCGATCACTGAGCCGGAAGCGGAAAAAATTCTTAGCGGGCCACGGGAAGGATTCACCGAGGCATTAATGACCAATCTATCTATGGTCCGACGTAAACTGAGAACGAAGCAATTAAAGATGAAATTTTACAGCATCGGTGAGCGAACGTATACGCAGCTTTGTATTGTCTATATGGATGGCATTGTCAACAACAACATTCTTAGCGAGCTTTATCGGCGCCTGGATACCATCCATATCGACAGCGTGCTGGACGCCAACTATATTACCGAACTGGTGAAGGACAACGCCTGGTCCCCTTTCCGGTCGATCGGTTATACGGAACGGCCGGATGTAGTTGCGGGAAAATTATTAGAAGGCCGGATCGCGCTGTTTGTTGACGGTACACCAGTAGTACTGACTGTCCCCTATTTGTTTATCGAAAACTTTCAAAACAGCGAGGATTATTACTTAAACTATTATTATACCTCTTTCTCCCGCAGCCTGCGGGTATTTGGCTTTTTCCTGACGATTCTGGTGCCGGCTATTTATGTTGCCATTGTTGCCTTTCATCGTGAAATGCTGCCGACCTCCCTAATCGTTCACATTGCGATGGAGCGGCAGAACGTGCCGCTGCCGGCCGCCCTGGAGGCATTCTTTATGCTGATTGTCTTTGATATCTTGCGGGAAACCGGCCTGCGCATGCCTACGAACATTGGTCAGGCCCTTGGTATAGTCGGTGCGCTGGTTTTGGGGCAGGCGGCGGTCGAAGCCAAGCTGGTTGCAGCACCAATGATCATTATAGTCGCCATCACAGGCATCACCAATCTTTTGATCCCTAAAATGAATGCGCCAGTTTTAGTCGCACGGTTCGGAATTTTAGCTTTAGCTTCCTGTATGGGCTTTTTTGGCGTAACGCTGGGCGTTGCCATCTTACTGATTCACATTCTTAATCTTTATTCCTTCGGCATAGAGCAGCTAACACCCGGTCAGACTCTCCAATACCAGGAAGTTAAAGACACGCTGATTCGCGCGCCCTGGTGGCAGATGATTGACAGGCCTCTGGCAACGGCTGCAAATAAAGTGCGCCAGGGCAACAAAGCGGAGGAATAGAGGATGAAAACACGCTGCCTATTGTCTGCGCTCCTTTTGCTCTGCTGCCTGCCGCTCAGCGGTTGCTGGAACTACTGGGGCCTCAATGATATGATTATTGTTACGGGTATTGCCATCGACAAAAAAGCAGAAACTGGACCATACCTGCTAACGATCGAAAGTGTCGATACCAGGTCAGCCTCCGATGACAGTGAACTAAAGGCGCAATACATTGAAACCGAAGGCGACACTATCTTTAGCGCGTTGCGAAACGCCAAGCGGCGATTAAACAACAAGCTCTACGGCGGTCATATGGAGCTTGTGGTCATCAGTCACCAGCTGGCTGAGAGGGAAGGTATATTGCCCCTGCTGGAGGATTTTTTGCGCGACGGCGAACCGCGTGAAACCCTCAACATTGCCATCGCCCAAGGCTCAAGCGCCAAAGATATTCTGCTATCCAAAGATGTTGAAACCAATATTATTTCCTATGACATCAGTCGATCGATTGAAGAGGACAGAAAAACTACCGCTTCAACGCGGTATGTGCCTTTATACAAAGCCTATAGTGCCATTAAAGCGCCCGGCAACACACTGGTGCTGCCAGCTTTACATCATGTAGAAAACAACGAAAAGAAAGTGCTAGAAACCAATGGGATCGCCTTTTTCCGCTCAGACCGCTTGAACGGCTGGCTTCCCCCTGAAAAAACAATGTATTACCTTTTTTTTAAGAATGAGGTAAACGGCGGGGCGTTGTCTTTTAAATTGACAGAAAAGCAAGAAGCAGCCACTTCGCTGGAAATCAAAGAAAGCAGCGCAAAAACCGACTATCGCTTTGATAACGGACAGCTTTCGGTCACAATGAAAGTAAAGATTACAATGAATCTGATGGAATTGAACGCACCACTGGACTTGCGGCAGGCATCGGAACGCACCCGGTTGGAAGAAAAAGCAGCCGCAGTGCTTACCGAACGCATTTCCGGCTTGTTTGCCGAAGCCCAAACCACCATCGGCAGCGATATCTTCGGTCTGGGAAACCTCATCTACAAGGACAATCCCGACCTATGGCGGAAAATCGAGGGCAACTGGGACGATATATTTAAAACAGCACAGCTTAAAGTGGAAACTGATGTTGATCTTGTCAACACCGGCGTTCTCAAAGACTATTAAGACGGAGGCAAGATATGGAATTGGCACTTGTACTGATTTTTTTCCTCCTTATCCTTCTTCTTGACTTTCGAATTGTTCTTAAATGCAACAATCCTAAAGAAATTTATTTTTATGCCGCTGTCCTCGCATTAAGCTTTCCCATTCTTGTGCTGCGCACTCTGGGGGTAAAGCTTCCAGACCCCAGCCTCTTTATTCTAGAAGCAGTAAGGTCATTTTTTTCGCTATAAATTTAAAGCTTGGGAGGACATATGCAAATGGAAAGCATATCTGCGCGTAATATCAGCTGCTTGCTTATTTTAACCATCCTATGCGGCACGGTAATTAGCGGCGTGTCGACTGCTGGACAGGATTTATGGATCGCGATCCTGTTCGCAGCCGCCCTCTTCATGCCCCTTATTTATATCTATTGCCGGATTTGCAGTCTGTTCCCAGGCAAAAATCTGTATGATATCATCCAGGTGTTGTTTGGCAAAAACCTAAGCTTTATGATGATCCTGCTTATGTCCTGCTATGCTTTGATGGTAAGTGCGTTAGTCTTACGCAATTTTGTGGAGTTTACTGTAGTTATTGCCTTGCAAGATACGCCGCGAATACCGATCATGATCGCGCTGATTGTTGCCGCCACATATCTTACTCAAAGCGGTCCGCGGGTATTGGGAAGATGGTCACTCATTGTCTGTGTGCTCATCATCAGCAACATTGCGCTTACCATACTGCTGGCACTTGATACCATCGATATCACCAATCTCCAGCCAGTGCTGAATCACAGTCAGCGGGATTTTGCAGTAAATGCCTTTGTTATCGGTTCCATAGCCATCGGCGAAACAGTATTGGTAATGACGATTTTCGGCAGCCTGAAACAGGGTGAAAGTCCTTACAAAGCCTATTTTGCCGGGGTTATTTGCGGGATTTGTGCCCTCATTTTTATTGTTTTGCGCAATCTTTTAATTTTGGGACCGGAGATGATACAAATCGCAAAATTTACTTCCTATATGGCGGTCCGCATCATTCATTTCGGCAGCTTTTTTGAACGGCTGGAAAGTCTGATTTCCTTTAATCTAATTCTTTTGGGCTTAACCAAAATCGCGCTGTGTCTGGCTGCCGCTTCCCTGGGTATATCTAAGCTGTTAAAGATCGAAAATTCCACAAATCTGTTGTTGCCGGTATGCTTGCTTGTCCTGGCACTGTGCTCGGTTATCTTTAAAAACATGTTTGAAATGTTTGATTTTGCAGAGATTTATGCTTTCCTGGCCATTCCTTTCCAGTTCCTGATTCCATTGATTATTTGGCTAAGGGCGGAAATAAAAATGCGAAAGAAGCAATCCGCCTAATAAAGGCCAACTGCTTCTTTCGTGCTGAACTTCCTTCCTCTCCGGCAGAGTTATTTCGGACAGTTGTGCCCAGCTTCGTCTCTACTTTCTCACTGACCGCTTGTCTACACTGTTCTCAGGAGCACTGCCTAGAACAGTGTAATTTAGCGGCCCTTTCTAACAAACACAGTCTTGTCATTCAGCGAAACTGTCCGCGCAGGCCAAGGTTGAGTTGCCAGCATTGGTCAAATTTGCCGCCGTTAGCCCGTGTGATATCCATATAAAGATTGGTATCATTGCGAAGCTGCGCAGTAACACCGGCCCCATAAGACCACCAGGACCCGCCCAGGCTTTCCTGCGCTGGGCTGCCGTTCAGGGTAAAGCCGATATCGCCGTCAAACTCTTTGACATAGGAAAGCTTGCCATAGGCAGTCATCGGTCGCCCCTCCTGCCTGATTTCACGCCCCACGACTATACCCAGCCGGCCGAGAACCGAATGATAATCCTCCACCTTCACGGCAAGGCCGTTGGAAGCAGTAAAGCGCCCGCCGCTCTGGTGCCCCAAACTTAACTGTGCCTGCGGTTCCAGATACCACCCCTCTTTATTGACTTTGTCCTCGTACAGTCGCTGCCCTATTTCCAGCGAGAGCGAAGGACCACGGGTGCTCAGATCACCGTCAACCCAGGCGGAGGCAGTGTCAAGTACTTTGTAGTCACTGTTCATCCAGCCGTATTTAGCCACCAGGTCGGCATAGCGTCCGTCCGGGGCAACATAGGTCTGGTACAGCCCCACTGTCGTAGAATCGGCCGAGCCGCTCCCACGGCTATAGCTCTGGCCGGCCGAGCTGTAGCCGAGCATGCCGCCGGTATAGACGGTGCCTCCATTGGTTTCCTGTTTATGGTCCAAGCCAACCTGGATGCCGCGATAGGACATGCCGTATCCGCTTACCATCCGTCCCGCCCCGACGGAAAAACGCCCGCCATAAACCCGAACCCAGGGTTCGCCCGCCACTTCACCCCGGCGCAAATCGCCAAGCCGCTGGTGCAGGGTTGCGGTTTCGGCATAATTCAGAAGTTGACCGCCACTAAAGGTGCTGAAGGAAGCCGAACCGCTGGAGGAGGTTTTGCCAGTTCCGATTAAATCCCAGGAACCGCTCTCATTCAGCTTCACCCCATACGTATAACCGCCGTATTCTGTTTCACCGCTGAACCGGCCTGTCCCGCCACCAGTCTGAATGACGTCCCGGACGATTTCACTGCCGTCGGCAGCCGCAGTGGCATCATTGACAAAGCCTACCTGATAGGCGCCGGTGACATCGCCGGTTACGATTAGACGGTCGCTGGCTCCATCGGTGATGTTGGTGTTCATGGCCAATTGTCCGCCACCGCTTAAATCGCCGTTAATAGTGAGGGTTTTATAGCCGTCACCGGCACTAAGAGTCAACCCACCCAGATTGTCGTGGCTGTAACCGGTGCCCTGGCGCAGGAAGGCGATAGTGCCATCCTGCATGGCCAGCTTGCCGGCAACGGCTGCACCGTCCTCTACGATGGCCAGCGTGCCGCCGCTGTTGATTTTTACCGCAGCGCCAAAAGCGGTATTATCATTTGTAAGTACAGCATTTTGCTTGAGATATAGGGTGCCACCGTTCACGGTAGTGTCATAGGCGGCAGCGCCGCTATTTATTACCATTGCTGCCTGGTCATTGACTTCAGTCCTGTACGCTTGGCCGCCGCTGGCAATATATTGGCCGGAGGCGTTATAGAGTACCGTGTCGTTGGCTATGCCGTTGTCGCGAATCCATTGCTGCGCCGTATTGTTCAGCACGGTGTAACTGACAATGCCGCTGCCGAAAACCCCCTGATAGGAATTATCGCTCAGTGTAGTGTTGCCAGCGGCGCCATGCACATATTGACTGGCATTATCATTCAGTGTACTGTTCTTAGCTGTACCGCCTTCAGTGATAAGCTGCCAGGAGCCATCATACAAGATGGTCTGATTGGCCGTTCCATAAAGATATTGACGAGAACTATCGTTCAGCGTGTTGTTGTTGGCGGTGCCATACACGTATTGACTGGCAGCATCGTTCAGCTTAGTGCTCTTGACCATACCGCCTTCAACGACAAGCTGCCAGGAACTGCCATTCAAGGTGGTGTTATTGGCCGTGTCAAATATGTATTGGGTGGCAGTATCGTTGAGCGTGGTGTTTTGGGCTATGCCTCCAGTCTCTATCCATTGGTAAGAATCACCGTTCAATAGGGTGCTGTCGGCTATGCCATATACGTACTGACAGGAACTATCGTTCAATATAGTCCTATTGGCGCTGCCGCCCTCATCTATCTGCTGAATGACTTGGTTATACAGAGTGGTATTATTGACCGTACCGCCACTGGCGACCTGCTGAAATGATCTATCGTTTAATACAGTGTGATTGGTTGTACCATATACCTGTTGGCCTGCACTATCGCTCAGCGTGGTGTTATTGGCGATACCCTTCACATTTTGCAAGTCTCCGCCGTTAATGATTTGACCATCGACGCTCACGCCTTCGAGTACAATAATCTCCGCGGCATAGGCTGGACTGTAGATCCAGTTGCTACAAAAACTTAGGGCAATTGTTACGACCAGCAAGCGGCCCTTGTTTTTTTTACTTTTCATTGTTTTCGTTTGCATTATTAGAATTCCCCTTTGATCAATCTGTTATTCTTTATTTGGAAAAAGCATTAATTAAATTCGTTTGACACCTCCTTCCCCATTGGATTTTGCGTTTAGATATGAGTCTAGACATCCCTACATTGCCTCTATTTTGAAAAAAGTTTTTTAAATAAACCTGAGTTGGTAAGTATAATATAATGCCGGCTTAATAGTTTCATTCGCTATTTGCCCACTTCCCCAGTATTTCATCAATCCGCTTGCTTTTTAATGTGGCAATCATGTCACTCTGGAGCTCCGCTAAGATCGCGTTAACTGGACATATCTGAGAGTGGCCGGAATGCCTGCTGCAAAATCCGTCCTCTTCCAGGCAACGATTAATACATATTTTTCCTTCCATAGCCTCAACAATATCGTTTAATGTAATATCAGAGGCTCTTTTTGCCAAACGGTAACCACCAACTGGCCCTTGAATTGAATCAATGTACCCTGATTGCTTGATTTTTCTTACAAGCTTATTAACATATCCATTGGTAATACCCAACTGCTCGGCCATCTCCTTTGCGGTTACCACTTGATTATGATGCTGAGCCAGATAGATAATGATTCGGATGGCATAGTCTGTTGTAATTTGAAATCTCATAGGTTCCACCAAGCATTCAATCACAATAGTTATTGAATAATTATTTTTCAACAAGTGATTCTTTCACTTAAAATATAACATCTACAAAATACCATTTCAATTGAGCATTCAGTATAAATAAACGAGGCTGAGATTATACATAGCTATATAAGCCCAAACAGAAGGCAGCGGAATATATCCGTTGCCTTCTGTTTGGGCTGCCCGCGTCTGCCTAATGCTTCATATCTCTTCACCACCGTACGCTTGCCGAAATTTAAGCGCCATCCCCAAAGTCAATCTCGTCTCAAAACTATCCAAAGAAACTCCGAGCACAGCTTCTATGCGCTGCTTGCGGAACAGGATCGTCTGGCGGTGAACATAAAGCTGTTTGGCCACTGCTGTCAGATTGTCTGTATGCAATATGGTTTCCAGTGTATTTATTAACTCAGTCCCTTGAATACGGTCATATTCAATCAGCCGTCCTAGCGTTCGCTGCACGAAATCCTTTCCCTGGCGACTGTTGAGCACAGCGGGAAAAAGCTGAAAAACACCAATATCTAGATAATGGTGAATTGTTTGCTTTGATGCCAGTTTTTGTCCCAGTTCCACGGCTAGTCGCGCCTGCTCATATACCTCAGCAAACTTCCAGAATGCTCCCAACTGAAACTCGGCAATCCCTATGCGACAAATGCTTCCCTGAAAGTCTTGTTCCACTAATTCCTGCCAGCGGACAGCTTTTGCAATTTCCTGCATTTTATCGGACTGCGCCTCCGGCCCAACAGGTGCTAAAAGGGCAATTCCATCCTGGCTCTCCCAAGTAATCGTATTATGCGCCTCCGCCAATTTAAGCAAAAGCGAATCCACCATAGCCTGTTGTTCTTCACCTTGTTCACTTCCTAGGCCCGAGTGATTTTTATTACCGGCACATGGCTCCAATACCAGCAAATAACACAAAAAATCCTGCGCCAGGTTGAGCTTCACCGACCAGGCTTGATCCAACACTTCTTGTGAAGGTGCCAGTTTCCCTTCGGCAAGGCCATTTAGCAATTCACGCTGTCGACGTTTTTCATAGGTCGACTCAAGCAGTTCCTGCGTACGGCGTTGATCCGTCGTGTCAGTCAAATAGCAGGCTGCTGTCGGTTGTTCCTGTTGCAGATAGCTTAACGGAGCAATACGAACATCAAAGCTTCTTCGTCCGCGACGTAGTTCCAGCGTATATTCGCCAAACTGCAGCTTGCTCTCGTTAATTGTGTAATCAATTGTCTTAAGCAGTTCCCTTGCCTGCTCTATCGGCAGCAGACCGGCAAGTTTCTGACCCGGCCAACTTGCTTCCGAATCCGCAGCCAATAATCCGTTATTATCAAAAACCTCGACTACTGTACCCTCAGAATTGACAATCATCCCTGCCCCCGGCATCGTCCGCGAAAACTCCCGCAGCTGCAACAATGCCTGTCTCCAAGCTTCCTCAAGCGCTCGCTGTTTTGTAACATCTGTAACTGTCCCGTAAATTTCAGCAGGCCGATCGATGGAATCGAGCCGCACATTTCCTTCCACCAATACCAGCCTTGTAGTACCATCAGGCAACAATAGACCAACTTCTATACTCAATCTTTCTTGTGCAGCCAACCATTCCAGATCCTCCCACTGGCGTAGCTGTTCTTCATCCCCGGGCGGCAGCCGCGACCATAAAATCTGTCGTCCCTTGGCAGCAAACTCTTCCCGATTAGTCGCATATAAATGCAGAAGACCATCTGAACAAGTAAAGCGGCCTGTTGCTAAATGCAAATACCAGCTGCCCGTGCGGCCAATTTTTTCGGCCTCGGTTAGTTGCCTTTTCATCTCCTGTTGTTCAGTCACATCCATGACAGCGGCAATAACTTTTTTTACTTGTCCGTCTGCCGACATAACCGGCCTATATTTTCCATAGGACCAGCAATCGCGCTCTTCGTCATCGGACTGGTATTGATCCATAAACTCCACCATTTGTCCTGTCAAGCATCTAGCAAAAAGTTGCGCGTGCTTCTCACGGATTTGGGGATCGTCAGGCAATATGTCAAAAAAGTGTCGCCCTGCTGCAGTTGCCCGATCTATGTGGCGATTGTCAGCAAAACGCTGATTGACTAAAAGAAAACGCCCGTTAGCATCTACACAACTGAGCATGCACGGTGCGGCGTCCCAGATGACCTGTAAAAACCGTTCACTATCTGCTAACTGCCGGCACACATCTGCCAAACCTTTCTGCTGGCCAAGACTGCGGCTGATGCCGACTAATTCCGCGCGGCCATCGGCACAGCGAAAAAGAGAACAGGCCACCTCGACCCACACGGTTGTCCCATCTCGATGCGGCTGTTCAACCACCTCGAAGAATTGAATTCCGCCGCTGTCAGCGTCAGCGGCTTGCTCCACCCACTCCGGCAATTTTTCGAGAATCCGCCGATAAGATGACGGGGCTAGCATCTCTTCCAAAGTCACGCCAATAAGCTCGTCCCGTTCATAGCCTCGCAAACGTTTTACTGATGAACTTGTATCAGTAAGCGTCAATGTTTCCACATCGATTCTCCATACTACCTGATTTAAGAGTTCTGTCATGACCTGAAGATACAATTCCTGCCGGCGCAGTACATCTTCTTGCCCCGCCCCTGCGCCGCAGTTTGTTTCCATTGTATGCATATACTGCCCTTCACTGCCTGCCACCCGCCACACCTCCTTATATAAATTCTTTACACATTAATCTACGATACCCATTTGCGAGCTATTAAATGTATCATTTCATTATAGCTGAGGTTTTTATTGAGTTCAATTGTATCAGCTATATAGACTGAATGGATCAGAATTATACTGAACATATAAAACAGAATATTCTCAGGTAATAACAGATTCCTTCCAATATACAGTATAATCCTAACAGCCCAAAATTATATCAGTAGTAGAATTGACGAGTTTACATTTTCTTTCTAACATTATATACAATGAGAATTTTGTCTAGAAAGGAAGAGTTCCGTGAAAGTACAAGACTATCCAAATATTCTCTTTCTCTTTGACTTTCAAAAAACACAGGTTTGTGCTTGAGCATGTTCAGACTAAGCTGAAAGAACTCCCAAGATGTATTTAACTCTTTTGCTCTCCTGTTTCTAGCCATTGACCACTACGACTTGGACATGTTTTAGCCTGTGAACTACGGCCATATGATACCATTTATTACTGAGGTAGTGGCCAATTCATCATTATTTTGTCCGGTCGGCTTCCTGGGCATAAGCTTTATGATTTAGCCAACCGACTCTCTTTTTTAATCCAACGAAAGGTCACACCTCCTCCGTCCTCCTCCATCCCTATTACTGTGTCCATCGGAGGAACCCGTCCCCAAAAAGACGATACTGCTTCAGTACTCATTGAGCGGGTGATAGAGCTGATGTATTCTAGCAAATTATTAACTAGCAGGGGAGACGTCCGAATTGGCTAAAAGCTGTTTTTTCTATCCCTAGCTATTTTTGCACTGAGCGGAGTTGCTTCACAAGAAATCGGGGTTGATCCTGATCTATATCTCCATAAATTAGGTAGAATACAAATAGTTCCCGAAGATGACATTCGGGCGGCTGCAAATCATTTATATATTATTGCAAATACTTTATCGCAATCTGCTTATCAAAAGCTTCTGGCAGCCAGAGCTCGTTGGCGCTCTGAGCGATGGCAAGACATGAGTAATAAGCGCCAATCTCATGACATCACTGACCGCCTGGTCGTCACCGGCGCCGACACATAAAATATCGACTTTAGCGAACGCCGGCTAACGAAACCTTCCAGGAAAAATTAAACCTATTATGGAAATGGGCAAGAAACCAAAATGACTTATATCGTATTGCTTTTTCCTTTTTTGCACTTTTCTAATAGCGCTTTTCGCAATCCAAAACGGTATTCTGTACAAGTTTCCTTATTAAAGTGGACATTCATTTGATACGTCTTTAGTATTCGTTATTTGGGGAGCCGCTGCCATTGGATTCTTATTGGTATTTTCATTAAGCCAAGGCTGCAATTATATCGAGCTCAATCACACATTAGATAGTTGGAACAAAAAGTATAACAGTTAGACACCTTAACACAAAGCAGCAGTAGTGAGATTAGCATTCAAGAGACTACGGCTGATAGAAATCTGCATCCCAACCTTCCAATGCTCAACAACTATCTTAGATCGAATCGCACATAATGACTCACATAAAGAAACGAGGGTGTCAATGGCCTTTAAAGTCAATGATACCCTCTTATGAGATTTTATAGTTAACATAGTTTTAAATGCTAATTTAACGGCGGTAAAGGCAGCATTCTATGAAGCTGCTAACTGAAGGCAAAGGCATTGGGCTTGATGTGCCGAGGTCTAATACATCGCTTGCAATTGCAAAGCTGCTCATGTTAATTTATTCATCTACAGCGCGAACAATTATATCGGTAGCAGAATTGAAGGTGTATTATAGAAACATCAGGACACAACTTTTTGCAGCGTACCGATATTTCTATTACTCCAAACATTAGTGTATTTTTTTCCTATTCGAATTAGAGACCAATTTGCTGAATAACCAATACCGCACCGGAGCCTGCACTTAGTTCCATAGTATTTCCCACACCTGGATCACCAATAGCACTTTGAAGCGCAATTGTGACACCTGGATTCGTTACCATTAAAAAGAATTCCGTAGACATACTATTGATATTACCGCCAACATCCACAATAGATGGTTCATAGGGCACATTGTTGACCAGGATTTGACTTGCAAAGCTTGCCGGAGTAACAACATTCACATAATAAGCTATACGGTATAGACCAATTTCATTAATAGTAAAAACGGTATTGGCACCATTAACCGTGATTTCCGAACCCAAAGGCAGGCTCTGTTCATCTGGCAATGGGATGAGCGTAGTGCTTGTAAGATCTATATTAAAAGATGGTTGTTGGCTATTTGCCGCATAAGCTACAACCGGGTTGATAATTGTCCCGGTAGCTCCGATAGCTCCCGTGGCTCCGGTAACGCCGTTGGCACCCGTATCACCTGTTGCCCCTGTAACTCCTGTAACTCCAGTGGCTCCAGTAGCTCCTGCACCGCCAGTTGCTCCAGTAGGACCAGTGTCTCCTGTGGCACCCGTAGCCCCAGTAATGCCAGTAGCACCAGTCACTCCTGCAGTACCAGTTGCCCCTGTAGGTCCTGTAGGTCCTGTAGCTCCGATATCTCCCGTTGCTCCAGTAGGACCTGTAGCTCCAGTTATGCCATTGGCACCCGTAGGACCTGTAGCACCTGTGCGGCCTGTCGCACCAGTTGGACCAATTGATCCAGTACTTCCAGTAGGTCCAACCGCACCGGTAGGGCCTGTTGCACCTGTAGTTCCTGTAGCACCAGTACGTCCGGTTGCTCCTGTAGCGCCAGTAGCGCCTGTAGGGCCAGTAGGTCCAGTGGGACCAGTTGGTCCAATTTCAGTAGCACCCGTTGCTCCCGTGCGTCCAGTAGCACCAGTAGGACCAATAGAGCCAGTAGGACCTGTAATTCCAGTAGCCCCGGTAGGTCCGGTACTGCCAGTAGTACCAGTAGCACCCGTACGTCCAGTAGCACCTGTAGGACCAATCGGTCCAGTACCGCCCGTAAGTCCGGTAGTTCCAGTAGGACCAGTTGCTCCGGTAGTACCCGTAGCACCGGTACGTCCAGTAGCTCCCGTTGGACCCGTTGGTCCCGTAGGACCCGTTGGTCCGGTTGGACCAACCTCTTGGCGAAGAAGCTTATCAAAATCATTCATAAAAATAGAACACCTCCAAATTATTTAATCTTGTTGCAAAGAGAATGCTGTACCCAATTTATGTTATGCTCATAATTACAAAATGTGATTATGTCAATGAGGGAATTTGTTTATTTATGCAACTTTATTATGGATGATGGATACAGATATTAAATATCGTTATTATAAGAGGAATAGAGACTGATGTCCTATTCCTCTTTTGTTGTTTGAAAAGAGAGTTTGCTATAACAATTTTTGATGCGCCTCAGTTACTTAAACGTTCAATGATTAATTGTATTCCGACAGAAGGTGCTAATGCAATACTTAGAGCAATAAGTGAATTATTTCGCAGTGTAATGATATCGCCAGCTGTAAGAGATAAAATTGCTTGCCCGGAGAATTCACCAATAGCTACTAAAACAGAGATAGGTGTGGAGGCATCGACTCCATTTACGGCAATTGCAGTTTGAGCACCAACACCAGCAGTTGTAAAGAGATTATAAGATATTTTATAAATTTCAGTGGTTGCTACAATAACTGCAGTATCTCCTGGAGTATGTGTAATCTTTACAAGTGGACCATTTGTGCTGAGGGGAATATCTGCCCCGCCAGGAATGGTAACATCTGCAAGAGTAGCAAGTTGATAAACATATCCAAAATCTGATAATCCTGTACCAGTCGCACCAGTAGCGTCGTCAATACCGCCAACACCAGCAGGACCAGTAGACCTGTCGCTCCAGTAGAGCCAGTTGCTCCCGTATCACCGATATCACCCGTTGGACTCCAGTAGGTCCGGTAGCCCCCGTGGCTCCTACATCGCCTGTAACTCCGGTAACCCCGATTCCAGGAACCTCATCTTCCACAACAACAAAATTGGCTTTCAGCGGCACTATAGTAGAATATTACTTGTATTAACCAGCATACTGGTGCTGCTGCGACTTCAATTATGCCTGTACCAGTAACTTCCCCTGCTTTTATTGGCATATTACCTTACAGGAAATTACCTTGCGACGACGATAAAGCAAATACTGTTCCATTCGTTGAAAGTGAGGATTGGACAGCGCTCCACCAATTGATTACATATCTTCCAGGTTAATTGAACGTTATCACGCCGGTTGCATTGTTATAGCTTATATTTCCAGCTAAAAATACCACGATTTCAAAGATGACATTGGCCCTACGGTTATTGCACCCGTCACTGTTGCGTTCTATTTGAAGTGCTATATCACTCATATACTCCTCCTAAACTTTATAAGTGGGTGCTTTTTTCATGATATCAGCCACGTAATCTGCCTCAGGTCATTAATAAAAAATTATCCATATTATAAAATATGCACGAAGAAACTTCTTCCTACAAAGCTTTAACTACTGCTTATTCGTTTTCCCGCACATTTGCAGAAAGAGCGTCAGTTGAGTAGCCCGAGGATTTTCATCCATAACATGCCACTTAGTCAAAAAAGATATCAATTTGATACTTTTCATAGTTAGGCACTCCTCATTGTGATATCTTACATTGAAGAATTTTGCAACTCGATAACTGACAGAATTTATTAAGACTTATTAAAATATGAGAATAGAAGAGAGCATTTGCTTTGTTTCTATTTAATTCCATGTATTATTAGTGCCCTTTTGGTTGTTTTAATGCTTCGATTTCTCCATTTCATCAACATGGGCAATCTCTTTCATTCTTATGGAACTATTGCCGTTTTTATCAATAAGCAAGTGATCTTTTCCCAATCGTGCCCTGTATGTTCCCCTGGGGAGAAATTCGCCGGTCACTAAGAAATGTCCAGTTGACATCCTTTGACCGTACGTAAAAAAGCCAATTCGTCATGCAAACTTTACCTAAACCACGAGTGCTCCCAGCAATCAAAGCAATTTTATCTTTGTCAACTAACATTTACAAATAATTTAAAAACCTCACTACAAGACGAATCCTGTAGTGAGGTTTTTAAATTAGAAATCTATTTACGGTTATTTTGAAAAACTCCATTGCCCTTCCGGAAATAATGCGTAAGAGCACGTCTTCAATAGAAGCATTCGGATACCCTACCTCGTCATCACACGATTACATTCTACATCTGTGAGCTCTCAGTCTACCTTGCTCTGTACACCAATTGAACCACTCCCGAGCCGTATCTTCGCACATCCGTAAGCACAAGGCTGAGTCGCTCATGCAAGCTTTCGAATAATGGTTTGCCAGCTCCAAGTACAACCGGGTGAACAGATAGTCGATACTCATCCACCAACCCCAGGTTTATAAACGTAGCAATTAAATTTGCTCCGCCATATAGCCATACATCTTTACCAGTTTCCTGCTTAAGCTTTCTTATTTCCGCTTCGATATTGCGATTAATGTATTGTACCTCACCACTTGAGTCTGTGTATGTAGTAGAAAATACGATTTTCTTTTTGCTATGAACCAATGCCCAGATTTGCTTTTCCCATTGAGAAGCCTTATCAGAAGGGATATATTCTCCCCATAACTCGTAGCTTTTCCTCCCATATACGATTGTATCTATTTCACTTAGGAACTGGTCAAATGCCATTTCCTCATCCATGATACACCAATCTACTTCACCATTTAGGCCTTCGATAAATCCGTCCAACGTTACCGCCAAATCTAACATTACTTTTCGCATCTGAACAAACCTCCTAGCCTTGAACCGCTGTTCGCAGCAAGCGATGATTTGCCAAACGTCAATAGATTATCATGTGTATTCTGGGATATTAAGCAACTACACGGAAATTTGGCAACCCCAATGTTATCTTTCAACGCCGGTGGAAACACATACTCATACTTTTCTATGTCCCTTGATCCCAGACCTTCAATATGTCAATTATTAAATAAGTCAAGCCTGACCCCACAAACACTCCAAGCCGCCCCCATGGGAAGGGCAGCAAGATATCCAGCAAAACACTGTTACTCCATATAGTCAATCAGGCGTTGAAAGAGCACATAATTATAATTAAACTTGTATTGAGCTGATAAATTTTCTACCGCTAATCTGGCAGCAAACAACAATTCTTTATAAGCTGAACGTAAATTATTTTCGTTCAGATCACTTGTACATTTTTTGTAACGCTGATAATTTGCCCCTGATATTTCATCCTCTAAGCATTTAGTCGGATTTACCCAGTGGTCTGTTGTATTTTCCTCAAGCCTGATTAGTTGCAAATAGTACTTCTGTACAAACCAAATACATTCAAGCGAGCGTGCAGTTTCACCCCTTTTTAAAACGTTGATTCCAAATAGAATTGCATTAAAATAGTTATTAATGACAGACTCTATGATTTCCGCAGAATTTCTCTCAACTGTACTACTTTTTAAAACACTAAGATGCTCTTTTAATTTATTTTTTTGTCATATAGACACATCGCATCTACATCTGGGAAAAAACCTACGGACGCAAAGGTTTCAATAATGGGCATGTCTTTTACAGGCAGAAAGTGAAATTCACCTCTAACTAAGTTTTCAAAAATAAACACTTCCGTGCCGAATTCATTAAAAAGTTGAACATAGAAAGGATATATACCGGCAACCCATTCCTTTGAATTAAAAGCTTTGTAGCTCTCATCCTCAATAAAAATATAAAACTCTATATCAGAAAAAGCGTCTCCAGAACCTTGCGTAAAGGAACCATACATCATAATGGCCTCTAGGCCGGGCGTTTGGCTGCCAGTTTTCTTTACCTTATTAATCAACTGTTCTTGTAATAGCATATTCTTTATCTCCTTATATCTTTATCTCCTTATAATTGAATTATTTATAAAAAGATAAATCTATCTACCACTGATACACAGCAACACATGCTCTTTCATCCTTTCAATTATTTAAGTCCTATTTAATAAATACTATACCATACGGCCTAGTAAAAGTGTATAATTCATCTGATCTGGACATGATGATTATATCTATTTTGGAGGCAGACCCCAATAGGCAATACAATGTTTTCTTCTTATGTCTGCGGAAACATAAACCATATTTTCCCACAGCCCGTGACCCCAGGCAGCACCTGGCTTCACGGGCTTTGTTTTCTTTTCAGCCAAACGCAACACTCCACGTGATATGTCTGCGAGAACATGTCAATTGGCTGAATTTCTTGTGTTTTATATCCCAATTCTTCTAGTAAGGCCAAGTCTCTGGCTAAAGAGGATGGATTACAGGATACATATACAATACGCTCGGGTTGCATAGCCGCAAAGGTTTCCAATACCAGCTTATCACATCCTGCTCTGGGAGGATCAACGACAATGACTTGCGGACGGATACCTTTTTTAAACATTTTGGGCATACTATCTACCGCGTCACCAACAATAAATTCAACATTGGAAACTTGATTCGTCTGCGCATTATGCTGAGCATCACAAATAGCAAGTGCAACAATTTCGATTCCATATACCTTTTTTGCATGACGAGCTAAAAATAATGTGATGGTTCCAGTACCGCAGTAGGCGTCAATTACGGTTTCTTCTCCAGAAAGTCCTGCATATTCTACAGCTTTATTGTATAGAATTTCCGCTTGCTTCGTGTTGACTTGAAAGAAGGATCGAGCTGAGATATGAAAAGTAAATTCGCCTAATGTATCCGTAATATAATTTTCGCCCCACAAGGTTTTCGTCCGATTTCCTAATATTACATTCGTCTTATTGCTGTTTATATTTTGTATGACACTAACTAACTTGGGCACTCTCCGGCGCAAGTGAGCAATGATACGATCTTTGTGAGGCAGTTCAGGAGTTGCAGTTACTAAGACTACCATAACTTCATCAGTGGCTGTACCCACTCGTCCTAATACATGGCGCATAATCCCCTGGCCCGTACGCTCATCATAGGTACTAATACCAAGTTCTGTTACAATCTCTTGCAAGGCTTGAGCAACTAAATTATTAGCCTCATGCTGAATATAACAATGCTCCGTATTAATTATGTTATGAGTGCCTTGGGCAAAGCAACCTACTGCGACCTTCCCATTGACTGTACCAATAGGAAATTGCATCTTATTTCGATAATACCAGGAATCTTCAGCGCCTATCGTAGGATGAATTATCACATCATTGATCTTCCCAATGCGAGTCACAGCGTCTATCACCGTTTGCCTTTTCAAAATAAGCTGCTCATTATAAGCAACATGCTGCAATTGACAGCCGCCACAATCATAATAAATGGAGCATTGTGGCTGGCAGCGTGCAGCTATCGGCTTTAGAATTGCTCTTAGCTTGCCTTTTGCATAACTTTTTTTCACTTCTGTAATTGTAACTTCTACCTGTTCCCCCGGTAGCCCATGAGGTACGAAAACAGTAAACCCTTCATATTTTCCGACTCCTTCTCCACTATGTCCCAAACTAGCAATATCCAGGGTATATGTATTATTTCTTACAATCGGTTTTTCTTCTTTTGCCATCTTATTATCACCTTTCCATTCAATCAAGAGTTTTTTAATCCAGCTTTTTATTCAGAAATAAAGAGTGCCCAGTAAGGCACCCTATCAATAAGAATTTATTAATGTTTTGCATCAGCTGCAGCTTTACTTAAGGTAATAAAGCTATCCGTATATTCTTTTAGCTTTTGAGTTACTAAATAATGAATACTGCCAGGTGGATAGGTTCCGTCTACACGACATTCACCCGCCGGTACATCGGTTAGCAATTCGATGCCTTCATCGATTGTTTTTACTGCATATATGTGAAATTGTCCCTGTTTCACCGCTTCAATGACTTCATCATTGAGTACTAATTCATCTACATTCTGATGAGGAATCATAACGCCCTGGTCACCTGTCAAGCCTCTCATTTTGCAGATGCTGAAAAACCCTTCAATTTTCTCTGTAACCCCGCCAATGGGTTGGACTTCACCTTTTTGATTAACTGATCCTGTCACAGCAATCGATTGTTTAATTGGAACACTTGCAAGACTCGACAGCAAAGCATATAGTTCTGTACTAGAAGCACTATCGCCATCAATACCACCGTAGAGTTGTTCAAAGGTTAGACTTGCAGTAAGTGCCAAAGGATACTTTTGGGCATATTTTTGGCCTATATAACCACTTAAAATCAGCACGCCTTTGGTATGACTTGTACCGCTCATTTTGGTTTCACGCTCAATGTTGACAATGCCGCTCTTTCCCATATAAGTATTGGCAGTGATACGAGAAGGTTTTCCAAACATATACTCTCCAACTGCCATCACAGCTAAGCCATTCACTTGACCAATTTTCTTATCCTGCGTATCAATCATGAGTTTACCATCTGCAACCATTTCCTGCAAGTGTTCTTCGTATTTATTGCTGCGATAGTTTTTTTCTTCGATTGCTTGTTTAACATGTTCTCCTGTTACAATATCGTTTTGATTCATGGTGGCCCAAATATCCGCTTCGCATAATATTTTTACTACTTCGCTAAAGCGAGTGGTCAACTTTTTCTGGCTCCCTGCTAATCTACAGGAATATTCCACAACTCTGGCTACAGCAGAGCGATCAAAATGTTTTAATTTTTTACTCTCAATTGCGGAACTAATAAACTCAGCCATTTTTTGCACATTGTCCATATTACTATCCATTTGCGTATCAAAGTCAGCATGAATTTTAAACAGTTTACAAAAGTCTTCATCATAATTATACATTAAATAATATAAATAAGGATTACCGATTAAGATTACCTTTACATTAATGGGAACAGGCTGAGGTTTCAATGACGCCATAGCCATCATCCCATATTGTTCACTCAGATTTTCTACAAATAATTTTTGTGTTTTCAAAATCCGTTTTAAGGCTTCCCATGCGCCGATATTAGTTAAAACATCCCGCACATTCAAAATGAGATATCCTCCATTTGCTTTATGCAGCGCTCCCGCTTTAATCATGGTAAAGTCCGTACTTACCATGCCCATACGTGTTTCATATTCTACCCGGCCTACTAAATTATAATAAGTAGGGTTCGCTTCTACAATGACCGGGGCACCTTTTAGTTCACGATTATCAACCAATAAGTTGACCTTGTATTTATCTCGAATAGAATCTTGGGTATTCTTCTTCAAAAAGGCAAGAGGATTGCTGTGGTCATCATCACCGCTGCTGTTCTTAAAATCATTAATATTTTTTACAACATCTTCTTTTACAGCCTCTAAATATTCTACGACAGCACTATGATCCTGATATTTCTGCCGCACTTCATCAATCATGCTGCCGGCGGCAAACAGACCTACCTTACCATCCAATTTCCGGATTTCTTCCCGCATTTCTCTTTCCAATTCCTGCATGCGCCTTACTACTTCCATGGCTTTTTCATGAACGGCCAATATTTTTTTCTCAGTAGCTTCTCTTTCTTCTTTTTCCAGGCTTTGAAATTCCTCAGGAGTTAGCGTCTTTCCATCCTTCATCGGCATGCCGACAAAACCAGTCGTTGACCATTGAGGCAATATTCCATTCTCACTGGCTTTTTCGTTAAAAGAGTCAATAATCAGCGTACGTCTTTCTTGAAATGACTTTATGGTATTATTTTTAGCACTTTCATAATCATCACTGCTAAAAACTTTCCCAACTTCTGTTTTTATGTCTTCAATTAAACCTTCTATATCCTTGCAAAATACATGACCCATTCCTGCTGGCAATAATAAAGCGATAGGCTGGCTGCTATTTTTAAAATTATTCACATAGCACCAATCACCTGGACGTTCCTGTTCCTTGGCAACTTTAGCAACAGCCGCTTTCGCATAAGTGATTTTACCAGTTCCTACCAGACCCGAGATAAAGATATTATATCCATGATTTTTTGCAAACAAACCAAATTCTACCGCTTTAACAGCACGCTTTTGTCCAATCATTACATCAAGAGGAGATATACTCGCTGTAGTTTCAAAATGAAATAAATTTTCATCACAAGTAAAACGAAGTTTATTTACTGGCAGCTCAGGATATTTGGTCATCATATCTGCTCCCTTTTTCCACATTTTAAAGACATACTTCGACTATTTCCATAAAAACCCCTTTTACACTCTTAACTTTTCTTTTCCTTCATCTTCTGAGCAGGTTACTCGCCCTCTTCACTCCACAAAACAGATTGATAACCACATTGTACACATATATCAAAAAATTTCTGAGGTTCTTGGCATGCAGCATTAATCATAGACTTGGTGGCACCCGAACTATGAACCCACATCAGTTCACGATCCGTTTTAAATTCTCCGATTATACCTGATAAAGGACCATTTGCATACATACCCGCGGGAGGAATCTGACTAGCTCCAAAACTTTTTATATTACCACAGTTTTGACATCTTGGCATACTTTCATCTCCTTTTATACAAATGATATCCCAAAAAACAACATAATAATTTTAGATGTATTCAGCACCGAATGGGCAGCAATCGAACTAATAAGTGAACCTGTCTTATAATAAAGATAGGATAAGCCTACTCCAACCAGAATCATTTCACTAAGCCAATACAAATTAAAATGCATAAGTGCGAAAACGAGGGAACTAGCAATCGCTCCTCCCCAAAATCCCCATTTTTCTTTCATGGGTAAAAAAGTAAACAATCGATATAGTATTTCTTCTGTCAAAGGTGCTAATGCCCCAGCTAGGAATAAAGGGGAGGCTAGGTCACGCCATGAAATGGCTTTTTCAACTTGGCCAACTAAAGGATGCTGACTAGGTGTGAGAAAAAGAACTGTCGTATATATTCTTTCACTAAAGATGCTCACACCTAGCAATATAAAACCAACAACGATTCCATAGAATAAATTTCTGTTAAAATTCTGAAAGGTTAGTCCTAGTGCTTTGAAGTTGCCATTATGCCTTCGGACTACTAAACAAACCAGCGCTAATACCACCAATCGATCGGTCACTTCTATGACAAAAGGCGTCGCCACAAAAATCATCGGATATAAAATTCTTACTAAGAATAAACCTACCATTAATCGTAATACATGAATCGAAAAAACATCCTTGAGATTCCAAGGGACTTTATTTTCTAACATAATACTACCTCTTAAATTAGAAAGACATATCAATACCATTATGCACGTCCATATCATCTTTCATGCTTGGAAATTTTTAAACAAAAAATAGCCTTCCTGCCTTGGTGTCGACAGAAAAGCTATTTTTCAATCTATCTTATTATAATCTTTCACGCAATAAGGTATTTACCATATCCGGATTCGCTCGTCCCTTTGTTTGTTTCATAATTTGTCCGACTAAAAATCCTATGGCTTTGTCTTTACCTGCTTTAAAATCAGCTACGGATTGAGGGTTTGCTGCGATTACGCTTTCTACAATGGCAACAATCTCGCTGCTATCGGAAATTTGTACCAACCCTTTTTCTTTGACAATCACTTCTGCATCTTTGCGGCTGGTCCACATTTCTTCAAATACAGTTTTGGCAATTTTATTAGAAATTGTTCCTTTTTCAATTAAAGCAAGTAGTTCTGTCAATTGTTTAGGTGAAACAGGGCAATCCAAAATGGTTATGCCTTCACTATTTAAGTGCTTAGATACTTCCCCCATCAACCAATTAGCTACTACTTTAGCATCTCCATTATTTTGAACACTTTGATCAAAATAATCAGCTACCGCTTTACTAGATGTAATAATGCCAGCATCATATTCTGATAAGCCGTAATCATTCATTAGACGCTGCCTGCGAGCATCAGGCAGTTCTGGCAAATTGGCACGAATTTCTGCCACTCTGGCAGGGTCAACCACAATTGGCACCAAATCCGGCTCTGGCAGGTACCGATAATCGTGGGCCTGTTCTTTACTACGCATAGAAGCAGTGATCCCTTTATTTTCATCCCAAGTACGTGTCTCTTGAATCACTCTTCCCCCATCGTCTAGTATTTCTTCCTGACGGATCACTTCGTACTCTATACCACGCTGTACGGAACGGAAAGAATTGAGATTCTTAATTTCCGCTTTTGTACCCAGGGCAGCTTGTCCATGTGGCCGGAGGGAAATATTAGCATCGCAGCGCAAACTGCCTTCTTCCATTTTGCAGTCCGATACATCTAAGTATTCCAAAATGGCTTTTACTTTTTCCAAATACGCCCTGGCTTCTTCCGCGGAGCGAATATCTGGTTCAGAAACGATCTCTAATAATGGTACTCCTGTACGATTATAATCTACCAAGGCAGAGTCCGAACTGCTGATCGTAGCACCTGAATGCACCAGCTTTCCAGCATCTTCTTCCATATGTATGCGCGTAATATTAATACGTTTGGTTTCTCCATTTACCTCAATATCTAAATGCCCATTTACCGCAATGGGTAAGTCATATTGAGAGGTTTGAAAATTCTTCGGCAAATCAGGATAATAATAATTTTTACGGTCGAACTTACTAAACGGCAGGATTTCACAATTGAGAGCCACCCCTGCTTTTATAGCAAATTCCACTACTTTCTCATTAATGACTGGCAAAACTCCAGGAAGTCCCAAACATACCGGACAAACATTGGTGTTTTGTTCTGAGCCAAATTTTGTGCTGCATCCACAGAAAATTTTTGAATTGGTCTTTAGCTCTGTATGAATTTCTAATCCTATTACTATTTCATAATCCATCGATTAAACCTCCCCCAGGGTTGCAAAGCCCTTGTGGTAATCATTATTCTGCTCAAATGTATAGGCAGCGCGTATGATTGTTTCCTCTCCCAGAGGCTTGCCAATGATTTGCATGCCGATAGGCATGCCAGCAGCAAAACCGCATGGAATAGAAATCGCCGGTACTCCTGACAAGTTTACAGGAATCGTACATACATCCTGCAAGTACATGGCAAGAGGATCATTCGTCTTTTCACCCAATTTAAAAGCAGTCGTAGGTGCCGTCGGTGTAATCAATACATCCACCTGCTCAAACGCCTTATCAAAATCCTGTTTCACCAAGGTGCGTACTTTCAACGCTTTTAAGTAATAGGCATCATAATAACCGGAACTTAACGCATATGTACCAAGCATAATACGGCGCTTTACTTCTGCACCAAAGGCTTCACTGCGAGTTTTTTTATACATCTCAATAATGTCATTGCCTTCTACTCGATGGCCAAAGCTCACTCCATCATAACGAGCCAAATTAGAACTGGCTTCTGCCGGAGCAATCATATAGTAAGCTGACAAAGCATATTCCGTATGGGGCATAGATATTTCTTTATATTCAGCACCTAAGGCTACTAATTGTTCAATGGCCTTGTTAATGGCTCTTTCTACTTCAGCATCCATCCCAGCAACAAAATACTCTTTTGGAAGCCCGATCTTTAAACCTTTAATATTGTTTACCAATGATTTTGTATAATCAGGTACACCAGTATTAATTGAAGTCGAATCTTTGGCATCATAACCGGAAATGATATTCATCACATGTGCACTGTCCGTAACATCACGGGTAATCGGTCCAATTTGGTCAAGGGAAGAAGCATATGCCACCAGTCCGTAACGGGATACGCGACCATAAGTGGGTTTTAGTCCAACTACACCACAATAAGCTGCTGGCTGGCGGATCGAACCACCTGTATCGGACCCTAATGCCCAAATAGCTTCTCCTGCTGCAACCGCGGCCGCAGAGCCGCCACTGGAGCCACCTGGTACCGTTTCCAGATTCCAGGGATTATGAGTAGGAAAAAATCCTGAGTTTTCTGTAGAACCGCCCATAGCAAACTCATCCATGTTAGCTTTGCCAAGGATAACAGCGTCTTCTGCCGCTAATTTTTCAGCAACGGTTGCATCATAAGGAGGTACAAAAGTTGCCAATATTTTTGAAGCACAAGTTGTTTTTATTCCTTTGGTGCATATATTATCTTTCAGGGCTCCTGGAATACCAGCAAGCACAGAAACCTTCTCACCACGCTGAATTTTACTATCCACTGCCTGGGCCTGAGCCAAAGCAGTCTCACTCGTTCGGGTAATATAAGCTTGTACATCTTTATCGACAGCATCAATCCGTCCTAGCACAGCCTTTGTTAATTCTACAGCTGATATTTCTTTTGCTACTAATTTTTCATGCAATTGACTCGCTGTATGTTTAAATAACTCCATGCTTATCCTCCTTATCCTTCCATGATCTTAGGAACTTTAAAATAACCATCTTCCTGTTCAGGCGCATTTGACAACGCTAATTCCCGAGACAGCGATGGCTTTGCTTCATCTGCCCGCATTACATTTTTTAGCGGCAACACATGGGCAGTAGGCTGTACATTATCAACATTTAGCTTATTTAAAACATCTGCATATTCTAAAATAGCATCCATCTGTCCAGTAAATGTTTCAAGCTCACTCTCGGAAAATTCCAGTCGTGACAATAAAGCAACATTTGCTACATCTTTACATGTAATCTTCACAATCTCACCATCCAAACTTAGTATTGTTAGGAAATTTCATAATAAACTATATTATACCATGTTTAAGAGAAATTCAAAAATAAAACATTTCAAACCACGATGATGCGAGGATTATATTTTTTTACTTAAAGACAAAGATTGCTGCAACGCAGATCGGGCGCTGCAGCAATCTTTGTCTTTGTCTTTCTCAATCATGTATATTCACTATTTTACCTTCACTACAACTAATGATTTTAGGATTGTTATCGATCTTTACTCGCAAATCGACTTTTCCGCCCCAAAGATCAACAACATATTTGACGGTTTCCTGGGCATAGTTTAATTCCAATTCTCGTTGATCACAAACATGCTCTAGTAGTAAGGTACCATTTTCCACCCCCACAGGTCTAATAATAGGTATACTCCCTAAGCCAACGGCATTAGCCAAATTATCCCGTACTGTTTTCCAGCCTTCTTCATTCGAAACTTCTGTTACAACTATATCATCACCTTGTATACCATAGGAGAACAAATGCAGCTTTTCACACAACTCCTGGTTTAAATAACGGCGTATAAAAGACTGATCCCGATCCTCAGACCGTATAGCCATAATCTTCTCTCGCCCGCCAGGCTGCTGATCCAAGTATTCAAACATCTTAAAGCCCAAAAAATAAGGATTAATCTGCCCTTGATGAGGACGTATCACCAAATGATGGCGTTGTAAAAATTCCAAGTGAAGTCCCTGTGGCAGCTCAAGCTGATTTAAAAATTGATAGTGCCAGTAGCTGGCCCACCCTTCATTCATAATCTTAGTTTCCAATTGGGGAATGAAGTACATGGTCTCTTCCCGTACGATATGGATTAAATCACGTTCCCATTCAGCCAGCTTTCCTTTCTCCGCCAGAAAAGCTAATAGATCATCTTTTAGCCGTTCTGGAACGGTTCCTTCCTCTTCCTCAGAAATTTTCTTTCTTTCGCCATGCCGGCACGTTTGAAATTTAAGTCCGTGTGCCGCATCCAAAATACGCTCTACCTTATCCGGACCGATGCTGGGATCTTGTATATATTCCCTGACACGGTTCGCATGAGCCTTAAACATTTCCATCTCCAGATTGGCCCGTGTATCTCGTTTAAATAGACGATTATTCTTAAAAAAATCATTATGCCCGTATACGTGGGCCATGGTCAAAATATGAATGAGCAAGGTATTATCCCGCATTAAATAAGCAATGCAAGGATCGGAGTTAATCACCATTTCATAGGGTAATCCAACAAGATTGTATTTATAAAACGTTTTTTGCCTTTCATAGGCCTTACCAAAGCTCCAGTGAGGATAATGGGAAGGCATACCTACGTATGCCTCATAACACAACATATCCTCATAACTGCATATTTCAAAATGCTGTTCATAACAATCTAATCCTGCATCCCATACTAACTTTTCAATTTTATCATTCCAATATTCTAATTCATCTAAACTATAGGCTGCCATCAGCTGTTACCTCCGGATTCCGTATCTAAGATCTTCTTAAATGCCGGCCAAATATCTGTTTTATCGCCCATCATAACCATAATAAAATTATCCAAGTGTATTTGTTTTTCATATTCTTTGCTAATGGAACTCCCATACATGCTACTGGTTGTTATTTCTCCATACCCAAATAAATTGCTGATCGTACAAAGCTGGTTCACTAAAGCAACAGCTTTAGCATTATCTTCACCCCAGTTATCACCATCGGAGCAGTGAAAGATATAAATATTCCAGATGGCTGGATTGTAACGCTGTTCAATAATTTCTAACGCTTTTTCATACCCACTGCTGATATAGGTTCCTCCAGTCTCACCTCGATGGAAAAACTCTTGTTCATTCACTTCTTGAGCAGTGGTCGTGTGAGCGATAAATGCTACCTCAACATGTTCATACTTCCAGCGCACAAATTGGTACAGCAAAAAATAAAAACTGCGCGCTAAATATTTCTTTGTTTGATCCATTGATCCAGATGTATCCATGATACAAATCACTACCGCATTGGAATGCCTGCGGGTATCTTCTTTTATGCGGCAATAGCGCAAGTCATTTTCATGAAAAGGTATACGTTCCGGAGATTCGTTTTCCTCACTATCACATTTATCCCTCTGCGCCATTTTTTGACGTTTAATTTTTTCTGCCAACGTTCTCTTCTTATTTAAATGGGGTGGAATCCCTTTGCGCTGAAAGCTTGAGCGCTTAAATTTGCGTTCTGACTCGATTTGCGCGAACTTTTTCCTTTCCATATCCGGTAATTGTAAATCATCGAAAAGATAACTAGTAAGTTCCTCTATGGTTATTTCTGTCTCGTAAACGTCTTCACCGGGATTATTACCAGCTTGCCCCTGTCCTGGCTGCTGCCCTGGCTGGCCATTCGCCTTGCCAATAACCTGCCCCTTTGCTTCCTGCCCTTCCCCAGAACCTGTGCCACCGGCATTCTTTCCGTAAATGAATTGATATTCTTTAATTCCTCTGATGGGAATTTTTATTTTTTTATCCTTACTTTGCCCAATAATACTTTCCTCGGCAATAATATCACCTAAATTCTTTTTTATGCTTTCTTCCACTAGTTGACGATGTCTTTTGCGGTCCCATGCCGAACGATCTGAACTATTCGTATTTCCATCCTTAAAGATAGCCAACTTGTCATCTCCCTCCTACCAACCCCTTAGTCCTTCCAAAGATTATTGGCCGCATATTTCAAGATGACATTACAACAATGATCACAATAACCATTCGCCTTTAATTCCTCACCCATAACATTATATTTGGTATCTTGTTCTTTATCCCGTACTCTCGCCTTCGTAATGATACGTGAAATTTCTTTAACGGCTACCGTTAACTTCTTTTCAATGGCTTCCTTTAGGGGTTCATAGCACTGGTAATCAATTTTGCCGCCATTACGCAGGACGGAGAACATATAAGCAGTCACGTCCTGACGAAAACCAGGTGCCGCAGTACTATAAATACCGACCTGTTCTTCGATTGACTGAAGAAACTTAAGATCAGGTTCCAGCTCTTCGCCTGTATTCTTATCTTTTATCTTAGTTGAATTAGCGAAAGCCTCCGCATGATCCAAATAGTTATTAAATAAGCTTTCCGCCTGTTCACTATATCCATGTATAAAGGCTCGTGTAATTTCTTTCTCCAGAATCTTATGATACTCTTTTTTAATGGTATCTTGTAAAAAAACTAAATATCGTTTTTTATCATCTTCAGCAATGGCCAATTCCTTAACTGCTTTAGTTAACGTATCTAAAATACTAATTGGGTTAATACAATTATTTTCTGATTCCGATAGGGCAACATCTACAGCCTTCATAATGAAGCGAGTAGAAATCCCCGTCATACCTTCTCGCTGCGCTTCATCCCTGAGTTCAAAAATATCAATTTTCTTTGTAGAACCTTTTTCCACAATTTCCTCGCCATTATATAGTTTCAATTTTGTTAATGGGTCTACTTTGGCTGACGGGCTCAATCGAGTTAAAATGGCAAACATGGATGCCATTTCAATCGTATGAGGTGCAATATGAGCATCGAAACTGCTGCTTCTTAAAATTTTCTGATAAATCTTTACTTCTTCATCCAGCTCCAGGCAATAGGGAACTTCCACTTTAACAATTCTGTCTAAAATCGCTTCATTCGTATGATCAGATTTAAATTTATTCCATTCCGCTTCATTCGAGTGGGCTAAAATGATGCCATCAAAATAAATCATAGAGCCCTTGCCTGGCGACGGTATGGACTTTTCTTGAGTAGCGGTAATCATCGTATGCAAATATTCCACATCATTCTTAAAGACTTCAATAAACTCAACCAATCCCCGATTTCCTACATTGAAAGCTCCGTTTAATGACAATACTCTAGGATCATCTTCAGGATATAAATCCATTTTAGAAATATCAACAGACCCAATCAACACGGAAGTATCTTGATTATTGGGGTCAACCGGAGGTACTGTACCTATCCCTTTACGGGACCGAATGGAAAATTCTGCAGTTTCTACAGGAAAGCGCTCAAACTCACCATGGTATTCATTTTTTAAACGATAGCGGCAGACAGGGCAAAGATCACCTTCAATTTTTACACCTAACAGCTCTTCAAATTGGGGACGAAGGTGTTTCGGAATCAAGTGAAGCGGCTCTTCCCGCATTGGACAATCTTTTATGATATAAATAGAATGGCTCATTTCCAGCATTCGTTTCAAGGCCTCCATTATAGAAGACTTGCCCGCACCGACAGGCCCAACAAAATAGAGCACTTGCCTAGATTCTTCTCCTTTCATCGCCGCAGAATGAAAATAACGCATAATTTTCATGAGTGTCTTATCGATGCCATAAAAATCATTTTTAAAATATGTATAGCGCTTTAATAGATCATTGCCATAGATTCTTTTTAAACGTGGATGCTCTTCCGTTTTTACTGTTTCTACGCCAGCAGCAATCAGCAAATCATACATGCGCTGATGCGCCAGCATGACTACCTTAGGATTTTCCTTAATGATTGCCAGATAATCAAGAAGCACACCATCAAACTGTCGATGCGTCTTTGCTTCCCGGTCTTGTTGTATAAGACTTGCAAAGTCAAAACTTTTCATAAAATTGCCCCTCCCCTTAATTTACAAGCGTACTCTCGGAGAAAAACCATATATAGCCGTAAACTAGCAAATGAGCATAAAGTGTGGGTTAAGTAGCAGGTTGAAGCCTTAGTTATGCGCTCATCTTTCCGTCCTAAATGGCACTTTCCGAGAGACTATCCTGCAGTAGTAAAAGATATTTAGAAACAATTTCTTAGAGGCTTTCGAATAGATGAAATCTATATTATAGATATGCAATTCCTTGCAAACATTATTACTATAGAATTTTTTAGCATAAGGGTTCTTTAACCTCTTACCTACTGATTTTCATTGAATGCTCCTGAAAAAAGGTCAACAAAAAGCACCTAACTCCTTTTGTAACAAGGTTTCAGGTGTTTTTATCACTAGTATGCTGCTTTTAAACAATGTTGTTAGCGGCGATTTCATCATAGGGATATATTCTTTTATCATGATATCGTTGAACTCATTCACATTTCCAATTTTCCTTCATAAAATGCCCACTCATTGATGGATTCCCCAGAAGGAACATTAATAAAATCCTTCGTATCCCAAGGCCCTTTTACAATCTTTTCAATAAAAGAGATATTACCGTCTGTGATCTGATGGCTTAACCCCAGCAACTCTGCTATTTGATGTGATCTTTGCAAAAAAAATGGTTCTCTCTCACTGCCTGTTCGGATAAATAGTACCCGTCGATAGCTACTATACATTCTGTTAAAAACAGCTATCGCTTTTCTTTCGCCATATTTTTGATAAATGCGGTCATATTCTGATAATATGGCTCGTTCACCGTTCATCCAGCCGCCAGACAAATACAAAGTGCCTTTCTCTTCTGAACGAAATGTTTCATAAGATGCTGTAGAACCTAAAAGCAAGGGAATACAATCATGCACTTTGGGTATTGTCAACTGAAAGCCAGCAGCTTTTAAATTCCTAGCTGCTCCACCGCACAATCCAAAGGCTAGGATCACTCTGGAGTACCCCGACAAAGTATCAAGAAGATGTTGCAGCTCTTCACCTAGTTTTTCTGGATGCAGATGCAATCCCATGGAAATAAACTCGAAATCAATATCACAATCTGATGCGACTCTAAGCAATTCCTCTTTCATAACCTCACAGGCAATAATTTTTATCGTCACACTATCAACTCCATGCTGCGCTCCTCATACTAACTCATTTTATTAGAAAGCAAACTCATTCTATACAATGAATTATATCGAACTAAATTCTAAACATTTAGCAAATAAGCGATCGAAGTTATCCACTGTTGCCAGCTCAATCACCTGAATCTCTTTCACCGCTTCGGCCATCCTGCCTCTGATAAATCGATTCAATAAAAACGCCTGCCCACCAGATTTTGAAGTATTGCCTAAAAATTGAATTTTATTGCGGAAACTTTGAGGCAAAAGCCCGATATGAATCAAACTATCAGGATTGAGATGATAACCAAAAGAACCAGCAATAAATACACGATCAACCTCTTGTGCAGTCACATCCTGATTTATTAATAAGGCTTCAACACCAGCGCGAATGGCCCCTTTGGCCAGCTGAACCTGCCGAATATCCTTTTGTGAAAGATAGACATTTTCACCTAATGAAAATACGGTTTTCCCCTCGCGTTTGACTAAATGCTCCGCCAAGTGTTCTGGTAGATTACCATCCTTAAGCTTACCATTCTTACCAATTATGTCATGAGCAATGAGTTCACCTACAACATCAATAAGACCGCTGCCACATATTCCAATTGCCGCCCCATCACCAATTGTGTTTATTTTCAGTCCTTCATCAGTAATGGTAAAAGCTTCAATGGCACCAGCCGCTGCTCGCATACCACAGGCAATATTCATTCCTTCAAAAGCCGGACCAGCCGCCGTAGATGTAACAGATAGACTACCGTCTTTACTCAGTGCCATTTCACCATTGGTGCCAATATCAATAAAAAGGCTGATGCCAGCAAGCTCCGTAAGTTGGGCTGCCAAAATACCGGAAGTAATATCTGGTCCTACATAGGCTGAAATAATAGGCGGCAGATAAATGCCAGCCAAAGGAGACGCTTGCATCCCATGGTCAGCAGCATGAACCTGATCATGCCCATATAACGCTGGCAAATAAGGGTATTTTCCTAGGCTGGCGGGGTTCACTCGAGTCGCCAGATGCAGCATGCAGGTATTGCCGCTAAACACGATTTCATAGACATGGTGACGATTAATCTTAGCCTTAGCCGCAGCTTCAATCAGCAAGTGATTTAATTCATTGATCAAGGCAAAATACATCGCATCCAGCCCCTCGGGAGTGGATGCATATTTTATGCGGGAAAGAACATCCTGGGCATAACGGCTTTGAGGATTCAAAGCGGATACTGTCGCAAGCTCCTGACCGGAGTGAAGATCAAACAAAGCAAGCACCACTGTAGTTGTTCCAATATCCACCACAGCTCCATAATTTTCTTTAGCTGTATTTCCCTCCTCTGTCCCTAATAGCATCTCGCCTGCCATTACTTTTGTCTTACCGATTTGGTTGTCATATTCTTTGTGGATGGGACTTGCTAATTCCACCACAAGGTTCTGTCCTTTACTTACAATTTGCAGGCTTTCATTGTCAAGCCGATCTAGGGTTTCTACTTCTACATCATCCTGCACATCTGTACAGCAAGCCAAGACAATTCCCTGAGAATTTTCCATCTCAGAAAGTCCGTGATTCCCTTTTACTACCATTTCATTGGCAAAATCACCAATTATTTTCACCTTGCATTTACCGCAGGTTCCATTCCCGTTGCAAGGTGAATCAATCATTACCCCCGCCAAACGTGCTGCTGCCAGTACTGTTATCCCAGCTGCTACGTCTAGTACTTTATCATTGCTTTTAAAATGCACTACCGGCATACTTCATTTCTCCTTCACAGTACCAGACATAGCTTTTATATTATCCAAAGGGGTTGTGGTGCTCAAACCGCAAGCTGGTGCAATAATATCAATGCCTTCTTGCAGTAAATGCCTAGTGTTATTGACTACTTTCTCCGGAGTCGCCATCTCTAGCAAATAGGTGCTAACATTCCCCATGGTAACCAGCTTGGGGAATTCCTCTTTCAGCTTCCGCAAATTCACCATGGCGTCCGTACTAATGCCATCAGCCTTCAATTCTGGTAAAGCATGTTTTACCGCATTTATATTTCCGCAAATATGTACAATGACAGGTATACCTTGGGAATGAATCGCTTCGACAACCTTGTTGATATATACCAAAGGATATTCACAGAACATGCGAGGTCCTAAGATTTCTCCAGTAGCTGTCGGATCAGCAATAGAAATAACATCCGCACCATTGTCAATCATTAATGCAGCATAAGCAATTAAAAAGTCACTTACATATTCCATTACTTTATGGGCAGCTAACGGATTGCGGCGCAAATCTTTCAAAAAAATCATAGGATCAACAATAGAAGCCGCTGTACTGACCGGTCCAGTTAGATTGCCAATGACCGGAATATCAGGAAATCGCCTCGCCACATTATAGGTCGCCTGCATCACCGTATTAACCCGTCCTGTTTGAAGCATAACAGCAAATTCGCGAAAATCTACAGCCGATGACGATGAAAAAACTTCTTGCGTAATTTTAGGTTCACATTTCATACTGCCATAATCAACTGCGCTGCCCAGTACCTCAGGCTCAACAGTCATACAAAAGGGGATACCTAGATTTTCAAAACCAGTGTTAGTAAAAACATCGACAGCTAATTCAGCCATTAATTTGTCATCACTATGAGCGATAGGCAGAACATGCCCGCCCCGGTTCATAACGTCCACAATAGCCGCATTCATCATGCCACCAGGGCAAATGACCGGCGGTCTATCTGTCTTTTCTTTATGCAATATTTTCAATAAACGTTCCTTTGGTGTAAAATTGCTCATTCAAATCACCTTCTTCTTGCTCTGTTACCATCAGGCCACACTTTCCATCAGCTGCCGGGCCAAACGTACGGCAGTTGCTGCATTCACCGCGTAACTATCTGCACCGATTTTATCAGCAAAGGCTTGTGAAACGGGCGCACCGCCAATCATGACTTTAAACTGTTCTCTAATATCTTGCTGCTGCAGTAAGCGGATGACTTCCGCCAACCCATCCATCGTTGTTGTCATTAGCGTGGAAATAGCAATAATTTTAGCATCCTGTTCTTTTGCTGTATCAATAAATTTCTGTGGTGAAATATCCCGCCCAAGATCAATAATCTCATAACCGGAGGTTTCTAATAGAATTTTCACCAGATTTTTACCAATATCGTGAGTATCACCTTCAATTACGCCAATGACAATTTTGACTTTTTCCTCTGCAGCTCCTTCTTTCGCTTTAAGGTGGGGTTTCAAAACACCAAGTCCGGCATACATAGCATCCGAACACATTAACAGTTCAGGAATAAAATATTCTTCCTCTTCAAACAGCCGCCCTGCCACTTCCATACCAGCAGAAAGCCCCTTTTCAATCGCTTCATAGGCATCAATACCTTCCGCTACGATAATTTGGGCTAACTCCACCGCTTTCTCTTCATCCATGTCTACCACAGCATCAGCTAACTGTTTGAGTAATTCTTCTTTATTATTTGCCATACTATCCTTCTCCTTTGCTCATACATTCTATTTATATTTTTTTAGCTAAAATTACTTAATCGTAGTGGGTATCTGCCAAATTCCCGGGCTGCCTGAAATAGAGCCTGTATATTTTCCACTGGAGCACCCATCGGCAACCCGCACCCTAAAGACAATATATAACCTTTGGGATTATCATAACCTTTTGCCAGACACTCTTTAACATCCTGTCGTACATTTTGGGGAGTTCCCAGGTACATGGTTTCTGTGGGTTTGACATTGCCAAACAGGGTAACCTGTTTACCAACTGCCTTCTTGGCAGCAGCTAAATCAATCGTATCGTCCAAGCTCAATATGCCGGCACCTGTGGCGACCATATCCTGCCATATCTTCGTAGTATTGCCGCAAATATGCAGAGAAGGAGCACTGCCAGTCAAATCTTTAATCGTCGTTGTAAGTTTCTGTAAATAGGGAAAAGCAAACTCACGAAATTGTTTTGGACTGATTAATGTCGGTGAAGCAGTGGGGTCAGCGATACTTACTTTAGCTCCCAGCTTAGCAACCTCTTTCACATAGGCAAGCGTACTCTCTAAAGAAAACTGCAATAGCCGATGGGCAAATTCTGGATTCCGATATAGCTCCCGCAAAAAATCCTCCGTTCCTCTTATATTAGCTGCTGTAGTAAAGGGACCGGCTACATTACTAGTCACCGGAACAGAGTCACCCAGACGGTCAACCAAAATTTGTAAAGCCCCTAAATGTATAGGCAGCCTCCCATCGTGCCACGGATTGGGAATCTGCAGGTTATCCAAATCTGCTGGCTGTTTTACCGCCACTTCCGCAATATAAGGAGTGTTCTCTTCTTTCGGATAATACACGATACTGCCTACAGCCTCAGCAATTCCCGGCAAACCTGGTCCAGCTGCTACTGCTTCAGCACCCAAAATATTGTGAGCGGCAATTTGAGTCTGCGCTGTTTTCTCGCTTGAAAAATAGCATTCCCAATGAGGAATTCCTGCTACTTTTCCCGCCTGATTATGAATCACTACTCCACAAGGCACCCGATCATAGGGTCTTCCTTTCAATACTGCTTCCAGACGTTCCTTCGGTGTCATTTCATCACGAAGACTCAAAACGGCCATTTCTCGCACCTCATTTCATCTTTTTACCTGACATGCTAAAAACAAAAAGGCAAAAACTGATTCTACATATCTAGAATCAATTCTTGCCTTCAGTTTCCTACTGATCGGTCACTATATACTATTTACATACTGCCATTTTGGCAACCTTACATGGAAATAATAAAAAAGCCTGCACAGAAATAACTCTGCCAGGCCTTCAGCTCTTTGCTAATCAGCTTGCTTTAATCACGCTATAAGATACATTTTTCTTTATTTAACATGATATTAGCACGTATAATTTACGTTGTCAATGGCAATGCAATTGTATCATTACATTTTTTAATGGATCTTGACAGCAGAATTCGCCTGTAGTACTATCTCATCTTTGACAGTTGT
>DJJR01000050.1:0-35711 GCA_002434245.1 Pelosinus fermentans
TGATTTTCGTTTTATCTGGGTGCAGTTCAAGTTTGCATTCTGCAAATCTTTCTTTTAATTGGATGAGCAGATTTTCTGCTTCTTCCTTGGTTTTACAGTGGATTACCCCATCGTCTGCATATCTCTCCCACGGATTCTGGGGATTGTTTCTCTCCATCCATTTATCAAATGCATAGTGCAAAAACAGATTCGCAAGTACTGGACTAATTACTCCACCCTGTGGCGTGCCTGCTGTTCTTTCTATGATTTTTCCTTCGGATGTTTGAAATGGACTACTAAGCCATCTCTTAATATACAAGATAACCCACTGACTATCAGTATGCTTGGTTACTGCACGCATAAGTAGCTCATGATCTATGGTGTCAAACAATGCTTTGATATCAAACTCTAGTACCCTGTCATATTTCCAACATCTCTGTCTGGTTACCGCAATAACATCTAATGCTGATTTTCCAGGTCTATAACCATAGGAGTCTTCACAAAAATATGGTTCTACATCTGGCTCAAAGTATAGTTTGACCACCATTTGAGCGATTCTATCAGTTACTGTGGGTATGCCAAGTGTTCTTTTACCTCCACTTTTCTTCGGTATCTCTACCGCTTTAACTGGGGGAGGGAAATAACATCCCGATGACATTCGATTCCACAATTTGTACAGGTTATTTTTTAGGTTTTCTTCGAACATTCCTATCGATTGCCCATCCACTCCTGCTGTTCCTTGGTTTGCTTTTACTTGTTCAAATGCTTCCACTACTACGTTCTTGGAAATAGCAAACGGTTTTGTTTTGTTCATAGGCTCCTCCCTTTTGGTTGACCATTGTTCAAAACTAGATAATACAGTCCCTTTGCTCCATTCCCATTACGGAATTTCATCACTACTACAGACTGTTCCGCCCCTATACCCTGCATCTGTACTTTCGTCCTTGCGGGTTTTCCGCTTGTGACTTTTCCATTATTATCATTAGGGTCGTAGGTTCCCACGTTCCTAACTAAAGCCTGTACCACGTTCACGCCGCCTCTATACCGGACGCCATCTGGACAGTATGCAGGTTTCCTACAGATTCTTCCCGGGCTTCCTGTCAGTTCCCGGTTTTGACGACATTTGCACATTTCGATACTTCTACAGCGGTTCAATTTTGTTCGTCTCCATTGGCACTTACCTGACGAAATCTAGTTTCGCCTTTTCCCGTAACGCTCACCACCATGGCTTTTGACCACAGCAGCTTACGGTGGTTTGAAGCCTCCACCTGTATGGCGACTTCGGAGGGCCTTCCTCCATCTTTAGTTAAGCATAGCGTGTGAATGATTAATCATCCACACGCTTTCGTGGCGCACGACAGGGATTCTGTTTCATTATTGAAAAATAACATCCCTATCCCCCGTGTTTCTATATAGCTTGTAGTTTATTAAATTTTTCCAGTATTTCTCTTTCTTCCTCTGTTACTGGCTCATCAAGCACAATGTTGTGAGGTATTTTTTTCTTGTTGCCATCGATGCAGACAAAGGTCGAAAAACCCTCTGCAATTTTAATCTCTGTATTGTTTCTAAGAGCCTTCGTATAAACGGTTAGACTTGTCTTTCCAGCTTTCACTCCTGTTGATACAAATCTAATCATATCTCCATTAAAAGAAGGTCCCAAGAATTTCATCGAATGAATTTCAACTGCAACTAAATGATCCTTCTCACCATATTTGCCATATAAGTTGGAGGCTCCTAGAAAAGTTGCTTCAGTAAACCATTCAGCCATTCTGGCTGCAAATAAAGTATCGTGATGATTCATATCTTGACCTGTCACTAATCTTGATGCTTCGTAACTTTTCATATTTTTCCTTTTTTCCTCCTGTCTTATGTTCGACTCTACTGCTCGCTGTTTCTCAGCTAGCATCATACATTTATTATACCATAAACCTCCTTCTTCCCAGCAAGAAAAAATCCCGAGATGGAATGATCCATCTCAGGATTTTGAGAGAAATAGTGCAAAAAAAGGGAAAACACGAATAACTCAAAAGAACCGTCCCTTCGATTTCCTGGATCGGGTGAAGTGATTCGAACTCTCGACCGCGACTATTACTCTATTTTCTTTCGGTGCGCAAAATGTAGCGTCCTGGAAAACGGGAAGCAAGGGAAGCAAGGACAGCAACGGATTTTTCTAATTGTTCCACACTATCATTAAAACATATTTCAACAGATTTACCTTGAGCGAGAGCAATAGCTAAATTGTTATCAGTGAGTCCTTTTGAATAACATCTTAATTTTTGGTCTACGCCCTATATTCCCTTTGAATGAGCGATAAAATCGCCAATAAAATTCAAAAAGGTAAGGTCTAGGATTCATCCAAGTAAAGTGTCCTAAGTACAAGAACCTAGTCAAAACAATATACCATTCGCTTTATACTTGTTCATTATCTTATACAGCCTTACTTTTGATGTAATTCACCCTTTTTGTATTTATAACTCAATGAAACCACTAAAAAATCCACCTGGCGTCTTTTATTACCCGCTCCAATCAAAGACATCTATCACTCTGAAATCGGACAAATATCTCTTCCTACCCTTGCAACAAAGCATCATAGCATACAAATAACATACAAAAGTGCTAAAAATCCTTCCGACAAAACGCCAGAAGGCTTGAATTTGCTGGAGCGGGTAAAGAAATTAACTTTTTCATGAACAGACTTCCTGAAAATCTTCCTCACTAGTGTTCTTCAAATCCGATACCTTGCCTTTTGATTTCACAATTTTAGCTTTCAACTCATCTACCAAACTACTTAGAAGCTCTGATTTTTCCAAATAAACTAGTCCATAATCTTTGGATGAATTAGTAAACTTAACATAAAAATGGTCAATTCGCTCATTTGTAAGATGTTCTAATTCAATGTAGTGATGCGTTCTCTCCTTTACAGTAATCTTAAGACCCTTTTCTTTAAGATATTTTTGTTGCCCATAAAGTAAAAATTCCAGCTTTCCTAAGCAATAAGTAAATGTTTGAGAATTTATATTAAAAGAATTTATTCCAAGTTGGTTCGCCCATCTACAACGATCTAAAAGTATATCCTCACCTCTGTTCCTGTCATTCTTTTTATATGAATTAAGTATTAAATGTCCATCATGATTTGATATGTATTTTATCAAAAAACCTGCACATGAATTATGTCCTAGCTCTATACTCTTAATAGCTGCACTTATTAATACATAAATAAACTTTCCTTGAAAATCCTTCTGGAGATCTATATCAACTGGCTGTTGCTGCAACTGGTCTGCAACATGCAAAATACTCTCAAATTCAGCAATATTGGATTTCTTCGTTTTAGTCCTATGTTTCTTCTCAGGTTTCTTTTTAACACCCATTGAGTAATCTGCTATAGTACCCATAGAATACGATAAATTTACAACAAGTTTACAATCATTCTTTTCAACTGCTTTAATCAAAAGTAAACGAAATGTAGTAAGTATTTCCTGTAAACCAATATGAATTGGCATCTGTTTAATATTTTGTATTACTGGCTGAAGACCAATATTATCATTTTTATATAACCATAAACTCAATTCACTCAATACTGTAAAATAAGCCTCTGTCATATCACGATATTCTTTACACTCAACCTCATCTTCTTCTGAACATACTAAAAAATCAACTGACCCTAATTTCAATAATTCCTTTATAGCCCGATAACCCTCTTGTAATTTATTTTTTGTATATAATACAGTAATTAGAGATAGGTGATTTTTCAATATACTTTTATAAACCTTTAAAAAATTTTTTGAATCAATTTTCAATAGAAGCTGCACGTTTTCCTTTGTCCAAAAGGAGTTAATAATTTTATTCCATTCTACACACTCTTCATCAAAAACGCTTATCATATCTTTATTTATTGCCTGGACTTGGCATTGATAAAAGCTTTCAATACAGTTATCCATCTGCTCATAGTTCTCAATCCTTATATGCTCTATAACTCTCTCAATTCTACCTGAACCTTGAGTTCTATTAGATAAGAATCTAATATTTTGGCAATAAATTTTAAAATCTTTTCTAACTCTTGTTAGCAAAGATCTTACATTAATTCCACTACCAAAATAAATAATTATTCGAAATAAAAGCCATACAGATGTGGTAACAAAACTTATTAAAAACATAACGAAGCATGTCATTGTCCAAGGAGTTGATTCAATTAAATTAAAGAAATTAATACCACTTACGTTATATAATTGATTATAATAAACCAAATTAGCTAGTAAGCATATGTAGATAGCAATAAAATATTTAATGTTAAACTTATTGCTGTAAAGCGAGGATTCAGACACTGCCTTTTGTTCACGATAAATAAAATAATAAAATGCAGTTACCATTGGAATTATTGCAATTATTCCATTCAATAACTTTTCAAGACAAGTTGCTATATTTACTTTTTCGGTTGGATAGCCTATCATTCCAAATATAGTTTTTACGAAACTAACAAAATCGATGTAACTTTCAAAATACCATATAATAATAAATATAGTTAAGAATAGTAGACAATAACTCATGGCTACTACTGACAAAGAACGTATAATGGTTCTAGGAGCGCCGATACAAAATACATACTCTAGAAAAAATAATATTTCTTTCTGCAGTACTCAACTCTTATCCCCTCATTCAAAGACTAATTTGCAATACTATAAATTCATAAAAGGAACCTCTCGGTTCCTTTTATGAAAAAAAAGTTTTATAATAAGTTTTCATACTTTGCTGTGTAATTGGTTCATCGCTAGCTTCCCATGCGTCAACCCGTGCCCTTGCTCTAGCCTCAATCCACGGATTTTCACGGTGTGTTAAGCGTTCTAATTGTGCACCGCCAAGGTGCCCATATGCTGTCCAAATAGCATCTAAAAATTCTCGTTTTTGGGGTTCCAATCTAGAAAGAAATTCTTCATTTCCATCAAAATATATTTCCGAAGCTCCATGCTTATTATATTTACGATATAAATCATAGCATACTGGCCCATGAATCCATGCTTGCAGCTCATTCTCAAAAAGAATTCCCTTATCCATAGCCAAATGGAAAGCTTGTGCATAATAAACAAGCTTTTGGAGTTTTAGATGAGTTATAGCTTTTTCCGTCTGGGGAACACTTTTATAGATGAAATATTTAGCAACATCCATGACACTAATTTTTTCCATCACTTATTCCCCCTTTCCATATAAAATCGTATTACTACATATATACATCATTTTTAGTTAAAATCCTGCATAAAATTTACATTTATTTTAAACTATATGTTTTCTTTTATGCGCTTTACAACTGATGTTTTTTTATCTAACTTTCTCTAATCATTATTTAATAGTATTCCTACCTATATATATTCCAAGAATGCTATAAATTCAACCTCTATTTCCAAATAACCTTCTAATGATCTACACATAAATTAATATCATAGAGAAGTCTTTATGCTGTGAAACATTTACTCTCACCATTTGTATGTATCATAACATACAAATAGCATACAAACACACTAAAAAGCCTTCGCAGTAACCTGCGAAGGCTTGAATTTACTGGAGCGGGTGAAGGGATTCGAACCCTCGACCCACGGCTTGGGAAGCCGGTACTCTACCACTGAGCTACACCCGCACACGATATAAAAAGATTGAGGTACTGCTAGAGCTTTTTGGGCTCTGATATACTTCTGCGTATCCCAACGCTGATTATTATACCATATGCGTATAACAATAGCAATGAGTGGTGATAAATTCCTATTTACATCACATGCTGTGCGTTTCTATTGATTTAGGTTAAACCTTAAACTTAATGATTTCCAATTGTAGTTTTTCAGCCAATTGTGATAATGCGTCACTGGCAATGGCAATTTCTTCAATGGATGCGGTTTGTTCTTCCGTGGAGGCAGATACCGTCTGTGTCTTGCTCGCAGTGTCATCACTAACTCCATCCAGTATTTCCATGGATGATACCACCTGCTTTGCCCCTTCTGCTATATCGTGAATGGCAGCAACAGTTCTTTGAATCTCATCGGTTACGTGGTTTACTAATGCAGCAATTTCAGCAAAAGTATCTCCTGTTGCACTCATATTTTCTGTTCCTTTTTTAACTGCCAATGTACCTTCATCCATCGCATGTACCGCTTTTTCAGTGTCTTGCTGAATTTCACTAATTAATTGTCTGATTTGCTCTGAGGCAATTTCAGATTGCTCCGCTAATTTTCTTACCTCTTCTGCCACTACAGCGAAGCCTTTGCCATGCTCACCGGCCCGTGCAGCTTCAATAGCAGCATTTAGTGCAAGCAGGTTGGTTTGGTTTGCAATATTGGCTATCGTGCTCACAATTTGTCCTATTTCCTTAGACCTGTCTCCCAGTTTATCAACGAGACCTGCTGAATGTATTACAGTTCTCTCAATATCATTCATCTGACCAATTGTAGCTTTAATGGATATCACACCATCCTTTGCTGCCTTAGCCGTCTGCTCAGATCGTTCTGCCGCCAAATTGGTATTATGAACAGTCTGCTGTACGCTCTTAGACATATTCTGAGCAATTTCTACTACATGATTCGTTGTACTATGTTGCTGATCCGCTGCAGCTGCTACCTCGCTAAGGACAGCTGCAATTTGACTAGCCACCTCCGAGGATTGGCTGGCACTTGCAGTCAGTTCTTCAGATGATGCCGATACTTGTTCTGTCGTTACTGCTACTTGGCGAATAAGCTGGGCTAAGTTTTGCGTCATATCATTTACCGTGCCTGCCAATTCCCCTAGTTCATCCTTGCTGCTGACCTCAATCCTCTGGGTCAAATCCCCGCCGCTATTGGCAATATCCCTTATTTTTTCTATGATATTTTGCAGAGGAGCTACGATTGTTCTTCGAGAGAATAAATATGCAAATACTAATGATATAAGCATGAGAAGCACATTAATCATAATAATGCCATTTATCTCACCGGCAATGGCTTTTTCCACATCGTCGATATAAACTCCCGTGCAAATAATCCAACCCCAAGGCTGAAACAATTTTACGTAACCGCGTTTCATAGAAGCCTCAGTTTCATTTGGCTTGGGAAACCAAAAGCTGCTGTAATAGCCCGCGTCTTTGTGCTGCAATGCTCCTTCTATATAATTCTTAACCATATAATTGCCCTTTGCATCCTGGGTGTTGCTTCTATTTCGTCCTACGGTTTCAGGCTTAGTGGCATGCATCAGATTAATATACTGATCATTATCAATCCAGAAATATCCATCACTGCCATAGCGCATTTTACCGATTACTTCTTTTGCTCTTTCTTGGGCATCTTGATCTTTCATTACACCGGACTTAGAAAGGGTGTAATAATATTCTGCGGTGGAATGTGCTATTTCTACATTATTTTTTATTTGAATATCCTTTTGCAGGTAAATGTTTTCTTTTGTTTTCGGAATGATATAAAAACAACTTATGAGAACAAATAATATGGTAGGTATGACACTTAATAACATTAATTTTTTGTTTAATTTCATGCTATGATTCCTCTCCCATCAACTTCTAAAATATCTAGTTCATCAATCCACGAGGTAACTCTATTTTTTCCGGTTATCTTGCTTTGGTACATGGCACGATCCGCCTGCTGCAGCAGTTCAAAGACGGTATCACCATCCTCTGGAAAGCACGATATGCCAGCACTAAAGGTAATATGATTTTCACTGTTGCCTCTTCCTATAAAGGTACTATTTTCAACACTTTTTCGTATTTTATTAGCAAATGCTACAGCCTTTTTTTTATTGGTGTGTGGCGCTAATATTACAAATTCTTCTCCGCCAAACCGCCCTACGGAATCTGATTTTCTACAATTTTTCTTTAAGATTTGTGCAAAATCGCACAAAAGCTTATCACCTAAAAGATGCCCATGAGTATCATTAAACATTTTAAAATTATCGATATCAATAAAAATTACACTCATCGCGCTAGAATACCGTTTTGACAATGATAATGTTTTCTCAAGTACGGAGTTTAAAGCATTCTTATTATAAATTTGTGTCAGATAATCATACATCGCCTGTTGCTGTAGTGAATTCACTAATTTAACAATCTTTATGGCTTCACTAGCTTGTAAACCAAACATATTCAGAAGGAATACTTCTTGCTCCGTAAAGGGCTCTACCTTTTTTCTCATTACAGTGATAGCTCCGGTGCTGCTTTCCTTCCCCTTTAATGGAACGCATACTATGGATCGTACCCCTTCCTTATTAACAAGCCCGTTAGCATTCCATTCAGCCGCTTGAGAGATATCGCTATGTATGTAAGGCTTACTTTCCGATACGACACAGCCAATAACCCCTTCCTCAAGACGAATCGGGGGTTCATTGATATAGCTTTTTGTAAGTCCATAGCTTTTCACAATTGTAAGGTGCCCGCTTGCAAGATTAAAATCTCTTATTACAACTGCATCAGCTCTTGTGATAGTAAGAGCTGTTTTGGCAATATACTCCCATATATCATCCACTCCATCGTAGCTCGTTAGGCGTTGTGAAATGAAAAATATTTTTTCCAGAATCTCCTCACTAGGTAAGGTAGAAAGCATCTCTTACACCCCTAAATCCCTATACTTCTTTGCTATTGACCCGCCCGGCAAATGGGTATGGCTACGATGCGAAGAAAACGAAAATCCCTATAGCATCAAGTTTCCTTTGCATCTGGAATATCATTAATAACTAGCTGTTCTTTATTAATAGCTTTAATGTCTTGGAGAATCTCAAAAATATCACAAATTAGTTCATCTAATTCCTTTCCAATATCACCAATTTCCAAATTCTCCTCTTCTTTCATAAAAAATCCCCCTCAATATAAAAAAACTGACAGGTACATCAAATAAACATGATGCAACCTGGCAGTCATAGAACAATTGTATCGTTAGACCCAAGGCTTTGCGTCCCTGACTTTCGGCAGGTTTGCTTATAATTCTAATGTATAGCTGTTCATGTCATTTTGCGATGTATGCAAGTTTTTCTGATGGAAATATTTGACGAAAAATTAGAATTACACTACTATTGGCTACTCTATAAGTATAGTCTAGTAGTAAGGGATATTCTATTATCTCCATAAGCTAAATTTCCAATAAAAAAATATCTTATCGTTATCCCTATAAGATATTTTAGTTATGCATTTAATTTGCTTTAATCACTTGATTTACAAGGTGCAATTTCAACGCTACCCCAAGGGCAAGTCTTGTTTCAAAAGAATCAAGAGATACTCCTAATATTTTTTCAATACGCTGCTTGCGAAAAACGACTGTTTTAGGGTGTAGAAACATTTTTTCTGCAGTCTTTTTTAAATTGGAATGCTGCAAGATCTCCTCTAAGGTGGTTACAAGGTTGGTTCCCTTCTCTTCGTCATAACGAATCAGAGTACCTATTTGCTCTTTAACAAATTCCTTTGCACCTTCATTACCAATATTTTTAACTAAAAGCTGTAGAATTCCTAAGTCTTTATAATGGAAGATACCATCTTCCCTGCCTTGGCATTGTGCCGCCACGGTGGCACTCCATCCTTGCCAGTACGTCTTCCTAACACTATTTAGGCCTGTTTGTACATTACTGATTCCAATCACGAGTTTTAGTTGCGGGTTATATCGATAAATCTTCTCTAGTAAAGTATGCGCAAACATCATACTGCTTTCCACTGATAACTCAGCATTCCCCCCTTGATATAAAACGCCTATATCATTTCTGCAATTCCATACAATAGAGCCTTTCTCATTGCCCAGCACTTCAATAATAGTATTCTGTTCTTTTTCTCTGCCAATAAAGTCCTTGCTCACTAATAAACAACAGATTAGGGGACGAGAAAAATCCAATCCTAACGTATGCATATAATCTTGTATTCGTTCGTCTACAATGGTAGTTCCCATTACGATGTCATTTAAAAAATCACTTCTGCGTCTAAGCTCATAGGCTAAATGAAGCATTTTCTCGGTTTTTCTTTGAACCGTAATATCATGTAAGGTACCTAAGGTACCGGAAATATTCCCATATTCATCCTTTGTAAGTCGAGCATATACCTCAATCCAGCGAAATTCACCATTTTTAGTAGAATAACGAATTTCATACCGACTATATGGCCGTTTCTCTTCAATGATGGATTGAAACTGTTTATAATGGAATTCCTGATCATCTGCATACACATAATTCAAAAAAAATTTTCCGATGCTTTCCTCTATCGTAAAACCCGTAATTTTTGTCCATATAGGGCTTAAGAACGTCCAGCATCCTGTTTTATTGGTTTGGAATATGACTCCTTTTACATTATCAATAATTGCTTTATGCTTCTTTTCTAAATACAACAGCTTACTTTCTAGGTTATCAATATATTTTAGTAATTCTGTATTGCTCAATTTATATTGTTTTTCTGCTTCTTTGTCAAAGAATTTATCTTTTAATTGATTTTCTTTTTCAAAAATAGAAGCATTCTGAGAGATTACCGTTTGATAAAAATAGGGGAATAGTACACTCTTTCCGATACCTAACTCACGTATGATTTTTTCATAGTTATGATGTAAAATAGCTGCTTCACGTTTGAATTCTTCAGTAAGAACCTTTTTTACATTTCCCAAAGATATGTCCCTCCCCATTGTGATGCTCTGTTCCCTGGAATTAGCAACCGTTCCTGTCTCTACCAGCACTACAAGTATTTTAACTGTACCTAGCCGATCTCCCTTTCTTGTCGTAAGGTAAGAACCAGCCATCCTCAGATGCAGTTTTCCTACATCATTATGGATGAAATTACAAAATATCTCATATTTATAATAGTATACCATCCTGCCTTACTTTTCTATAGTTCCCTTATTAAGGTTTCTCTCTCTTTTGTTAATTTAAGGCTAGCAAAAGAACTCTGCCCCTAGAGGCAGAGTTCTTTAGTAATACCTGAATTTTCGTTATACCCTAAACTTCTTTACAATCTCCATCATTTCCGTTGCTAACTGAGCTAATTTGGCTGCATTCGTATCTATCTCATGCATGCCAGCTGTCTGCTCTTCAGCGGAAGCTGCGACAACTTCAGAACTTGCTGAGGTGGCATGAGCCACTGTCGTAATATTTTCCACACTGGCTACGACGGTCTGGATACCCAGGGAAGTTTCATGCATGGAAGCGGCCACATGTTCAATCTCATTCCTAACCATATCCATTTTCTCTACAATTACATCAAAGCCTTTTTGCGCTGCAATGGTCGAGCTTTTTCCCTTGTCAACTTCCTGGTTTGCTTTCTTTACAGTAGAAACAGCAAAGTTAATATCATTTCCCATATTATCAATAATCTTGGCAATCTCATCCGTTGCACTAGCGCTTTGTTCTGCCAGCTTTCGTACTTCTTCAGCCACTACAGCAAAGCCACGGCCAGCTTCTCCCGCACGCGCCGCCTCAATAGCAGCATTTAATGCTAAAAGATTAGTTTGAGCAGCAATACTGTTAATTAAATCTACAATTCCCTTTATCTTTACCGATCCTTGATCCAGATTTGTACTAACTGTCGTAATCTGATTCATGGAAGAGGTAATTGACTCATTTTGTGTAACAGTCTGTGCCAACAGTTCCATTGCCTTCCCGGCTTCTACTACTGCATTTTGAGCATTATTATTGGCTTCCGCTGTACTAGCATTAATTTCTTCTGAGCTTGCTGAGATTTCTTCCATTGTAGCAGAAATATTACTAATATTATCTGCATTCTGAGAAGATCCAGCAGCAATGTTGGTTACACTTTCGGCTACGGTTTCTACTGCCTTTAATTGTTCACTCACAGAATCACTTAATTCGATACTTGTCGAGCTTAGTATCTGGCTGCTGTTGGTAAGCTGGGAAACGAAACCTTTAAGAGATTTTTTCATCTCAATCACGATATATCCCATATCACCAATTTCATCATTACGGGTAGGATAAACGTCTTTTCCTGTAAGATTCAGATTTCCGACCTCAGCCAATTCACTGTTGATATTTTTAAGGCGGCTCGCTAAGTTTCTGCTGTACCAGATACCCATACAGACCACGATACAAGCTATAACAATACTATAAATAAGAGAATTCCTGCCAGTAGCTGTTGCATCCTGGAGTACAGCATCTGCTCTTTCATTTATGTATTTTTGTTGTCGTACATCTAACTTACGAAATTGATCATCAATATCTTTTACTAAATTTCGTCCTTGGGTTGTGAGCTGCGTTAAATTCGGAGCATTTGCCTTTTTTGCAGCAATCACTTTATCACCTAATACTACATAATCATTTACTAATTTCGCCAGCAGGATTCCATCCTCTTTTGTTTCTGCCATCTTGGAAGTATCACTGTATTCTTTGGCCAATTCACTGCTTTTCTTAATCTTCTCACGATATCCCTGTTCATAAACTGCGCCATCAGGATAAAAGAGGAAACCTCTCATATCAAGCAATGCTCCCGTAAATTCTAAGTGACCTGATTTTACAAGGTTAGCGCTTACTACATTGTGTTTTACCAGCTCCTCGGTGGTCTGACCGCTTGAGATAAGCTTATACACCGTAAAACCTAATACAGATACTAATAAAAATATAACGAGAATAAACATACAGGTAAGTTGTAACACGATCGGCAGCCTTTTCTTTTCCATTTCTCTTCCTCCATTTAGATAAAAGTTCGAAAACTCTTTCTATTCTCTTTTTTCTAAATTTATCTACGCTATATATTTATTCTATGCAAAATTACATAATCCTCCAAATATTACATGAATTGTTCATACATTTATTCTAATTTGTCGGATTCCATCGGAATAAGCAAAGAAAACCTCACGTTTTATCAACGTGAGGTTAATTTACGATTGGTGGGCGATGACAGGATCGAACTGCCGACATCCTGCTTGTAAGGCAGGCGCTCTCCCAGCTGAGCTAATCGCCCGAATTGGTGACCCGTGGGGGAATCGAACCCCCGTTATCGCCGTGAAAGGGCGGTGTCTTGACCGCTTGACCAACGGGCCGTAAAATGGTGGCTCACCCGCGGCTCGAACGCGGGACACCCTGATTAAAAGTCAGGTGCTCTACCAACTGAGCTAGTGAACCAGAAATGGTGCCTCAAGACAGAATCGAACTGTCGACACGAGGATTTTCAGTCCTCTGCTCTACCGACTGAGCTATCGAGGCATAATGGCGACCCAGATCGGATTTGAACCGACGACCTCCGCCGTGACAGGGCGGCATTCTAACCGCTAAACTACTGGGCCATGTGTTGTAAGAGATAATGGTGGGCGATGACAGGATCGAACTGCCGACATCCTGCTTGTAAGGCAGGCGCTCTCCCAGCTGAGCTAATCGCCCGTGTGTGGTGACCCGTGGGGGAATCGAACCCCCGTTATCGCCGTGAAAGGGCGGTGTCTTGACCGCTTGACCAACGGGCCGTAAAATGGTGACCCACCCGCGGCTCGAACGCGGGACACCCTGATTAAAAGTCAGGTGCTCTACCAACTGAGCTAGTGGATCATCTCGCTCTCACAAGATATGATTATATAGGAATATTCGATTACTGTCAACTTCTTTTTATTGTTAATTTCATCTGCTGCGTCTAATAGATCCTATTTTCGACAAACTATGATTCTATCTTCTGCATCAATCCGGCGTATTTCCCAAACAGAACTTTCTTTGTTTTTCAATAAAGTCTTCCACGGCATTATAACCCGATTTATTGAGTCGGTAATTCATTGCTGCCACTTCAATAATATTAGATAAATTCCGTCCAGGACGGACAGGAATGGTTTTGCAAGGTAGTCCAACTCCTAAAATCTCATGATGCTCTTCATCAAGACCCAGACGATCATAAGCCTTGGTTTGATCCCACTCTTCCAACTGAATGACAAGATGGATTTTTTGATTCGGCCTAACAGCACCAATACCAAACAATGCCTTAACATTTAAAATACCAAGTCCTCTAACTTCCATTACATGACGCAATACTTCTGGCGCCGTACCGGTCAGTACATTCTCTTCCGTACGAGTGACTTCTACGGCATCATCTGCCACCAGACGGTGTCCCCTCTTAATCAGATCCAGTGCAGTTTCACTCTTTCCGATGCCACTTTCTCCAATAATTAAAGTTCCTACACCATGCACGTCCACTAGAACTGCATGAAGAGTCGTACTTGGTGCAAGCTTATGCTCTAGATAATTAGTTAGCTGGGCAATGAAACGAGTCGTAGCTAAACGGGTACGAAAAACTGGTAATTGGCGATTTGCCGCCAATTGCAGCCAACGTTCAGGAAGTATAATGTTGCGAGTGATCACTAAACAGGGAAAATGCAGATTAATAAATGACAGCCACCGCTCAGTTGCCAAATTTTCGCTTAAGGTTTCTAGAAATGCCGATTCTGCTGTGCCAATTACTTGAATGCGCTGCTCATCAAAATGCTGCAGATAACCTGCTAGAGCCAGCCCCGGTCGATTGATGTCAGACACTTCGACCGGAACGTTAAGATTACAATTCTTATCCACGACCGTAAGACAAAAAGAATCAACAATTTCTTTTAACAACAAGGCTGCCATCTATATCACCCACATGAAAATTATTCCATTGCTATTTTATCCAAAAATCTCATGCATTACAATGGTCTGATCACGGCCAGGACCAACCGATACAATACCAAGCTTAATGTCGGCAACTTCACTTAAACGTTCTAAATAAAGACGTGCATTCAAAGGCAGATCATCATAATTACGAACGCCAGTGGTATCACTTTGCCAGCCTGGCAGTTCTTCATAGATAGGTTCTACTTCTGCTAATGCTTTTAAACTGGCAGGAAACTCTTCCAATAACTTGCCTTTATATTTATAGCCAACACATAACTTCACTGCTTTTAACTCATCTAGAATGTCCAGTCGAGTGATTGCCATATAATCAATTCCACTTAATCGGCCAGCATAACCTACTACACTGGCATCCAGCCAACCGCAACGGCGAGGGCGGCCGGTAACCGTACCATACTCATGACCTCTATCTCGGATGTGATCGCCAACTTCATCAAATAATTCTGTAGGGAACGGACCTTCTCCTACACGAGTGGTATAGGCTTTCACTACGCCAATCACTTTGTCAATCTTAGTAGGTCCAATACCGGCACCTACACACACTCCGCCAGCAATGGGGTTGGATGAAGTAACATATGGATAGGTTCCATGATCCAAATCCAATAAGGTTGCTTGCGCGCCTTCAAATAATACTTTTTCTCCATCTTTTAATGCTTTGTTTAAAGCTGCCGATGTATCGCAAACGTAAGAACGTAATTCATCTGCATAACCTAAATATTCTTTTCTCACGGTTTCATAGTCAAAGCCTTCCAGACCATAAACAGCTTTTAGCAAATGATTTTTAGCCTCTAGGTTTCGCTTGAGTTTATCTGAGAACTCTTCCTCATCCAATAAGTCTACGATACGAATTCCACATCGAGAGTTTTTATCCATATAGCATGGACCAATGCCCCTTTTGGTCGTACCAATCTTATGATCACCACGATAGGTTTCTTCTGCTTCATCCAATAAACGATGATATGGCATAATAACATGAGCCCGGTTAGAAATTTTTAAACCTGTGGTATCAATTCCCTGGCTCTGCATTCCCTTAATTTCCTTAAGTATGACGCCTGGATCAACTACCACACCATTACCAACAACGCAAGTCTTGCCTTTATATAAAATTCCTGATGGCAATAGCTGCAATTTAAATTGTTTCCCCTCTACTACCACAGTATGACCTGCGTTATTACCACCTTGGTATCGAGCAACAACATCTGCTTTTTCTGCCAAATAATCTACGATCTTTCCTTTTCCTTCATCGCCCCACTGAGTTCCCATTACTACTACTGCTGGCATAATATTCACCCTTCCCATCTTTTTAAAATACTTTTGCCAAAAGTTCTTTTCTCTCTTTTTAACTTCTGGTATCATTTGACTTTAGAATCTATTTCTACTTATAAACCAAACCTAATGTACCTAACCAGTTATCCACAAACTGTGGATAACTTTGTTAATAAGTTGTTTATAATTAGGCATGCTTATTTTATCCCTAGACTATAAAATTCACTCACCAATCTTAGTACTCATTCAATTTAAATTTAAAGTCTAGATTTTTTCCCTCATATAGCATAGCACTTAGTACTAAAAGTGTCAATGTATTTTCGAATGTTTTTCATCTTTGTCCATCCATTGTTCGGATTTTCTTGCAAAACTTCTACTTATTTTTAATAGAAGTACTGATTTTTCCGCAAAACTTCATAAAAATAGAGGAGATATCATCTACCTCCTCTATCCTGGCAATTTCGACAAATCACTAAACTTCGTAAATTGTTTGTGGAAGAATAGTTGAACGGTGTCAACTGGACCATTACGATGTTTGGCAATAATAACTTCCGTAATATTTTTCTGCTCACTATCAGGATTGTAATAGTCATCCCGATAGAGAAAAGCCACAATATCCGCATCCTGCTCTAATGAGCCTGATTCTCGAAGATCGCTCAGCATCGGTTTCTTTACCTGTCTGGACTCTACACTACGACTAAGCTGAGACAAGGCGATAACAGGGACATTGATTTCCCTGGCTAAAGCCTTTAGAGAGCGGGAAATTTCTGAAATCTCCTGCTGACGATTCTCGCTTCCCTTCCCCTTTCCACTGCCTTGCATAAGCTGCAGATAATCAATAATAATTAAGCTTAAGTTATGCTCTATCTTTAGGCGTCTTGCCTTTGAGCGCATTTCCATTACGGTAATACCTGCTGTATCATCGATAAAAATAGGTGCTGCGGACAATCGGTCTGCCCCGCTGACGAGTTTTGTCCAATCTTTAGCTTCCAGCTCACCAATCCGCAATCTCTGAGAATCAATGGCGGATTCTGCACACAACATACGCTGAACCAACTGCTCTTTGGACATTTCCAGACTGAAGAATGCCACTGCCTTTTTCTCAGCGATTCCGATATGCTGGGCAATATTCAGTACAAATGCCGTTTTCCCCATACTCGGACGAGCTGCAATCAGAATCAAATCAGAGGGCTGCAGACCTGAAGTCAGCTTATCTAAGTCTTTAAATCCAGTGGAAAGACCGGTGATACTGCCTTTTGAAGCATATAGCTGTTCAATTTTATTAAATGCATCAAAGATAATACTTTTAATGGGAGTAAATTCTCCCCCCATTTTTCGGCTGGATACAGATAGTATCATTTTTTCAGCACTATCTAAAATAGTAGCTACTTCTTCACTGCCTTCATACCCCATACCGGCAATATTGGTAGCAGCGTTAATCAATTGACGCAGCAGTGCTTTTTCTTCTACGATTCTTGCATGATACAATACATTAGCAGCAGTCGGTACACTATTTGCCAGGGAGGTTACATAAGCAATCCCGCCCGCTGCTTCCAGCTTGTCTTCTTTGCGCAGAAACTCAATAACAGTAACCATATCCACTGCATCATTTTTATTAAAAAGTTCCAGCATAGCATTATAGATTAAGCGATGAGCTTCGCGATAGCAATCTTCCGGCCGCAGCAACTCAGCAACCTTAGAAATTGCCTCCCGCTCAATCAGCATGGCGCCAAGTACTGCCTGCTCAGCTTCCATATTTTGTGGTGGTATTCTATCTAACAATCAGCTTGCCTCCTCCCCATATTGCTATGCACTTTTTTGCTCTGTATCAGACAATAGAATGGCTAGTGCTTCTTCTACGTTATCTACAGGACAGATTTCTAAGCCCAAATGCCCTTGGGGAATATCTTTTTCATTTTCTTTCGGAATAATCATGGTCGTAATACCGGCCTGTTTAGCACCATAAGCTTTCTCAAATACACCACCTACAGCCTTCACTTTACCCTGAATGGAAATTTCACCTGTCACTGCAACATCCTGGCGAACGGGACGCTCGGTAATAGCAGAAATAATTGCCGCCAAAATGCCCGTCCCAGCGGAAGGACCATCAATGCGTCCGCCGCCAATAATGTTGATGTGAATGTCATAATTGCCTAGATCTTCACCTGTTATCTTTCTGACTACAGCCGCAGCATTAAAGACCGAATCTTTCGCCATACTGCCCGCTGTATCATTAAAGCGCATACGTCCCTTACCCTTTTCTCCTGCGGCAAAGGATACAGCTTCAATTTCTAATACAGAACCAAGATAACCAGCCACACCCAGACCAAATACTTTACCAACTTCACCAATATTAGCCGCCTTAAGATTTACAAAAGGAGTTAGACGGCTAACCTGTACTACTTTATATACATCCTCATGAGTAATGACGACTTTTTCCTGATCACTGGACCGATATAAAGCGATACCAAAGGCATCGGATAAGATATTAACAGCCTTACGGCCTTCAATGGTATATTCACTAATCAAAGCAGCTACATCAGATTCTAAAGCTACACCTAATTTGACTGCCGCATTATAAACAATTTCTTCTATATGCTTTGGCGTCAAAGGCTCAAAGTAAATTTCAGCACAGCGCGACCGTATCGCAGGATTAATTTCCGAAGCATCTCTTGTTGTCGCACCAATCAAAATAAAATCAGCAGGCGCACCATCTTCAAAAAGCTTTCTAATGTACTTGGGAACATTCGGATCAGAAGGATCATAATAGGCAGATTCAAAGGAAACCCGCTTGTCTTCTAGTACCTTTAGCAGCTTATTTTGCAGCATGGCATCCATTTCACCAATTTCATCAATAAATAAAATACCACCATGAGCATCTGTAGCTAAGCCTGGTTTCGGCTCTGGCACACCCGTCTCAGCTAAATCTCGCCGCGCTCCTTGGTAAATAGGATCATGAACGGAACCCAAAAGAGGGTTGGTCATCCCTCGGGAATCCCACCGCAATGTGGTTCCATCTACCTCAATAAAAGGAGCCTCTTGTGCAAAGGGCGTAAATTTAAGCGCCTTTGCTGCTTCCAATACCAAGCGGGCAGCCGTTGTTTTACCAACCCCCGGCGGACCATAAAGAATCAGATGCTGAGGATAAGGTGATGCCAATTTAGAACGAAGGGCTTCTACAGCTCTTTCTTGCCCTACAATTTCCCCTAATGTTTCTGGACGAGTGATCTCCATAGCTGACTTAGTCAGCTTTTTTTGCTCTAACACTTCCAGCATGGCATATTTTTTTAAGGTTTGAGGATTCTCAACATTGTTTTCTTCCTCTTTGAGAACCTGCATTTTAATTTCTCTCACATACTCTTGATGGCGTTCTTCCATCTTATCATTAATCTTCTTTTCTAACCGATCTTCCAGGGACCGACGAGCCATTAAACTAGCTATCTCTTCTTCAATCGCAACTAAAATTGCCGGTATCTCTTGCAATGTAGGTATTTTTTCCATGGTTGGATCTTCAAATACCAGCTTTTGCAGCGCTAATACTCGCTCACCTGTATTTTCAGAATTCATTAAAGATAAAGCATCCAGTTTTACAGCTTTTAGCACCACTTTATCTGGACCAAAAATACCTGCATACATTTCATATAATGCTGCTGTTTGGTACTTCAGCTGTTCATTGACCCTTGTCCTGCTAGACAACGGCCGTCTAGGAATAAATTTGTTAAAAAAGTTTTTCATATAATAGTCCTTTCTATAATCCCCGTTAGAGGACAGCAAAAGCATACATAACCAATGCTCTTGCTATTTAGCAATAATGTGTACCTGTATCTTAGCACTAATCTCAGGGTGCAGTTTAATGGATACAGGGTATGTACCTAATGCTTTGATCGCATCTTTCAAATCAATTTTGCGTTTATCCATTTCGATTTTATGTTGAGCATAAAGAGCATCGGCAATATCCTTGCTCGCAACAGAACCGAATAATTTGCCGCCTTCGCCCATTTTCACACCAATGGTTACTTCTACTTTGGACATTTGCGCTGCTAACAGATTGGCTTCATCCAGTGCTCTTTGCAGCTTGCGTTCTTCTGATGCCTTTTGCTGACTTGCCTGATTGACATTCGAAGCAGTAGCAGGAATTGCTAATTTCTGCGCTAATAAATAATTGCGGGCATAACCTTCTGAAACCTCTATAATATCGCCTTTTTTGCCTAATTTTTTAACCTCTTGCTGTAGAATTACTTTCATTTTCTGCACTCTCCTCTATATATTTTGCGCTTAGTTCTATCACTTGGCGCTTTACTTCCTCCATAGTACCTTTTTTAACCTGAGCACCAGCTACTGTCTGGTGCCCTCCGCCCCCCAGTTCTTCCATAATAACTTGTACGTTGAAAGCTCCATTGGACCGTGCGCTAACGCCGATGCCGCCATCTTCAAGAAAGAACAATACAAAGCTGATTTGTACTCCTTCTACTCCTAGCAGCATATCAGCAACTTGGGCTGCTACAATTTGAGCATTTTTTATATTATCAGGACAACCTGCTACAACAACGCCTCCAGGTAACATGATTGCCTGATTCAAAATTTCAGCCCGTGACTTAACCGTCTCAAAGTCTAAGCGGAACATTTGACGAACTAAAGCGGGATCAGCTCCTGAACGTCTTAAATAGGCTGCGGCATCAAAGGTACGCACGCCGCTTTGTACCGAAAACTGCTTCGTATCAACAACAATGCCAGCATACAAGGCCGTGGCATCCATTTTATTAAACTCTAGGTAATCATCAAAGTACATCAGCAGTTCTGTTACCAATTCACAAGTAGAAGACGCTGACGGTTCAAGGTATACTAGTAATGGATTTGCAATAAATTTCTCAGAACGGCGATGGTGATCAATAACAACCACTCGATCGACTTTATTTAATAACTCTGGTGCTGCAGATAATTCTGGATGATGAACATCCACTACAAAGAGCAAGGTTTGGGGCGTAATCAGCGGCATCGCCTGGGCTGATGTGATAAATAAATCTTGATATTCTTCATTATCAGCCAAGATCTCCTGCAGCTTGCTTAATGAAACCCCTGGCTGGCTAACGACGATGTGCAATTCTTTTCCTAAATGGCGAGCCATAATACCTACACCAATAGCAGCACCTAAGCTGTCAAAATCCTCATTGGTATGGCCCATGACCAGAACCTTATCCGCATCATCAATAATCTCCCGCAATGCTTGGGCTACAATTCGTGCCTTAACTCTTGTATTTTTTTCTACAGCTTTTGCTTTGCCTCCATAAAACTGCAGCTTGCCTCCTACATGAACAGCCACCTGATCGCCGCCTCGGCCTAAAGCCAAATCCAGACCGGCTTGGGCTCGTTCTCCCAATATAGCTACAGAATCTTCATCAGCTGCAACGCCCATACTTAAGGTCACGGGAATTTTATTGCCAATATGAATGGCACGTACCCGATCTAGGATGTCAAACTTTTCCTGCAGGCATTTATTTAAGTTCTGCCGGTTAAGCACCGCAAGATACATGTCATCTGCATATTTCTTTAATACAGCCTCATTCTCTGCCACCCATTCTGCTAGAATCTTATTGACTTCTGCGACTACAGATGTTCGCTGACCTTCACTCAATCCTTGCAATACATCATCATAATTATCAATTTGGATGTAAGCCATAACCGGTACAGAATTTACACATTCAGCTCTTACTGTTTCACTGGCTGTAATATCACTAATATAAGCAATTGTTAACTCTTCATGATCCATTTTATGAATTACCGGCTCATGAATCACATCATAATATTTATCCTCTGTCGAAAATACTTCCCGACCGGATTTGCCCCATACCTTATCCAAAGGAAATTCGGGACAAATGTCCACAATCGACTCTCCTAGTACGACTTCATCACCAAACCAGTCGCTAAGAACATCATTATGCCAATACAATTTTCCCTCTTTGTCAATGACCATCATAACCAAAGGCAAACTTTTCAACGCGTAGGATGCTCCCTCTTCAATGCAGTTACTCATCGTATATAAGTAGCTATCCAACGCCTTCTGCCGTTCTTTGTGGCGTTCTCGCCCATATAAATATAAAGAACCTAACAAAATTGCACCTAATACTGCTACATAGGGATTATAAAAAACAATCACCACTAATAAAGCTGTGGCAACAGCAAGATAAATTCTTGTATCAAACCAAAAAGACGGACCCTGCGGCATAAACAACTCCTCCTTGAAGGCTAATCTCACACATCCATTCTTTACTCTTTGGATTGAGGCCCTCGCAAACGTCGATAATCCATAACCATATCAATTGCACCCGCAACTATCAAGATCTGTGCAAAAAAACCATTTGTCAATATCAAGAACAGTATAAGTCCTTTCATCATTTTTGACAAATTGTATTTATCGGCAAAGTAGTTAAATAACGCCAAACCTTGCACTAAAATAAGGGTACTCGTGATCACTTGAAGATTCATGCCAACCTGAGTCAACAAGCTGATTTCCCTGCTGTTACCCCAATAGATCATGACTAAGGCTAATGCAAAAAGGTACACAATATGATACGGCAAGGACCATTCTTTAAATGCTGGAAAGTTAAGAACATTATGCCCCAGCTTTCTTAATACCGTTTTGGCAATCAGAAAATTTAGCCACGTATCAAGTACCGATGCCATAATAAAACCCGCCGGTAATATAATCTTCATTAATTCAATCATGGATTTCATAGACTCAGACATTTTAGCCAGTTCCTGCTCTGCCATGCCAAAGTCCCGGTATACTTCAATGGCCTGTGCTACAGCATTATTCATTACATCAGTTTGCATAGTAAGAGGATTCACACCGAGTACCAATGCGCTAATCGTCAACAATGCAGCTTTAGAAACCAAAGAAGCAGCGGTTCCCCACAACATAGTTTTAACAGCACTAAAATTCATACGAAAGGCATAGCCTAACACAATACCAATTAAACCAAATCCAACAACCACACTAAGAGAATGCAGCGGATGCATTAACATGGCGATCATAACACCAGAAACAACTGTCGCCATAATGCTCCACTTATAGCCATGACGAACACCTAATAAAATAATGGGCACGGGCCACATTAAATTAACAAAAGGTCCAATCAGAGGAAGATAAGCACTAATCAAGGCAAATAGTATGGCAATCCCTGATAATATCCCACCCTCTACCATAGGTCTGAGCCGTGTCTGTCTCATTCATTCACCCCTTTTGGCGGAGATGACGCTGGTACTCGCTAGAGTCACCAAACCATTTCTCCACTTCTCGTTCTTTTTTTATATCTTGCTCTACTTGCATTAAAACCGACTTATCTAATAATTCAAAGCTAATCCCCAGTCGTCTTCCTAAAATATAGCAAGAAACGACTACGGCAGCCAATCCTTCAGCAATCGCCTGTTCACTATTCTTTGCCATGGCTTGGTATAGTTGACCAATATGGGTAATCAACTCTGCCTTTAGCCACTCTATCAAACGCATTTTGCGTAAAATATCCGACTCATTCGAAAACAAAACAGCCACTCCCCCCCTTTTTACTATATCTGATATAGTATTCGCAAATCAATAGTCTGTTTCCTGCTTTATCATAAAGTATATCCCAGATAAGAAGTTACGATGATCCATTCTTAGCAGAATAAAATAAAAGAGAGGTTACGTAACCTCTCTTTTGTTTTATTCTGCTGTGAATGGCAACAATGCAACAATACGTGCACGTTTTATCGCCAAAGTAACACTACGTTGATGTTTTGCGCAGTTACCAGAAATACGGCGAGGCAATATTTTGCCGCGTTCCGTAGTGTAACGACGGATTTTACCAACTTCTTTATAATCGATCGTTTCTACTTTATCCACGCAGAAACTACAAATCTTTTTCTTAGGTTTTCTTCCTCTTTCACGTTTCACTGATAATACCTCCCTTTAAAATGGAATCTCTTCTTCAGGGAAGACCTCTGTACCAAAGGAACTGACATCATATCCGGATGATTTTGCAGGACTAGCAGCAGTACTGCCACCGCTTACAGCTTGTTGCTTCGTATCCAAAAATTCAATATTTTGGGCTACGACATCAGCCGCACGCCGTTTTTGTCCATCTTTCTCATAATCACGAATTTGCAAACGTCCTTCAACTAGTACACGACGACCCTTGGTAAGATTGTTGCCACAAACTTCGGCCAGCTTATCCCATACTACTACAGGAATAAAATCAGCTCGCTTATTCTCACCATAACCGGTATCAACTGCTACACTGAAAGATGCTACTGCCTTACCAGTCTGTGTATATCGAACTTCCGGATCACGAGTCAAACGACCGACTATTATAACCTTATTCATGGTTTAATTCCCCCTGGTCTATTCGTCTACTTTAATAATCATAAATTTCAAAATATCTTCAGTAATCTTCATTATACGATCAAGCTCAAGAATCGTCGCTGGTACAGCTGTAAAAGTAGTCAGGCAGTAAAAACCTTCAGTAAAGTCTTTTACTATATAAGCCAAACGCTTTTTGCCCCAACGGTCAATTTTTTCTACTTGACCACCGTTGTTATTAATCAGATTTTCAAATTTGGTAATTACCGCATTTGTCGCTTCTTCTTCCAACGGTTTAACAATAAACATGACTTCGTACTTTCTCACGAAATCACCTCCTCCTGTGGACTAATGGCTCCCTTATGGGAGCAGGGAAGGTTTGTAAACATTTATAAACATTTTCTCAAACCTCTCTAGGCTACCCTAGACTGATACATTATATCATTAATAGCAATACAAATGCAACTATAATATATTAAAAGAAATATTAAACATTAAATCTAAAGTACGTAACATCCCCATCTTGCATAATATACTCTTTACCTTCCAACCGAACCAATCCCTTTTCACGAGCTGCATTGGAGCTACCTGTCAGCACAAGATCATTATAGGAGACAATTTCTGCACGAATAAAGCCACGCTCAATGTCAGAATGAATCTTGCCTCCGGCCTGAGGTGCTTTTGTACCTTTCTTTATTGTCCAGGCACGTACTTCCTGCTCACCAGCCGTTAAGAACGTCACTAAGCCTAAAAGCTTGTAGGAAGCCTTAATCAGCTTATCCAACCCAGATTCTGACAATCCAAGCTCTGCTAAAAACTCCTTAGCGTCCTCCGCTGGAAGTTCAGCAATTTCTGACTCAACCTTGGCCGATACTGCAATGACTTCTGCGCCTTCTTCTACTGCATATTTTTTCACAATTTTAACATACTCATTATCCTCCGCATTGGCTACTTCGTCTTCGCTGACATTAGCAATAAACAATACCGGTTTTAACGTCATCAAGTTTAGATCACCAATGAGTCCAGCTTCATCTTCTGTCATATCAACGCGCCGTGCAGGCAAGGCCTGCTCTAAAAGTTCTTTAATTTTTACCAGTACCGCCATTTCATTCGGTGCTTTCTTATCACCAGTTTTAATGAGCTTCTGTACCCGCTCCATTCGCTTCTCTAATGTATCTAAATCAGCTAGGCATAGTTCTGTATTAATAATCTCAATATCCCGCAAGGGATTTAATGCTCCCTCAACGTGAGTGATATTTTCATCTTCAAAACAGCGCACCACTTGAGCAACAGCATCTACTTGGCGAATGTGAGCTAAAAACTTATTGCCTAAGCCTTCTCCTTTAGACGCACCTTTCACCAATCCAGCAATATCAACAAAACGCATTGCTGTCGGGATACAGCGTTTTGTTTTATACATTTCCACCAAATGGGGCAAGCGCTCATCCGGAACATCTACGACACCCACATTTGGCTCTATTGTGCAAAAAGGATAATTAGCAGCTTCTGCACCTGCTTTTGTAATCGCATTAAACAATGTACTTTTACCTACATTCGGTAAACCAACAATACCCACTTCTAAATTTGTACTCATTCATCTATTCCACCTTACTTACAATTTCTTTTCAGCATGTCTTATTGTAGATGATTCTTCCCCTATTTTCAAGCAGGCACTTTACTCTTCTCCATGTTCACGGCGATAAGCAATGGCATTCTTCAATCTTGCCGTACCTAATAACAACATAATAGAGCCTATAATAACACCCACTGTTAGATTGACTTTATTACCAAAATCGGTTCCCATTGCAATGAGTACAATCCCTGTTACCAAGGTCATGCCTCCTACAATAAACTGATACTTCACATTTATCCCTCCTCTTGCGTGCCTTTGCGTGTTACGATTTCTTTTACACCTTTTTCAAACTTTACGCGTGGCACCAGGACAAAACGCCCACAGCCTTGACATTTCAAACCAAAATCAATTCCTGTCCGCGTAATTTCCCACAGAGCGGCTCCACAAGGATGGTTCTTCTTCATTCTTACAATATCACCAATTTCATAACGTACCATCATCTAACACCTTCTTGCCTTTTATTAATATCGATCACGGGCTGAGGAATCTTCGCTTCATTAAATAACCGTTTTACTGTGTAACGAAGAGCATTTTCCACTTTTCCTTGCTGCAAAGGCACAGTCTTCGCTACAATACGTACCATTAGCATTTGAGCGCCAAGGTCTACTATACCTAATACGTTCGGTCCCTCTAAGACTTCTTCCAGCTCGTTACCTACCAAAACACAGGCCTCTTCTAATAATAGAAGCACCTTATCCAAATCGGCCTCATAAGCAACAGGTATATTGACTATAGCCTGCATATGGCCTCTTGTATAATTACTAATCCTAGATATTGCCCCATGGGGAATAATGTGCAGCACACCATTGCCATCCCGCAATTTCGTTACCCGCAAACCAATATCTTCCACAGTACCTGCCATATCACCACTGACAATGTAATCCCCGACAGCAAACTGATTTTCCAATACAATGAAAAAACCAGTTACAAAATCCCGGATCAAACTCTGAGAGCCAACACCAAGAGCCAATCCTATAATACCAGCTCCGGCGACAAGTGAAGTGGTATCAATATGGAATTCCTGCAGCACCATGAGGATGGTAATAAAATAAATAAAATATCGAATAACGCTTTGCAGCATTCCCCCTACTGTTCTCGCACGTCTTTCATCAAAAGAAAAGGTAGTAATGCCAACTTTTGGGATAAACATTTTATTCACCATGAGGGAGAATAGATGCAATATAAGCGCTGACCCTAATAAAATAGCTAAAAGACGTACTATTTTATTAGCCGCTGCTAATAAAAATTCCGGCGTGAGCAACATGGTCATCATTCAGTTTCCTTTCACGATCATCATTTTACTTTTCATGATCATTTCCAGCTTTCTATAATTGCATATATATTATACGCGATTATGAAAAAATCCTTCTACTTTAAGTCTTTCTTAATAAAGAAGAGCAAATGCACTGCCTCTGGCATATAATGTTGCACCAACGCTAAAGTGAGGCGACTATCATGTCAGATACTAATCAAAATCCTCAACCTATTATTGACCTGATATTGGCTGATATAAACGCAGTTATTCCTAATCTTTCTTCTTTAGTAGCTTCCTATCGTCTGCTTGTGGGTGCCTCTGAAGAAATTCATCGCACACCAGAAATTTGTCCTGAAGTCTTCGAGCGGGCCGTAAGGCGTGCTGATAACGCTGGAACATTGATCGATATCTTCCTTGAATTACTCTGCTGCAAAGTAGCTTTTAGCAGCGATTTCTTAAAGATTTCTTGTGCGCCAGTGGATTTATTCCGGTTATTATCCAATAAGTCTCCTACAACAGATGTTCCTTTTCACACAGCCGAGCAGGTCGTTGAGATGGAGGCCTTACGGCGTCTCCTGGAGTGTTGCCATCATCGAGGCTCCTGCCTACCAGACAAGGAAGTCCTCTGTCCCAGACCTAAAGGAGCTCCTGAGCCACCTGGCCCAGCGCCATCGTCAAACTCAGATATCGAAGAAGTAGAAGCTGTTGCCCTGCAGCAATTAATCAATACCTTTAGTGCACGAACCAATGAAGAAGCAGCCCCGGAAACTCCATCTGCTTCCTCAGCAAATCCTGCCCCTTCAGAAAGCAAAGAGGCCTCTGTCGATAGTGGCAGCTCGGAAAAATTTAACACTGAAAGTGAAAGTCGCGTCCGTTGCAAACATTTATATACATTTCATAATAAAAAAAGTAGTTCAAAGGAAATTGACAAAAAAAAATAAGCAAGAATCCCAAATGATTCTTGCTTATTTTTCTATTCATCAAGAGGGCATGCCCCTAGTTCTTCAAGATGATCACATGGCTCTAGATGGATGACCACATCGCAGGAACCTAGCTTTTGCTTTATTTCAGCTTCAATCTGATCACAGATATCATGAGCCTTATTTAAATGCATATCTTTGTACAATATAAGATGCATATCAATCAAACGCCAACTCCCGGAACGCCGGGTACGGAGCTGATGAAAGGAAATGACTTCCTTATGACTGTGAATGATGTCAATGATCATCTGTTCTTCATGTTCCGGCAAGCTAATATCCGTTAACTCATATAGACTCTTCTTTGTCATGCCATAGCCAGCTTTAAATACAATGCCAGCTACAATGATTGCAATTACAGGATCAAGCCAGGCAAGACCTGTTATATGAATAATCACCAATCCTGCCAACACCCCAACAGAAGTCCAGATATCGGCCCGCAGATGCAAACCATCTGCCTCTAAGGCATGAGAACCAGTCTGTTTAGCCACCTTAAATAATCTTTCTGACACCCAGTAATTAATAGCAATTGAAATGATCATAATAGCAATACCATATTCTAAAAAACCTGGAACCGTAGCTGAATTCATTTTACTCCCGGCTTCATATACAATCCATACTGCTGCCCCGATAATCAATATCGCTTCAATGGCACCTGATAAATTTTCAAATTTACCATGCCCATAGGCATGATCGTCATCAGGAGGGGTATCCGCTTTGCGGACCGCATAAAAGGCAATCACAGATGCAAGTAGATCAAAGCCAGAATGAGCAGCCTCTGAAATAATACTGACGGCCCCAGTATAAAATCCCACGATCAATTTCAATACAACCAAAACCGTATTAGAAATAACGGACAGCCTAGCAGTACGCTCCTTTAAATTACTATCCACATATCCCAATCATACTACCTCCTACCTTTTGCTCAGCAGCTCTATTCTTTGTTATAACCTTCAATAGCCTACACTATTCATAGGACTTATAAAAGGTACCAATTTCAGTTCATTTTAAGCAGGTTCTACAAGCCCATAAAGGAATCATGTCTATAATAGGATGACATAACAAAAAAGCCTGCAGGCCCCTCTAAGGTCCCGCAGGCTTTCATACATACCTGCTGCTTTCCGCCCGGCTGCGCCATAATGACCGCCTGTTCCTAGCATTATATTCTATATAGTACCACATTGGGAATTTGCTTGTAAACATCTTTTAAGGATTGATGGCTAAAGAACATGGCAGGCAAGCTTAACTCATGACTTAATATGTACCACGTGGCTAATAGGGTACCCTTTAGCAGCAAGGGCCTTTTCTAATTCTTCCGTATTAATAATATCGGCCCGTATAATCATCTCAATTTTTCCATCGGGTAAGGCATAACTAACCATACTTGTAATATTGATATTCATTGCCAAAAATACCTCTGAAATTTCATGAAGCAATCCAATTTTATCTGTTACATCAAGGGTGATACGAGTTTTCCCATCCACTAGACCCATAATATCAACAAAACTTTTAAAAATATCTGTTTCCGTAATGATGCCGGCGACTACTCCTTGCTCATCGACTACTACCAAACCGCCAATTCGGTGGTTGTACATTAAAATTGCAGCTTCTTCCACTGTAGCCCCAGTATTAATGCTAATTACTTCTTTTTGCATGATATCCTTAATTTTCATCTTTGCCAATAAATAGTTAAGTTCAAAAATAGAAAGAGCAGTTGCTGGCGAGGCCGATACCGCACGAAGATCTCTGTCTGTTACAATACCAACTAATTGTCCACCCTCAACCACTGGAAGACGGCGAAATTTATTATTACGCATAATCTCCGATGCATCAGCAATTGTTGTATTCGAACTGATTGTAATTGGGTTAGCTGTCATCCTGCTTTCTACAAACATTTTCATCATCTCCGTTGATTTTTTATTAAAGAAAACGCACTAAAGATTTCATGTCAGAAATTATGAACAATACAATTTAGGAATTCACCTTTTGTCTTTCATAACAATCTGCCACTACTATCTTTCGTGCGTCTTATTGATTAACCACCCAAATAGGCCTTACGTATTTCTTCACTTGCAGCCAACTCTTTTGCATCGCCGGAAAGAGTGATGCGTCCTGTTTCCAGTACATAAGCTCTATGGGCAATGGATAATGCCATATGAGCATTTTGTTCCACTAGCAAAACCGTAGTTCCGCTAGCATTAATTTCTTTAATAATAGAAAAAATTTCTTTTACCAGCAACGGTGCAAGCCCCATAGATGGCTCATCTAAGAGCAATAGCCTCGGGCGGCTCATTAAGGCACGCCCCATAGCCAACATCTGCTGTTCACCGCCTGACAACGTACCGGCTAATTGACTGCGCCTTTCTGCCAAGCGAGGAAACTTTACAAAGACATTCTCCATATCTTCCTGAATTCCTTTTTTGTCATTACGGATATAAGCACCTAACTCTAGATTTTCTAGAACAGACATATTCGCAAAAACCCTTCGACCTTCCGGTACTTGAGAAATGCCAAGCTTTACAATATCTTGAGCAACTACTCCAGCAATACTCTTTCCTTCAAAATTAATTTGACCTGCTTTCGGTTTTAACAATCCGGAAATCGTACGTAAAATTGTACTTTTACCAGCACCATTTGCACCAATCAAGGTAACAATTTCCCCTTCATTTACTTCCGCACTAATACCTTTTAAGGCATGTATCGCACCATAATATACATCAATATTCTCGATTTTTAACATTATTCAACCTCCTCTCCGAGGTAGGCCTCAATAACCCGTGGGTTATTCTTGATTTCCTCAGGTGTTCCTTGAGCAATTATACTGCCATATTCTAATACATAAATACGTTCACACACATTCATAACCAATTGCATGTCATGTTCTATTAATAAAATAGTTAAATCAAATTCGTCTTTTATCCATTTTATCATTTGCATTAGCTGCTGCGTTTCCTGAGGATTCATGCCAGCCGCAGGTTCATCTAATAATAATAATTTAGGCTGAGCCGCTAGTGCTCTGGCAATTTCCAAACGCCGCTGCTCACCATAAGGTAAGTTTTTAGCAATTTCATCTTTTTTATCGCCTAATTTAAAAATTTCTAATAACCTGATCGCTCTTTCTTCAATTTCTTTTTCTTCTTGATGGTATCTGCCCATACGCAAAACAGATTCTAAGATTCCGTATTTTACATGGAAATGATACGCGATCTTAACATTATCCAACACAGACAGTTCAGAAAAGAGGCGAATATTTTGGAAGGTTCTGGCTACCCCTTTTTGCGTAATCTGAAAAGGTTTGAGTCCAACAATACTTTTACCATCAAAATCTATTTCGCCGGTTGTTGGTTGATATACACCCGTTAATAAGTTAAAAGCGGTTGTTTTGCCAGCTCCATTGGGACCAATCAATCCAATTAGCTCGCCTTTGCCAAGCTCGATGGAAAAATCAGATACGGCCTTAAGTCCGCCAAATACTTTGGAAAGTTTAGTTGCCTTGAGTATTGCCACGCTTATTACCTCCCATCAAACGGCCAAAGATTTTAAGACTGATTTCCTTATTGCCAAATAATCCTTGGGGCCGATACAACATTAATATGATCAGCATTAATGAGTAAATGATCATACGCCACTCAGGATAGCTAGCTAAGGCTGCAGAAACAAAAGTCAGTAATATAGCTGCTGTAATCGATCCACTAATACTGCCTAAACCACCCAATACTACAATCGTCAAAATATCAAAGGACTTCATAAAAGTAAAGGATGCGGGGTGAGCGATATAAAAGTAATGGGAAAATAAGGTTCCTGCTATACCAGCAAAAGCAGCACCAATTGTGAAAGCCATTACTTTATATTTCGTAGTATCAATTCCCATTGCCTCAGCTGCAATTTGATTCTCTCGAATCGAAATACACGCTCGGCCATGGGTAGAGTTAATGAAATTTCTAATAAAGAATACAGTAAAAACCGTGGCAAAGAATACCCACGTGAAGTTACTAAAACGAGGTATACCCATAAAACCAGATGCGCCGCCTACATAAGGAATATTCAAGATGGTAATTCGGATGATTTCTCCTAAGCCTAAGGTCGCAATAGCTAGATAATCGCCATCTAAACGCAATGTTGGTAAACCAATTACAAATCCTAAGAAACCAGCAGCTGCTGCTCCACCTAAAATAGCAACAATAAAAGGCAATTGCAATTTAACCGTGAGTACAGCGCCGAGATAAGCTCCCACAGCCATAAATCCTGCATGACCGATAGAAAACTGACCTGTAAAACCATTAATAAGATTTAAGCTTACCGCCAGAATTACATTAATACAGATTAAAATTAAATTCAGCTCCCAAAACGGTCCAATAACATCTAACATAATTAAGCTTTGCACAACAGCATACAATGCTATACATGCCACTAACGACAGCAATTCCTTCTTATTTTTTCCCATATTATTTGCCACCTACACTTTCTCACGAACGTTTTTACCTAATAAGCCAGAAGGCTTAAACAGTAAAATAATAATTAAAATGGCAAACGCTGCAGCATCACGGAAAGTGGATGAAATAAAGCCACTCACCATAGCTTCAATAACGCCCATTATAATACCACCAAGCATCGCCCCTGGAATCACTCCAATGCCACCCAAAACAGCAGCTACGAAGGCTTTAAGACCTGGCATAATGCCCATTAAAGGATCAATTGAATTATAATATACACCCACTAGCATGCCTGCTGCAGCCGCTAATGCAGAACCAATTGCAAAGGTCATGGAAATAACACGGTCAACATCAATACCCATCAATCGAGCTGCATCGGTATCAAAAGATACTGCACGCATCGCTTTACCAATTTTGGTACGTTGTACAACAAAAGTTAAAATAACCATTAGAACTACGGATATTGCTAATATAATTACCTGCTGGCTATTCACTACAATATTGCCAAAGGTATACACTTGAGATTCGAATAGCGCTGGAAACGTTCTCGGCTGCGGTGTAACAAGAAGCATCCCGCCATATTCTAATAATAAAGATACACCAATTGCCGTTATCAATATCGCAATTCTAGGTGCCTTTCGCAATGGACGGTAAGCCAACCTTTCAATTGTCATCCCAACTATGGCAGCCACTACCATGGACATAATTAACGCTGGGAAAAAAGAAAGTTTAAGCGTCGTTGTAGCAAAAAACGCTACATAAGCGCCTACCATATAAATATCACCATGCGCAAAATTAATCAACTTAATAATTCCATACACCATTGTGTAACCTAAAGCAATGAGTGCATAAATGCTGCCAAGAGATACACCATTTATTAATTGCTGTAAAAATTGCTGAGTAATTGAAAAATCCATGATTTCGCCTCCTACATTTTTTTATTTTTAAGGGCTAAAGCGATGCCTTTTCCCTATATTTTTCACACGGAAGAAACAACTGCAATAAAGTCTAATAGAGTCTATTTCAAAATTCCCATCTACCTTTATTGTCCCTGTGCGTTTTCACTAAACATACGTCTTTGTACGTCTCGCTCAAATGCTCGTAAGGACTAGCATCTGGATATTTTAAAACAGCCTCTCAACAGGTTCTATGTGCTTTATAATCCCACTTTAGAATCCCTCGTAACCCTCTTAGAATTTAACGTTTATCTTTTCTCTGCGGATATTCTCTTATAATATATACGTAATTATAGATACATTGTCTTCTAGTGTCAATACTTTTATCTTTTGATTTGTTGGTTAATCTCTTCCAAAAATACAAACACTTATTTACAGCACACTTTTATATATTTTTTTATACTAAAAACGTACCACTTTATACTTATGCAATAATCATGCCATTTATGTTCTGTGATCAATGCTTTGCGTCCTTTATTCCCCCGTAAGCTTTATTCCATCAAGTAAGTAAAACTTTTTTTAAAAAGATTATTCACGTCTAAAAAGCTTCTAGTGTTCATCAGGTTTATCCTTATGAGCGTTTTTTTGTCTGTAATTTGACATATTCGTCAATTCATTGACAGTGTCATTTCATGCCTCTACTTTATATCTAAGCATTGATTTCTTTTCTTTCGCTTGCTAAAAAACCACAAAAGCACAATGCCACACCAGTAGCACTGTGCTTTTGTGGTTAATAAGGTAAAATGTATTCTCTTTCTTTCAGCAAAGGTAGCTCTGGGCTCCATTTTATGAATGTCAATATACTGACGCTTATCGATCTTACATTACTATTAAGGGTTTATCTTTTCTTTAAACGTTTGCTTGCCATCCTTCATTTCAATAATAACAGCACTTTTTACTGCATCATGAGTTTCATTCAACGTAATTAACCCGGATACAGCATTATAATCTTTTGTCTTGGCCAACTCATCTTTGATCTTCACAGTATCAACACCGTTGGCACGCTTAATGGACTCAATGACCATCATCGTCGCATCATAAGCTAATGCAGCAAATGCATCCGGAGTTTCTTTATATTCTGCTTTATATGCATCAACAAAAGTCTTAATTGCCGGACTATTATCATCTGGTGAGTAATGATTTGCAAAGAACGTATTATTCAGGGCTTGCGCTCCAGCGATTTCTGGAAGTTTGGCAGAATCCCAGCCATCACCACCAAGAAGCGGCATCGTTAAGCCAATTTCTCGAGCCTGCTTCGCAATCATACCGACTTCCTGATAATAACCTGGTACAAAGACAACATCCACATTCGCAGCTTTAATTTTTGTTAATGTAGCTTTAAAATCCGTATCTTTTGCCAGATACGCTTCTTCTACTGCAATTGTACCGCCATTCTTAATAAAGGTTTCTTTAAAAAACTGCCCTAAGCCCTTAGCATAGTCGCTAGAGTTATCAATATAAATGGCAGCAGTCTTAGCATTTAAGGTTTTCGTAGCAAAGTTTGCCATTACTGAACCTTGGAAAGGATCAATAAATGCTGCTCTGAATAAATAGTCCCGAACCTTATTAGTTGTAGGATCTACTGTCACTTTAGGATTGGACGCTGTTGGACTAATTGCTAAGACTTTATTATCGTTATTGACTTGGGCACCAGCAATCACGCTGGAAGAAGCAATTGGCGCAATAACGGCTACAACTTTATCCTGAGTAATTAATTTCTGCATAGCATTTGCAGCTTCTGCGGCTTCGCTTTTATTATCTGCAACTACTAAGCTTAGCTGCTTACCTAGAACACCACCATTAGCATTTACTTGTTTAATTGCTAAATTTGCCCCATTGCTTGCAGATTTACCAAAAGTCGCATTGCCACCAGTCATCTCTAAGTTGGCACCAAGTTTGATTACATTACTATCTTGTTTACCACTGCATCCTGTTGCCATTAAACCCAGCATAGCAACAGCAATAAAGGTACTGATCCACTTATTTGTTTTTTTCATACACAGATTCTCCTTTTAAATAATATGTATTTTCTCCATTAAAAAAAGTCCGTATCCACTGTTCAAAATACGTCTTAGTCCTCCTCAGGAAGATATTCGTACTTGTCACATGCTGTATTATAGACATATTGCGCTTTGCTGTCAATACTCATGGAGAGGACTTTAAGGCGTTTGTCCTTGCACTATAGACATTGACGGTTTTTTCAATAAATTTTGCTAGAATCCAGCTATTTCCTTCGTTCTTGCGATAATAAATATCTTGTAACTATCATCTCTTCCTATTTTATTTTTTTAATCCATAAATATAAAAGA
>DJJR01000050.1:35902-37421 GCA_002434245.1 Pelosinus fermentans
TCTTTTATATTTATGGATTAATTTTTTCTTTAAAAGTTTGCTTACCATCTTTCATTTCGATAACAACACCGCTCTTAACCGGATCATGATTTGCATCCAGAGTAATTACTCCTGTTACGACTTGCAAATCTTTGGTTTTTTCTAATGCATCTCTAATTTTGTCTGGTTCCGTGCTGTTGGCCCGCTTAATTGCGTCAATAACCATCAAGCCAGCATCATAACCTAACGCTGCTAAAGCATTTGGCTCTTGACCATACTCCTTTTTATAGGCTTCTACGAACTTTACAATACGAGGGTCTGTATCTTGAGAAGAATAGTGATTACTAAAGAACGTATTATTCATCGCCTCTGCCCCTGCAACTTCCACGACTTTAGGATCATCCCAGCCATCTGTACCAATAAGTGGTATGGTAATTCCTAACTCACGAGCTTGCTTTGCTATTTTACCTACTTCTTCATAATAGGCAGGGATAAAGATCGTATCTGCATTCATTACTTTTATCTTCGTTAACGTAGACTTAAAATCTTGATCTTTTTGCAAGAAAGCTTCCTTGCCTACGACGACACCACCATTTTTAACAAACTGAGCCTCAAAAGATTCGGCCAGTCCTTTGGAATAATCCGAGCTATTATCGATGTAAATGACTGCTGTTTTTGCTTTTAATGATTTGCTGGCAAAGTTAGCCATTACAGTTCCTTGAAATGGATCTATGAAACAGCTGCGAAACGCATACGGTCTTACTTTACCATTATCCACAGTAATTTTCGAATTCGTACCCGTGGCTGTAATGACAGGAATTTTATTATCTTGTGATACCTGCAGAGTTGCCAATACATTAGAACTGGCAACAGGTCCCATAACAAGAGGAACTTTGTCTTGGGTAATCAGTTTTGTGATTGCATTGGTAGCCTCAGAAGGTTCTGATTTATTATCGGCCAAGATTAACTTTATTTGCTTACCAAGAACACCGCCTGTTGCATTGGCTTCTTTAAAAGCTAGCTGAATACCATTTGTTGTCATCTTACCAAAGTTAGCAACTCCACCAGTTAACTCAAAATTTCCGCCAATTTTTATTTCTTTGGAATCATTCGCAGATGGAGTTGAACTACATCCTGCCAACATGAAACCGGACATGGCTACCGTAAGCAATAAACCAATGAATGAGAACCCTTTCTTTGCCATCATTATTCCTCCCATATTCTAACTTATAATAAATCGGTACTGATAATTCCTACTATATATAACCCAAGGGCACCTACCTGAAATACTTTTTGAAATTCTTTCAAAATAAGCTTTGCTTTTTTCCTGCCTCCTTATCATTTATGTTACAGTTTACATTTTTATTAATACATTCAGCAAATAAGTACTCCACCAGAATATATTTGTGTATGTATGATATTATATTTATTCCTAACTTTACTGTCAATACTTTTTTAATAGGACTTATGTTTAGAAATAGTCTTTTTAAATAATAGTTTAAACAATTGTGTTTTTCACCCATAAACAAACAAAAATGGA
>DJJR01000050.1:37613-61040 GCA_002434245.1 Pelosinus fermentans
TCCATTTTTGTTTGTTTATGGTTTATGGGTTGATCTTTTCCTTAAAGGTTTGCTTGCCATCTTTCATTTCAATAACTACACCACTCTTAATTGGATCATGATTTGCATCCAGCGTGATTTTACCTGTTACCACTTGCAAATCCTTGACCTTTTCCAAGGCTTCTCTTATTTTTTCAGGTTCTGTGCTATTGGCTCTTTTTATAGAATCAACAACCATTAATGCAGCGTCATACCCTAATGCCGCAAAAGCGTTGGGCTCCTGCCCATATTCTTTCTTATAGGCCTCTACAAATTTCACAATATTAGGATCTACATCTTGAGATGAATAATGATTACTAAAGAAGGTATTATTTAATGCCGCAGCACCAGCAACCTCTGCTATTTTAGGATCATCCCATCCATCAGTACCAATGAAAGGTACTGAAATTCCCATCTCACGAGCTTGTTTTGCAATTTTGCCTACTTCTTCATAATAAGCCGGAATGAAAATGGTCTCAGGGTTTAATGCTTTTATTTTGGTCAAAGTGGATTTGAAATCTTGGTCTTTCTGCAAAAATGCTTCTTTTCCAATAACAGTGCCACCATTTTTTACAAATTGGGCTTCAAAGGATTCTGCCAGATTTTTGGAATAATCTGAGCTGTTATCAATGTAAATGACAGCCGTTTTTGCGTTTAATGTTTTCGTTGCAAAATTAGCCATCACAATACCTTGGAATGGATCAATAAAACAGCTGCGGAAAACATACGGTCTTACTTTGCCATTGTCCACAGTAATTTTAGCATTTGTTCCTGTTGGAGTGATGACAGGAATTTTATTATCTTGCGCTACCTGCAAGGCAGCTATTGCATTGGAGCTTGTAATCGGTCCCATGATAAGCGAGACTTTATCTTGTGTGATTAGCTTCGTCATTGCATTGGTCGCTTCAGATGCTTCTGACTTATTATCAGCTTGAATAACTTTAATCTGTTTACCCAGAACTCCCCCAGCAGCGTTGACTTCCTTAAATGCTAATTGGATTCCATTAAAAGCGGATTTACCATAATTAGCAACACTACCGGTCATTTCAATATTCGCACCTATTCTTATTTCCTTAGAGTCCGAAGCTGATGGAGTGGAACTACATCCTGCAACCATCAATCCCAACATAGCCACTGCCACTATTAAAGCAGTGAAAGATATTCCTTTTCTTGACATGATAATTCCTCCCATTCTTAATGATTTGATAAGAGTCTTATACTTTGCTCTTTACCGCCTCTTAGATAAAAAATGCCTTTTAAATACTATAGCAGCTATCTTTTCTGATTTTTCATCCACTTAATTACACATTTACATCTTTTTAAAGGACATTTTCTAGAAAAGTACACAACTGCAACATATTTGTATCTGTAGGCTATTATATGTACTTCGTTCTCTACTGTCAAGGCTTTTGTTAGTTTTTTTTATTACTTTATAAACGTATGTCTCTTGTTATTGTACATTCGCTTTTTCTGCAAAAAAAATAAAAGAAAAAATCCGCATAAAGTAAAGCACAGACTGGGCTTTTACCTTTTACCGATTTATTTCTTTCTGTAACGTCACCTATTTTATTATAGGAACGTAATCTCTTATATTTTCTGACGAAGCTCATATACATCCGTTCTGCGGTGCTGCAATAATGGCAGCTCCCTTCGAACCTTATTTAGGATTTCAATATCAATTTCTGCAATAAGCAGTTTTTCTTTGTCATCCGCCACAGATATGATTTGTCCCCACGGATCAACTACCATGGAGTGTCCATATACTTGATCCGAAGCTTCCGGAAAATTAGCCGGTGCTGCTCCTGCCACAAACACTTGATTATCAACAGCCCTAGACCGCATTAATAGTTCCCAATGAGCAGGACCTGTTGTCATGCCAAAGACACCTGGAAAGATAAGAAGTTTGGCGCCAGCAAGGGCCATTAAACGCGATAGCTCCGGAAAACGTATATCATAACAAATTCCAATTCCCAGAGTCAAGCCTGCCGCCTTTATTACCGTTACATCCTGTCCCGCTGATAAAATATTTGATTCTTTAAATACAGTACCACCTGCAATTTTTACATCAAATAAATGTATTTTTCGATGTCGCCCTAATAAGCGGCCTTGTTCATCAAAGATAAAACATGTATTATAAATATTTCCGCACTCATCTCTTTCAGGTATAGATCCGCCTATGACTACCATCCGCTCTTGTGCTGCTGTTTGAGACAGCATGGTAAAGGTATCTCCATCTGGATAGGATTCAGCATACCTTGAAAACAATTCTGCTTCATAAGGACAATTAAACATTTCAGGTAATATAGCAACCTGGCATTTTTCTTTAGCCGCCTCTTTTAACATCCTTTCTGCATTACGAATGTTTAGCGCTTTATCTGGTGTGACAGCTAATTGGCAAATTCCGATAGTAATGGAACTGGATTTCACGACTAATCCCTCCTTGATTATAAAAAAATAACAATTCCTACATCTCAGCAATGGGAATTACATCACTTTTAACAATGAGTTCAAATCAGAAGTACAGATTTCTCCATTAGGACATCCAATTAAATTTCTGCCGCTATCCTTAGCATTATATAAAGCATCATCTGCAATCTTAAAGAGTTCTTCTGCTGTTTTAATTTTCTCATTGCCAATCCCATAGCCAATGCTAACAGTAACATGTAGTTCTGTTTCATCTCCAAAATGAAAGGCATGCTGTTCTATGTTATTGGAAATCCTCAAAGCGGCAGCTTGTACTTCCTGTTCATTATTGCATTGCAGTATCACTGCAAATTCCTCCCCCCCATAACGAAAAACCATATCTCTCTCCCGCAGGCTATTTTTTAAAACAATTGCGATATCCCGCAGCACAGCGTCACCACATAAATGCCCATAAGAATCATTAAAAACTTTAAAATAATCTACATCAAGAAGCAGTATTGCTATGTTACTGGGCTGCATTTCATTTAGTCTTTGCCGAAAGGATCGATAATTATATAACGTTGTCAATTCATCTTTTTCTGCCAAGCTGCTAACCATTTTATAAGAAGATTCCATCTGATTTAATAATTGATTGACCTTTTCGCTTTGGGAAAGAGCGCGCCCCTCTAGCTGAGATAAGTGCTGAACCAATACATTCATATTAATAATGAGCAGCGAATGCATATATATGGATAACTGATTTTCTACAATCCCTTCTGCCTGACTCAGGCTAACTGCAGCGTATATACAGGAAATAAGCATGGATCCAATTAACGAATATCTAGGATTGTATTGCAGGGCGATCTGTACTGCATAGAAATAAAATAATATCATTGCCATAGAATCCGGTGTATGCCAATATAAGTACCCCAGTACAGCATTTGTAGCAATAAAAGAAAGTATCTCATAATAGATACCCCGTCTATCGATAGAAAAAGCAATTAAAATACCATATATTACCACCATCATGCCATAGAGAGAAAGCTGCTCATTGGATTCATCCGGTGCTTTTGTAAGGACTAAAGCCAAACAAAAAGCTAATGTAATCACATTTGCAACAAATACAATCCGTACCTTCCTATACGTTTTTTCTTCAAACATGCCCAAACCCTCTTTTGTTTTATAACTCAATATTATCTCTATTGCTGGGTTCTCCACTTTTTTCCAAATTCCTGCCTAAAAGTTCATCTTTCTAACATTTAAAAACGCATTGCTGATCACCAATATGAATTGGGATCAGCAATGCGCTTTTATTTTATAAAATCATTCTATCCGATGCCTCAAGGATAGCTGCAGTTAAGATATAAACGGAGCGAAGAATCTATTTGAGATACTAGGCATGAATCGGCTGCTTATTCACATGCATTGACCAAATACCGCAAGGGCAAATACCGGCACATATTCCGCAGCCGATACATTTATTGGCATTAGAAATATATTCAAAATTCCCATCTGATCCTAATGTGCGAGTAATAGCGTTTTCTGGGCAAGACCGCTCGCACATGTGACAATCACGGCATGTGCCGCAGCTGATACAACGTAAATGATCGTCATCTGCTTTGGGAACATCACAGGTATGACATTTTTTAAAATATGCCGTACTCAATCTGTTTGTATCAATTTTAGTTTTTGTCTGCAATTGATAGGTAGTTTCCATCAGATAAGCATCTACCGCTGCTGCTGCCTGCTGGGCTGCACCAATGGCATCAACCATACGTCCCGGCTTTACAGCATCACCTGCCGTGTAGACGCCTTCTGCAATACGATAATCCCCGGCAACTTTCAAATGCCCTCTCTCAATGACAATTCCTTCTGGCAAGAACTCAAGTTCAGGCACTTCGCCAATTGCAATAATAATCGTATCACCTTTAATAAATTGATTATCTTGCGTAATAATGCCTTCAGCAGTAACCTCTTTTGTGACAACTGGCCACATTAAAGTCGCTCCTAAATCTTCTACATGGGCGATTTCTTTATCATCAGCTGCCGGTCTTTGCACATCAATACAGGTTACATATTCAGCTCCCATTTGATAAGCACCGACAGCTGCATCCATCCCAGAATTCCCACAACCAATTACAATTACATGTTTACCGACTTTAGGAGATTTTCCTTTATTAATTCCTTTGAGAAAATCAATTCCCTTGACAATGCGTTCATGCCCTGGCCAAGGAATCACTTTGCCTTTATGACCGCCGGTAGCCACTACTACAGCATCATAAGCCGCCCTTAATTCAGAGAATTTCTCTTTATCCACAGGTGTATTATTTTTAAAGACTACACCCATATCTTTAATGCGCTTTAATTCTGCAGCCAATGTTTGCTGGGGCAGTCGTGAACGAGGTATAACCTGTTCTAGCTTACCACCCATTTTTTCATCACTTTCAAACACCGTTACATCATAACCTTTACGGATTAACTGCCATGCCACAGTCAGACCTGCTGCACCACCGCCAATAACAGCTACGCTCTTTCCTTTAGGAACTGCTGCTTTATCCAGGGTAACATCTTTAGAGTAGGTACCAAGTTCACCAATTTGTACAGAAATATCCAGATTTTTACGAGTACAGTCTTCCATACAAACATTCGGGCACACCGCACCGCAAACGGAGCCAGGGAACGGTGTATACTCCAAGACCAGTTTATACGCTTCTTCTACTTTTCCTTCCCGTAATAAATTATAGCGACGCTGGGATGGAATCGAAGCCGTACAATTAAATTCACATGGTGACGCATAATACGCATTTTCCCAAACTGGGACACGTTGTCGATATATACCTGTCGTAACTAAACCAATTACAGAAAAATCATCCCTTAAAACATCACTAAAGATACCATTTGGCACCCATTCTTCCGTACGAAAAGGAAGAATTTTAGTTTGGGAGGTTTTGCTGCGTTCTTCATATTTTAATGGTATTACCTTATACCACTCGGACCAATTACTTAATTCAGCCCTTATTTCCGGCCGTGCAATGGATGTTAAGAAATCATCCATCTTACCATCCAAATAGGCGATATCCTCTTCTTCAAGAGGTCTAATTTTGACATCTTTTTCGGAAATTCCCGAAGCATTTCCCCGGAAATATAATGTTCCTCCAACCATGCCTACACAAGAACGATCACCTAGCACGGATTGAAAATTCTCACTGTCATAGCCGCAAACTACAGCAATTCCGCCGGACATAAATTCAAAGGAAAAGCTGCCGCAATTTTTTAAAACCCAAAATTCAGGTGGTGCATATAATGGATCATGTTTCATCAAGGAGCCAGACCGGGTGCCAGCCCGACCACCAATAAAGATATTGCCCGATGCTGCACAATGAGCAGCTGTATCCCCCGCATCACCGCGAACAACAATCTTACCACCAGCATTCAGCCAACCTACATCAGCAGAAGCAGACCCCTCTACAATAATCTGAGTACCTTCCAAACACATAGACCCTACGCGCTGTCCGGGATTTTCCACTAAAAAATTAAGGTCTTTTCCTTCCGGATGCCATAACGGTCCTCCAATATCATGCTGGCCGGAAGCTTCAATATGAAATTCCGTCTCCCCTGCTGCCACTGCCTCATTAATGACTTGCAGCAAATCCTGAGTGGACATCCGTTGACTTCCGTCAAGGCTCTTTAACTTAAACATATTGGTTTCCTCCTAACACACATACTGAATTGCCAATTTCTCAGCGATGGCTTGATCCGTTGTTACTAAAGCATCCGAGCGACCCACGGGCAAGGAGCTATTGCCAATTGGTGCCATTAATTTTCTTAATTCACTATCAAGGGCCAGCATATATTCCACGATATTTTGCGCCCCTTTATCAATATCTAAACGTTCAACAAGCCGAGGATCCTGAGTACAAATACCTGCAGGGCATTTGCCAGTATTACAAGCGTTGCATCTGCCATGTTCATTCCCTACGCAGCCTAACAGCTGAATTAATATTTTGCCGAGAAAGACCCCATTAGCACCTAAACAAATGACTTTAAATGCATCTGCTGCTGCATTGCCAGTAAGTCCAATGCCGCCGCCAGCCCATAAAGGGATCTGTCCTTGTCGTCCTTGTTTTACTGCTGACAAATAGCACTCTCTTGTCTTGGAAACTACAGGGTGTCCTGTGTGATCAAGAGAAATTTCATTGGCAGCACCTGTACCGCCTTGAATGCCGTCGAGAAAAAATCCACCACAGATTCGATAAGGATCACGCAGCAAATTATTATATACAGACACCGACGTCGCAGAAGCAGCGCACTTAATCGCTACTGGAACCCTAAACTTAAATGCTGCATTCATTGACAAAAACATTTTCTGTACAGATTCTTCAATTGAATACAAACCTTGGTGATTCGGAGGGGACATCAGATCTGCTTTGGGTACACCACGAATTGCTTGCACATGATCAGCAACTTTAGCTGCAGGCAAAAGTCCTCCATCACCAGGTTTTGCGCCTTGGCCTATTTTTATTAGCACTCCAGCTGGGTCTACTTTCATTTTAGGTATTGCTTTCACAATTCGATTCCAGCCAAAATGTCCTGATGCAATTTGTAATATCATGTATTTGAGCTGCTCTGATTCCAAAAGCTTTACAGGCATTCCGCCTTCACCAGATGACATGCGCACAGGCATATTATGCTTTTCATTCAGATAGGCTGTAGCCAATGCAACGGCTTCCCATGCTCTGGTAGATAAAGCTCCAATAGACATATCACTGAAAATAATAGGATAAATCCAATTTACGGGTGGCAGCTTAGCGGTCAAATTTAATGTGCCATTTACCGCACTCAAAGGTAACTCGTGAGGCATGAGTACCCGTCCGAAAGGCGCTAAAATGTCAAAAGTATGACGCTCTGAATCTAAAGCCGGGTCAGTCATCTGAGAAATACGCCCAACAATAATATTATCTAATGTGCGTCCACTATTTAAGCTGGTACGTCCGCCGCGTTTAATAGGAGAACCACCTTTCCTGGCCAATAGACTAAAACGGGAATCAGGATTTCGAACTGGTTTAATAGCCTGATTTGGACATATCTTCTCACACATCCCACAACCCGTACAGGCGTTTTCAATGCTATTTCGTTGTTTTATCATAAGCACTGCACTATGTTTTTGACTTGGCTCTGGACGATGACCAGTAGAGACAGTAATGGAACGACGTTCTACAGCAGGCATGATAGCCTGAAAGGTACAGGCTGCAACACAGCTGCCGCACATGGTGCAGCGATCAGGCTTACATTCGATTTTCCAAGGTAAATCATTCACTGTGACATCCTGAGTCTTTATTGTTTCCATCTCTCTACCTCCAATGCGTCATTAATAATTACTACTTCACGTTCATTTGGATATACATCCTGTTCCTGATTACGATGCGGCAAAATGGCATTTAATCCACACACCTCAGAAGCAATGGCTACCATCGTCCCATCTCCGCCTACAACTACAGGCCGTAATTTTTTAGAATCGCAGCAGGTTATAATATTTCCATTAGGCAACATACCAATTACGGTATTCGGTCCATTAATCTCTAACGAACCCAATGATTGTCTGATTGCCCGCAGTTCAGCACCATCGGAACGAAGACTAAGCTCATTAAATGGAAGTGGAGTAATCACATGCTTATAATACTTAATAGGCCATTTTAACTCTTGCAACACATAGTGCAAGGTATAAAGAAAGTTCTGTGAATCGGACTCAAAACCAATATATCCGCGATGCAATGATTTTTGGTATTCTTTATTTTTGGTATAAAAAGTATTTTCTCCATTAGCACACAAGGTATATCCCTGCAAGAAGAAAGGATGGGCCGCATAGCGAACAATATCGTAATTTGTGTTTTGCCGACACTGAACTACTACATTTTTCGCCATCAAATCACCATTGTTGTCCCATAATTTAAAATAGGTAGCAATGTCCCAGGGATCGCCAATTTCTTTTAAGGTCAAAACATCTGGCCAAAAAGAATATACATAACCTTGCTCTTGCTTTTCCAACAACTCACGCAATGCCAATCTAGTATCTAAAAGTAATTCGCCTTTTGCCTCTTCAGAAGCATCGCGATAATACTCCGGATAATCATAATTGCGAAAAATATAATACGGCATAGCCTTAATATCAAGCTTTACATTTTTCACCCCGCGAGGAATCCATTCCGCTAATTGGCGAAAATCATTGGCTTCCATATAATCTTCAACCAGCTTCGCTCCCTTTTGCGTACAGGCTAATGACAACAATGGCTTATCTTTATATTTTGAAAAAACTCCTGCCATATCCTGCATAACCATTGCAAATCCTGAATTATCATGTCCTTCTTGCTGCGGTAACATTAAATGCAGCGCTGCTGATGGATGGAAAAATTCCTTACTTTTAATGGCGCCAATTCTACACATATCTTCCCCCACTCCTTCATACCAAGCTAAATTCAAATTATATAAATATCATTTGTAGACCAGGGCTGCACCCTCAATGACAGATCGTGAAAAAAGCAACTTATATCATTGCAACAGAAAAGACCCGGGAAACCACTGGATAGTGAAGTTGGTCCTTAGTAGAAAATACCTCTCTACCAGCAAACCTTACTTATCCAGGACTTTCCGCAGGGCCTTTTTTACCCACGGTGTTGTGCAATCTGCACCTGTACCGCTTGGACCAGACCGCTGGAAAGCGCGGAACCCTAGGTACACTCCTAAAAATCTTTTGTCTCATTGCAGGATACGTTTTTGTTTCACTTACTACATTATAAAAACGAAATGTTTCACTGTCAATATGTATAAAAAATAATACATTATACACTTTATATACATGAAAAATATTATTTTTTTCTGAAAACTCCCACTTTTTCTACTGATAATCACTCTCTTCGCTTTATGATGTTTGTATATTTATTCACATCTTTTCGCTCTAATTCACGATGTATTTCAAGATGCTGATTCCTTGTGCCTTTACATTACTGGTCTGTAACCCATTGACAAAAAGATAACAATTCCTATGTATTGCATTGTTTTTCAGTATACAAAATAATATGATTCTTGAATCAGGCAAAAACGGTAGCCCTATGTATAATTTAACAAATATTAACATATACTACTTCTATCTTATATTCGTTCACGAGAAACCTCATAATATAATTTTGCTAGATAGGAGCTATCAAATGTTAAAAAACCTTTTTAGTTTCCCTAAACTAAACTCCGAATTAAAATTGAACATTAATCAACCTACTGCAATGTATGATATTGCCAGCCATTTACGTAGTATTATGCAAGAAGCAGCTACAACAAATGTTTCTCTCGTCATCTTGTGTATTGGGACAGATCGTTCTACAGGTGATTCTCTTGGTCCCCTTACAGGCACCAAGCTGCGTTCTTTCAATCCTTATCCACACATTTACGGCACTCTGGATGAGCCAATTCATGCTTCTAACTTAAAAGATAGCATAAGTTCTATCCAGACAAAGATCACTAATCCTTATATTATTGCTGTGGATGCTTGTCTTGGCAGATTAGAAAACGTAGGCTGCGTCTCTCTGGGTAAAGGATCTCTAAAACCAGGTGCCGCCGTACATAAAGATCTTCCTTCCGTAGGCGATGCATATATTACGGGCATTGTAAATGTAAGCGGTTTTATGGAGCATCTTGTATTGCAAAGTACAAGATTAAACTTAGTTATGAAAATGTCTGATACCATCGCTCATGCCATCTCTTACGGTTTACGAACCTACGCAAAATAAACAACATTTTTAATATTAAAATCGTAAGAACGCTAGAGGTTAAACCTCTAGCGTTCTTTTCTCTTAGACGATCTGCATTTAAATAACCATAACCAAAACTGAATCCAGATGTCATTCTGGATTCTAATTTTTTTAATTACACGCGCCCTAGTTCTTCAATAATTTCATTAAATGTTTTATCCGCAGCATTAATAACAGGTACATCAGTAAGTGAGTCTTGCATTGCATTTACATCGGTTCCACCTACGATAATAGCGTCGACTCCGCTAAGATTACTTTCACTTAAATCTACTACCTCATATCCTTTTGTTTCTAACATATCCGCTAAAATAGACAACGTTTTTTCTACTGCAATAATACCTTGCATCGCATCCACCTCCGGCTATAGGGTTAGCAAAAGATATGGGGATTATTCAACTTTTTAGCAATTATTCCATTTATTTTTCTTTTATTTTTGTAACCCATTCTGGTTATACTTGTTTTTTACCATAAGGCTTAAATTTCCTTAAAAATTCATCCATTTCATCAGAGGATAATAATACAGGGTCTCCTACACACCTTGATTTATAATAAATTTGGGCAACAAATTCAATTTCTTCTGCTGTGTCAAATGCATACTCAATGGTTTCGCCAATTGCCAGTAATCCATGATTAGCAAGTAATACCGCATATCGGTCTTGTATATATTCAAAAGCTGCCTGTGATAATTCCTCGCTGCCAAATAATTTATAAGGTGCACACCGTACATCTTTTCCAGCATATCCAATTAAGTAATGAACTGGCTCAATCTTCCAATGAAGGGCCGCCAAAATACTACAGTAAATCGAATGCGCATGCAAAACTGCACCGACTTCATCCCTTTTTTGATAAAAAATGCGATGCATAGAATATTCACTGGAAGGATTGCGGTCCCCGTCTACTTTAGTACCGTTAAGATCTAAAACCACAACATCCTTCGGTGTAGTTTTAAAATAATCCAATCCGCTGGGACTAATTGCCATAAGTCCTTCTGCTTTATTAAAAATACTAATATTACCTCCAGTTCCTTTTGTCAAACCATGAGTAATAAGCTTTTGTCCATATTCCACAATAAGCTCTCGTTCCTTTTCTAAAATCATAATTTTTTCCTCCCATAATACGTTACTATACTCTCGAAAAACATTCTATAGCATAATCAGGAAAAGGATGATCATGACTATAAGCGTAGGCTACCAAGGCTGAAGTATTATTCTTTACCGGGCCAAAATGAGACTCTCTAAAGACTATGCATTAGCCCAATAGTCAAATCCTTATAAAAATGGAGCGCCACAAATTTATTTGTATGGCACTCCATTTTTCCTACTGCTTTTTTGCTATATTTTTCTTGTTGGCAGGGTCTTCGCCACCAGCACGCATTTCACACCCGCCTTTAAAAATTGCGCCTTCGCCAACACTCAATATCCCCGCTTTAATATCTCCATAAATCTGCGAACTTGGTAGTAACTCTAGTTTTTCGCTAATATCAATATTGCCATATACAATACCAGCAATGGTAGCATTCATACCTTTGCACTGAGCCGTTACTTTCGCATTTTCTCCTATAACAATGCTGCCTGTGGTATTAATATCGCCCTCGAATTGCCCATCAATGCGCAATGCACCTTTACCAGTGATCGTTCCCTTCATCAACGTATCCTTACCAATAATGGTTTCAATCTCACCTGCGTAGCTAGTTGCTTTTTTATTACTACCAAACATATTGCACACTCCTGTAATAGTATCTACTTCGCCTTTAAATCTTTAAATAAATCATTTATATTAATTTAAGAAAGTAGTAGGATTAACAGCAGTACCATTGACCCTGACTTCATAATGACAATGAGGTCCTGTACTCGCTCCTGTATTACCAAGATAAGCAATCACTTCGCCTTTCTTTACTGCTTGACCAACACGTACTAACAATCTGGAGTTATGTCCATACACAGTTGAAATTCCATTTCCATGACTAATCTGTACCATGTTACCATACCCACCATACCATTCACTCTGCACCACTTCACCGTCAGCAGTTGCAACAATGGGTGTGCCTACACTATTGGCAATATCAATTCCGGGATGAAAATCACTTCCACCGCCGAAAGGAGAATTACGCCAACCGAAACGAGATGTAACGTCTCCGCCTGTCGGCCAAATCGAAGGGGTAACCGCTATTCTGGCTTGCTTGTCCAGCAAAGCCTGCTTCAATTCATTCAGGCTTTGTTCTCGTACTGAAATGGCAGCCTGTAAATCTTGCACAGTATTCTTTATAGTGCCGATATCAGGCTGTACCGGTCCTCCTTGTCCAGTATAAGTAGCTGAAGGTCGCACCAAACCAGCACGGGATGTAGCCGTTGTATCTTCATTATTAACAATACGTCTTATTTCTGCATCCAGAGAGTTTAATCTTTCCATATCTGATTTTAAACCGGCAGTTGTTTTGGCCAGTTCTTCAATTTCTTTACTTTGTACTCCATTATCTTGACGCAATGTCTCCAGCTCCGCTTTCTCGACATTAGCTGTATGAATTGTATATCGATAATTAATAAAACTTCCTATGGAAAAGACAATAAGCAAACATAAAAAAGAAACAGCATATTTTACTGCTACAATAGGTATTCTGATCCTATGTACTGCTTGTCCCTGATGGGGTACAATCATTAAAGTATACTCTCTTCGATCTGGCTTACTTTCTTTTTTAATCAAGAATCTTGGCTCCTTTTCTGGAAAATATTTCTATATATTTTTAACATATTTTATATTCGCCTTTTATCTAAGAAGTCCTGCTTATTTTTAATTTTTTATTTTGATAGCTTGCGCTACTGCTTGTTTTTCCTCATCTGTCAGCAAATAAGAAGAAACTCCTGAAACAATTGGTTTGGAATATGTACGAAATTCATTACGTCCGTAAATGCTGGAAATTACAAGACCATTATTATAAGAATCTAAAAGTGCAATAGCAAAACTTAGATCACTGCCTACATCTTCAAAAGCATTAAACCGGACAAGGGCCACCTTTTGTACACAATCTTTTGCTATTCTTTCTAATCGCTTACAATCTTCAGATAGGGTATCCACTTTTTCCACAACATGCTTTACTTCTTCAATATGTGAAATAAGTAGTTTCTCTAAGTTTTCCCCATCTACCCCCTGCATCATTCTACGATATTTCTTATTCATTTTGCCAAGTCTTATATTAATACTTATAAAGACAAACAATGCTAGTAAAATCATTACTGTCATACCTAATAAAACATACTGTAAATTGTTCATAACCAGATTTGATACTTGTGTTGCATAATCCATTTCATCATACCTTTCAACTTACACTTAAATTTTTACACCGGTTATAAAGAAGCAAGAATTGCAGCAACCGGAATTGCAGGCAGTAAATTAGCTACTTTGATTGTTTTTATTTCTAGCATTAGTAAACTAATGCCCATGATAAGCAAACCACCCACTGCTGACATTTCAATAATCATCTTATCGGCTATCATACTGCTAAGGCTGCTTGCCAGTAAGGTAATCGAACCTTGGTACAGTAAAATAGATATACTCGATAAGGCCACACCTATCCCCAGCCCTGATGCAAAAACGGCCGAAGAGACCGCATCCAGCATCGACTTTGCATACAAAGTACTAGCATCTCCCGTTAACCCTTCTTGTATTGAGCCAACAATTGCCATCGCTCCTACACAAAATACTAAACTCCCTGTAATAAAACCTTCACCAACACTGCCATGCTTACTACCTGCCTTTAATGTTAACCAATCACCAAAATTCGACAACCATTTATCAATGTTCAAAAACTCACCAAGCAAACCGCCAAGCACTACACTCAATATGACGATCAATATATTTTGTGTTTTTAAAGCCATTTGTAAACCAATTAGACCAACGGCTAAAGCTAATCCCTGCATCAGTGTATGTTGATAGCGGTGAGAAAGCCGCTGCTTTAATGCTAAACCAATAATTGCCCCACCAAGTACAGCTGCTGCATTAACTAAGGTACCCTTCATGTTTTCTTCAACCTCCTTTTTGGCATCTTTACTGTAATCTTGTGTGTTTAACGTTCCCCTTTGTGTGCTGCATCGCAGCATTGTGCCTTTGCGGTTAACTACTTTTTCTGCTTATACTTTCCAGGCTATTGATAAAGAGCGAAGGACGCAAAAGATACGCAAGGTAAAAAATCCCTAAGCGTTCCCTTTGCGCCATTTGATTGTTTATTTTGCTATTGCCTAATACGAATTGCATTTCATTTTATCATATTATTTAATTTAATTCACTCAAAATTCTTTGTATATGAGGGAATGGCTCTAACGCTTGTTCTAAAATTCCATTGATATAAGCAATCAAAATTCCATAATTCACTACCGGTACCGCTTTAGTTGAGACCTCAGAAAGGCGATGAAGCATTTCCTTCCGGTTTAACATACAAGCGCCACAATGTATAATTAAGCTATATTTACTTAAATCTTCTGGGAAATGACTGCCTGCAGCCCATTCAAATTTTAACTCTCCGCCTACTTTTTCTTGCAGCCACCGAGGGATTTTAACGGTTCCAATGTCATCCGCCTGTTGATGATGGGTACAAGCTTCTGCAATCAAAACGGTATCCCCTGCTTTTAACTTCTCAATGTTTTTAACACCAGACACTAACGTTTCCAAATCCCCTTTATGTCTTGCAAATAATATAGAGAAAGATGTTAACATAACACCAGGTGGTGTCTCTGCCGAAACTCTCTCAAAAGCTTGTGAATCTGTAACTATTAATCTAGGTAGTTTGCGCAAATTTTCAATTGCCTGTTTTAGTTCTGTTTCTTTCACCACGATTGTGACACCATCATGGTCAAGAATATCACGGATAGTTTGAACTTGGGGTAAAATGAGTCGTCCTTTCGGCGCTGCTGAATCAATGGGAGTCACTAGAATTATTGTATCCTTGGCTTGGATGAGGTCTCCAATCACAGGTGGTCCCTGCCAATCTGGCGGGGCATAGGTAATAATTAATTTTTTCAATTCTTCAATACCCTGATTATTCTTTACACTAGTAGGCAGCAAGGGAATATTAAACTCCTTACTCCACTTCATTACTAATTCCGCTGCTATCGTAATTTTATCAGTTTTGTTTATGACTCCAACAATAGGTATTTTCTTTACCTTAATACCTTCTATTAAAGCCTTTTCATACTGGGTTATGCCGCTTTCAGCTTCCAATACAATTATCACTAAATCCGCTTTATTTAATACGCTCATGGTGCGTTCTACTCGTAATGTACCAAGGCATCCGCTATCATCAATACCTGCAGTATCAATAATCATAACCGGACCAATTGGTAGAATCTCCATCGCTTTATATACGGGATCTGTTGTTGTCCCTGGAACATCTGATACTAATGCAACTTTTTGGTTTGTCAGTGCATTGATTAAACTAGATTTGCCTGCATTACGCCTTCCTAAAATTGCAATGTGCAAACGTGATGCTTTTGGTGTTTCCTGCATGTTAATTCTCCTTTATTCGCAATATATTACTAATTCATATTGCTGCATATCTTTATGTTTTACAAAAAGTGTCAAATTATGTTTCACGTGAAACATAATTTGACACTTTTTATTCTTATACTGCGAAGGTTCCTCGAGACTTACTGGGAGCCGGTGATTCATCACCACTTAAAACTTCAAGAATACGTTCTAAATCTTCAGATGAAGAAAATTCGATTTCAATTTTGCTCTTGAATTTTCCTTCTTTAATTTTCACTTGTGTACCTAATATCATCTTAAGTCGATCTTCAGCTTCTGTCACAAAAAAATTTTTCTCTTCTACATTCTTCGGTTGTTGTTTTGCTGGTTTCTTTTTATCCGCTATTCGTTTGACTAATTCTTCTGCATCCCTTGCTGACAAATCATTTTCAATAATGATTTCCGCTGCTTCTATTTGAAGTTCGAGGGTTTCTAAGGCTAACAGGGGTCTGGACTGTCCCATGGATAATGTTCCACGTGAAACATAATCTTGTACCTTGGGATGTAAATTCAATAAACGCACCATATTCGCGATTACAGAACGACTGCGACCAATTTTTTTTGCCACTTCTTCTTGAGTTAAACGAAACTCATCCATTAAACGACGATAGGCAAGAGCTTCTTCAATGGCATTTAAATCTTCTCTTTGTATATTTTCAATTAAGGAGATTTCCGTCATTTCTCTATCTGTATAATCTTTAATAATAACAGGGATCTCTTTCAGACCTGCTTGCTGAGAAGCACGCAACCGCCGCTCACCAGCTACTAATTCATAAATATTATTACTCTTTCGTACTACAAGGGGTTGCAATACGCCATATTGACTAATAGAAGATACTAATTCGAGCAATGCAGTTTCATCAAAGACCCGGCGTGGCTGAAATTTATTAGGAACAATTTCTGAAATGGATACATTCTTTATAAGAGACTCTGCATCTACTCCTTTTGAACTAGAAAACAAGGCATCCAATCCCCGTCCTAGTCCTCTCTGAGAATTATTATTCATCATCAATCACCTCTTTAGCTAAATCTGTATACACTTCTGCCCCTTTAGATTTAGGATCATATCGAGTGATAGGCTGTCCATGGCTAGGAGCTTCACTAAGACGAACATTCCGGGGAATAATCGTTTGGTATACCTTATGCCGAAAATGATTTTTCACTTCATCTACTACTTGAATCGACAAGTTTGTCCTGGCGTCAAACATTGTCAGAACTACCCCTTCCAAAGACAAGGCCGGATTTAGATTCTTCTGAACGAGGGTAATTGTATTCATCAGCTGGGATAACCCTTCCAATGCATAAAACTCACATTGAATTGGTACTAAGACGGAATTAGCTGCGGTTAATGAATTAATAGTCAATAACCCTAAGGAAGGAGGGCAATCAATAATAACATAATCATAACTGTATTTCACTTTATCTAGTACCCTTTTTAGCTTCGTTTCTCGAGACATAATGGATACCAACTCGATTTCCGCTCCTGCCAGCTGAATCGTAGCGGGCAGGAGCATTAAATTTTCAACTTTAGTTTGTAGAATAACACCTTCGATCGGTACATCATTAACTAATACGTCATAAACAGACTGTTTAATCTTTGTTTTATCAAAACCAAATCCACTTGTAGAGTTTCCTTGTGGATCAAGATCCACTAATAATACCCTTTTCCCTAAATCAGCCAAACATGCACTTAAATTAACAGAAGTTGTTGTCTTTCCAACACCCCCTTTTTGGTTGGCAATTGCAATTACCTTCACCAAGTAGTTCACCCCATATTCTCATTCATATTTTAAGAAAGACTAAGGCACATGCCAGGTCTTTAGAATCCAGGACAAGCCTTAGTCTTCTACTTACAAACTGTCCTCTCGATTCTAATTTCTATAAGCTAATTCATTCCACACTCTAGAGACTATCTCCTGCCAAAAATAGCAGACAGCCTCCGTAAATATACCATTATTTAACCAATTTCATAATTATTTAAAAAACATTGACAATCAGTCCATTTTATATTATCATAAATTCCAATTTAATAAATACTCTTATCTAGAGTGGTCGAGGGACTGGCCCTATGACACCCAGCAACCGGCAGCAATGCAAATGGTGCTAAATCCAGCAGAATTCACGTTCTGAAAGATAAGAGGAAAGAACGGATGATAAAACAGCCTCTTTCCTCAAAGGAAAGAGGCTGTTTTATTCATTGATTTTTTATTCAAACTAATAAATTATAATAATGTGAGGTTATTTATGAAACTTTCTGATCGATTTAATAAAGGAAAAACCCTTGTATCTTTTGAAATTTTTCCACCAAAACAAACTGTCACCTTAGAATCTATTTTTAAAACAACAGAGGGCTTACAAACCCTCAATCCTGATTTTACTAGTATTACCTATGGAGCTGGAGGCAGTGCTTCAGACCGCACTATTGAAACGGCAGATAAAATTAAAAATACGTATGGTGTCGAGGCTTTAGCTCATTTAACTTGCATCAACTCCCACAAAGATGATATTGATCTAATGTTAAATCAACTGCAAGCTCATAATATTGAAAATATATTAGCTATGCGAGGCGATTATCCAATACATAAAAACAATGATAAAGGAAGAGAAAATACCTATCAATATGCAAAAGATTTAATCACCCATATTAAATCCAATCATGATTTTTGCATTGCTGCTGCTGCTTATCCAGAAGGACATCCAGAGTGCCCTGATTTGAATACAGATCTTCTTCACCTAAAAGAAAAGGTAAATAGCGGCACAGATTTTCTAATTACACAAATGTTTTTTGATAATGCTATCCTTTATGATTTTCTTGACCGAATAAAACAAGTCAATATCACAATCCCTGTCAGTGCCGGAATCATGCCATTACTAAATAACAAACAAGTAGGCAGGATTAAAGGATTATGCGGTGCTTCTATCCCTAAAACCCTGCAAACTATCATTCAGAAATATGAACATTCACCCTTAGATTTTGAAAAAGCAGGAATTGAATATGCTTGCAGCCAAATTACAGATTTGGTAGCAAATCAGGTAGATGGTATACATCTATATACAATGAACAAACTAGAACAATCAAAAACCATTATTCAACAAACAAATTTGCGTTAAATATTGCTTATACTTAAAAAGTCTTGATGCAATTAAAGGAGGGATACTGTGCCAATTTACAATCCAACAATCCAAACGCTAGATATGAGTGAATTAAAACGTTATTCCGGTCTTACGAAATGTACTGAATTCCCCCAGCACTTACTTGATCAGGCTTGTACAGAAGCACAGATCATCTCCCAACCAAAAGCAAGCTGGCAGATCTATGATTATGATGCCGATTCTTCTACAATTATGAGCCCTGAGCCTTTATCGCTTCCTCCAACCGTTATTAGTAAACACCTGGCAAACTCTTTAAAAGTTGCCGTTATCGCAGTTACCATAGGACCTGACCTAGAGGAGCTCGTAAGTGAGTACTTCAGCAAAAATGAATATACCTTAGGCTTGTTATTAGATGCAGCAGGCACAACGGCCGTAGAACTGGCTGCCGATCAAGCTTGTGAGCTTATTAAGCAGGACGCAAATAAGCAAGGATATACCACTCTATTCCGTTTTAGCCCAGGCTATGGACAATGGGATATTAGAGTTCAGCCTCAAATCTTAACGTTAGCACATGGAGATGAAATTAATATAACAGCCACTTCAGCATGTATGCTTCTCCCTCGCAAATCCATTACAGCAGTGATTGGGTTAACACCTACTGTACCAAACCTCCCCCATAAAGAAACAATCGAAGGTTCTAAATGTGATCAATGCCAGCAAATAAATTGTCTATCTAGAAAGGATTGAAATTATGATATATATTTTTGACGGTGCCATGGGAACGATGTTACAAAATGCAGGATTACCACCGGGTTATTGTCCTGAATTATGGAATCAAGAGCAGCCATCCGTAATCACAGCTATACATAAAAGTTATATTGATAGCGGATCGGATATTATTGAAACAAATACCTTTGGAGCAAATCGGATAAAATTAACCCATTATGGCTTAGAAGAAAAGGTCGCTTTGCTTAATACTGCCGCTGTTCAGGCAGCTCGAGCTGCCTGTGGTCCTGATACCAAGATAGCAGGTTCTGTAGGTCCTACAGGTAAATTAACTGTTCCTTTAGGAGATTTATCCTTCGATGACGCTTACAACGTTTTTTTTGAGCAAATCTCTGCCTTAGATCAAGCTGGCGTAGATATGATTCTAATTGAAACGATTATTGATATTCAAGAAATGCGTGCAGCCCTACTTGCAGCAAAAGCTGCTTCTAAAAAACCTGTTATTTGTCAAATGTCCTTTGGTGCTGATGAAAGAACTGTAACTGGTACTGATCCCGTAACGGCAACAATCATTTTAGAGGCAATGGGTGCTGATATCATTGGGGTAAATTGTTCCTTAGGTCCTGCACAATTACTGCCAATTGTAGAGAAAATAGCACAGACTACAAATTGTCCAATCAGTGTTCAAGCCAATGCAGGAATGCCCAGCCTAATCAATAAACAAACTGTATTTCCCATGCAGCCTGAGGAAATGGGACTTTGGGCTAAAAAATTAGTTGCTGCAGGTGCCCGTTATGTTGGCGGCTGCTGCGGCACTACCCCCCAGCATATTAAATCGATACATCAAGCCGTAAAACATCTCGCCCTATCGGATTTACCCACTGTTCAATCAGCGAAAAAGTCTACTGCCTTAACCAGCCGCAGTAAAACTATTTACCTCGGTGCTGATCATCCCACGGTCATGATTGGCGAGCGGATTAATCCTACAGGCCGCAAACAATTAGCTGCCGATATTGCCTCGGGACAATTTATTTCCGTAAAAAAAGAAGCCTTGTCTCAAGTCCGTGCAGGCGCGCAGCTTCTAGACGTAAATATGGGTGTTCCGGGAATTGACCAGGCCAAGGCTATGCAGTATGCAATTCAAGAGTTATCAATGCTGGTAGATGTTCCTTTGGTGATTGATACAACCGATGTAAATGCGTTAGAAGCAGGCTTGAAGGCGTATCCTGGCAGGGCGCTGATTAACTCAGTAAGTGCAGAGCCAGAACGTTTAGAGTTTTTTTTGCCTCTGGCCAAAAAATATGGAGCTGCTATCCTTTGTTTGCCGATTAGTCCAGCTGGAGTGCCTAAAACCGCACAAGATCGGTTAGTAGTAATACAAGAAATTATTCATAAAGCATTTGAAGCGGGTCTCAAACCCGGGGATTTTGTACTAGATGCTCTCATCCTAACAGCTGCGGCAGATGCCAGGGCTGGTCTTGAAGCCCTGGCCACATTGAAATTGTATCGCCAGCACTTTGGTTACCCAACTACAATGGGTCTTAGTAATATTTCTTTTGGACTGCCCAGGCGAGATATTATTAATGCAACCTTTTGTGCAATGGCTTTAGATGCCGGACTTGATGCGCCCATTCTAAATCCGTATGATCCTCTCATGCAGCAAACCTTAGCAGCTTCCGCTTTGCTTTTAGGGGATGATCCCAGCGGCAGATCCTATAGCGTAAATTATGCCCCTATTAGTCAATCCGAAGAAAGAGCTGCCCCTCTTACACCTAAAAACATTATCGAACAAATCCATCTTGCCATTGTCTCTGGAGAAAAAGAAGCAGTTGTTCCTTTAGTAGAGCAGGCATTAAGAGAAGGACATAATTCCATTGCTATTAGTGAGCAAGCATTAACAACGGCTATGAATAAAGTTGGTATCGCTTTTGGCAATGGACAATGTTTTCTGCCCCAAGTATTATTAGCCGCCGAAAGCATGCGCGCTGCCTTTCTTACAATAAAAAAAGAATTGCCGGCTCATGCAGCAACAAGTTTAGGTACTATCATCTTAGCTACTGTCAAAGGTGATATTCATGATTTAGGAAAAAATATTGTAGCTGCCTTACTAGAAAATAACGGTTTTACCGTAATTGACTTAGGAAAAGATATTTCTCCCGAAACGATTGTGGAAAAAGCGCTAGAGCATAAAGCTGATATTGTGGGCCTATGCGCCCTTATGACGACTACAATGCCGCAAATTGACCACACCATTGCAGCGTTAAAAGCTGCAGGATGTTCTGCTCAAACCATCGTCGGCGGAGCTGTGCTAACCCAGGAATATGCAAATCAAGCAAATGCAGATTCTTATGCAGCTAATGGTGTTGATGCTGTGACAATTGCCAAAGGTTTTATGGCTGATAAAACACATTAACATATACTCTTTATCCCATTATCGATAAATTAACTTATATGAAACAGCTTTTGCTAATTTCATATAAGTTAATTTTTTTATCAGAAAGGCAGGATTTATGACAAATTATATGGAATTTTAAATAAATATGTCAATTTTTATTTACATTTTTTATATACATTATTAAATGATAGGTGGTAAAAAGGAATGGATAAAGAGGGAATAATGAGTGAAGCAGCGATTGACGAACTACTGGCTGTTGCTAATAAAGAATTATTCGCTCCAGAATCAGCTTCTGCTAACAGCGAAATTGACCAGCTATCAGCAAGTGAAGAAAATGTGTCTCAAGGAATACCTCCCACAAAAAAAACATCTTTTTTAACACAGCTGTTACAAGAGTCTCAAATAAAAAGAAAATTAGCTGCTGTTCTTTTGCTATTATGTGTCTGCATCCTGACAGGAGGATATGTCGGCTATCAAAAAGCACTGCAAACAATAGAGGCACCTCTTCCTCTCGATAAAATAATTCAGCAGGGAATTACTTTCGAAGGGAAAAATCTCATTACGTATGCAGGGCGTGGTGATAAACCAATTGTCCTCGCTTTTCTTGATGCAGGTATGGACATTAATACAACGCGAAATACTGATGGATGGACAGCTTTAACAGCGGCCTCTTTTTATAAAAAGCCCGAGATGGTTAAGCTGCTGCTGGAAAAGCAGGCACTTGTTGATATCCAAGACAGATCTGGCAGGACTCCTTTACTATATGCTGCTGCGATGGGAACGGAAGAAATTACGACTCTGTTACTAGAGGCAGGAGCGAATCCCAATACCCAAGATAAAAACGGACGGACTGCACTAATGGAGGCCTACTCCAAACAAGAAGCAAAAATTGCCGAAATCCTCAAAAGTGCTGGTGCGGATCCTACACTTCCTGCTATAGTACGAGAAGAAGATATACCAGATGCTCCAATATCTCAAATGAAAAAGGTACCTCAAACCGCCTCTTCCATGATTCCCGATGAGGTTCGCATGATAGTCAGCAAAGCTGGCCTGATACCAATTGGTATGCCCTTGGAAGATGTAAAGAAATTATATCCGGCTCTTACTCTGAATGAAATGTATATTGATGGCAGCAAAAAAATCCTTGCAAGTATCTATTTAGAAAACAACAGTGATCCCTCCCTAGTATTAGAACTTTCAAGTGGAAAATCCCAATTAGTATCGATTATAAACGTCTATGATTCCAGATTCAAAACTGATAAAGGCATTACCCTCCACTCTACGGTTGGCGATATACGAAATCAATATTCAATAAGTGAGATTCGAGTCATTGAACATTCCTTGTACCTTCTCGTTAAAAGTACGAAAATGCTATTCGAACTGGATATCAACGATCCTATGATACCAATTAACTGGACGGAAAGTGGCAGCCCTAATTCCATACCTTCTAATACAAAAATAAAACGAGTTATAATGTAT
>DJJR01000050.1:61172-77309 GCA_002434245.1 Pelosinus fermentans
ATACATTATAACTCGTTTTATCATACTTGCTTTATTTTTTCTTCGGAATGCGTAAATTAATATGAATAAATTCCTCATCTTGCTCTTGTTTTACTTTAATTTTAAGACCTGTTTTTTTCATTTCCCCTACTACATTATTAATGGTATTAATAAAAATACGTACATCGCGAATCACTTTTACAACGTTGCGCTTGGGAGTATTTTTAGCCTCTACTTGTTTGGCGATATCTTCCAAGAACTCTTCAATCAGCTCTTCTGTCTCTCGCACATTTAACTTCTTTTCACTGATCATTTCCAATACTTCTAATTGCAATCTAGAATCATCTAACTTCAGTAAAGAACGGGCATGACGTTCCGTTAGCTTTTCCCGTGCGATTACCCCGCGAACCTCAGGTATCAGTTTTAATAATCGCAATTTATTCGCAATGGTAGATTGATTCTTCCCCATACGTTTAGCAAGTTCTTCTTGGGTGAAAGCAAAACTTGTAATCAATTGCTGAAAGCCTTCTGCCTCTTCTAAGAAATGTAAATCTTCTCTCTGTAAATTCTCAATCATAGCTAATTCAGCCATTTCTTTATCAGTAAACTCTTTTATAATTACAGGTACCTGACTTAAGCCTGCTAGCTTTGAAGCGCGCAGACGACGTTCTCCCGCCACTAATTCAAAACCATCAGGGATAAGACGCACAATTAAAGGTTGTATAATGCCATACTCTTCAATGGATGATGCCAATTCCTGTAAAGATTCTTGACTAAATATTTTCCTTGGCTGAAATGGGTTGGGAACAATTTCAGTAATTTGTACATGCTGTACATTGCCTTCATTCATCCCATTTTCCATCGTGCTTAAGCTGATGTCATCCTGCCCATTATCTATATCCCTTGTAATATTGGCTTGCTCTTTAACAATTTCCGGACGTTCTGAAGTCAGGCCTAATAATCTGGCTAAATTTTTCATCTGTACACCGCCTTACCTAAAATAAGCCTTGTCAATAAGGTAATATTCGGCATTTCCACACAAGTTCCTTTTAACATGACTGTATTATAATGGATTTTTTTCTGCAATGCCTGGACGCCTAGGATACGCTGGTAGCGTTTTTTTTATTTTTCGAATATATACAACTGCCCTTATATCATCAAGACCTGGCAGCTTAATATTCTCAATTTTATCGATTTCGCCGCCAAGCACTCTGAGAGCGCTTGTAGACTCTTTTATTTCTTGACTGTACTGTGACCCCTTAAGAGCAATAAAAAAACCTCCTACGGCCACAAATGGCAGGCATAATTCAGAGAGGATACTCAATCTTGCTACTGCCCGGGACACGGCAATATCATACGCCTCACGAAATTGTTTATTTTTTCCACCGTCTTCAGCTCGACTGTGGATAAATTCAATATCTGGTATTTCTAATTTTTCGGCTACTTCTTTTAAAAATAAAATTCTTTTATTTAAAGAATCAAATAACGTCAGTTTTAAATCAGGACGATAAATCTTAAGAGGCAATCCGGGAAAACCAGCTCCAGTACCTACATCAATTATCTTTGCTCCATTTTTAAAGATAACCTGATCATAACAAGATAAGGAATCAATCATGTGTTTGACAGCCACTTCATTCGGATCTGTAATGGCTGTCAAATTGATTTTTTGATTCCATTCTATCAATAATTCAAAATACTGGGAAAATCGTGTTAACTGTTCTTCAGTTAAAGATAAAGAATATTCCGCCGCTGTTTTTAGTAACACCTCACGAAAGATCAATTTGCTTCATCCCTCCTACGCTTTTGTTCTATATAAATCATTAATATCGAAATATCGGCAGGAGAAACACCGGAAATACGTCCTGCTTGTCCAATGGATAACGGGCGAATTTCATTCAATTTTTCTCTAGCTTCCACAGCTAAGCCGCTTAGCTGCATATAATCAATATCCTCAGGCAGCAATTTTTCATCTAATCTGGCCGCCCGCTCTACTTGTTCAAGCTGTTTGCTAATATAACCTTCATATTTAGCGGAAATTTCCACTTGCTGTTGTACCGCAGAATCCAAAAGAGGCACATCAAAATGCTCAGAAATCATGTTATAGTTAATTTCCGTTCTCCGCAGTAAATCATACAGCATAATACCAGTACGCAATTCAACTGTTCCCATAGCCTGCATCTTTGCCTGTATTTCAGGCGTGGGGGTAATCATTACACTGCGCAGCAGTTTTAAACTTTCTTCAATGGAATCACGTTTACAAACAAATTTAGCATATCGCTCATCACTGACTAAACCAATTCTGCGTCCAATTTCCGTTAGACGCAAATCTGCATTGTCCTGACGCAAAATAAGGCGGAATTCAGCTCGAGAGGTCATAATGCGATAAGGCTCATTGGTTCCTTTTGTAACTAAATCATCAATCAGCACTCCAATATATCCATCAGAACGAGACAAAATCAGCGGTTCTTGACCTTTAACCAATAGGGCAGCATTAATGCCGGCCACTAAGCCTTGAGCTGCAGCTTCTTCATAACCTGATGTGCCATTTATCTGACCCGCTGAGAACAATCCTTGAACCGTTTTAAATTCTAAAGTTGGCTTAAGCTGGGTAGAATCAATACAATCGTAATCAATCGCATAACCCGGACGCATAATTTTTACATTCTCCATACCAGCAATGGTTCGCAGGAATTCATATTGTACATCAATTGGCAGGCTTGTAGACATGCCTTGCACATACATTTCATTGGTATGATACCCTTCTGGCTCTATAAATAATTGGTGTGCATTTTTATCGGCAAATCTTACAATTTTTGATTCGATAGATGGACAATATCGCGGCCCAACCCCCTCTACGATTCCCGTATACATAGGAGCACGATGCAGATTATTTCGTATGATTTCATGAGTCTTTTCATTGGTATATGTCAGCCAGCAGGGCAGTTGCTTTCTAGTCGTAATTTCACTTAAAAAAGAAAAATTATGAACCTCTTTATCACCTGGCTGCTCAATCATCTTAGAAAAGTCCAAAGAGCGTTTATCTACCCTTGCCGGGGTACCTGTCTTAAATCGCATGATACATATATTTAATTCTTTTAAGGAAGATGTTAAATTTTCAGCAGCTCTCTGGCCATTGGGACCGCCTTTGTAAGCGAGTTCCCCTATGATAATTTTTCCGCCTAAATAGGTCCCTGTTGCTAGTATTATACTTTTTGTATAATACCTTTCTCCAGTTTCCACTTCAATTCCATATACCTTCTGATCCTTCGACAGAATTCTTTCGACCAACACCTGTTTCACATCTAAATTAGGCTGATTTTCAACTGTCTCTTTCATTGTGATATGGTATAAATCTTTATCAGCCTGCGCTCTTAATGCATGTACAGCTGGTCCTTTTCCTGTATTTAGCATTCTCATTTGAAGGCTGGTTTTATCTGCATTAATCCCCATTTGCCCGCCTAATGCATCTAATTCTCTCACTAAATGTCCCTTAGCCGGACCACCAACGGAAGGATTACATGGCATAAAAGCAATATTATCTAAATTAATTGTCGTTAACAGCGTTTGACAGCCCATACGGGCAGCCGCTAATGCTGCTTCGCATCCAGAATGACCAGACCCAATCACAATTACATCATACTCGCCTGCAATAAACACAATTTGCCACTCCCCTATTTACCAATACAAAATTGAGTGAAAATCTGATCAATAATATCTTCGCCCACTGTATCTCCTGTAATCTCCCCTAGCTTGTCCCAACTTTCTTTTAAATCAATCACAATACAATCCGATGGCATTCCTTCATCAATTGTCGCAATTGTCGCTTCTAAATGATATTTAGCTTGCTCTAATAAATCAGCTTGACGCAAATTTGTGAGAAACGCTCCCTCTTTTTGAGCGATTTCCCCACCATACACCATATCCACAATCATCTGCTCCAGTTCTGCTAAGCCAGTACCTTCCATTACCGATATCTTTAACACTTTTGTATCTGCTATGTAGGTGTATACTTCATCCAAATTTAAAAGTGCCGGCAAATCTGTTTTATTAACTAAGACAATTGCCTGTTTACCGGAAAGCATCGTTAGTACTTCTTTATCTTCTGCTGATAATGGCAGAGAAGCATCTAATAATAACAAAATTAAGTCCGCTGTCACAACAAATTCTTTCGCCTTTTCCACGCCCATTTGCTCAATAATATCAGAGGTTTCTCTAATACCAGCAGTATCTACAATTTTTAAAGGAACACCCGATAGGTTCACGAATTCTTCAATTACATCACGGGTTGTTCCTGGAATATCTGTTACAATCGCTCTTTTTTCTTTCAATAAAGCATTTAACAAACTGGATTTACCCACATTGGGTTTACCAAGAATTACAGTTTCTAACCCTTCACGCAATATCCTTCCCGTCTCTTTTGTAAGCAATAAATGATTTACGTCTGTCAATAAGAGTACTACTGCTGCTCTAACATCCTGAGCGGCTAAGACCTCAATATCTTCTTCTGGAAAATCAATGGTCGCTTCTAAATTGGCAATCATTCGTAAAATTTCATATCTCATTTTGCGTATCTGATCTGATAAAGCTCCCGATAAATGTCCCACAGCCATACGAAGAGAAGCATCTGTTTTGGCTCTAATGATATCCATAACGGCTTCCGCCTGAGATAAATCCAGTCTGCCATTTAGAAATGCCCGCTTTGTAAATTCACCAGGTTCAGATAATCGTGCACCATACTGCAGTGTAAGTGCTAGAATTTTCTTCATTGGTACAGGACCACCATGGCAATGAATTTCAACAACATCTTCTCGCGTATAGGACTTAGGGCCATGCATAACAAGTAATAAGACCTCGTCAATAACCAGGCCATTATCCGGATCTATAATATGTCCATATGCCACTTGCTGGAATGCGATCTGTCCTGCATTCTTCCCATTTATTCCACGAAAAAATGTTTCCGCTATCTTTATCGTCAAGGGGCCACTCATACGTATAATGCCAATAGCTCCTTCACCTGGAGCGGTAGCGATTGTACTAATCGTATCCTCTGCAAACACTTTTATTCCTCCTTATTTTGTATCCGTATACTCTCGTAAAAAACAATCATACTATAGCCAATACTATACACTTACTATTTTTGCCCATTTCCCTGGGAATATTTATTTATGGTGAATAATTATAGTATACATGGCTATTCTTTAGTAGTAAAACCCAGTAATAATTAATTATTACTGGGTTTTACAATATGTAAACTATCTATCTTTTTAAAGCAATCACAATTTTGCGATAGGGTTCTTCCCCTTCACTGTAAGTAATAATTCGCTGATCATCTTGAAGAGCCATATGAATAATTTTTCGTTCGTTAGGACTCATCGGTTCCAACACTACTTTTTCTCCACGACGCTTTACTGAATCAGCCAAACGAGCAGCCAAACGATTTAACGTATCTGTGCGACGCTGACGATAATCTTCCACATCAAGAATAATACGCACCTTACCATCAATATCACGATTTGCTGTCAAATTAGTCAAATACTGCAGCGCGTCTAAGGTCTGACCATGTTTACCAATCAGTATGCCTAAATCATTGCCTCGAATATTAAAACCAATAGAATCTTCTTTTCCTACTCTTTCAATCTGTACCTCTAATTTCATTAAATCAAAAACAGTTTTCAAAAATTCATGAGCCACTTGTACCGGATCAATTGGCTTAATCGTCACTTTCACTTTAGCAGGCTTACTGCCAATAAAGCCAAATAAACCTTTACTGGGCGCTTCTAACACTTCATACTCGATGCGGTCTTCTCCAACTTGAAGTTCATTTAAAGCCAGTCGTACCGCTTCTTCAACGGTTTTACCTGTCATATCCACAGAAGTCATCGTGTTAATTAGCCTCCTTATTTTTGAGCTTCACCACGGTACATCCACCACTGTTGAGCAATTTGGAATGCATTACTCATTACCCAGTACAATACAAGTCCGGCAGGAAAAGTAATACTAATATAGCCTATAAATAATGGCATAAAAGTCATCATCATTTTTGCCTGTTGATTCATATCAGTGCTTGTCTGTTTTTGTTGAATATAAGTAGTAGCTGCTGATAATACAGGTAAAATATACAAAGGATCAGGATGAGACAAATTAGCAATCCATAAAAAGCTAGGTATTTGCGCATATTGATAATCGCGAATGGCAAAGAAAATTCCCATAAGTATAGGCATTTGAACCAATAGAGGTAAACAGCCTGATAACGGATTGACCCCTGACTCTTTATATAAAAGTGCCATTTCCTTATTTAATTTCTCAGGGTTTCCTTTGTATTTTTCTTGTAATTCTTTCATTTTAGGCTGTAAATCCTGCATAGCCTTCATACCTTTAACTTGTTTTACAGTTAAAGGGTATAATAGCAACTTTATAATTAAAGTTACCAAAATAATAGCTATACCATAATTAGGTATACCGATGCTAGCTGTCATATCATAGAAAAAAGTTAATATATGCTGCAATAATGCAATAGCCGAATCAAACAGAGCCAATATCTCACGTCCTCAATACTAATTTGTGACAACATCAATTGTAATCTTGAATCGAATCTTATATATCAAACAGGATCATATCCGCCAGGATGAAAGGGATGACAGCGCAAAATACGCCGCACAGCCATCATACCCCCACGGAAAATCCCATATTTCTCAATTGCCTGTAATGCATACTCTGAACAAGTCGGCACAAAACGGCAAGTAGGCGGTTTGAGCGGTGAAATAAATAAACGATAACCTTTAATCATCATTATAACTATTTTTTTCATGATCAACTACCTACTTAGCCAAAATTTTTGCCTTTTCACACAAATGAATAAACGCTTTACCAACAGCTGTAGAATTTGAGCTTACTGCAGCTTGTCTGCCAACTAACAGCAAATCAATTCCATTAATTAACTTATGCTGGTTTAAACGATAGGAGTCCCGCAAAAGACGTTTTACACGATTGCGTACTACCGCACCACCCAACCTTTTACCCGCAGCAAATCCTACTCGACGAACAACACTATTTGTAGACAGCACATAAAGTACTATCATTCGATTAGCGTATGATTTGCCGGCTTTATATACAGCTTGGAAATTTTTATTTTTGTGTAGAATCCCTTGCTTAGATAACTTATATATCACAGTTTATCATCCCGCCATATGGAAAATAGGCCTGTTCTGGCGCCCTACTACGCAGATAATTTCTTTCTGCTTCTAGCACGTCTTCTTTTAAGGACTAATTGACCACCTCTGGTTTTCATACGCTCACGGAAACCATGTGTTCTTTTTTTCCATAAGTTATTTGGTTGATAAGTACGTTTCATTTATTTACACCTCCTTGCTAAAATACCAAAAATATCACGTTAAAATGCCTATATTTTAACACTAAAGATTATAGACTAGCCAAGCCCTCAGTGTCAAGAAATATACTTGTTGATAGTTTCTGAGTATTGTGGATAATTTTGTAGATAAAAGGTCCTATTTGATAAAAATCTGTTGATAACTTATATAGTTTTTGATAATATAAAACATGACAAGATATCCACATATTCTTTCTAATCTTATTTTTATCTACATAAAGTAAAAGTTATTCACAAAAACATAGCTTTATGCACACTTTTATCCACACCATTTAATAACTCTATTATACTTGATGAATACAAGACTGCGAAATACTTTTTATTTTGCTGTTGTATTTTTTTTTCGTTAAAACCCTTCTTTTTCAAAATAAGTTATTCACATCTGTTAATAAGTATGTGGATAACTTATTAGACTGTTAATTAAATTTGTTGATAGAGTGATTATAATTCCAATAATCCTTTAACTTTTAGTCTTTATTTTATGTTTGATAAAACATTTTCATTATTATTGTTTTATCTTTTTATATAACTAACCGCATTTAAATTTTTATATTATTTGTATAGCACAGAAAGGATTGAATGTATGGACGATACCCTGCAAGCAACAATCGTATGGGAACAGGTATTAAAAAAATTAGAACAAGAATTATCAAAGCTAATGATTGATACTTGGCTAAAACCCACCATCCCCCTAAAACTAACCGATACCACATTAGAAATTGGAACTCCTAAGCAAATCATTAAAGAATGGCTTGAATCCCGCTATCTTCCAATCATTTCCTCTACGGTCCAATATATTACGAATAAACCCTTAACAATAATTTTTATTAATTTAGATATAGATGATGAAACAGCTGCTCCTCCTGCATCCCAAGAAATAACTCCGGTAATTACCCCATCCCAGCTGCTATTAGAACCGGAAATTGACAAAAAACCTGACTTTGTGCAAACGAGTATGTCTACAGCCAAACAACCTCATATCTATAAGCCATCTTCTGAATCCGACCAAAATTTTTCTTTAAATCAAAATCCAGCAGAAGAATCAATGGCAATCTTAAATCCTAAATATATTTTTGAAACTTTTGTTATTGGTAATTCTAACCGTTTAGCCCATGCTGCATCCTTAGCCGTTGCCGAAGCACCAGCCAATGCATATAATCCTTTTTTTGTATATGGTGGTGTTGGACTAGGAAAAACCCATCTTATGCACGCCATTGGTCACCGTATTTTGAAAAATCATCCACATTTGAAATTGCTTTATATCTCTAGTGAAAAATTCACCAATGAGTTGATTAATTCCATTAGAGACGGTAATCCTGAAAGTTTTCGTCAAAAATATCGTAATATTGACGTCCTCTTAGTTGACGATATTCAATTTTTAGCAAAAAAAGAACATACGCAGGAAGAATTTTTCCATACTTTTAATACATTGCATGAAGCAAATAAACAGATTATCATGTCAAGCGATCGACCGCCCCGCGAGATTCAAACTTTAGAAGACCGACTGCGATCCCGTTTTGAAATGGGTCTGATTACTGACATTCAACCTCCAGATTTAGAAACTCGAATTGCTATTTTACGTAAAAAAGCAATTATGGAACATTTAAATGTATCCAATGACGTTATGGTATATATCGCAAGCCGTATTGATAATAATATTCGGGAACTGGAAGGAGCATTAATTAGAGTAATGGCTTATGCTTCCCTAACAAACCAGAATATTGATATCGATCTGGCAACTGAAGCATTAAAAGATATTTTCCCTCATGGCAAGCCTAAGCAAATTACAGTAGAACTGATTCAAGAAACCATTGCTTCTTACTTCAAATTAAAAATTGATGAATTACTGGCTAAAAAACGGACCCGCAATGTTGCATATCCTAGACAGATTGCCATGTATTTATCCAGAGAACTAACAGAGACTTCACTTCCGAGACTTGGAGAAATGTTTGGTGGACGCGATCACACAACAGTGATTCATGCCTATGACAAAATCAGTCGTGAACGTAATGCAGATATTAAATTAAGCAACACAATCAAGGAATTAATTAAACGAATTGAGAATACTTAATATCTTTATTCGCTTATATGTCACAAAAAGTGCCATTTTACTCACATAATTCACTCTTTCTTTGGCGATACGTGTATAACTCTGTTAGTAACAGTAGGACTAGCCTGTACATTATTTGTTGATAATTTATGAACAGCAAAAAGCTGTGGATTTGTGGATAACCCCTATAGTACTTACTGACACGTTATTAACAAGTGTTTTTTATTGTGCATAAGGCAATTTTAGAGTTATTAACATATCTACACCCCCTACTACTATTACGACTATTCTATTAATATATATATTATTTAGTATTAATATACCGAATGGAGGACTAAAAATGAAAATCTCCTGCACAAAGGAGCAATTAAACCACGCTGTACAAACAGTACAAAAAGCTCTTGCCACTAAAACTCCAATGCCTATTTTGACAGGTATCTATTTATCTGCCTTTGATGATAAATTAGAACTACAAGCAACAAATTACGAAATTGGCATTAGCTGCATCATTGAAGCTACAATTGAAGAACCAGGTACAGTAGTAATCTCTGGACGGTATTTTCAAGAGTTAGTTCGTAAATTACCAGGAGAAACGATCGAAATTTCTTCAAGTCTGGAAGACAGAACCATTCAAATAACCTCTAATCAAGCTCAATTTAATTTATTAAGCTTGCCAGCAGAAGAATTTCCTGTATTAAAAAAGCCAACCAGTGATACCGTGATAAGTGTTAAAGATAATATACTAAGAGAACTGATCAAGAAGACTGTTTTTGCCTGCTCTACTGATGAATCCCGTCCCATCTTTACTGGCGGTTTACTTGAAATTAACCAGCATGAGGTAAATATGGTAGCTACCAATACCCATCGCTTAGCAATAAAAAAAGACCATCTTGGTCATAATACAGATAGTATTAAAATGATTATTCCTGCTAAGATATTGAATGAACTAGCACGGATCATGATTTCTGATGTTCCTATGGATGTAACAATCTATTGTCAAAAGAATCAAGTATCCTTTGCCTTTGACAATATCTATATTATTTCTCGCCTGATTGAAGGACAATTTCCCGACTATAATAAAGTAATTCCCCCTAGTTTTGCTACTACCATCACAATCGATACTCATGCATTTATGGATGCAGTGGAACGTGTCTCCTTATTAGCAAGAGATGGCGATTATAATATTATTAAATTGGCTTTTAAAAATGATTGTGTTATTATTACATCTAACAACCCTGATATTGGTAAAGCATGTGAAACAGTAACAACAATCGTTCAAGGTAATGAAGTTGAAATTGCTTTTAATGCAAAGTATGTTACAGATATTTTAAAAAATATTAGCAGTGAGCAGCTCGTATTCTCTTTGAATACGCCTCTTAGTCCTGCAAGTATAAAACCGATTGATGATGAAACTTACAACTATATCATTACGCCTGTGAGGACAAACTAAATGGAAGAAATAGGGATAAGTACAGCTACCATTCAGCTGGATCAATTTTTAAAATGGGCAGGTATTATTGAATCTGGCGGACAAGTTAAATTATTGATTGAAGACGGTCTTGTCTTTATTAATGGTGCTCAAATTCATGAACGACGCAAAAAAATACAACCTGGTGATATAGTCGAAATTACAGATATTGGAAAATGGAAAGTAACGACTGAATAAAAGGTGTTACCATGAAAGTTAATAAAATAATTCTGAGAAACATTCGAAATTATGTAAATCTTTCCTTAGAATTTACCCAAGGGATTAATATATTTATTGGGCAAAATGCACAAGGAAAGACCAATATCCTCGAATCTATTTATTATGGTGCAATGGGACGCTCTCATCGTACGAATGTAGATGCTGAGCTGATTCGCTGGCAGCAGGAAGATGGCAGTATTACAATTGAATTTTCCCGCATGAATATTGAAAATAGCTTGGTCATGAAGCTGAGCAATAGTCAGAAGAAAGAAATCATATCAAATCATTATGCAATAAAACCTCGGGAACTCGTTGGTTTACTGAATGTTGTATTATTTTCTCCTGAAGATTTAATGCTAATTAAAGGGATGCCTGCTATGCGTAGGCGTTTTTTAGATATAGAGATTTCACAAGCAAATCCAAACTATTACCAGCAACTATTAAAATATAATCGCATCGTATCCCAACGAAATAATTTGTTAAAAAAAATCAGAGAAAATAAAGATAAACCTGACATGTTAGATGCCTGGGATGAACAGTTGGCTGTTGCAGCTAGTAAAATCGTCACAAAAAGACAAGAAGCAATTAAAAAATTAGCTATGCTTGCGAATTTAATGCATCGGAAAATAACTGCAAGTAAAGAGAATTTGACTCTTGTGTATCATAAGCATGAAATTACCGAAACGGGAGCTGAAAATCTGATAAAAGAATATAAGGCTAAATTTGTGCAGCAGCGGCAAAACGATATTTGGCGTGGCAGCACAAGTATCGGACCTCATAAAGATGATTTAATTCTTACCGTGAATGGTATAAACTTAAGAACATTTGGCTCCCAAGGTCAGCAGCGTACAGGAGTTTTGTCATTAAAATTAGCAGAGTTGGAATTTATTAAATCAGAAACGGGAGAATACCCCATTTTGTTACTGGATGATGTGATGAGTGAATTGGATGCAACACGCCGGGAACATTTATTAGTTTTTATCAAAGATCGTGTCCAAACCATCATTACGGCCACGGAAGAAAAGTATTTTCCAGATTGGGAATTTGGAAAATACTTCCACGTAGAAAATGGTACTATAGTGGAGTGATTGCAATGCAAAAAATGAAAGATATAGTATCGAATACGATCAGAAATTTAGGCTTGCAGAAGCCATACAACGATCAATCTGTTATTGTACATTGGTCAGAAATCGTCGGTGATGATATTGCTGCCAATGCATACGCTCGTTCTGTTCAGCAAGGAACGCTAATGGTTAGTGTGAATAGTTCTGTATGGTCTCATCATTTATCCATGATGAAAGAAAGCATTATGGATAAAATAAATCAATTTATTGGCTATAAACTTATTTTTGATATTCGTTTTCAAGCAGGATATTTTAGTAATTCCCAGAATGAAGATGATACTGCTATAAATACAATACCTAATATAAAATACCAATTAAGTAAGGTTAAATTAGATCAATATGATGTACAAACTATGCAGGAAACCAGTAATCATATAAGTGATAAATATTTAAAGCAAAAAATATTGCGCATTATGCGTAAGGATTTTGCTTTAAAAAAAATAAAAAAACAGCATAACTGGCACCAGTGTGCCAGTTGTACTGTTTTATGTCCGCCGGAAGAAACCTATTGTACTGCTTGTACACTTAATAAAAAGCAAAAAATACTGTATACTATTATAAATACGCTAAAAGAAATACCATGGATACGTTATGCTGAATTATATGAACATATTACTTGTACAGAAGAAGAATTTCAGCAAGCTAAATATACATTAACTGCATTTATTAGCCGGGATATCCAAGAAGGAGATAATGATAAATTTAAAATAATGAGTTTTATAATGCTAACTACAGGAGCTAAGATTGAAGCTGTAAATGATGCAATTATCAATAAAACCTTAGAAAAATTCAGGAGGAAAAAGTAATGTTTTTACACCTGGGAGCCGATATGGTTGTTCCTTTGCGTGATGTTATTTCTATTACTGATCTAAAATCAAAACGATCAGGTATTAATAAAGAATTTATTAAGAAAATGCGCGATGAGAAAAAGGTTTTTGATGTTTCAGAAAATGATCCCAAGAGTTTTATTATTACTACGAATAAAGTATATCTGTCTGCTATTTCATCTTTAACATTAAAGAAAAGGGCAATTGATTTTCATATCTATGAAAATATTTAAGATAGTTTATATAAATTTGTTTTATAACACTCTGTGAGTTGATTTTAAGTTGGAGGTTAGCAATGAGTAATGAGGAAGAAGTTTTAGGTAATGGTAATTATGGAGCGGAACAAATACAAGTATTAGAAGGTTTGGAAGCTGTCCGTAAACGTCCAGGAATGTATATTGGCAGTACTTCAGCCAGAGGATTGCATCATCTGGTTTATGAAGTGGTTGATAATAGTATTGATGAAGCGTTAGCTGGATATTGTGATAAAGTAGATGTAACCATTTGCCAAGATAATAGTATTATCGTTTCGGATAATGGCCGTGGTATTCCTGTAGGTATGCATGAAACTGGCAAACCAGCGGTAGAAGTAGTGTTAACAGTACTGCATGCCGGGGGTAAATTTGGCGGCGGTGGCTATAAAGTTTCCGGCGGACTTCATGGAGTAGGCATATCGGTAGTAAATGCTCTTAGTACATATTTAGATATAGAAGTGAAAGTGGATGGAAAAATTCATCAAATTGGCTTTGAACGCGGTTATACTGCTAAGCCTTTAACGATTGTTGGGGATACAGAAGAAACAGGGACCACAGTTAAATTTAAACCTGATGCTGAAATCTTTGAAGAGTTAGTGTATAACTACGATACCTTAAAGCAGCGTTTAAGGGAATTAGCCTTTTTAAATAAAGGAATTACGATTAATTTAACAGATGAGCGTACACAGGTCAGCGAAGTATTCTTCTATGAGGGCGGTATCTGTTCATTTGTGCATCATTTGAATAAGACGAAAACTGTACTGCACCCGGAGCCTATTTGTATAGGGGGAAAACGGGATACCAGTATTGTAGAGATTGCCTTGCAGTATAACGAAAGTTATGTAGAAAATATTTTTAGTTTTGTTAATAATATTAATACCCAAGAAGGTGGTACTCATCTTAGTGGTTTTAAGATTGCGCTAACAAGAACAGTGAATGATTATGCACGTAAATTAAATATATTAAAAGATAATGATGAAAATCTAAGTGGTGAAGATGTTCGGGAAGGTCTAACTGCAGTTATTAGTTTAAAAATTGAGGAGCCGCAATTTGAAGGACAAACCAAAACAAAGCTAGGTAATAGTGATGTTAGAGGGATTGTGGATAGTATTGTTTCTGACAAATTAAGTGAGTTCTTCGAAGAGAATCCAACAGTTACTAAAAAGATTATTGAGAAATCTGTCATGTCAGCTCGGGCTAGAGATGCAGCCCGTAAGGCCAGAGAATTGACCCGCAGAAAAAATGCATTGGAGATCAGCTCTTTACCTGGGAAATTGGCAGATTGCTCAATGAAAGATCCTATGCAGACAGAAATTTATCTAGTTGAAGGTGATTCAGCAGGTGGTTCAGCCAAACAAGGACGGGATCGCCGATTCCAAGCTATATTGCCTTTGCGTGGTAAAATATTAAATGTTGAGAAAGCTCGTTTGGATAAGATACTCAATAGTGACGAAATTAGAGTTATGATTACTGCCTTTGGTAACGGCATTGCAGAAGATTTTGATTTAGAGAAAAGCCGCTATGGCAAAATTATTATCATGACAGATGCTGATGTTGATGGTGCTCATATCCGTACCTTGTTATTGACGTTTTTTTATCGTTATATGAAGCCTCTCATTGAAGCAGGTCGTATTTATATCGCTCAACCGCCTTTATATTTAGTGAAAAAGGGACGTGAGAGCTGGTATTTATACAGTGATGATGAAATGAGTAAATTATTAGCTCGTATTGGCAAAGACAATATTAATGTACAGCGCTATAAAGGTCTTGGTGAAATGAATCCTGATCAATTATGGGAAACTACCATGAACCCTGAAGGAAGAACTCTGCTGCAAGTCGAGTTAGGGGATGCTATGGCTGCTGATGAGATGTTTACCATTCTCATGGGTGATAAGGTAGAGCCTAGGCGTAAATTCATTGAAGATAATGCCCATGATGTACGAAATTTGGATACATGATAGGTAAGTAAAAATAAGGAAGGCCGATTATCTGTAATTAAGATAATCAGCCTTCCTACTTTTAAAGTAATTGTTCTTGGGTTACGTTGTAAGGAGGAGTCTTATGCGCATTGTAGTGATTGATGGACAAGGCGGCGGTATGGGAAAAGTTATTATTGAAAAAATAAGAAAAGAGTTTAAAGAGCAAATTGATATTTTGGCGTTAGGTACAAATGCACTGGCAACTTCGGCTATGCTGAAAGCAGGAGCAAATGAAGGTGCTACCGGAGAAAATGCAATCGTACATAATTGTAAGGATATTGATTGTATCATAGGATCATTGAGTATTATTATGGCAAATTCAATGCTTGGAGAACTTACGCCGAAAATGGCAGAAGTGATAACGACTAGTAAGGCACGAAAGATATTAATACCCTTATATCGCGGGAATATTGATATTATTGGATTAAAAACAGAGCCGCTGCCTCATTTAGTAGATGGTGTACTGCTTGAAATTAAAAAGCATTTAGGAGGGGATAAAACATGTGCGAAGCTAACGTTTATGTAATGAATAAAAATGTGGAAGAATTACTCTTAGAAAGAGTCGATACCATTATTCCTAAGGATAGAGAAATCTATCTTGAAAATATTTTTGGTGAACGCAAAACAATAGAAGCCCGTATTAAAGAATTACACTTAGTGGACCATAAAATTATCCTAGAGCGCTTTGAAAAGGGATAATAACAAAAGTGCTGAAACGCGAAGATGCGAAGAAATGCAAAAGACACGAAGTATTGTGGGTGTCTTCGCGTTTAAAAATGTTTTATTTTTTATCCTATCAATCTTTCTTTTTCCCTGTGCTTCCTTTTGTTATAAATTATAATATGCATAA
>DJJR01000015.1 GCA_002434245.1 Pelosinus fermentans
CTACTTACCCCTGTGTCCCTACGCTGCATTCCTGCTTTCATTGACGAAACAGGTGATTGGGTGTAGAATAAGCAGTATTGAAAAAGAATATTTTGGCAAACCAATCGAAAGGTTGGGACGCAAAGCTATGGGTCTAAAGACGGGTTGTCTATGATTGCCAGGTTGCTATTGAATCATAAATTAAGTGAATCGTGATGAGTTAATTAGCACCTGCCTTGGGCGGGTGCTAATTTTTATGGCGGAATAGATAGGTTTCATTTAGTAAGTTGGCAATTTTGATGATAAGTGAAAAATGAATGGAGGAGAATTATTTATGAATTTGCTTACATGGATAAAGAAAAGTATTCAGGTAAAGGTTACAGCTGTTTTAGTAATTGGACTATTAATAACATTAAGCATTCTAGGAGTATGTAATTTCTACAATACAAAAGGTATATTGGTTTCAGGTGTTGAGGAGGATCTTGTTCATCGGGCAAATGCCTATGCTGAAGACATTGGGACGTGGAAGGATACTCGTGAAATTGAGGTTTCCATATTAGCAACGAACCAAAGTGTTGTTAACGGGGATACCCAAGGGGCACTTGCTTTATTAAAAGAAGAAACAAAACGAAATCCTATTTATTCACGGTTTTGGCTTGTAGATGCAAAGGGGCAATCCATTCATACATCAGGGGATAGAACAAATATCGCTGATCGTGAATATTTTAAACAGGTCATGTCAACTGGCAAAGTGACAACTACCGATCCGATTATCTCTAAGGCTGATGGTAAATTGGTGGTATCTGTGGTTGCGCCAATCAAAAAGAATAACCAGATTATTGGGGCTCTTGGCGGTACAGTGCCTATTGATGCTCTCATTTCACGTGTGAATCAAATTAAGGTTGCACAAAGCGGTTATGCATATGTAATTCAGGGTGATGGCTTAACCATCATTCATCCTGATAAAGATCAAATCATGAAGACAAATATATTAAAGGACCCTAATGCAAAAGATCAGCTTAAAAATATAATGAATAAAATGGTAAATGCGGAAACCGGAACTGGTAATTACGCAGACGAGGGCATTACAAAGTACATTGCTTTTGCTCCTATTCCTGGAACGAATTGGAGCTTGGGAATCAATGTACCGGAAGAAGAAATTCTTGTAAAATTGGCCCCCTTTCTAAAATCCTCCTTTATTACAATCAGTTTGATTCTTATTGCTGCTTGTGGTTTTGGCATTCTGGTTTCAAGAAATATAACAAAGCCGATTATAAGAATGAATAAAGCAATTGAAAAAATGGCAGAAGGTGACTTAACCTTACAAGTTGCTGCTCAAGGTATGACGGCTGCAAAGAGTGCCGATGGTAAAGACGAATTAGATGCAATGGAGATCCATTTTGATACGATGGTAAAAAAAATACGCAGTTTGGTTCAACAAATTGCTACTTCAGCAGAACTGGTAGCAGCATCATCCGAGGAACTTACGGCAAGCGCAGAACAATCCTCTGTAGCTGCCAATCAAATCGCTGAAACGATAACAGAAGTAGCTTCAGGTAGTACACTGCAAATAAAAGCAGTAGATGTTGCAGAGGATGCTGTTGAAAAGATGTCTTCTAGTATACAGCAGGTAGCTGCTCACTCTGGAAACGTAGCAGCTACTGCTGAAAAGACGGCGCTTGCTGCTCAAGATGGCGGTAAGGCAATCGAAGATACTACAAAACAGATGGAGAATATTGAAAAAACAGTAATGAACTCAGCTCAGGTAGTCGAGAAACTTGGCAATCGTTCCAAAGAGATCGGTCAAATTGTCGATACCATTGCTGGAATTGCTGGTCAAACAAATCTTCTTGCATTGAATGCTGCAATCGAAGCAGCACGTGCTGGTGAACAGGGCAGAGGGTTCGCTGTGGTAGCGGAAGAAGTCCGTAAACTAGCAGAACAATCTCAGGACGCAGCAAAACATATTGCAGTACTAATTGGTGAAATTCAAGGTGATACTGAAAAAGCAGTTGACGTAATGGCCGAGGGGACGAATGAAGTCAAGCGAGGTTCAGAAGTAGTCCATATTGCAGGCAAGGCTTTCGGGGAAATATTGAAATTAATTGAACAGGTTTCCGAGCAAATTAGAGATATTTCTGCTGCAATTCAGCAGGTAGCAGGCGGCAGTGAGCAAATTGTTTCCTCAATTAAAGAAATCGACAGAATCAATGGTGAGACAACAGGATATACACAGACTGTTTCTGCCTCAGCCCAAGAGCAGTCTGCATCAATGGAAGAAATTGCTGCCTCTAGTGAAGCGTTAGCTAAAATGTCTGAAGAACTTCGCTCTATTATAGCCCAATTTAAAGTATAAATCTTTCTTTCAAGGCTACTCATCATCCACCTTGTTAGTAGATGATGGGTAGATTCTCTTGAAGCTTGATATCAAAATAAAATACGGAAAGATTAGATTCACCCCTTGGCTATATAAGTCTGACGAATAGTAATGTCTGCTATGTTGTAGATTTTTGTCTAAACATATGATATAATTATGTCAATAGCAAGGGCGCTGTTTTCTTATTTAAGAAAAGACAGCGTCTTTTTAGTTTAATTCAGCAAGGAAGAAAAGGAGGGGACAAGTTTATTTGAAATAAGAAGTTACATGAATGTATTTATAAATTTTTAAGAGGGAGAGAATTTTTTATGTTGACTGCTGTTGGTATTATTGTAGTAATTGTTACAGTTTATTTTTTGATCAAGCGTTATGATGCGCGACTGATATTATTAGCTTCTGGTATTATTATGGCTTGTGTGGCGGGGACGCCGATGGTTTCTTTAAATGCTTTTGCAAAAGAAATGACCAATAGCGGGCTGATTCAAGCAGTTTGTTCCGTTATGGGTTTTGCAATGGTAATGAAGTATACAGAATGTGATAAACATTTAATTAATCTTATGGCAAACGGTCTTGCCAAGGTTCGACCGCTTTTGATTCCGGGTGTGGTTTTGGCTACCTATGCAGTCAATGTAGCACTGCCAAGTGCTGCGGGAACGGCAGCGGCTGCAGGGGCGATTTTTGTACCGTTGATGATGTCGGCAGGTGTACATCCGGCGATGGCGGGAGCAGCGGTAAAATGCGGTACATATGGCAGTATGCTGAATCCAGGTTTGGCACATAACCCCTTTGTAGCCAAGATTGCCGGTGTGGGCGTTATGGAAGTTATTGCATTCCACTTTAAAGCGAATATTGCGTCTTTGCTTACAGCAACAATTTTGATTACGTTGATTGCTTATTACAAAAAAGAGCATAAAGGGTATAAAGCCGAAGGTTTTGAGGCAGAAGCAGCTTTCAAGGTAAACATTCTATACGCATTGATGCCGATTTTTCCGATTGTCATTCTAATCTTAGGTGCAACGGCAATTGTTCCGGCATTTAAGATGGGTGTTCCAGAAGCCATGGTTATCGGTTCTTTAGTTGCGCTGTTAGTAACTAGAAAAAATCCTGTTAATTTGAGCAATGCATTCTTCGATGGTATGGGAAAAGCGTATGGTGAAATTCTTGGTATCATCATTGCGGCAGGTGTATTTGTTTCTGGATTGACAGCAATTGGACTTGTAAAAGCTTTTACCGATTCAATGCTGAGCAATCCAGCAATTGTTAAGGTTTGTGCAGCAGTAGGTCCATTTATTTTGGGATTGGTTGTTGGTTCCGGTGATGCGGCAACTTTCGCATTTAATCAAGCTATTACACCACATGCAGCCGATTTTGGAATGTCAGTGGTGCAAATGGGCAGCATGGCCACACTTGGTGGTACGCTAGGGCGTACGATGTCACCGATTGCCGGTGCTACAATTATCATAGCTGGTATTGCTGGTGTCAATCCAATGGAAATCGCAAAGCGTAACTGCTTGCCAATGGTAGGTGCTATGATAGTCGGTATGTTATTCTTGTTAGCGTAGAGATTGTCACCCTTCATTTAGAACAGTAATTTTTAAAAGAGGTGTTGAGTTGTTATGTCAAAAATTACTATTGTAGCAGCAGGAGACTCTTTTATTACGCAGCGATTACCGCAAGATGATCATTTCACTGCATTGAAAAACTATATAGAAGCTCATGATGTTCGATTTACAAACTTTGAGATTTTATTACATGATTTTGAAGTGTATCCCGCTCCAACAAGTGGAGGTACCTGGGCAGTTGCACGCCCGGATGTTTTGGAGGATATCAAGCAGCTTGGTTTTAATATGATGGCCTGGGCCAATAACCATACCATCGATTGGAATATCGACGGTGTTTTAACGACGATGAAACATCTCGATAAAAATAAATGTATCCATGCTGGTGTTGGCAGAAATTTGGCCGAGGCTTCGCAGCCGCGATATCTTGATACCCCTCAAGGAAGGGTTGCGTTGATTGGTATTACATCTACGATATCGGAGTGGGGCATGGCAAGTGCACAAAGACCTGATGTGCTTGGGCGGCCGGGGGCTAATGTCCTTCGTTATCAGTCGATTCACAAGGTACGCCACGAGGACTTTAAGAAGTTAAAGGAAATCGTTGAGCAGACAGAGGTAAATTCTAATCGAATTTTAGACGAAAAGGAAGGCTTTGCAAAACCGGTTGAAGGCGGCTATTATGTTGGTAATATCAGGTTTGAACCATGTGATGAGCCAGGCACGGCAACCAAGATGAATTCCAAAGATGCTTCACGTATTGTACGATCTATACGTGAAGCCGCAAGGCAGGCAGATGTTGTCTTAGTAAGTCATCATACACATGAGCGTAAAGGTTTGGAGAAAGACCGTCCAGCCGATTTTGCCCGTGATTTTGCAAAGCTGTGCATTGACAGCGGCGCTCATGCTTATATTGGCCATGGTCCTCATATTTGGCGAGGTATTGAAATCTATAAAAATCGTCCAATTTTTTATAGCCTTGGCGATTTCATTTTCCAAAATGATTCGGTGGAACGGCAACCAACAGAGTTTTATGACCTTTATGATTTGGGTGTAGAAAATACTGTATCTGATGGACTGGATGCTCGCAGTGCCAATGAAACAAGAGGACTGGTTGTCGATCCTAAAGTATTTGAATCGGCCTTGGTTTCTTTTGCTGTAATGGATGGGGAAATTGATGAAATTACTTTAAACCCGCTTTCACTGGGATTTGAATATGGTAGAGCACGTCGCGGTCGCCCTCAATTTTCCGATAAAGAAAACGGGGAACGAATTTTGCGTGATATCGCTGATTTATCGGTAGAATTTGGAACGAAGATTATGATAAAAAATGGCGTAGGAACAATTCGATTAAAATAAAGATGTTTTGCCATTAAATCCTCGGTCAATGTAAAAAGAAATGGCAAACAAATAGTAGGCTACAACCGCAATGGTTGTAGCCTACTATTGTTTTTATGAAGGTTATCATAATTGGGACAAAGAACCTGTCCCCGTGTCCCATTAGGTACCTATCCCTATATTTTATACGGGAATTTCCTGAGCCTGGTGAGCGGTGATCCAGCTTTGGCATTCGGAGGGGGCGGCGGGAATAATTAGGACATTGTTGATGTTAGGCATTTGATCGATTTGATTGAGAAGAACCGGGTTGGGATGAATAGCCAACACACTGCCGGTATGATCCACCGGGAAATTATTTTTGGTGGTCATAATCTTAAGCGTGACGGTGCCAATTTTAAATTCAGCGGCAAGGATGGATTCCCGAATCTGAAATTGAGTTAGTTCCGTATCCTGCAAGGCGGCTTCCAGCGTGCTTTTTTGGACGCCGGCTAAGATGCCATGATGCGGGATATGATAAATACATTGCCTTGTCAGCCAGATTATACCGGCATTAATAGCTTCCGGATGGGAGTTATTGTTAATATAATAATATTGCATATTCATTCCACCTCATATAGTCTCATAAAAAATTATCTGGACTTCGTTCTAAAAAAAGTATATCAAGAACCATGAATATGTCAATCATTAAAGTTCAAATTGTATTGTAAAAGGTAATTTGTGTCAATAAGACGAGTATCGAGGGAACGGGGTTATTGACACACGTTCTTGATAAAATAAAAGATTTTTCAATTTCTGCAAATGTAGGGTCTTCACCAGAACGTACGCTTGACGTTTTGTCATTGCGAGCGGAGCGCAATAGCAAGCTGGGTGGCAGTAGAGATTGCCACGTCGGCTATCGCCTCCTCGCAATGACAATAGTGTCAAGTGGACATTTTGGTGTTGAGCCAAAATGTATTGTAGAAATTTATTTTGTTATATGAAATCGAATCATGCAGTATGGAATAATTTTTGAATTCTATTTTAATAGGGTGTCCAGATGGGAGGGAATTCATGTATTACAATTTTAGGAGGGAAAAGGTAGTAAGCCATTTCCTGCGGCACAGATAACTTAATGGATAATTTATTATGGTGAGCAAATACTAGAAAAAATGTGAAAATTGCGGAAAAACAGTTTGACGAAGCAATTGTGCAGGCCGAGGGACAATCCAAAACAAAGTTATGCCTGATTGAAATGGTAGTTCCACTAATGGATGCACCCGAAATTGTTCATAAGATCCGGACGACTCTCGAAGAAATGCAAAAGCGAAAATAACATGGATTTTCCCATGAAAAGCTTGTAAAAATAAACGGGGACGTAGCTATGGGCAGCTTCTCTTTCGTTTGTCTTTACTTGGGACAAGGAACCTGTCCCCATGTCCCACCTGGGGATATTATACGAGGTGTGAAATAATAATTATGAAATTTCATAATTATTATTGAATAATCATAATTAATATGATACCGTATAGACAAATTTACTGGAGGTGATTAGTATGACAGATAAAGAATTTCTAGATTTACTGATGTCATATAAAGCTGGTAAAGTTCCATTATTGAATGTCGGATTAGCATTAGCGAATAATCAATTTAGCCATGAATACTTAGCGTTAGCAAATAATATTTTGATTGCCCAAAAAGAACAATGCATGGCTGGTAGAGCACAAACTATTTCTCATGATGCAAAAGAATTGATTTTTAAGTTAAGAGCAGAGGGAATAGCATTAGAATCGATTGCGCATCAAGCAAAATGCAGTTTATCGACTGTTAGAAGAACATTAGAAAACTATCATCAGGCATTTGATTAATTTGTCTATGATACATCGAAACTAGATACATTTACCCAACGAAGAATTGTCTCTTTTTCTTATCTGCTATAGTCAATTTCAAGTGGAACAATGGTTTTCTTAGATTAGAAAAAATAGGTGGATTTGGACTGGCTCGCCTCCAACCAATTAAATCCGGAAATAATTGAACCCGCGAATTTCGCGGGTTTTTTGCTATGATTTTTTTAAAATGCTTCAAATAGCTGCACTAAGTAAATGTTTTTATTTAAAATAGCAAAAGTGATGCTTATGCACAAGGGGATTGTCGGATTTAGATTAGATGGTTAAATAATTGCTTCCGCTCATTGCATCTGGATTCTTATAAGAAAATGCTATTTGCCTGTATGAGGGGCAAATAGCATTTTAAATACACTAATATTCTATTTGCTACGCCATAACTGATCCGCAAAGCCCGACAAAGAGGCTTTTGTATCTTCAGTCAGCGCAGTCAATGGTGCTTTGCAGTTTTCCTGCATACCCATGCCTAGCTCTGCCATAGCCCATTTCATTACAGGATTGAATGGTGTATGGACTTCGTAAAAGCGCATTCTTTCATCAATCGATCGTTGTGCTTTTATAATTTGACTCAAATCTTCCTTGCGAAGAGATTCTATGACCTCAGCACATAGAGAAGGATATACATTCGATAAGGCACCAATACAACCGTCGCCACCGGAAATAACCGTTGGAATGCAATTATTATCATATCCAGTATAAACAATGAATTCCGGATACTTAGATTTTACGAGTTGAATATACTTCTGCGTATGCCGAAGCACGGCATGCGTATCTTTCATGCCCTCTAGATGATCATGCTTAGCTAGTAGGCGCAAGAAGGTGTCCACTGTTACATCATAGCCAGTACGGTCTTCGTAATTATAGATATAAAATGGTCCTTTTACATCGATTAAGAGATTATCATAATAGTTAAATACATCCTCCTGGTTGCAGGCACTATAATATGGACCTACTACAAGTACTGACGCTGCACCTGCCTTTAAAGCCAAATTTGACAAATCCACAGTTTCCTTGTATACCATCCGTCCCGTACCTGCCATCACAATGGCTCGACTGCCAATATATGAAATCGCATCCAAGATAAGTTCCTTAATCTCTTCATACGTAAAAGCATAGAACTCTCCAGAACTGCCTCCAACCAAAATTCCATCAATTCCTGCATCAATCAAGGTGTCGTACAGCTTATGCATCGTTTCATAATCTACCGTACCATCTGCATTGATCGATGTCAAAATCGGACTAATATAATTACAATTCATTTCAATTCCTCCTATATCCTACAATTGAATATCTACCTCGTTGGTAGAAGATAAACTTCTTACAATATATTATCTATTCGGCCAATCACTATTTAAGTATTGCATCAAGTGCCAAAATAAATATCAGCCCTACAACAGAAGTAATTGTCGATAACAATGTCCAGGTAGCAAACGTTTCTTTCAAAGTCAAGCCGAAATATTCCTTAACCATCCAAAATCCAGCATCATTAACATGTGATGCAATGGCACTGCCGCAGCCTGTTGCTAGGGTGACCAATGCCAAATTAGCATCATATTGAGCTAACATCGGAATAACTAAACCAGCCGTGGATATCGCCGCAACAGTTGCTGACCCTAAAGAAATACGCAATATCGCTGCAACAATCCATGCTAAAAGAATTGGGGACATAGATGTCCCAGCAAATAAAACTGCTATATACTTACCGACCCCACCATTAATAAGCACTTGCTTAAAAGCTCCACCGCCACCAATAATCAATAACATCATACCGATAGAGGCTGCTGCTGACGAACAAGATCTGGTAATTTCCTTAATAGAAATATTTCTATTAAGCCCCATAGTATACACTGCAAGCACTAAAGAAATTAGCATTGCTACGGATGGATCGCCAATAAATGCAATCACTTTAAACACAACATTGTCAGCCCCAGCGTTGCCGAGTATCATTTTTACACCAGTAGCGATCAGCATCAGAATCACCGGAAACATGGCTGTTAACAAACTAATATTAAAACTTGGCGTGTCATCAAGATTAAATTCTTTTTGTTCGCCCAAAGAATCAATACTTCCTCTTTTCGCAAATGCCGAAGGAACTATTTTTTTTGCCAGTCGAGTAAAGACAGGACCCGCAAAAATAACTGTGGGAATAGCTACAATAATGCCATATAACAAGACTTTTCCAATATCAGCTCCATATTCCCCAGCGATTACCGTAGGACCTGGATGTGGCGGAAGAAAACTATGTGTCGCCAATAAGGCAGCCAGCATTGGGATACCCAAAGATAATAGTGACACTTTCATCTCTTTTGCAATCGAGAATACAATAGGAATCAACAATACTAACCCTACTTCAAAAAACATTGCGATTCCAACAATAAATGAAGAAATTACAACGGCCCACTCTATTTTTGTCTCTCCGAATTTATTAATTAAGGTCATTGCAATTCGTTGCGCACCACCAGCATCAGCCACTAGCCGGCCTAACATAGCACCCAAACCAAATATGAGCGCAATATGCCCCAGCGTTCCGCCAATACCGGTTTCTATCGTGGAAACAACTTTTTCCATAGGAATGCCCAGTGTAAGCGCTACACAAAATGATACGATCAGGAGTGCAACAAATGTATTTAATTTAAATTTAGAAATCAAAACAATTAATAGAATGACGCCTATTGCTACAATTACTAATGGCATAGACTTACCTCCTAGTTTTTACCGGTGTTGTTTACTTTTCTTATCTGCTAAAACCTTTTTCCCAGCTTCAATAACTTCGATGATTTTATCTACATCATAGACACAGCCTTTCCATATTCCACCACTAATGGACTGAAGTTCTGCCCACAATTTAGTATCATCAGGCAAATCCGGATCTGGCTGCAATCCTGGATGCACCTCTCGTTTTTTCAATACTTCGGCAGCCTCATCATAGGAAAGTTGATTTTCTTGGGTTCCGATGAAATTAAGTGAGCCTTCGAATTGATTTCCATCAACAATAATCTCGATCAAATCCCCATCTTGCAATTTACCCAGTGGCCCGCCAACCAATGCTTCAGGTCCTACATGTCCAAAGCAAGCTCCTGTAGAAACACCAGAGAATCTAGCATCCGTAATCAGAGAAACATGTTTGCCAAAAGGTAGTTTTTTCAATGCTGAAGTCAACTGGTAAGTTTCCTCCATACCGGTTCCTTTTGGACCTCCACCCATAACAATCATAATATCGCCAGCTTGTATTTTCTTATCTTTTATTGCTTTAATTGCTGACTTTTCGGATGTAAATACTTTCGCCTTGCCAGTGTGTCTGAATACGCCATCGTCATCAATCACCGTTGGATCAATGGCTGCAGATTTAACAACAGATCCCTCCGGTGCAATGTTTCCAACAGGAAATGTTACGGTAGATCGTAATCCCCTCTCTCTAGCTTTGGCAGGATTCATAATTACATCTTCAGGATTTACCCCATCTAATGCTTCTAAACGCTCCCTGCATTTTTTACGTCTTTCAGATGTTTCCCACCAATCCAAGTTAGCTCCTAATGTATCGCCTGTAACTGTCATAACATCTTCATGCAGCAAACCAAGTTTTCTTAAGCGAAGCATAACCTCTGGAACTCCACCGGCTAAAAAGACGCTTACCGTTGGATAGTTAACCGGACCAACTGGCATAACACTTACTAAACGAGGAACTTTTTTATTAATAGCAGCCCAGTCATTTACTGTAGGCACTTTGCAATTTGCTGCAAAAGCAATCGCTGGCAAATGAAGAAGTAAATTTGTCGAACCGCCAAATGCCGCATGTAGAACCATTGCATTTTCAATTGCCTTATCAGTAATAATATCTCTTGTTTTAATACCCTTTTCCTTTAATTCCATCACAGCTCTGGCAGACTGCCTTGCAATTTCTTCCCAAATAGGCTGCCCGGAAGGTGCTAAAGCAGAATGTGTAATTGCGAGTCCCAGTGCTTCCGCTATTACTTGGGAGGTTCCTGCCGTTCCAAAAAATTGACACCCGCCACCGGCAGATGCACAAGCTCTACAACCCACTCTTGCCGCTTCATCAAAAGAAATTTCATCACTAGCGAATCGAACACCAATAGTCTGAACCGTTCCAGCATCTTCACCTTTTACAGGTTGGAGCGTTGCACCACCTGGCACAAGAACAGTCGGAACATCATGCATTGATGACAACGCCATCATCATCGCTGGCAAGCCTTTATCGCAAGTAGCAATACCCATTACCGCTTTTCTTGTTGGAAGAGACCGCGCCAATCGTCTAAATACGGTTGCAGCATCATTGCGATAAGGCAACGAGTCAAACATACCAGTAGTTCCCTGGCTTCTCCCGTCACACGGGTCCGTAACATACGCTGCATATGGTACGACACCATGGTGTGCCAATTCATCTGCGGCTGCGCGCATTTGCAAACCTAATTCGAAGTGACCTGTATGCAGCCCCACAGCTATGGTGCTGCCGTCTTCACCACGAATTCCCCCTTGAGTACTTAAAATGAGTACATCATCATCATTAAGTTTTTCCGGATTCCAACCCATACCAGCATTTAGAGTCATTCCAAAAATATGTCCACTTGGCGATTCTTTTAAGAACTCTTCACTAAAAGGTAACTTTCCTTTTGGTCCCTCAGCATGAGTGTAGATGTTATATATAGATACATCTTTTACATCATAAATTGTTTTCATTGACATAACAGTTCCCTCCTTACAGTTTCATGATATTCCAAAGACTATGACCTACATGACGGGATTTCTTTCTGGTGTTAACCACTCCTTTTATAAATTTAAAATCGAATTACAGTTAACATGCGCATGCTAATAATTCTTATATACGAACTTGATTCTTTTATAAGAATTATTAACTAGATAATAGCACACTTATGCCATTATTCGCAATAGTCTTTTAACTTTTCATTGCCCCTGATTATGCTTAGCGAGTACATTACAATTCATATTTAAGTAGACAATCTTTTTTAAAATCAATAGAATGGTAGTGATACAAAATTTTATTTTTACAAGGAGTATTTATGTCTCATAAACCTACAGAACGAGTATTAAATATATTAAATCTTTTATCTGTTAATACAGATGGATTAACTCTTACAGAAATATCGAAAGTTATCTCGGTTCCTAAGAGCACGCTTTACCCTATCTTGCAAACGATGACTGATATGAATTACATCCAACTCGGTAAGGATTCTTTTCGCTATAAACTAGGCATTTCCACTTTTTGCGTTGGATCTTCTTATTCTCAAGATGAATACATGCTTGAATTCGTCAAGTCTATAATGAAAAGTATTGTTACTGAAATTAAAGAAATCTGCCAAATGGGGGTGTTAGAAGGAAACAATGTTTTATACGTTTTAAAAGAGGAACCCGAAGTAGGCCTGGATATTCGCATTATCTCTCGTGTTGGAAAAAGACTTCCTGCATACTGTACCGCATTAGGAAAAGCTTTATTAAGCAACTATGATATTGAAGAAGTAAAAAAATTATATCCAGAGGGCTTATTTCCCTATACAGAGCATACAATTACGGATTTCGATATTTTAAATAATCACTTATCAATAATTAGAAAAGAGCATATTGCTAAAGAATACGAAGAAACCACCAAGGGACTATGTTGCTATGCTGTGCCTTTGGAGTCCAACGGCAATATAATTGCTGCCCTAAGCGTTAGTATTCCTAAATTCCGAGCGACTAAAGAAAAATTAGATTCTGTAACCGAATTGTTATTAAGTGCCCGCAGACAGTTCGGTAATGTTAATTTCAAATAGAAAAAGAATCTTTAAACGAATTTTTAAAAAATACCCTATAGAGTAGAAATAAAAAAATCTACCCTATGGGGTAGACTTATGTATAATCAGAAAAAACAAGAATGACGGAAGTTCCGTATTAAGTAACTTGTGTCCAGCAACAAGTATTTGCTACAAAAGTGCTAGGAGAAATTACAAGAACCACGATATTGACAAATTGAAATATATGGTATATGATCAAAATTGAATATAATCATATAACACATATTTCAAGCAGCTAACATACAGTATAGTAATTGACGGAATAGGATTGCTGGCAAGGAGGTTAAAACATTGAATTTAACACGGGTATTAAAAGCATTAGGTGATGAAACTAGACTTAGCATTGTGAGTTTATTACGAGTTGAAAATTTGTGTGTATGCGAAATTGAAGCCATAATCCAAAGTAGTCAGTCCAACGTGTCTAGGCATCTGGCTAAACTTCGCGACGCAGGAATTATCTATAGCGAGAAAAAAGCGCAGTGGGTATATTATGGTATAAACAAAGATATCATTAAAAAATATTCATTTATCAAAACATTATTAGAGGAAGATCTTGCCAATCATCCCCAATATCAGCATGATATAGAGAAACTTAAAATCTATCGGGAACAAAACGGTGAATGCGGGGTTTTAGAAAATACAGGTGCTTAACACCTTCTTATTAAAGCATGAATGCATATATGCACATATAAGGATATGTGCATAATATGAGGTAATCTAATTACTAAAACAAAGGGGAGATAGAAATGAGTAAAATTGAAATATTTGATCCAGCAATGTGTTGTGCAACAGGAATCTGTGGACCAGGGATTGATCAAGAGCTTTTAAGGGTGGCTACAACTATCAATACTCTCAATAAAAAGGGGATCACAGTCATCCGTTATGGTCTTTCGGCTGAACCTCAAGCTTTTATAGATCATAAGAAGGTAAATGAGTATTTAATGAAAGAGGAAGTAGAAGTCTTACCCATTACAGTAGTAGATGGAGAAGTAGTTAAAACTAGAGAATATCCTACACAAGCTGAATTTGCTAAATGGGCGGGTCTGCCTATAGAAGAATTAGCAAGCATAGTCCCTGAAAAAGAACAAGGATGTTGTTGTGATGAAGGTGGATGCTGCTAAACAAAAATTAGGAGGAACTACATGTATAAAACCTTTAATCCTGACAATATAAATCTGACTACGTATTTATTTTTTACAGGCAAAGGGGGAGTGGGAAAAACTTCAACTGCTTGTGCAACTGCCATTACTTTAGCGGATCAAGGGAAAAAAGTATTATTAGTCAGTACCGATCCCGCATCCAACTTACAAGATGTTTTTGGTATTGATCTGGATAGTAAAGGTACTCCCATTCAAGAAGTACCTAATCTTGTAGTGGCAAATCTAAATCCGGAAGAAGCCGCCAGGGCATATAAAGAATCAGTAATCGCACCTTATAAAGGTAAACTGCCACCCAGTGTTATAAAGAATATGGAGGAACAGCTTTCAGGATCATGTACTGTGGAGATTGCGGCTTTTAATGAGTTTTCTAACTTTATAACAGATCAAAAATTACAAACAGAATATGATCATATAGTATTTGATACAGCGCCAACAGGTCATACCTTGCGAATGCTGCAGCTGCCATCTGCATGGAGTAATTTTATTAGTGGAAGTACGCATGGGGCATCTTGTTTAGGTCAATTATCGGGACTGGAAAGTAAGAAAGAAGTATACAAGAATGCTGTTAATACCCTAACCGATGGGACAAAGACAACACTCATCTTACTGGCTAGGCCTGAATATTCTCCACTGCAAGAAGCGGAAAGAGCTTCTAAAGAACTACAAGAGTTAGGGGTTACTAATCAGCTATTAGTTGTAAATGGTGTATTGAAGCTAGACGTTGAAAATGATGAAGTGGCAGAACAATTATATGCGAAACAACAAGGGGCATTAGAAAATATATCGGAACATTTACAAGGAGTCCAAACCTATCAGATTCCACTGCGGGCCTATAATATCACAGGAATCAAAAATATAAGAATGCTATTAAAAGAAGATTATTTAGAAACGCAAAGCCATAAGTTAAATCAAGAAGAGTTGCCAAAGGTTAAAGAGTTAATTGAAGATCTCTACCGATCACAAAAAAGAGTGATTTTCACTATGGGCAAAGGGGGAGTAGGAAAGACAACATTAGCAGCGGCTATTGCTATTGGTCTTGCTGCAAAAGGTATAAAAATTCACTTAACCACTACTGACCCAGCAGATCATCTAAAATTTGTCGTAGAAGAAAGTCATGGAATTAGGTTAAGTAAGATTGATGAGAAACAAGAGCTGGGTAACTATACAGAAGCGGTTTTGGCAAAGGCAAGAGAGACAATGAAAGAGGAAGATATTGCTTATGTAGAAGAGGATCTTCGCTCTCCCTGCACACAGGAGATAGCTGTATTCCGTGCTTTTGCTGAGATTGTTGATAAGGCTGATGATGAGGTAGTAGTGATTGATACAGCACCTACAGGTCACACGTTATTGTTATTAGACGCTACACAAAGTTATCATAACGAAATACAAAAATCCCATGGCGATATTCCAGAATCAGTAAAGAACCTGCTTCCTAGATTACGGGACAAAAAAGAAACAGAAGTTGTCATTGTAACTCTTCCAGAAGCGACGCCTGTATATGAAGCCATGAGGTTACAAGACGATTTAAAAAGAGCAGGGATTCATAACAAATGGTGGGTTATTAATTCAAGCCTGTTAATGACGAATACACAAAGCCCATTGTTAAAAACAAAATCCTTGCATGAGATTGTGTGGATTAATAAAGTGGATGAAATTGCACAAGGTAACTTTGCAGTAATACCATGGAAAGCAGAAGAAATAAAAGGTGAAAAGTTAGCAGAATTAATCACATGATATTCTTACCATTTAAAATTTCTACTTCCCATGTCCCTAGTTGTGAAGAAAACTTATTCGCCTTTAAAATTTGCCGGGCGTTTTTCTAAAAATGCAGTAATCGCTTCTTCATAATCATGGCTGTCATAAACCTTACGCCTCATTCCCTGTACTCGTTCAAATGCCGATGGTGTGATAGCATATGCTTTTGATAAAACACGGAACTGTTCTTTAATTACCGCAATCGATAGCATCGACCGGGTGCTGATTGTCGCAGCTAAATTTAATGTAAAAGAGAAAAGTTCTTCTTCTGCAACTAAATGATTGATAATGCCTACATGTAAAGCCCGTTCCGCGGGTACTAATTCAGCAGTAAAAAACATCTCCTTAGCAATATTAATCGGTAGACGATTCATAAAATGTAAGATACCTGTAGAATTATAGGGAACTCCAAGCTTAGCAGGAGTCATGGCAAACTTAGCGGTTTTATCTGCGATCACCATATCACAAGTCATGATTAAGTCACAAGCCCCACCGTAGACACTGCCGTGTACCATTGCAATAACTGGACCGGGGTATTCTTCCACAGCTCGTAAAAGTACCTCAAGTGAATCGTAATAACTTAAAGGATCTCTCATTTTTGATGGTAATTCTTTAACATCATGACCTGCTGACCATACCTTTGATCCCTCTGGAGCACGCAAAATAATAATATGGATCTTCTGTTTTTGAAAATTATTAAGTGCTTCAATAATATCATCGACGAGCTGGGCACTTAATGCGTTTAGTTTCTGGGTATTATTTAGCGTAATAATGCCCACTTTTTCTGATAATTCTACATTGACTAATGACATAATGAATCCTCCTAAATAAGTAAAAATTATAAAACGATTGTATTACTCAGTTGTGATAGGGTTTTAGAATTCTGATAGATATTGGTATGGCAGCTATAAAATCTTCTTAAAGAAATCTCTGCTTCTCAACTTGCGAATAAGGCACCATAGGGGAGTATATCCTCTCCTTCTAACGTATAAAAAATACAGTATACTGAATACTAAATGTATTTTTATCTTTATTATATTCCTGTTATGAAAATAATAAAAATATTGAATAATCATGATATGATAACTATAGGTTATGATTATGGTAGTTTTGACATGCATCTTTACAGAATAATCATTCGCTGTTATAATTTAGTAAAAATAGAATTATGGAAATTTTATAAATATGGCAGAAGCCATATTCTAACTTTTAGACAATACATAACTATATAGATCTAAAACTGTGGTATGAAACCATTGGGGAGAAGACTTGCCCCAGTTTTCTGCTACATTTTTTTTTGCAAAAAATAAAAATAGTAGAAAACTGGGAAATTGATTGTTTTTGAAAACACCTTAATGGTGTTTGAAAAGGAGGTAATTAGTCGGACTTTTCTACTATTGAGTGTAGTAAGGCAAGGTATAACGTAAAAGGAAAAAAATGTTTGGAGGAAAGTATGAAGAAGGAAAGATATTTAGCGTTGTGTTTACTAGTAATTTTCTTATTTACATTAGTTGGCTGTAGTAAAGCAGATAAGACTGATGCAGGTACGTCGACAAAAGACAGTGTCGTAATTGCCATGGATGTTGAATCAGAGCCTGCTGCTGGATTCGATCCGATTATGGGCTGGGCTGCCGGTGAGCATACACATGATCCTTTAATTCAAAGTACCTTATTAATTACAAAAGATGATATTACGATTGGGTATGACCTGGCAAAAGAGTATACGATTTCGCCGGATGGTCTCACATGGACTTTTAAAATTCGATCTGATGTAAAATTTACGGATGGTGTGCCACTTACTGCAAAAGATGTGGCTTTTACCTATAATAATGCTATGAAGCAGGCGACCGAGACAGATTTATCTATGCTAAAATCGGTCGAAGCCATTGATGATACGACTGTGGTCTTTCATTTTAATACGCCTTATTCAGCGTTTGCTTATACGGCTGCCGTTGTTGGTATTGTTCCCGAACATGCATATAATGCAGCAACTTATGGTAAAAATCCGATTGGTTCCGGCCGATATATTCTGAAACAATGGGATAAAGGCCAGCAAGTAATTTTAGAAGCGAATCCGAATTACTATGGCGAAAAAGCAAAAATGAAGAAAGTTTCGATTGTTTTTATGTCGGAAGATGCTTCCTATGCCGCGGCTCAAGGCGGACAAGTAGATGTGGCCTATACAGCTCCGTCTTATACCGTTAATCCGATAAAAGGATATAATATCCTTTCGTTCAATACGGAAGATATTCGTGGCCTAAATCTCCCCACTGTTCCTGCAGGGAATAAGACACCTGCTAAGAGAAATGGAGAAACCTATCCTGCCGGCAATAATGTTACTTCCCATTTGGCGATCCGCCAGGCAATTGCTTGTGCTATTGATCGGGAGAGCATCGTAAAGAATGTTCTTAACGGTTATGGCTCAGTGGCTTATAGTGACAGCGTTAATGAACCTTGGGAAAATGAGGCCATGAAAGTAGCCTATGATCCCGCAAAAGCAAAAGCCATATTAGAAGCAGACGGATGGAAATTAAATCCAGAAGGTATTTATGAAAAACAAGGCTTAAAAGCCGAGTTTGATCTTCTCTATATTTCATCAAACTCCGTTCGAACTGGAATTGCTATGGCTGTGAAAGAAATGCTAAAACCGGTAGGCATAAAAGTAAATCCGATAGGCTCAAGCTGGGATCAAATTGCAACATTATGCTATGAGACGCCTCATGTTTTTGGTGCCGGATCGCATTCTCCTACCGGAGTTAGGAGTCACTATTATACTGGTAAAAACTATGCTTCTTATTCCAATCCCACTGTAGATACATACATTGACGAAGCATTAGCAGCTACTTCTGTGGAAGCATCGTATCCATTATGGAAAAAAGCACAATGGGATGGTGCTGCTGGTGTGACTCCTCAAGCTGACTCCCCTTGGGTATGGCTGGTGGAAATCAAACACATTTATTTCGCCAGAGAAAATCTGAATGTAATTGATAAAAAAATTCATCCTCATGGTTATGGCTGGACAATTATTAATAATGTTCACCAATGGTCTTGGAAATAATCGATGTTATTTTTGTTCTATGGTACAGAAGAATAAGATATTTTCTGTACCATAGGCTTATTCTTTTTTAAAATGAGGTATTTCTTATGGATATAGGACCATATTCCGGCATTTTAAAATATATCGGAAAAAGTATAATCAAAATAATTTCACTGTTAATTGCCGTAAGTATTCTTTCTTTCATCCTGGTTTCAGCATCGCCTGTTGATCCAGTTCGTGCATACATTGGTGAAGTTGGCATGGCAAATATGAGTGCGGAAAATCTGGCTAGACTCGAAGCTTATTTTGGCATAAATACACCGCCAATCGAAAGATATTGGAATTGGTTTACCGATTTTATTCAGGGAGATATGGGATCATCGCTGCTCTACCGTCAGCCTGTTTCTAGTGTTATCCAGGTAAAATTTATGAACTCAATGGTTCTTATGATGACTGCATGGCTTTTCTCGGGTTTATTGGGATTCATACTTGGAATTGTTGCTGGTTTATATCGCGGCCGTTGGATTGATAAAGCCATTAAAGGCTACTCATTACTGATTGCCAGTATGCCAACCTTCTGGCTGGCATTGGTATTAGTGATGATTTTTTCTGTATGGCTGCAGATCTTGCCCATTGGACTTAGTGTGCCAATTGGGGTAAATGCCGCAGAAGTTTCAATCTTTGACAGCATAAAGCATTTGATTTTGCCTGCTTTAACGTTGAGTGTAATTGGAATTGCCAACATTACTCTGCATACCAGAGAAAAAATGATCGATATTATGGGGGAAGACTACATCCTTTTTGCCAAAGCGCGGGGAAAAAGTAGATTTTCGATTATACGGAATCATGCTCTTCGTAATATTATGCTTCCAGCCATAACGCTGCAATTTGCATCAATCAGTGAAATCTTCGGCGGTTCTGTTCTGGTAGAACAAGTTTTTTCCTATCCGGGTTTAGGGAAAGCTGCTGTTTCTGCCGGTTTAGGCGGCGACGCGCCTCTTTTACTTGGTATTGCAGTGATCAGTGCAGCATTAGTGTTTGGCGGTAATTTAATTGCCAATCTTTTATATGGGATTATTGACCCTAGAATAAGGCGGGGAAGTGCATATGAATAATACCGGCTCTGTAACTATTTTGCAGAAATATCAAAGAAAGCGATTGAATCAACGAAGTCAGACCCTGTTGGTTCTGGCTTTTGGCAGTATTTTTTTATTGGCTATTACGGTGATTGGCACTCTGGTGGGAGATATAGCGATAACAACGAACTTTACCCAGAAAAACTTCTTGCCGCAGATAGCTCATCCTTTCGGTACCGACTGGCTGGGCAGAGACATGCTCGCTCGTACCTTGAAAGGGATGTCTATCAGCATTTATATTGGGCTTTTTGCTTCGGTGATCAGTGCCGTTATAGCAGCTATTTTGGGAGCGGCTGCCGCAACCTTAGGAAAAAAGGTAGATGCCGTCATAACCTGGTTTATCGACTTAGTAATGGGTATTCCTCACCTGTTACTGCTGATTTTGATTTCTTATGCTATCGGAAGAGGTACATTTGGCGTCGTTGTCGCTGTGGCCATAAGTCACTGGCCCGTTTTGACCAGAATAATTCGTGGAGAAATCCTTCAGCTAAAAGAAGCAAATTATATAAAGATCGCGGGAAAGTTAGGGCAAAGCAAAATGAAAATCGTCGTGAAGCATATGATCCCTCATGTGTTTCCGCAATTTCTGGTTGGATTAGTACTGCTTTTTCCCCATGCCATATTGCATGAGGCAGCTCTTACCTTTCTGGGTTTTGGTCTGCCGCCAGAACAGCCTGGTATTGGCATTATTTTGTCGGAAAGTATGAAGTATTTATCACTGGGGATGTGGTGGCTGGCACTTTTCCCTGGAATGGTCTTGATGACTACAGTGTTACTTTTTGATTTGGTCGGAGGAAGTCTGCGTAAGATGATTGATCCTCATAGTGCCCAGGAGTAAGGAGGTAGAAGCGTTGTCCTGCATGAATCATAAACATATTTTACAGATAAAAAACCTGTCTGTTTCTTTTACGCAATATGAGAAAGGTTTGCGTAAAATTGATTTAAAAGTCATTCGAAATTTAAACGTTTCCGTGGGCGAGGGAGAGCTTGTTGCTGTGGTAGGAGCCAGTGGCTCGGGAAAGAGCCTGTTAGCTCATGCTATTTTGGGAATTTTGCCGCGCAACTGTGATGCTGAGGGCAATATCTGGTTTGAGGACGAATTGTTATCGCCAAAACGTATTGAGGAGCTGCGTGGGGGAAAAATCGTTTTAGTTCCTCAGAGCGTGACCTATCTTGATCCTTTAGAAAAGGTTGGCAGGCAAGTGAGGAAAGAACAAGACGAAGAGAGTGTTCGCACAAAACAAGAAGAATTATTCGATTTTTATAAGCTGCCACAAAACACCGCTGATCTGTATCCTTTTGAATTATCAGGCGGTATGGCCCGCAGAGTTCTTCTCACTACTGCAATGATGGAAAGTCCGCGTTTGATCATTGCCGACGAACCTACACCCGGCCTTCATTTAGAAGCCGCTAAAAAAGCCATGAGTCATTTTCGTGAGTTTGCCGATAAGGGGAACGGTGTGCTTCTCATTACCCATGATATTGAATTAGCGTTAGAAGTAGCTGATCGCATTGCTGTTTTTTATGCAGGTACCACCGTGGAAGAGGCTCCGGTGGCAGACTTCCAATCAGTTGATACCCTTCGGCACCCGTATACGAAAGCATTGTGGCGAGCTTTGCCTCAAAATGGCTTTCATCCTTTTCCCGGAAAGCAGCCATATGCAAAAGATATGCCCAATGGATGTCCTTTTGGTCCACGGTGTCCTCAGCTTACACCGGAATGTGAAGGAAATATTCAGGAACAGCTGATTCGCTTCGGAAGAGTTCGCTGTATCCATGCAAAGTGAGGGATGATGGCCATGAGGTTAGAGGCAAAGGGGATATCTTTCGGCTATAAAAAAGGTGTAAAGATACTCGATCAATTTCAGATCACGATAGAAAATCATGAACGAGTCGGTATTGTCGCACCCAGCGGTTTTGGAAAAACTACGCTGTGCCAAATTTTATCAGGCTATATAAAGCCTGCAAGTGGCCAGGTACTCCTAGACGGAAAAGATATTTACAAAATCCAGGGCTATTGCCCGGTACAGATGATATGGCAGCACCCGGAAAAAGCTGTTAATCCAAGGCTGCGCATGAAAGACATAATTGCAGAAGGCGATGGAATAGACGAGCGGATTATGGATGGATTAGGGATTGAGCGTGATTGGCTTAATCGTTTTCCCGGAGAATTATCCGGAGGAGAAGTGCAGCGTTTTTGTATTGCCAGAGCGTTGGGCAAACGGACAAAGTTTCTCATTGCTGACGAAATCAGTACGATGCTTGATCTAATTACCCAAAGCCAAGTATGGAATTTCCTATTAACTGAAGTGGCAGAAAGAAAGATAGGACTTATTGTTGTAACTCATAGCAACCTCTTGATGGAGCGCATTGCTACTCGGCAGGTGGTATTGTCTAGCGAGCCAGCAAAGAGCCTGTTATTTCATTAGCTTATTAGCTGGGATTGAGATAATCGGGTTAACTTGCGCTAGTCGACTAATGTGTATAGAATTTCCCTTTGATGGGAGAATAAAGACTATATTAGCAAAACAACACGCGAACCGTTACCTATTAGGAAACCAGCAATATAATTCGATGGCGCCGGCCTGGCGATCCTAAACCTATTCCTAATCAGTTTTGTCATAACCCTCGCGACTGCGATCGCCTGGCAGCATTCCCGTCGAATAGGAAAGTGTGTAGATGACTGAAAAAAAACAGCACGAATCAATAAGAAACCAACGCCGCCCAAAGGGAATCGTGAAACCAATTTCTGTAAATTTTATCCACCTTAGAACGCCGTGGGTAATCGCCTGGTGGTCAGCTTCTTACCTTGGCTATGCTTACATGAGCCTGGGAAGTTATGTAAAAGGCTTTATTTTAATATTCCTGGAAGCTTTTATAAATGTCAATTCCAAATTGAACCTGGGGATATTGTATAGCTTCACAGGGCGCTTTGAGATGGCCAAACAGGTAGTAGATACCAATTGCTTGCTCCTTTATGTACCGATATATATCTTTTCCATTTGGGGAGGATACGGGCTTGCTGTAGACCTAAACAAATTTTCCATTCTGGCTGATAGAGAAAATTCCGGCATGATACCCTTTAAAATCAGCAATTGGGAAATCGCCTTTTTAGATAAGCGGAAGCCCTGGATGGCGGTAGCGTTATCCCTTTTAGCTCCCGGCCTAGGTCATTTATACACCCATAGAGTCCCTGCCAGTTTCTATACGATGGCGTGGTGGAGTTTCATCGCTTATAAGGGAAACCTTCTTCCATGTATTCACCTCACTGCAATGGGTGACTTTGCTGGCGCCACCACGGTAGCTGATCCTTTATGGCTGCTCTTTCTACCCTCCATTTACGCATTCTCAATTTATGATTCTTATGTAAACACAGTAGAGTATAACAGATTGTTCGAGCAAGAACAGAAGCGATTCTTAATTGACAACTATCAAAGTGCAAATTTCCCGGTACCAGAATAAATATAAGGTGGGTTCTAATTGTACGTCTATGCGTCCTTTGACTATTCGGCCTTTCTTGAATTGGCCATAACCGATCTGGAGAAGCGCGGGATCGCTAGAGAGCATATCTTGGCAGTTCCTTTGGACAAAAGGGTGGAGGAAAGAATGGTCCTGGATAGCATTCATCGGGCAGATGGGATTAGCTTATTTGACGGGGCCATGGTTCTGGGAGCAATACTTATGGAGTTAGGCGTTATATATGGCTTTGTCTTAGCTTGGGGGCCGATTATCTGGGGATTGATAGGACTACTGAGCGGAGCAATTATCGGCTTCCTGCTTGATTACTTTTATGGAAACATATTTGGCCACAAGAAGACAAAATCACCTCGTAACCGAGTCAAAGCCGGGGAGTGTAACAATACAGAAGTAGTACTTACTGTTTACTGCGACAACAGTCAATACGAAATGGTAGAGAAAGTGCTTTGGGACAATATGGCCCTTGGGGTAGGCAAGTTGGACCGGCTGCGCAATACGATAGGAAATGGGGCGGCAAGTAATGGAAAAGAAACAACCTGAGTCCATAAGAAATCAACGCCGTCCTAAAGGAATTGTGAGTGAACTCACAATTAATCTGCTTCATGTAAAAAACCCTTGGGTAACAGCTTTTTGGTCAGCAGTGTTTCCAGGTCTAGGATTTCTCATCATGGGGAGTTATGTAAAAGGGTTTCTGCTGATTATTGGGGCGACCATTACAAACTCCATGGCACATATCAACGAGGCGATTATCTATGGATTTACCGGTCAAGCTGAATTGGTTAAACAGGTCCTCGATACCAGGTGGCTGCTTTTTTATGCTCCTTTGCAGCTTTTTGCCACTTGGAGCAGCTACCAGCTCACTGTTGATTTAAACAAATATGCAATCCTTGCCGCACGAGAGGATTCAGCAATTGTTCCCTTTAAAATCGGCACATGGGACATCGGATTCATCGAGAAACGAAATCCCTGGGTGGCGGCAGCGTGGTCCCTTCTCATGCCTGGCCTGGGTCATCTTTATAGCCACCGAATTCCTACCAGCTTTTATTTGCTGACCTGGTGGATCGGCATGTCATACATGTCCCAGCTCCTCCCGGCCATCCATCAGACCCTTTTGGGCAACTTTCCCCAAGCCATTGCCGCGATCAAGCCGGAGTGGTTCTTATATCTAGTGGCCATTTACCCGTTTTCCGCCTATGATGCCTATGTTAATACAGTTCAATATAATACACTATTTGATCAGGAACAAAGCCGGTTCCTCATTGACAATTATCAAAATCCCAAGTTTCCCATGCCTGTAATGGATACTAGTCATTAAACTCGTTTTGGCGTCGAACAGTTTTTGCTGCCCATAAACTGCTTTGATAAACGCTTATAAAAAATATAGCAGGATTTAACATTATAAAAGAGAAGCTACCATAATAAATTGTTAGTAAATTTATGGGCAGCTTCTCTTTTAGTTGATATGAATGATCAGAAAGACAATTATAGTGGATTTAATTGGGACAAGGAACCTGTCGT
>DJJR01000059.1 GCA_002434245.1 Pelosinus fermentans
GACTAATGGATATTGCCGTAGCTAATCTGGCAAAATTCTTGGCAAATACACCGGTAAATATTGTGAATCAGTAAGAGTGATTCGTGCCGGCCTCAACCTGCTTCAACATGCAGGTTTGAGGCTTTTTAAAAAAGCTAAGGAAAGGATAAATAGAAGCCCAGGAAGAGAAGTTTTCATAAAAGGGGCTTTTGCAATATGAAAATTGTAAAAATTTAGAATATTCACGGAGAAGAATAGTCTACCGCTTTGTTTTCTTCCCAAAAAGAGAATGGAGTCAGATAGTCATGGAGGTGTGTAAGATTGGCTTGGAACCATCAGGTACCTAAGGAACTTGCCGAGAGAGTTGTTCAAATCATTTATGAAGTAACAGGCAGTAATGTGAATCTTATGGGAGAAGGCGGAGAGATTATTGCCACCAAGCAGCCAGAACGTTTAGGGACGATTCATGCCGGGGCGCAAAAAATTATGAATGGACAGGCTCAGGAGGTTGCTATAACCGTTGCAGATGCCAGTCAATTACAAGGAGTAAAGCCTGGTTATAATGGGGTAATATTGTTTGATGGCAAGAGGATTGGCTGTATTGGTATTAGCGGCGATCCAGAGCAGGTCAAGCCACTGCAGAAGATGGCTGCAATTATCATTGCAGAAGAATTAAAAAAAGATAAAGCTGCTGCGATTAGAGAATTACTTTTAAAAAGTGTAACCCATGAGTTGGACGAATCCTTTGCAGCAATACAACAATTGACATCGGCATCGGAAGAGGCAGCGGGACGATATCAAGAGATGGAAGTTCTTTTAAACAAGACAGTTACTGAATTGAATGCTTTAAATCAAGTCTTCGAATATATTCAAAATATTGCAAGCCAAACCAATCTTCTCGGTCTTAATGCTGCTATTGAGGCGGCACGAGTGGGGGAACAAGGGCGAGGCTTTGCGGTGGTTGCCAATGAAATCCGTAAACTGGCTACCTATTCAGCGGAGTCATTAACTCAAATCAATCAAACTCTACAGGCGATTCGAGGCTCAATCCTCGAAATCGACAAAGGATTCAGAAAAAATCTATCATCAGCTCAGCAAGAGTCTGAACAATTAAAAAATATTGCTGGCAATACGCAGATTATTCAAGAAAAAATGCATGATATTGTGTAAATTCGAAATAAAAGTGATATACATAAAAAGGAAAGTATGGGAGCTTGATTTCCATACTTTCTTTTTAATGTATACCAAAGATTTTGATAAAAAAAAGAATTTCGGTATACGACAGGTTTGTATTTGGTTGTCAAGTTCTTAACTTATATGATAGATTAAAAAGAGTTTAGAATGCCATTAGTATTCGCTATAAAAAGCATAGGAGTTATTTTGTTAAGAGAAAGTTAGTTGGCTGCTATAAGGATAGACTGTAGAAGGGAAAAGAAAATGACGATGAAAATGACAGTTATGGCACCGTTTCCCGGCCTTTATAAAGCTGCTCAGGAAGTAATAGAAGAAAGAGCAGCAGAGTTAATTAGCGAAATCAATGTTGTTTTACTGAATCCCATGGGGACAGGAGTAATTGAAGCTGAAAAAGAAATTGCAAAAGGTGCAGAAGTAATCATTAGCAGGGGCTATACCGCTTCGTGCATTAGCAGTGGCGTTGAAATTCCTGTGGTGCATATCCAGGTTACCGCACTGGATATCATGCAAGCCTTGGGGCAAGTGAGTGATGAACATAAGAATGTTGGGGTAGTTGGTTTTTCGGGTGTTGTTTATGAGTGTCAAAGAGCTGGAAAAATTTTAGGAATCTCTATACAGGAGCTCCTTATAGAAGATGAAATAGAGAGCATTTACGAAGTAATAAAAAAGGCAATCAACACGGGCACTAGTGTAATAATCGGCGGCGCCAGCGCTGCTGGTATTGCAATTGAACTAGGCATAAAGGGAATCCTTCTGGAATCAGGTAAAAATGCTGTATATAAAGCCATAAAGGAAGCGGAAGCTCTTGTTCTGGCTCGACGCAAAGATTCGGAAAGAACTGAAAAAATAAATAAAATAATAGATTCATCTGCTGACGAAATCCCTGCATCTTCAAAGACTGCTATAGCATCCTTTGAAGATGTTGCTCGCAGGGAGATGCTTGACCGCAATATCAAGCAAAGACTGCATGGTAAAGGGTGGATTGCAAAAATGACTCTTGATCAATTTATTGGTTCTTCAGAAAAAATAAGGAGTCTCAAAATTCGAACTCGGAAATTTGCGAGAACCGATTCCACAGTACTAATTACCGGCGAGTCAGGAACTGGTAAGGAAATGCTGGCTCAAAGCATTCATAATCTGAGTAAGCGAAAAGCAGGACCTTTTGTAGCTATCAACTGTGCTGCTCTTCCTCCCAATTTACTTGAAAGTGAGATGTTTGGCTATGAAGAAGGTGCGTTTACTGGTACCAAGAAAGGTGGGAAAGTAGGCTTGTTTGAACTGGCTCATGGGGGAACCATCTTTTTGGATGAGGTTGGTGAAATGCCATTGCCTCTGCAATCAAGGCTGTTAAGAGTTCTGCAGGAGAAAGCGGTTATGCGCCTTGGAGCAGATTGTATTATGCCAATTGATGTACGGGTTATAGCTGCGACGAATCAGGATCTGGAAAATTTGATTGAAGAAAAAACCTTCCGTAAGGATTTATACTATCGTCTAAATATACTTCGACTCTATATTCCTCCTCTTAGAGAGCGAGTTGATGATATTCCAGAACTTGTGGAAAGCTTTTTACGGCATTTTGCCCATCTTAATCTTGAAGTCAAAGGGATTAATCCTCGGGTGATTCGGTTGATGCAGCTTTATTCCTGGAATGGTAACGTACGTGAATTATCCAATATGTTAGAGCGAGCGATGCTTTTGTCAATAGGTCCAATGATTGAGGAAGCGGATATTGAAGAGCTGCTGCCATTAAAAGCAGGCCATGCTGAGGCAATGACTGTTCCTAAAAATTATACATTGCAGGAAATGGAGAGTGAAGCGATCATACAAATGCTTGTGTCAGAAGAATTTAGTTATACTAAAGTAGCTGCCAAATTAGGGATCAGTAGGACGACTTTGTGGCGTAAACTGAAAGGATTGCGAATTGAGAAGTAAAAAGAATAGTTAGCCGGAAACGCATCACACATGTGCAACCGGCTAACTATTTTTTTGATTGGACTGGATCGATGGCTACATGCTCACAATCATTTTATATGTTTCAAAATGGAACGTTTAAAAACGTAGCATTTTGAAACATTTTTTTGTTTTCCATAGGAGAAGTGACATTACATATGGCGGTTAATAATTAAGAATTAACTGATAAATGAGATAAATCATAAGCTGACGCAGAAAGTTAAACGTATTTTGTCATTATTATGAATCGTGGCATGAAATGTGCAATAAATAACGATTGAAGATGGATTATGTGCTTTGACTAGGATGCATGGGTCGGACGTGCAAGGAAAGTGATACTATCACCTGCACAGCGAATTACTCGTAAGGAGGCAGATACTATGGTTAATAGTCGGTAAATAGTGATTGAATTCCAAGGGGGATAGGTGTTTATTAAATATGGGAGGGATTTATCTATGTCACAAGCTATCGAAGGTACTATAAAGCCGAATAGTAATTTAGGCAAAAGAACTAATTATCGTTGGGTAGTGATGGCGCTGCTTTTCTCTGTATGGACTGTTGCATGTGCCGACCGGGCTAATATGGGGATTGCATTACCGTATATGAAAAAGGAATTTGGCATTACGAATACAGAAGCTGGAGCAATCATTAGCTTATTCAGCACTGCTTATGCTATCGTGCAGATTCCCATTGGCCTATTCTATAAGAACGTAAGCAACACAGTTCGCTCTATTATGTTTCCTGTGTTCCTGGCGATAACCTCGCTGTTTACTTTTCTTATGGGGACGACCTCATCACCGTTGCTGTTGAAATTTTATCGTTTCGGTCTTGGCATTGGTGAAGGGCCATTGGGAATTGGATGTACAGATATTATTAACCGCTGGTTCCCTGCTCAGGAAAAAGGAACAGCTATGGGGATTTGGATTGCTGCATCCAAGTTTGGTCCGGCATTGGTGCCAATTGTTGGTGCGGTTATTATTCAAATGTATGGCTGGCGTGAAGTCTTCCTCGTTTGTGCTGTTCCGGGTATACTATTAGCCATTGTCTGGCCTTTTTTAGTTAAGAATTCACCGCGAGACAGTAAATTTTGTTCACCAGCTGAAGTGGAATTTATTGAAAATTGTGATCCAGCGCCAATCAATGCAGACGCTGCAAATGCAGGGACGGGTAAAAAATATAATTTAGCATGGCTGGATCGATTAATTCGGACCCGGCCAGTAAAACCATTAGAAACGGTTAAGCAAGTATTTCTTTCGTGGAATCTTATGGGCGCTGCCTTCGGACATCTTGTTGTAAATGGCATAGCCAATACATTTACGTCCTGGATACCTCTGTATCTGATATCGGTAAAAGGGTTTACAACCATAAAAATGGGGTTTCTTGCATCAGCACCCTTTGTAGGCGCTGTTCTAGGAAATCTTTTATGCGGCTTAATTTCAGATCGTATTCTAGAAAAACGAAGAAAACCTATGATGATGCTTGGCTTTATTGGCATTATATTTACCCTCTATGCTCTTGTTTATGCACCAAATAATCCTTTCTACTTAGGGGCCATGCTGCTGGTAAATGGCATATTTATGGGTCTTAGTTATCCTGCCTTTGGGGTGTATGCCATGGGCCTGGCAAAGAAAGAAACCTTTCCTCTTTGCTATGGCGTTATCAATACGGGTGGCCAGCTTGGCAATGTGATTACTCCGATCGTGGTGGGTTATCTTTTAGATCATTATAGTTGGGATAGTGTATTCATGTACTTGTCTTTTACTGGAATTTTGGCTATTGCAGCGATTGCAACTACTGTTGAACCTGCCAATGATGCGTCTTGTGAGATAAAGAGATAAATAGTAATTGCCTAAAATGAAACATTGTATAAGGTATAAAAAACATTGCTGCTTTATATAAAAAAGGGAGAATTGGTTATGACAAACAATCTAAAGATGCGTTTGAGAAATGGTGAAAGTATTTTAGGGACAATGATCACAGTTTTTGATAATCCAGAAATTGCAAAAATCTTAAAGGTGTGCGGGTTTGACTATTTTGTGATTGATTGTGAGCACGGATCATTTGATTATAGCTCGGTAGCTGCTATATTGGCAGTTGCCAGAGAGGCGGCAATTCCTGGAATTATTCGCATTCCTGAAGTCAAGCGTGAAGTGGTGCTAAAATATATGGAAATGGGGGCAGCTGGGATCTTGCTGCCAAATACAGATTTAGCTGAGCAGGCACAATTGTTGGTGGAATATGCTAAATATTCTCCATTGGGTAACAGAGGGGTATCATTATTGCGGCCGCATACTGGCTTTGAACCTGTAGTTGATGCCGTTGAATACATGAATAAAATCAATGAAGAAACGGTGCTTATGGTACAAATCGAGTCTTCCCAAGGCGTTGAAAATGTGGATAAAATACTGGATGTAGCAGGCATTGATGCAGTTTTTATCGGACCCAGTGATTTGTCTCAAAGTATGGGAATCATGGGGCAATTGGGGCATCCGGATTTTATTGCCGCAGTAGATCATGTAATTTTATCTGCAAAAAAGAGCAAAAAATATTCCGGAATTCATTTGATGTCCTCTGAAGCCTTGCTGCCTTGGATAGAAAAAGGAATGACACTTAATTTATGGTCTAATGAGGTTTTACATATGATGAATACAGCAAAGGATGGGGTAGCTAAACTTAGAAAGTAAGTAGGTATATGTGAAAATAATAAAAATAGGGGTGCAAAAAATATGAAAATAGGATTTATCGGCCTTGGAATAATGGGAAAACCTATGTGTAGAAATTTGTTGAAAGCTGGGTATGAACTTGTAGTGTGTGATGTGTTTCAAGCTGCTGTGGATGAGATTGTTGCGGCTGGAGCAAAAGCTGCTGCAACTCCTAAAGAAATTGCAGAGCAGGTCGATATTGTGATTACCATGCTGCCTAATTCTCCCCAAGTGAAACAAGTGGTATTGGGGGTAAATGGAGTCATTGAGGGAGGCAGACCAGGTATGATCCTCATGGATATGAGTTCAATTGCACCTCTGGTAAGTCGGGAGGTTGCTGATAAATTAGCCGAGAAAGGTATTGATATGCTGGATGCTCCAGTAAGCGGCGGTGAACCTAAAGCGATTGACGGTACAATGTCAGTCATGGTTGGCGGCAAACAGGAAATTTTCGATAAATGCTTTCCGGTTTTAAAATCGATGGCTGGGGCCGTTGTATTAACCGGTGATATTGGAGCCGGTAATGTGACAAAACTGGCTAATCAGGTTATCGTTGCACTCAACATTGCAGCAATGTCTGAGGCGCTGGTATTGGCAGCTAAAGCTGGTGTTGAGCCGGAATTAGTGTATCAGGCAATTCGTGGCGGTCTCGCAGGCAGTACAGTATTGGACGCAAAGGCACCTTTGGTACTAGACCGCAAATTTGATCCTGGTTTCCGAATTAATTTGCATATTAAGGATTTGAATAATGTATTGGAAACCTCTCACGAGCTTGGCGTATCTCTGCCGCTAACGGCAGCCGTCATGGAAATGATGCAAGCTCTTAAAACGGATGGTATGGGCGATGCGGATCATTGTAGTTTAGTAAAATATTATGAAAAAATGGCTAAGGTTGAAGTAAGCAATAAGAAAAAATAGTAAGACTTCTTATAATGTAGTCTTGGAATAGCTCATATAGGGCGGCAAAGGATGAGTATAACTATAAGCAGTAGTTATACTCATCCTTTGTCTGTTGCAGGGTCTTTAATTGGTGATTTAACAAATCTAATTTAAATTTTGTGATAATACGTATGGTTCCTTTATGTCCATTTCCAATGATCTGTGATTATGATTTCCTGACCTCGAATCCATAAGTCCTTAATTTTCGATATAGAGTGGTTCTGTCTATTCCTAATATTTGGGCAGCATGGGTCCTGTTCTGGCGGCATTGCGCCAATGCAAAAGCAATTCTCTCTTTTTCTGAAAGCAAAGGCGAGATGTTTGTTACAGTCGCAAAGGTTGGAGGCAGTGATTCATATTCGCTATCTTCCCAATATTTTCGTATAACGTTACTCGTGATGGTTTTTTCGGTTGCGATTATAATCAATCTCTCAATGAAGTGCATTAATTCTCTAACATTACCCGGCCAATGATATTGCGAGAGATATTCAAATGAATCAGGGCTAAGCTCAGTCTTTTTAAAGTGCTGTTTATTAAAATAATCTACAAAAAATTGTGTCAAAACTTTTACGTCGCCTTCTCTGCTTTGCAAGGGAGGGAGCTTTAGTGTCAATACCTTAAGTCGATAAAACAAGTCCTGGCGAAATTGCCCGTTTTTTACTAACTCTGCAAGATTTTTATTAGTAGCAGCAATAATCCTTGTATCAAATGGTATATTTTTGTCGTCTCCTAATCGCATTACTTGTTTTTCTTGCAGTACACGAAGTAAACGACTTTGACCATACAGATCCATTCCGGAAATTTCGTCAAGAAAGATTGTACCCCGGTGAGCCATTTCGAACAGTCCTGGTTTGCCTTTTTTTGTGGCTCCCGTAAATGCGCCTTCAACATATCCAAACAACTCGCTTTCGAGCAGGTTCGGTGGCAATGCAGCACAGTTGAGTGCAACAAATGGACCATTTTTTATTCGGCTTTCATTGTGAATGCTTTGCGCAAATAATTCTTTTCCTGTTCCTGACTCGCCGGTGATTAACACTGTTGCATTAATGTTGGCAAATTCCTGTGCAATTCGTTTAGCCTCTACAAGCTGCTTTGAAGTACCCAATATATTTGGGAATTTATATTTTGCAACAAATTTCTTTGCAATTACTTCGTTGCGGATACGAGCTTCAATTTCTTGAATTCTGGTAATATCCTGCAATGTGATAATTGCGCCAACAATTGTGTTGTCCACTAGTATTGGAGCGAGATTATAAGAGAGCCAGATAGTGCCGATCTGCACAGTATTCCCAATTGACTCGTGCCCTTCGCGCAGACAAGTATCAAGGTTGATAAAGTCGAGCAATATGTCTATTTCACGTCCCAGCATATCCCTGGCTCTATAATTTAATAGTCTCTCGGCTGCGGGATTGAATACTCTGATTATTTTATTCTGATCAATGTTAATAATGGCATCAGAAGAACATTCCACTAAGGCTTGAAACCGCTGCACGTGTTCTTTCTCAATTTTACGGCCTAGAGCAATTTTTTTTGCTTCGAGGAATGCGGTTCGACAGGCAGTGTTCCCCGAACGGATAGGGAGTGTCTTAAGTCCAGTCTTGGCTGCTAGCAGCACGGTTCTTTTTCCACCTACCACAACATTGACTTCTGATGGTTTTAATTGGGAGATCTTTTCCAGCATTCGGGGAATATCCTCGATTGTCCGATGAGGATAAATGGTTAATTCAATGCCCAGAATATTCGCCAGTATCTCAACGTCCTCAAGCATGTTCTGGAAAACGGATATGACAAGTTTGGGATGGGCTAAGTTTGTTATTCTTTTTGCATCTTGAAATAATTGGGCTAAGTCTTGACCGGTGACTGGAATTGCAACAACGGGGATTTTAACCTGGGAGTCAATTATAAGTTGGGCTGTACCACCTCTGGAAACGATAACGCTGACGTTTTCATTTTCTAGATTTTTAGCTAGAGGAACAGCCTTATTCAGCCTTGCAAGGTAGAGATCAATTTCATTATCCAAGCCAAGCTCATTAATAATCTTCTTGCCTTGCAGGTACAGTTGTTTATCTGGAGCAATAAAAACAATTTTCATCGCTTTGACTCCCTTCTTTGTTACTAAATATTTTACCTTTGTAAAGATGATTGATGAGGAGCTGGATTCTGCGCCTGAGTGTACACGGGAAAATTATATATGATAACGATCGGGTATGCAACAAAAAAGTGTGGTTAGTGTTGTGGTTATTTGCTACAGTTTTTGTTGCATTGATAATTATATTGATGAAATTGTCTTAATTTTAGTGAATTTTCAATAATTTAAAAATTGGCACGCTTCTTGCAAATATTACTATGTGATTAGATCAGTGAAGAGGTTACAGAAGCGAATGCCGAAGGAAGGCAAAAAACAAGTGGAGGTTTTTATATGCTATAAAAACGTTGTGAGCAGAGAGAGTTTGTTTTAGTTCCTGTTTTCTGGAGAGATAGTTACATAATACTAAAGAGGGGGAATTCTTCATGGGTGCTTATCGTTACTGGGTGGTTTTTCTGCTATTTTCGGGTGCTTTTATTAATTCAATGGATCGTGGTGGCCTTGCCGTCGCAGCGCCTGCGATCATGAAGGAGTTAAATCTTGATCCAGCTATGATGGGGATTGTGTTATCATCTTTCTTTTGGTCCTATTTTATTATGAATATTCCAGCTGGATGGATGGCAGATAAGTATGGTGCCAAGAAAACTCTTGGTGGATCAGCATTAGTGTGGTCTGTTATGACCGCTGTGACCGGAGCTGCTCATAATTTAGTTCATCTGATTGCGTGTCGAATTGGTGTAGGTGCAGGAGAAGCAGCCATCCAGCCATGTAATGTAAAGGTGACTGCAAGTAATTTTGAAACGAATCAAAGAGCAACTGTCATTGGTTTGTACAATGCGGGCATGCGTCTGGGTCTTGCCGTAGTGCCTATATTTATGGCTTACTTGATTGCAACGTGGGATTGGCGGGTTTCCTTTTATGTTACTGGTGGAATTAGTGTATTATGGGTTGTTATGTGGTATTTGACCTTTAAGGAAGCTAAATCGAATGCAAATACATCAGACTGTGGCTGTGTCAAAGTAAGTTGGCTGCAATTGCTTAAACATCGATCGATTATCGGTATCGTATTGTGTAAGTTTTTCCAGGATTATCTATATAATATGTTCATTACCTGGCTGCCGGCTTATCTCGTAATGGAGCGTGGCTTTACTGTCCTTAAAATGGGCTGGTATGCATCTCTGCCTTGGTTTGTGACTTTTCTCGCCTTACCCTTGTTTGGCTTATTTTCCGATACGCTGATTAAACGCGGTGTCGGTGTTACCAAAGCTCGCAAGGGGATGATCGTAATCAGTCAGATGATTGCGGCATCGGTCATTGTTGCTGTGTATACTGACAATGCGATGATCGCAATGATATTTATGGTGTTGGCATTGGTTTTTGAATCAGGGTCAAGTACTATTCTTTGGTCGGTGTGTGCAGAAATTGCTCCTTCTAATTGTTCGGCAAGTGTAGCTGGCATTATGAATACAGCCGGGGCGCTTTCTGGTATTGTGGCGCCAATCTTAACTGGTGTGTTGCTTAAATTGACTGGGAATTTCCAGCAGGCTTTTCTGATTGCCAGTGTGATGATCCTCTTTGCGGCACTGTCCATGTGGTTTGTTGTTGGTGAAGTTAAACAAATCCAACTGGATGAAAGCCATCAGAAATAATAGACAAAACCTAATGAATCATATACCAGAGGGGAAAATGGTTTACGCTGGATCTTAAGGGATATCACAAAATGATAATAATATCCAAGAAGAAAGGATGAAAATTAATTTCTATACTTTCTTCTTGGATAAGTATTGTAATCAGTCTTCTAAAAAAGTACTAAAGTTAAAAATAATTTTTATAGAATAAGAGAGGTAAGTTATTATGAAGAGTAATTTGAAAGTGCGTTTGAAAAACGGTGAAAGTGTTTTAGGGACAATGGTCACGATGTTTGATAACTCTGAAATCTCAAAAATTTTAAAAGTATGTGGATTTGATTATTTTGTTATCGATTGTGAGCATGGGTCGATTGATTATGGCGCAGTGGCCGCTATACTGTCAATGGCGCGGGAAGTTGGTATTGCTGCAATCATTCGTATTCCTGAGGTCAAGCGGGAAGTGGTGCTAAAATATATGGAAATGGGAGCAGCAGGTCTCTTACTGCCGAATGCAGATACGGTTGAGCAAGCGCAGTTGCTAGTGTCATATGCCAAATACTCTCCCTTAGGCAATCGAGGAGTGTCACTGCTGCGTCCGCACACGGGATTTGAGCCTGTGGATAATGCAGTTGAATACATGAACCGACTTAATGAAAAAACGATACTTATGGTACAAATCGAGTCTCCGGAGGGAGTGGAAAATGTCGCAAAAATGCTTGATATTGAAGGTATTGATGCAGCCTTCATCGGACCTAATGATTTATCTCAGAACATGGGGATCATGGGACAATATGAGAATCCTGATTTCATCGCTGCGGTAGATCATGTGATTCTGTCGGCAAAAGAGAAAGGAAAATATGCCGGAATTCATTTGAATACTGTAGATGCACTGCAACCTTGGCTGGATAAAGGCATGAAACTCAACCTATGCGCTAATGAAGTGATCTATATGATGACTGCGGCTAGGGAAGTACTGGCCAAAATCAGAAGTAAAGATTAAACTGCCTTCGGCTTTCCCAATGGTATCATCGGTGTAGACGAAATCGTCCACTTCTTGCGAGTGCTCATGGACATCGGCTTTAGCAGTGAAGCAAATCGTTCCATTGTAAATCATGGTGGGTGCAGGTACTTATTTTATGGCGAGGATGTTCTTTTCTATCGTAAATCAAATAGTTCACATTGACAGAAGGAAAGGTGACACTTTATTATGAGCATAATACAGTATCGCCTTTTCTTTTGTTTATTTCACATTTTTGCTGAATGTGATCTTACGATATATATTCTTTAAGGATGTGATATTACGTGAGAGATGAAATGACTTCTCGCGAACGTGTGTTGGCTGTTTTTAATGGAAAGCCCTATGACAAAATTCCTGTCATCAATCCCACTTCCCTTGCAACAGTGGAGAGTATGAGGCATACAAAGGCTTTTTTCCCCCATGCACATACTGATAGTCATGCTATGGCTGCACTGGCTGGTGCAGGGCGGGATCTGCTTGGATTTGATAGTGTGATGCCCTATTTTTCAATTCACCTGGAAGCAGCAGCTTTAGGTTGTGAAGTGGATTGGGGAAAGCTTGATCGGATGCCGCAAATTCTAAAAGCTCCACTGCTGGAGCCTGATGATTTTGTCATGCCAGTGAATTTTTTTGATCGAAAACCAATAAAAGCCCTATTGCAGGCAATTAAAGCATTAAGAAAAAAATATGGATCAGAGGTAGCTATTATTGGCAAAGTTGTTGGGCCTTGGACACTGGCTTTTCATCTTCATGGGACAGCCAATCTCATTTTAGAAACCAATATGGAACCTTATAAAGTACACCAAATCCTTGGGATGCTGATGCAGACGTCAATTGAATTTGCCCACGCCCAATTTGAAGCAGGGGCAGATATTATTACCTGGGCTGACCATGCAACCGCAGATCTGATCAGTGCCAAAATGTATGAGGAATTTCTCTTGCCAGTTCATCAGCAATGTAATCGGGCATTACAAAAAGCAGGACCAGTCATTTTCCATACTTGTGGACTCGTAACCGATCGATTGGAATTATTTAGCCAAGCTGGTTTTGAAGCCTTTCATTTAGAATCCAGAAATGATGTGAAAGCTGCCATCTGCATAGCAGATGGCAGGATGCTCATGACTGGAAATATCAATAATCCCAGGATATTGTTAAATGGTACGGCAGCTGATGTTTATAAAGCTGTGAATCGTGCTGTAGAAGGCGGTATTCAGTTGCTGTCCCCGGAGTGCGCTCTGCCTTGCTGGGTTCCTAACCGGAACTTGCTTGAGATTGTTCATGCAGCACGTACACAACAAAACAAGTAGACATGAGGTGATTTTTTTTGGAGCAAATCTTCGGCACCTACTTTCAAAGGTTAGTGGGAAAGGTGGATCGGTCTTCCCTCAGAAGTATTCAGATTGTCTCTCGAGATGGAAAAATACTAGCGAAAGACACAGCCAATAGCGGGGATATTCCCAGTGACATTATTTATAAAGTGATCCAGGACTTGAACTGTACTGATCTTCATCAGCTCATCTATAATCATTCAGGTGAATATACGGTAGTGGCAACTCCCATCGTTATTGATTTACAAGTGATTGCTATGATTCTCATAGAAGCCATTAACTTAAAACATTGTGAACAGATTATTACCATTATCAGAACGTCCTTAGAAAGTTATATTGAATATCATAATACCCAGGAAGAGGCGTTCACGGAGGTCTCTCGTGAAGAAGCAATTGTCAAAGAATTATTGGCAGTTAGTTCCTACGATTTGGGAAAGCAGTCTCTTTCTTATAAATTATTGAAATCATTAAAAGCATTTGGATTTGACTTGTTTCTTTTGCGATCCGTTATTCTTGTGAAATTAGAAAAGAAAACAAATAGCTATTTTAATATTAACCTTGATCTTGGTTACGAATCTTCTGTGGAAGCTTTTAAAGATAGAGGGGTACAGATTATTAAGGCTAATAAATATTTGAATAATCAAGATATTGTGGCTTTTGCGGATAGTGATCATATTGTAATTGTGAAGTCTTTTTTGGATGTGGGTAATATTGGGAAATTGTATTATGCTCTTGATAATATTTGCGAATCGATGATTAGTGATTTAGAAGCGGCAAAAATTTTTACGTACCATATTGCTTATGGAGGGATATATTCTACTTTTCAGGATGTAAGAAGGTCCTATGTAGAAGCCGAAAATACAATTCATTTAGGATCTGTTTTTCAGGAAAACCCAGGAATACATAGTGTTGACAAAGGAATCTTTGAGCATGTTGGTTACTATTTGCCGTCCATAGTGCAGCACAAAGTGATCCAGTCTGTATTGGACAAGCTAAAGAAAGCTGATGGAAGTATTGATCTGGAGCTGCTATCGGTTGCAGAAGCCTTTGTGGATCAATGCATGAACCTGATGCACACAGCCAATCAATTACATTTACATCGTAATACAGTTTATCTTAAGATTGATAAATTTAAAAATAAAACCGGCTTGAATCCGGAAAAAAGCTTTCAAGATGCATTTATAATAAAAATGACAGCTGTATCAGTAAAAATAGGTGCATTTAGTCAAGGCAAAGTAAATTAATAAGTGGAATATAAAAAAATATAATATATATCTAAGAAAAGCATGTGCAAAACGTACATGCTTTTCTTATGCAATAGTGCATATATGTTAATTCTTACACAGGATCTGTCTAGGAATTAATAGAATATTTGGAAAGAGTTAAAAGGAGGGAGCAGATAATGATTAATGTGGCAGACCCGAAAGTGCTGGGCAGCTATTTACTTCAAAAGAATATTCTTTCGGATCTGAAGAATATTTCTATAAAATCATTAGGTGGAGGCGTATCCTGTGAAGCAATCATGATCCGCTCGCTAGAAAAGTCCTTTGTCGTAAAGCAAGCATTGCCGAAATTACGCGTTAAGGAAGACTGGTTTTCTGATGTTACACGGATTGTGAATGAGAAGGACTGTCTGGATTTTTACAATAAGGTAGCACCAGAGCATGTCCCTAAGTTACTTTTTTATGATGAGGAAAACTATTTATTTGGCATGGAAGCCGCACCAGAGAGTTCCAAAATGTGGAAGGAATTATTGCTGGCTGGTACTATTGATTTTGACGTTGCCCATAAAGTCGCAATGGCACTGGCGGATGTTCATAATGCTGCAGCTAAGGACAAAGAGGTATTGCAACGATTTGCAAGTCAGAAGTTCTTTGTTGAACTACGCATTGATCCTTATCTTCGTACAACTGCAATTCGGCATCCTTCTTTAGAAAAGATTGTAAATCAAGAAATTTCACGTCTAATTGAAAATAAACAAACATTGGTGCACGGTGATTATAGTCCTAAAAATATTTTGGTTAATGGTCCTCAAATCTATATTCTTGATTTTGAAGTGGCACATATCGGCGATCCTTCTTTTGACCTGGCTTTTTTAACCAATCATTTTATCCTCAAGGCAATTAAGAACAAGCAATGGGCTTTGGGTTATCTTAATCTGGCAGCCTATACCATGGAGACGTACTTGAATCGAATCAATTTCACTGATGTAGGAGCGTTAGAACACAATACCATTAAAACTCTTGCTTTATTGTTCTTAGCCCGAGTTGATGGCAAGTCTTCGGTAGAATACATAACTAAAAATGAAGATAAGGACTTAATTCGTAAAATCAGCTATGGTATGTTGCAAAATAACATCAATAATTATCGAGATCTGACGAATTATTTTTTAAAAGAAATTAATGTTTTACCATAATCAATACTAAATGTATAAGTCCAGCGGTAATATGT
>DJJR01000022.1 GCA_002434245.1 Pelosinus fermentans
TGCAACAGCAGTAACGGGTAACGTTTGCATAGCCCATTCCATCAAAGATGTGCAGAGTAAATTTAAAGAAGGCGAAATACTAGTGGTTTCCCATGTGGATGATGAAACGGCAAAATATGCAGCCAAAGCGTCAGCTGTGATAGCAGAAGAAGGCGGCTTGACCTCACATGCAGCCATTGTAGGCATTAGTGCAGGCATACCGGTGATTGTGGGTGCAGATGGTGCTACGGAACGCTTAACCGATGGTGCGGTTGTGACAGTAGATGCAGCTCGCGGACTCATTTACAGCGGTGAAATTAACGCAAGATAATAAATGGAGGTTTATTAAAGTAAAATAAAACTGGCGCTCGCAATGACAAACAGAGTAAATAGAACGATTTAACCGCAGAGACGCAGAGGACGCTGAGAGATTTTTAACTTTTCTCTGCGTCCTCTGTGCCTCTGCGGTTCGGTATCTTTACTTCGTGTTTCAAAATGTTTTGTTATGCGGGTATAGACAAGGCGCTTTTTGTCTATAATGGGAGAAGCAGCAGTAAATGTATTCAAAATACTGGAGATTTTAATAATAAGTGGTTAAAACATTGTCAATTTGATTTTGAGTATGTTACAATAAAATTACTAGACATGTTAGGGGGTTATAATTACATTGGTTACATTTTTAATGATTTTAGAAGCCATTATTTGTATCGCATTGATTGCCGTTGTTGTGTTGCAGTCAGGCAAAGGAGGAGGACTAGCAGGTTCAATCGGCGGAGGAGCTGATAGTGTACTCGGAGGCGGTCAGAAAAAAGGATTAGATGCAGCCTTATCCAAAATCACCATGTTCCTTGGTGGGTTATTTGCTGTTATCACTTTGATTTTAGTAAAACTGATGAGCTAAACATTTCAATACGGGACCAGATATGCGACAATTTATAGAACAAGTAATGCAGTACAATTAAAGTATGTAGAAGTATATGCCTAACCATTTAGCACCGGACCTTAGTAACGAAGAAATTTGTTTAATATAGGGAGGAATTGTTATAATGGACTTATTGTATATTGCGCCACTGGCCGGAATAGTAGCATTACTATTTGCGGCATATTTTATGAATAGCGTGCTTAGTGAAAGTTCTGGTAATGAAAGAATGCAGGAGTTGTCCCAGGCTATTTTTGAAGGGGCAATGGCCTATCTCAATCGACAGTATAAGACGCTAATTCCTTTTACTGTCATTATTTTTGCCGTTTTATTTTTTGTTGATGGTTATAGATTAGCGGTATCTTTTTTAGTAGGGGCTGTATTTTCGGCAGTTGCCGGTTATGTGGGAATGACTTCAACAACCAAGGCCAACGCAAGGACGACAGAAGCTGCTCGCCATAGTCTCAATAAAGCATTGAGCGTTTCATTTAGAGCGGGAGCAGTTATGGGTCTTTCTGTCGTAGGTCTTGGTTTATTAGGCGTATCCGTACTGTACATAATCTTCGGTGATCCTGTGGTGATTAATAGTTTTGCCTTTGGTGCCAGTGCCATTGCATTCTTTGCCCGTATCGGCGGTGGTATTTTTACTAAAGCAGCAGATGTGGGAGCGGATTTAGTCGGTAAAGTGGAAGCCGGTATTCCAGAGGATGATCCTCGCAATCCTGCCGTTATTGCTGATAATGTAGGTGATAATGTAGGTGATACAGCAGGCATGGGAGCCGATTTATTCGAATCCTATGGTGCTACAGCGATTGCCGCCATGTTAATCGGAAATACCTTATATGGCGTCAATGGAGTACTGTTTCCTTTATTAATTGGTGCAGCTGGTATTTTTGCTGCCATTGTCAGTATATTTTTAGTGCGGACAGGCGAAGATGGAGATCCTCAGGCTGCTCTGAATCGGGGTTTATGGAGTACCAACTTTTTGACAGCGATCATGGCCTATGCCTTATCCACCATGATCTTTGGTGATAAAGGTTTTGGTATCTTTATCGCCATTGTAGCAGGTTTAGTGGTTAATGTACTGGTTGGTATGATTACCGAATATTATACTTCCAGTGCCAAAGCACCAACACAGCATATTGCTGATGCCTGCCAGACGGGGGCTGCCACGAATATTATCGCAGGTATTGCCACTGGCCTTAGAAGTACAGGTCTTCCTATGGTTGTTTTTTCTGCAGCGATTTGGGTAGCGTTTAATCAGGCAGGGATTTACGGTATTGCCATGGCAGCCATGGGGATGCTGTGTACAGCAGGTATGGTAGTTGCTGTGGATTCTTTTGGCCCAGTTGCCGATAATGCAGGCGGCATTGCTGAAATGGCAGAACTGGGACCAGAGGTGCGTAAAACAACGGATAAACTTGATGCTGTAGGTAATACTACCGCTGCTATTGCCAAAGGCTTTGCCATTGGCTCAGCGGCCTTAACAGCATTAGCTCTTTTCACGGCTTTTGGTGAAGAAGTTGCTAAGAACCCTAAGTTATCTGGATTATTGGTAAATGGTCATCTGGTTATCAATTTAACAGAGCCTACGGTTATCATTGGACTTTTCCTTGGTGCAACTCTGCCTTTCTTAGTATGTGCAATGACCATGGAAGCGGTGGGGAAAGCGGCATTTGAGATGATCGAAGAGGTTCGTCGTCAGTTTAGAGAAATTCCTGGAATTATGGAAGGCACTGGTCGTCCTGATTATGCAGCTTGCGTGGATATTAGTACCAAAGCTGCTCTTCGCGAAATGCTTATGCCAGGTATCTTTGCCGTAGGCATGCCTTTAATCGTTGGTTTTCTTATGGGTGCTAAAGCATTGGCTGGCTTTTTGGCAGGGGCAACAGCAGCAGGGGTTCTGTTAGCCTTATTTATGTCTAATGCTGGCGGGGCTTGGGATAATGCTAAAAAGTATATTGAAACAGGAAAATATGGAGGTAAGGGTACACCTGCCCATGCTGCCGCTGTTATTGGTGATACAGTGGGTGATCCCTTTAAGGATACTTCCGGACCGGCAATGAATCCGCTAATCAAAGTAGCGGGTACGATATCATTAATTATTGCGCCCCTTTTATTATCATAGACTGTAAGGTGATTCATCTTAAGGGATGAATCACCTTTTTGCATATAGAAAGTAAACTTTACCACTTACTATACGATTGCTAAGGCAACTTTTTGGTTTCTAAAAATGGACATATCCAGTATGCTATTTACCATAAAGTGTATTGACAGGGAAAGAATGTCTTTGTTATAATGACGTTAAATTACAAAAAAAGATTTTCGATGAATAGGGATAGTACATATGGCAAGAGGTTTACAGCGAGCCAATGATAGTGAAAGTTTGGCAATGCTCGATATATGGAATGGGCCTAGGAGATGCAGTCCGATCCTTCTTAGGGGTAGGCGCTGTCGGAAGTTTCCGCCGTTAGCAGGAAAAGAGTATGAAAGATACATTTTGTATCGGAGTGCTTTATGAAGCGTAGCTGTATATACAGCGGCAGGGTGGTATAGCGAAATAACCTTTCGTCCCAATTATGGGATGAAAGGTTTTTTTAGGTGCAATTTTATCAAAGAAAGGGGATATGGACATGAACGAAACCAGAAAACATATTTTAGCGGAAAGTGAAATTCCGAGACAGTGGTATAATATTCAGGCGGATATGCCTAATAAATTGGCACCATCGTTACATCCTGGGACAAAGCAGCCTATTACTGCCGAAGATCTGTCATCTATTTTTCCACTGGAATTGATTAAGCAAGAAGTAAGCCGGGAGCGGTGGATTGACATCCCCGATGAAGTTATGGAAAAGTACCGCATCTGGCGTCCGACTCCTTTAATACGTGCCGTTGCTCTGGAGAAAGCCTTGGATACACCTGCAAAAATCTATTACAAATATGAAGGTACCAGTCCTGCTGGAAGTCACAAAGTAAATACTGCCATACCTCAAGCATATTACAATAAGATAGCGGGGATTAAGAACCTGACAACGGAGACCGGAGCTGGTCAATGGGGAAGCTCATTAAGCTTAGCTTGCAGTTTTTATGATATGGCATGCACCGTTTATATGGTGAAGGTCAGCTATCAGCAAAAACCTTATAGGCGTTCCTTCATGCAGATTTATGGAGCCGACGTAATTCCCAGCCCTTCAGAGAAGACAGAAGCTGGGAGAAATTTGTTAGCAATTGACCCAACTTCCAACGGCAGTCTGGGGATTGCCATATCAGAAGCAGTGGAAGTCGCCATGTCTAATAGTGGTACCAATTATGCCCTCGGCAGTGTGATGAATCATGTCATATTGCATCAGACCATTATTGGACTGGAAGTAAAAAAACAATTAGAGAAAATTGGAGATTATCCCGATGTCGTGTTAGGTGCCTGTGGCGGGGGGAGTAATTTTTCTGGAATTGCGTTTCCTTTTTTACAAGATAAATTTACGGGTAAAAAGGTGAGGGCTGTGGCTGTAGAACCCACAGCTTGCCCTACACTAACCCGCGGCATTTTCGCTTATGATTATGGAGATTTAGGAAAACTTACTCCTCTTAGCAAAATGTATACCCTGGGAAGCGGTTTTATGCCATCAGGTATTCATGCTGGCGGACTGCGTTATCATGGAGAATCACCCTTGGTGAGTCAGCTTTATCATGATGGTTTTATAGAAGCACAAGCCTTTAATCAGCGAGAAACGTTTGAAGCCGCCATTTTATTTTCCAAGACAGAGGGGATTGTACCTGCACCGGAAGCAGCACATGCTATTAGAGGTGCTATCGTTGAAGCTCTTAAAGCAAAGGAGTCGGGTGAAAGCAAGACAATATTATTTTGTTTATCTGGTCATGGGCATTTTGACATGGGAGCTTATGATCAATACTTGGCTGGGAATTTGGTAGATGTGCCCTGCGACGAGGAAGAGATTCAGCGGAACATCGCTAAGCTGCCCCGAATATAAAACCAGAAGGCATAAAGGGGGGCTGCCGCATTAACGATAGATTATATCGCTAATGCGGCAGCCCCTTTGTGGTTCGTTTCGTTTTATAAGCTTTTCTGTTTTATCTAGTAGCCGTTTACAATAACCTCTAGTTCTCCAGTATGGGGATTAAACATGAGTCCGTGGATGGGGACATCTTTTGGAATGAGAGGGTTTTTACGGATTTTTTCAACGACTTCTTTTACATTATTAATAGGATGATGAAAATTGTCAAGCCAGTCTTCTAATTCTTTTTCGATCATTTTAATTGCATCAGGGGATATTCCCCGAGCCAGCATTTTTTCCGTAAGACCCTGGGATGTTGTGTGGGAAACACCACAGTCTAAATGGCCAATGACGAATATTTCTTTTACGCCTAGCTCGAAAATTCCTACAATTAAGCTGCGAATCGTGGCCTCAAATGGACCAGTAACTGAATTACCCGCATTTTTTATTACTTTTGCTTCACCACGTTTGATTCCCATTGCTGGTTCTAAGAAGTCCACCAGCCTGGTATCCATACAAGTAAAAATAGCCAATTGACGTTTCGGTAATTTGCTGGGCTCAGAAAAATAGTGTACAAATTGATCAGATAAATTCTTAGTGAAAGTTTGATTTGCAGCTAATACTTGCTCTAAAACCTGCATTATGATTCCTTCCTTTTTCTAATAATACTGTCGTATATTTATATGTTAACCCAATTAAGATTATTATTGCGAAAATAAATGGCAATAATAAAAATGCTGTGGCATTATACATACCTGTTACTTAGTTGAGAACATTATGAAGAAAATAGTAATTTTTCACTTCGACGAGAATATGTTTTTATCCTGCCGTTGCCTAAATACGCCGAATAATCCGACTACAGGAAAAAAAGAGGAGTCAATTCCTTCTATAATTTGGAATCTAATTAAGTTTTCTTTCTGGCAGGTAGAATTTTTATTCTATAAAATGGTATAATTGTAACAACAGCAATAACTTTAGGGGGGTTTGCTTTTGACAATAATGGAGGGAGCAGAACCATTTTTTTTACTCGGCGGTGAAAAAGGTGTTTTATTGTTACATGGTTTCACGGGTTCACCTGCTGAGATGCGCTTGCTTGGTGAAAAATTGCATCAGGAGGGCTATACTGTTTTTGCACCCAGGCTCACTGGGCATGGCACATCAGTGGAAGAATTAGCAAAAACAAAATGGCCTCAGTGGTATAGCGGAGTTGAAGATGGGTATCATATAGTAAGATCAGTATGTAAGGAAATTTCAGTTGTAGGATTATCCATGGGAGGGTTATTAGCCTTAAAACTGGCAGCCGAATATCCTGTCAATAAGGCAGTTTCTCTTAGTACTCCTATTTACATTGCTGACAAACGTTTGGATATGCTGCCTCTATATCGGGTATTATATCAATTTGTTCCGAAGAAACGTAAATCTTTTGCAGGTGTTGGCTCACAGTATTGTGTAGGTTATAATGCTACCCCTCTTAGCAGTCTAAGCAGCTTACTGGATTTAATTGAAGATGTGGATGTGCGTTTACCTTCAATAAATACGCCTTTATTAGTAGTACAAGCTCGCTTTGAACATACTGTACAGCCAAGAAGTGCGACTTATATTTTCGAACATGTGGGCAGTACAGAAAAAAAACTAGTCTGGCTGGAGAAATCCGGTCATATTGTCACTCTTGATATAGAACGTGAACAGGTATTTGAGGAAATAATTGATTTTCTTTCAGAATGAAAAAAATGACGACATAGTACCTCTCTAGGTTTACCTTGTAACGGTTTTGAATAAAGAATTGAGGTGATGCGAATGGAATTAAAGGATCAGTGGTGCTTTGCTTGCGGAAAGGACAATCCAATCGGGTTAAAACTCGAATTTGTAGAAGAGGAAGACACCTATCGTACGACATTTACAGCAAAGCCGGAACACCAAGGATATGATGGTATTATGCATGGAGGCCTTGTCAGCACTCTTTTAGATGAGGTCATGGCCCGATACATTAACATGAAAGGTTTTAATGCAGTGACAGCACGTTTGGAAGTACGGTTTCGTCAGCCGACTCCCCTTGGACAGCAATTGACAGCAAGAGCCAAGATCGTATCCCAGCGTGGTAAACTGTACGAAATAAAGAGTGAATTATCACTGCCGGATGGGACTGTTACCGCAGAAGGTAAAGCCACCATTGCAGTGGTGGAGGATACAGCATCATGATAGTATTAAAAGAAAAAATTTTAGAATTCATGAGAACAGAAGCATATAAACCTTTGACTGCGGAAGAATTAGCCGAGCATATGGAGCTGAAAGGGACAGAATTAAGCGAATTATGGAAGGTTATTGAAGAGCTGGAAAGTAATGCAGATATTATTAAAACCCGCTATGACAAATACGGTGTACCTGAACGTATGAATTTAGTAGTAGGGAAGTTAAGCGCCAGCAATAAGGGATATGGCTTTGTAATTCCTGAAAAAGTTAAAACACCCAATGAAACAGATATTTTCATTCCTCCAGACGGGATGTTAAGTGCCATGCATCATGATCGGGTAGTTGTTCGTATTCACACCCAGAGCGGACAGGGCAAATCCCGGGATGGGGAAATCATCCGCATTGTAAAACGGGCTAATACCCGTATTGTGGGAACCTATGAAGCCAGCCGTAATTTTGGCTTTGTAACTCCTGATGATCTTCGCTTAGGTCAAGATATTTTTATTCCCAAGGATGGACAGAATATCGTCCCGAGCGGTGCAAAAGTAGTAGTAGAAGTCACTAAGTGGCCAGAGAAGAAACGGAGTGCTGAAGGCAAGATCATAGAAGTTCTGGGGAATACGGGAGATAGCGGGATTGAAATTCTCTCCATTATCAAAAGGCACAATTTACCTATCGATTTTCCCGCTGAAGTTGCGCAGGCTGCTGAGAATGCTCCAGATTCCATTAGTGAAGAGGAAATCTCCGGTCGGCGTGATCTGCGGCATTTGCCCATTGTAACCATTGATGGAGAAGATGCCAAGGATTTGGATGATGGGGTATATGTCGAACGTTTAAAGAATGGCAACTATCTTCTGGGAGTCTACATTGCAGATGTCAGTTATTATGTTCGTGAAAATACGGTACTGGATAAAGAAGCCAGTGAGCGGGGTACCAGTGTGTATTTAGTAGACCGTGTATTGCCCATGCTGCCCCGCCGCTTATCAAACGGTATCTGCAGCCTCAATGCCGGAGAAGATCGTTTGGCCATGTCGGCTCATATGGAAATTGACCATAAGGGACAAGTGGTTAAGTATGAATTATTCCCCAGTGTCATAAGAGTGCAGAAACGTTTTTCTTATACGGTAGTGCGTAAAATTTTGGTAGAACATGATGAAGAATTAATTCATGAACATCAGGAGTTGCTGGGACAATTAGAAAATATGGAGAGGTTGTGCCGAATCCTGCGGGAACGAAGAATGCGCCGCGGTGCCATCGATTTTGACTTCCCGGAACTAAAGGTGAAATTAGATGAAACGGGAAAACCTATTGAGATTATAAAAAGAGTCCGCAGTCTAGCCGAATCCATCATTGAAGAATTTATGCTGGTGGCAAATGAAACTGTGGCTGAGCATATGCATAAGTTAAAGGTTCCTTTTGTTTTCCGTGTGCATGAAGAACCGGATTCGGAAAAAATGGTAAAATTAAATAATCTATTGCATAATTTTGGGCAGAGCTTATCCAAGGTAGATGAAGTACAGCCCGCTGCCTTGCAGAAAATTTTAAATCATATCTCAGGGCGCCCAGAAGAGAGGATTATCAGCACGGTTATGCTGCGCTCATTAAAGCAGGCTCGCTATGAGGCACAGAACCTGGGACACTTTGGATTGGCTGCAACCTATTACACCCATTTTACATCCCCCATACGACGTTATCCTGATTTAATTGTACATCGCATCCTGCGGGAGACCTTTAATTCAGGAGATATATCAACAAAACGCAAAGCAAAATTAGCAGCCATGCTCCCGGAGATTGCCCTGCATTCCTCTGAAAGAGAGCGGGCGGCTGCAGAAGCAGAACGGGAAACTGTTTCTCTGAAAACCGTAGAATATATGGCACAGTTTGTAGGAGAGCATTTTGACGGGATCATTAACGGCGTTACGGCCTTTGGGATTTTTGTGGAGCTGGAAAATGGAGTAGAAGGCTTAGTACGTGTATCCAGTATGGAAGATGACTATTATCAATATGTGGAAGAACAATATTCCTTAATTGGTGAGCGCAGTCATAAGATATATCGTCTGGGTGATGCAGTAAAAGTTATCCTCACCAGAGTCAGCCCGGAAGAGCGCAACATCGACTTTGTCTTAGAGTCCAACAGCGCCTGGATTGAACGATCGATAAATCGAAGACCGAGCGGAGGAAGGCCTCAAGGAAATGGTGTGAAGAGTGAGGGCGCTGGCAATAGCCGAAGAACTGTCTCTGCTGCGAAAAATAAGAGCAGTAAGGCGAAGAAGGCTGTAGTAAGCCGTGCCAAACCAAAACCAAAAAGAAATAAGCCCAAGAAGAAGTAAAGAGATAATGCGGTATCGAGGTGAGTTTTTTTGAAAGATGCAACAGCCAGTATTAAAATCATTACAGAAAACAGGAAAGCCAGACATGACTATCATATACATGAGAGTTATGAAACGGGTATCGTACTGACAGGGACAGAGGTGAAATCTTTGCGAGCGGGCAAGGCCAATTTAAAGGATGCCTATGCTAGGATTGAGAAATCCGAACTCATGCTGCATAATGCCCATATTAGTCCCTATGATGCAGGGAATCGCTTTAACCATGAACCGCTGCGGGTTCGTAAGCTGTTAATGCACCGCAGTGAAATTGATAAATTGCTTGGTAAAACCAAAGAAAAAGGATATACCTTGGTGCCTTTGAAAATGTATTTTGCTCATGGTTTAGCAAAATTGCAATTAGGATTGGCTACAGGGAAGAAAAATTTTGATAAGCGCCAAGATATGGCTGAGCGGGATGCCAAACGAGAAATGGACCGGGCATTTCGTGAAAGACAAAAATAATCAAAAAGCAGGCTCTCTTGCGGAGTCTGCTTTTTGGTTATTTTAAAAGACCGACCAGTGTTTTTCTTAAGATTGTATCGTAGATTCAAATAGTTGAACCATATGAGGATCAAATAGTGTGCCGCTATTACCGACTATTTTGAAGATTGCCTGACGTGGAGTATTATTTCTCATGATTAGCCTGTCATAATGATCCGCGACGGCAATCAGACGAGCAAACTCTGTAATTTGCATTCTGCGAAAGGAAAGCGGGCCACTGCCGTCGTAACATTCATGATGCTGCAGGCATACTAAAGAGATGATCATATCGATGTCTAGGTTATTTCTTAGCTTTTTGAACCCATGGAAGGTATGATCTGTATTTTCTTCCATAAAATCTTCCCCCATACCGCAATCATGAATCAAGGCGCACATCCCTAAATACTCCAGGTTTAGATAATCATAACCTTCGATCAATCCCATGTCCAGGGCGATTATAGTAGTACGAAGACTGTGATGAAAGAGGCGGATTTTTTGAGAGTCAATTTCTAGAAAAGCCTGAATAGCAGGTTTCTCCAGAATGGAATAAATGATTTGTTCAATCTTACAGGCATTTTTTTGGACGTTGATTATTTTATCTTCGGCTAAATTTTTAAATAAAAGAGTAAGAGTGTCTGCGGTTTTTTGTACAATGGGAGGAAGTGCATTGAAGGGAGGCGAAAAATCGGCGTCTTCCTGGATCATAATTTTGTGAATTTTAAAGTTATGAAGTCGATTTATGTAGGATTCAGTTAGGGTAATGCCTCGGCCAATAAGGATGATCCCACGGGAGTCACAAATCGTCTGGCTTGCAATCATGCCTGGCTGTAATTCATGTAATGAATAGGATTTCATTTTTCTTCACCTATCTTGATTTGATCTTGAGCATCTAGCAATGCCTGCAGCGCAATGTCTCTTTTTATAGGTTTAGACAGTACAGCAAATGCGCCATATTTAAGTGCCTCCTCGCAAATATAGTTCTGATTTCCTAAGGCTGAAACCATAATGACTTTTACCTTTTGATCGGTCAGTGAAAGAATTTTAAGGGTACCCAGTCCATCCAAATCTGGCATGGTAATATCCATAAAAATAATTTCTGGTTTGAAAGAACGGTGCTTTTCTAATGCTTCAATACCATTCGATGCTTCAGTGATTTCGAGATCTTTGATTTCTGCAAAAAAATGTTTTAAAGTGGCTCGTGAAAAATCTGAGTCGTCTACGAGAAGTATTCGCATATAAGTTCCTCCATATTATTTTAAATACTAAATCATTTCGCGTCATTGTCATAGGTTTCCCTGCAAAAAGATATTAAGCTTTTGTTAAGATTGACCACTAGTGGCAGGAAGGTTTTTCTGTAACATCGACGAAGGATATAATGGGGAAAACCCAGGGAGGCAAAAGACGGTGAAAGATGTTCAAGATAGCAGTAAAGTAAGGCTGGCTTTAATTTCAACCTATCCAGGGATGTCCATGATATTTAAACAGGTAGCAGAACGGGCTGGCTTCGATCCATATATTACAGTCGCTGCTCTTGGCGAGGCGGCGGTAATTGCAAAGAGTATTGAGCCGCAGATCGATGTGATTTTGAGCAGAGGCGGAACGGCTGAATATATAAAAGAAGCAGTTGAGATCCCGGTGGTGGCAATTCCTGTTACGCCATTTGATGTAATGCGCTCTATATCTGAAAATAAAGATTGTATGGAAAAAGAATATAAAAAAATTGCATTATTTTCTTATAAAGAAAAAATGTCTGGTATCCGTGATATCGAAAGAATGCTAGGATTAGAGATTTATGAATATACGTTTCATTTGCAGGAAGATATAGAAGCAGGTATCCAAGATGCAAAGAAAAAAGGAATTTCTCTTGTTATGGGAGGGATTTTAGCAATACGATTAGCTCAAAGCTATAATTTAGAAAGTATTTTAATTGAGTGCGGCGAGGAGGCGCTCTATCGTTCCATGTATGAAGCGATAAATTTAGCTGAACTCAGGCGTGTGGAACGCAGCAGAGCCGCTCGGATTAAAGTGGTATTGGATTCCGTTGTTCAGGGTGTTATTGCCACAGATGAAATGGGATATGTTACGATATATAACCCTGCAGCCCAGAGGATCTTTAATATCCCAAGTGAACAGGTACTGGGAAAAAAGGTGCAGGATGTGATTCCCAATACGCAAATGCACAAAGTGCTAGAGAGCGGTGAGGTGCAAATGGCGGAATTGCAGGAGGTAAATGGCGGAATTATTGCAACGAGCCGAATTCCGATTATGGTTGGCAGCAAACGGTTTGGTGTTGTTAGTACCTTTGAAGATGTGACTAAAATTCAATATTTGGAGCAGCAAATTCGGAAACAAATGCATGCCAAAGGCTTTATCGCCAAATATACCTTCAAGGATATTTTGACAATAAGTCCTATCATGATTGAGCTAAAGGAGATGGCCGCCTTGTATGCCACCACAGACTCTTCTGTACTGATCCAAGGGGAGTCTGGCACAGGAAAAGAGCTGTTTTCACAAAGCATCCATTGTCACAGCAGGCGCAGCAGCGGACCCTTCGTAGCTGTTAACTGCGCTGCCATACCAGAGCATTTACTGGAAAGTGAACTATTTGGCTATGAAGGCGGAGCTTTTACGGGGGCCAAAAAAGAAGGTAAACAAGGATTATTTGAATTAGCTCATAAAGGGACGATCTTCTTAGATGAGATTGGGGAAATTCCTAAAGCTTTGCAGGCAAGGCTGCTTCGGGTGCTGCAGGAAAAAGAAATTATGCGAGTCGGCGGGGATAAAATTATACCCATTGATATTCGAATCATTAGTGCCACGAATAAAAATCTTGAGAAAAAAATGGAGCAAGGTGAATTCCGTGAGGATTTGTACTATCGTTTGAATGTATTTAATTTAAAAATACCTCCTCTTAGGGAACGAAAAGAGGATATTATTGTACTTGCTATGGCATTTTTGGAACGGTTTTCTACAGGTTTAGATTCCCCTGCCATAGCACGGGAACTAAAATCCTCATTGGTTGTATATGATTGGCCGGGCAACATTCGGGAATTATATAATATTATGGAACGTTTATCCTTAATGATTAGTATTTCAGAAAAGAAATGGAGCCTGGAAAAAATGCTGCAAAAAGTGATGTATGATTCTATCTCTAATCCCAATCATGATTCCATTGCGATCAAAGTGGATTTAGACCAGGGATTAAAGCCGGCAATTGAAAAAGTGGAAAAAATAATCATTGATACCATGCTGGCAAGATGTGATCAAAGACAAGAATTGGCGGCAAAAAAGTTAGGGATTGGGCGTACTACTTTGTGGCGAAAGGGCAAAATTAGCGATAAGTAAAAACGTTTCAATAGTGGAATTTGATGTTTCCAAAATGATACCGAAGATTAGTAAAAGAATTAAAGAAGATTAGAATTAAAAATAAAAGTTATGTTTCAATAATGAAATATGGTTTTTGATAAGCATGCCAATACTAAGGATTTTAGTATTGGCATGCTTTTTGCAACATATAGTGATAGGCGGCCTGAAGAGTAAGAACATTGGGAAGTCCTTTCAATAAACTAAACAGGTAGGAGGAGTTACAGATGCAGTATAATGGCGCATTAGCAGGAGTAAAAGTTTTAGATTTGACGAGGGTGCTTGCCGGACCTTTTGCCACGATGATGCTGGCAGACATGGGAGCAGAGGTAATCAAAATTGAGGTTCCCGGAAGTGGAGATGACAGCAGGCAATTCGGACCATTTGTTAATGGAGAAAGTTCTTATTACATGAATTTGAATCGTAATAAAAAGGGTATCACTTTGAACTTAAAGGGACGGGGCAAAGAGATTTTCTTGGAGATGGTAAAAAAGGCTGATATTGTAGTAGAAAATTATCGTCCGGGAACCATGGAAAAGCTTGGGCTTGGTTATGAAGAACTGAAAAAAGTTAATCCAAAGATTGTTTATGGAGCGGTGTCTGGGTTTGGTCATTATGGACCGTATAAGGATCGGGCAGGATATGACATCATTGGTCAGGCTATGAGCGGGCTTATGAGTACGACAGGCTGGCCTGGCGGTGAACCAACAAGGACGGGGACGGCCATGTCAGATATTTTGGCTGGACTTTCCGTTGCCATCGGTCTTTTAGCTGCCTTGCGTCATCGGGATGTAACAGGATATGGGCAGAAGGTGGATGTTTCCTTAGTAGATGCAACAGTGGCAAGCATGGAAATTATTAATCAAATCTACTTGGTAGAAGGGCGCCTGCCTCAGCGGATTGGCAATCGATATGAGTCTACCTATCCCTATGACTCTTTTAAAGCAAATGATGGGAGTTTGGTGATTGGTGCTGCCAATGATAAGTTATGGCAAAAACTATGTGTCATTATGGGGCAGCCGGATTTGGGGGAAATGGCTGAATTTGATACCAACTGGAAACGGGTACAGCGGCATGAGGAGGTAAAAGTCCTTGTCGAAGCTTGGACAATTACGAAACCTGTGAAGGAAATTGTTGATGCATTGCTTGCAGTTGGTATTCCCGCAGCTCCGATTAATAATATCGAGCAAGTTGTCAATGATCCGCATATTGCTGGTGCTCGGGAAATGTTTGTAGAAGTGGATCATCCTAAAGCTGGCAAGATGAAAATTACGGGCAGCCATATAAAACTTTCGGATACGAAACCTTGTATTAAAGCGCCGGCTCCCTTGCTTGGTCAGCATAATGAAGAGGTATATAAGGATTTTCTAGGTCTGAGTGCAGATGAAATCGCGGCTATGAAAAAGGATGGTCTATTATAAGAGGGGGAGAAGGATATGTTAGCGTTTCCTAAACAAGTTCAGATCGTTGAGGTTGGTCCTCGGGATGGTTTTCAAAATATTAAAACTTTTATTGAAACTAAAGTGAAGCAACAGGTAATAGATGGTATGATTGCTGCGGGAGTGCAAGCTATGGAAGTGACGTCTTTCGTTCATCCTAAGGCGATTCCTCAGATGGTGGATGCGGCCCAGATCGCAAAAACAACTGCTCAGGCGGTGGGAGATACCTTTCGGGGACTCGCTCTTATACCTAATTTAACAGGGGCAAAAAAAGCCTATGAGTGCGGCATTAGAGAAGTAACCTATGTGATATCAGCAAGTAAGCAGCATAATCTTGCGAATATAAATCGAACAAGAGAACAGTCGTTGGAAGATCTTCAAAAGATTGTTACCCAAGTACCAGAGCTGGCAGTGAGGCTGGATGTTGCGACAGCCTTCGGCTGCCCTCTCGGGGGAAAGGTAGACGATGAAATGGTTGTTAGCCTGATTGAGTCAGCGCTGCAAATTGGCGTGCAGTCAGTAGTTTTATGCGATACCATTGGAGTTGCCCATCCTAAGCAGGTATATGAGCGGGCAAGAACTGTGAAAAATAGATTCGCTGATGTTTCTTTTGGTCTGCACCTTCATGATACTCGTGGTATGGGGCTTGCCAATACGCTGGCGGGTCTGGATGCTGGCATTACCATATTTGAGTCTTCCATCGGCGGTTTGGGCGGATGCCCCTTTGCTCCGGGAGCTGCTGGCAATACAGCTACAGAAGATTTGGTAAATATGTTTCATGGTATGGGGATCTCTACTGGTATAGATTTGGAACGATATTTAGCCGTGGTTCAAATGGTGCGAGAAAAAATTCAAGATGTATTGACGGGGCACATGGCATATGCCCGTCAATATGACGATATATAAAAAATGCAGTTGGTGCAATTATAAAAGGAGGATTCATAATGACCCTAGCTGAAAAAAACGCTGCCGCAGCAAAAAAGACTATGGGAAAAATGACAAATTACCGCTGGTGGGTGATGATGTTTATCTTTGTAATCTATACGGTTGCCAATGCTGACAGGGCAAATATCGGTTTTGCTCTGCCCTATATCCGCGAGGAGTTTGCCATGAGCAATACGGAGGCGGGAGCTCTTATTAGTTTATTTTTTATCGGATATTCCCTTGGGCAAATCCCTTCGGGATTCTTGACGAGCCGGTTTGGCATTCGCAAAATGTTTACTGCGGGCATGTTTTTAACTTCTGCCTTTACAGGAATGATGGGAGTTGTAGACTCTGCCTTTCATCTCAAAATTCTTCGTACGATGGTGGGGTTGGCAGAGTCTCCTGTTGTGATTGGCTGCACGGCGACGATCAACAATTGGTTTCCTGCAAAAGAAAAGGGAACGGCTACAGGAATATTTCTGGCGGGATCTAAAGTCGGACCTCTGATTGTTCCTCCATTATGTGCTTGGATTATTATGACCTTTGGCTGGCGAGAAATTTTTCTATTTTTCATGATACCAGGAGTGTTATTGTCGATATTCTGGTATCTAATGGTCAGAAGTCAGCCGGGAGAAAGCAAATTTGTTTCAGCGGCAGAACTTCAGTATATTCAAACAGAAGAAACGGCTGTAGCGAAGGCGGAGCGAAATAAAGAATACAAACTCTGGTGGCTGGATAAAATAGTTCGTGCAAAAAAGGTTGTACCCCTCAATAATTCTAAGCAGGTGTTTCGTTCCTGGGATATATACGGTGCAGCACTGGGGTATTTCTTTATTATTGGTATTTCCAGCATTATGATGTCTTGGCTGCCGACATACTTGGTTACTATAAAAAAATTCGCGATTATGAAAACTGCTTTTGTTGCGGCATCACCTTTTGCCGGGACAGTAGTAGGTAATTTTCTTGGTGGCTGGTTATCGGATAAATATTTAAATAAGCGTCGTAAGCCGTTGATGATGGTTACCGCCTTTTCCGCAAGTTTGATGATGTATTCATTGGTGCATGCGCCTAATGATCCTATTTTGTTGGCGATGCTGCTCTTTATCACAGGCGTGTTCTTTAGCTTAGGATATTCGGCTTTTGCCTGCTATCCTATGGGACGGGTTGATAAAGAGAATTATCCAATCGCGTGGGGGATTGTTAACACGGGCGGTCAGCTTGGCGGAGCTTGTTTTCCTCTTATTGTCGGAATCATTTTGGATAAATTCAGCTGGAATGCGGTATTTGCCTCAATGGCTGTTGGTTCAATGATTTGCCTGTTAATTGTTTCAACGATTGTTGAACCTGTTGAAGATCCACTGGAGCGCTCCTTCCGCTAATTGGCAGTATGATGTAACTTTATAAAATTCATGATAAAATAAGATCACTTTTGTATTAAAAACAAATTGTGGTCTTATTTGTCTGATAACTGGGAATTTTTGCTTAATTGTTTTTGGAGATTATATAATGCAAGAAATTATCATTTAGAAAAATTGGTGCAGGAATTTTCTATTTAATGATAAATTAAAGAAATAATAAGCAACTAAGGAGTCTAAAATTATGCTGATTGTTCTTGTAATGTTTGCATTAGGGTTATTACTTGGTTTTATTGGTGCCGGGGGTGCCGGTGTGGTGATAGCGGTTTTAACCGTAGTATTCGGTATTCCTATACACACTGCTTTGGGAACGTCTCTTAGCGCTATGATTTTTACTATGATATCGGGTGCATACAGCCATTTTCGAGAAGGGAATGTGGTGGTGAAAAATGGCGCAGCAATTGGTATATTTGGTGCTATAGGTGCATTTATTGGAGCACAGATTGCAGCTGGATTGCCGGCGAAAGAGCTTAAGTGGATGACGGCCTGCATGCTGCTGCTATCAGCTCTTTTGCTTTGGTTAAGAATCTTTTATGCTAATAGGGGAATTTTTGCACAAAGTGAAAGTCAAGCTGGTCCGACTGGAGTATCTTTCTGGTTAACGGCCTCCGGTCTTGGTCTTGTTACAGGGGTTTTATCGGGAACCTTTGGAATTGGTGCTACTCCGTTTATTCAAATTGGCTTATTGGTCTTCTTTCATATGTCTATCCACCAGTCGGCGGGTACAACCATGCTTGTCATTCTGCCGATTGCATTATTAGGCGGCTTGGGCTATTTAACAGCTGGTCACTTGGATGTATTGCTGCTGTTTAAAGTAACCATAGGACTGATTGTTGGAGCCTATATTGGTGCGAAATTTACCAGGCGCTTAGATCCATTTATTTTAAAGATTTCCATGGTAGCTGTACCCATATTTGGCGGCCTGCTGCTGCTGTTTGGTCGATAAAATTTTAAAAAGATACATAGTATAAGATGTTATTTGAGGAGTAAAAATAAAACATTTTGAAACGCGAAGGCGCGAAGAGTGGGGAGGACACGAAGTAAAATATGATATCCCTTCGTGGTCTTAACTCTTTGCATCTTCGCATCTTCGCATTTCAAACCGTCTTTCTTTACCTCTTTGTAATTGCGAACCTAGCAATAGTGACAGGTGGATTCAGAGAAGAAGCATTTTAAATCGCGAAGACGCGAAGAGTAGGAAGGTTACGAAGTAAACATGATATCCCTTCGTGATCTTCGAATTCATCGCGTCTTCGCGGTTCAAAAGTTTTTTATTTTATTTAGTAGTTGTTTTCTTTTAATATTACATCATGGGCTCCGCCTTCTACAATGCTGGTAGAGGAAACGATGGTTATTCTTGCAACTCGTTGCAGTTCTTTAATGGATATGGCACCGCAGCTGCACATGGTTGATTTTATTTTGCTTAAGGTAACATCAATGTTATCTTTCAGTTTTCCTGCATAAGGTACATAGCTGTCTACGCCTTCTTCAAATTTAAGATTGCTGCCTTCTCCAAGGTCATACCGTTCCCAGTTACGGGCGCGCTTTGAGCCTTCGCCCCAATATTCTTTCACGTAATTATTACCAAGCTTTGTTTTGGGAGCAGGACTTTCATCGAATCTTGCAAAATATCTTCCCATCATAATAAAGTCAGCACCCATAGCTAAAGCTAATACTGTGTGATAGTCATGTACGACTCCACCGTCGGAGCAGATTGGAATGTAAATGCCTGTTTCTTTGAAATAATCATCTCTTGCCTGTGCAACTTCAATTACCGCAGAAGCCTGTCCTCTGCCAATTCCTTTTGTTTCCCTTGTAATACAGATAGAACCTCCGCCGATTCCAACCTTTACAAAATCTGCACCTGCTTCTACGAAGTACATGAACCCTTCTTTGTCGACTACATTTCCACCGCCGATCTTAACTGTATCCTTGTATTCTTCTTTTATATATTTTATGGTTTCTGCCTGCCATTCGCTAAAGCCGTCAGAAGAATCTACACATAATACATCGACTCCAGCTTTAACTAATGCAGGTACTCGATCTTTATAATCTCTTGTATTAATACCTGCGCCTACCATGTATCGTTTTTCAGAGTCTAACAACTGCAGGGGATTTTCTTTGTGATCCTCATAATCTTTTCGGAAGACAAAGTACACCAATTGCTGCTGGTCGTTAATGATGGGAAGACAATTCAGCTTATGCTCCCAGATAATATCATTGGCTTCTTTAAGAGTGGTATGAATGGAACTAACGATGAGCTTTGAAAAAGGTGTCATGAATTCTTTGATTTTCCGGTCTAAAGAATCCCGGCTCATTCGATAATCTCTGCTAGTGACGATTCCCACTAATTTAGAGTTAAGTGTTCCATCCTCTGTAATGGCAATGGTGGCATGTCCTAATTTTGATTTTAATTCTACAACGTCTTTTAAAGTTTGTTCTGGTGATAGATTGGCATTGCTAACTACGAAGCCGGCTTTGAAATTCTTTACTCTGCTCACCATCTCTGCCTGCTCTTCAATAGGCTGGGAGCCAAAAATAAAAGATAAGCCTCCACATTTAGAAAGAGCGATGGCGAGATTGTCATCGGATACAGATTGCATAATTGCAGAAACAAAAGGGATATTGATTTCAATTGGTGGCTGCTCATCGCTTTTAAATTTTACTATAGGTGTTTTTAAATTCACTTTGCTGGGGATACAATCTTTTCTTGTAAGATTGGGTACAAGAAGATATTCGCTAAAGGTTCGGGAAACTTCCTTATAATAGAATGCCATTGTTTACTGCCGCCTTCCTATACAAATTTTGACTATTGTATCAAAGTTAGTGGGTGGTGTCAACTTACAAAATATTTTGTTTACAGGAGTTTGCAATTCGACAGAGAATTACAATAAAGATTTCTATGAAATGAATCGCGATTGGAGGGGAATATGGATTATAAAATTTGTCTGATCGCTCCATTTGCCAGCATGAAGAAGCTGGCTGATGAAGTTATTTTAGAACGTGACCCTGAATGGCACGGGAACGTTGAGGTTGCCCTTGGTGATTCCCAGGCTGGGCTGGAACAAGCACGGCTTGCCATGGAGCGGGGAGCAGAGGTCTTAATTAGCCGCGGTGGTACTGCTTTATTAATTGCTGAACAAGTTTCCGTGCCAGTGGTGCAGATACAGGTCACTGCTCTTGACATTCTGCGTACGATCAAACAGGTAGGAGTCAGTTTAGGTGTAATCGGTGTAGCTGGATTTCGGAATGTTATTTATGAATGTGAGACACTGGCTGAGTTATTGGGCATATCGGTACGGGTTATTGCCCTGGAAAACAAGGCAGAAACGGCGGAAAGAATTGCTTTCGCTGCCAGTGAGGGCATTAAAGTAGTTATCGGTGATGCAAATTCAGTTGAGCTTGCCCGCCAGATTGGACTGGGCGGTTATGTAATCGGAACTGGTAAAGATGCAATCTATAAAGCCATCAAAGAGGCTGAATTGGTAGCGGAAGTTCGTCGTCGCGAGCAAGAACGGGCCGAGCTTTTGCAAGCCATTGTGAATTCATCTACAGATGGGATTGTTGCTGTAGATAAAGCAGCCCGCATTACCTTTTTTAATCCTGCAGCCTGCGATATTTTCCAAGTGTCACAGGCAATGGCTGTTGGACGTTCAGTAAGTGAGGTGATACCTAATACTCGTTTGCCTGCCGTTCTTGATAATGGAGTGGCGGAAATGGGCGAAGTTCAGCATCTGGGAAATAAGGAATTAGCGACGAAGCGAATACCGATTAAGATCAAGGATGAAGTAGTTGGTGCAATCGCTAGTTTTCAGGATGTTACCCAACTACAGCGCTTTGAGCAGGCGATACGGCAAAAACTGCACTCAAAGGGGTTGGTGGCCAAAGTAAGTCTAAAGCAAATTGTTGGTTCTTCGCCGGCACTGGAGGCCGCTAAAAGGCAAGCGCACCGTTATGCCATGTCTAGTTCCACTGTTTTGATCACTGGTGAGTCTGGTACTGGCAAGGAAATGTTTGCTCAGAGTATACATAATCTCAGTTCTCGTGAGAAGAGTCCTTTTGTTGCTGTTAATTGTGCTGCTTTACCTGAAAATCTGCTGGAGAGTGAGTTATTGGGGTATGAAGAAGGGGCATTTACGGGAGCAAAGAAAGGCGGTAAACAGGGATTATTTGAACTGGCCCATGGCGGTACGATGTTTCTGGATGAAATCGGAGAAATGCCCTTAGCCCTGCAGGCACGGCTGCTGCGGGTGCTGCAAGAAAAAGAAGTTATGCGTTTAGGCGGGGATCGTGTCATTCCTGTAGATGTAAGGGTGATTGCAGCTACAAATCAGGATATGGCTGAATTGGTTGCAAAAAAACAGTTTCGGGAAGATTTATATTATCGTCTCGATATTTTACGTCTTTATTTGCCGCCCCTTAGAGATCGTAAAGGAGATATTCCTATGCTGGTGGAGTACTTTTACCGCAAGTTGAAACAGCTAAATCCAGGGGTTAAAGGGATTGCTCCTGAGGCGCTGGTAATTTTAGAAAAGCTTTCTTGGCCGGGGAATGTGCGGGAATTGGCCAATCTTATGGAAAGAGCCTTGCTGCTGTCGGATAATGAAGTGGTTACCGCTGAAGATATTAGGAGCATTTTGCCTGCCCAGGCAGCCTCTCTTCAGGCGGATTCCTTGCCTGGTGAATATGGTAATTTGGAAGAGATGGAGAAGGAAGCCATTGAACAAATATTACGGGAAGAAAATTTTAACTATACTCGGGCGGCCAGCCGCTTAGGCATAAATCGCACTACTTTATGGCGAAAGATTCAAAAACTGAATCGATAACAAGCAATAGATGCATAAAGCAACAGTCGTTGTTGCTTTATGCATCTATTGCTTGTTGCTTAATAATCAGAATCTTAGGTATTCAAGGGGTAACAGTGTTGGCACGGTATTTGCATAGTAAGATAGTCGTAGAAGTAGGGTAGATTGATAAGGTGCAAAATGTTTTTGACAATCTTAACTATCTATCTTAGACAAAGAAGAGAGGGGAATCTATGAAAAAATTAAATGGGGAACTTTTGCGCAGTGATTTCTTTTTGCCAGAAGATGCTGCAGCGCAAATCAACTCAAGCAATTTACCAGAAAGGGTGATCCAATTTGGTGAAGGCAATTTTCTAAGAGCGTTTGTTGATTGGATGATTCATCAGCTTAATAAGCAGGGGAAGTTTAATGGAAGAGTTGTGGTTGTTCAGCCAATTGCTCAAGGGTTAGCCGGAAAATTAAATGAGCAGGATGGTCTATATACTCTATTGCTGAGGGGCTTGCAAGATGGAAGTCCGGTGGAGCAGAAAGAGATTATCAGTTCAATTAGCAGAGGAATTAATCCCTATACAGATTGGGATGCTTATCTTAAGTGTGCTGAAAATCCTGCTATTGAGTTTGTGATTTCAAATACAACCGAGGCGGGCATTGCTTATGATGAAAATGATCGTTTGGATGATAAGCCGCCAAGTTCTTTTCCTGGTAAGCTGACTGCCTATTTGTATCACCGCTTTCAGTATTTTCAAGGAAACCCGGATAAAGGCATGGTCATTATTCCTTGTGAACTGATTGATCGTAATGGTGATAATCTAAAAGAAGTTATCCTTACACTTTGCCATGCCTGGAACTTACCGCAAGAATTTAAATCATGGGTCTGCAATCATAATTATTTCCTTAATTCCTTAGTGGATCGAGTGGTAACAGGTTATCCAAAAGATGAAATAACAGATCTTGAAATGAAGCTGGGATATAGTGATCAATTAATCAACACAGGTGAACTCTTCCACCTTTGGGTAATCGAAGGACCACAGGAATTAGCAAAACGGCTGCCTTTTGCAGAAGTTGGCCTTAATGTCATTTGGACTGAGGATATGGCGCCCTATCGTACACGGAAAGTACGCATTTTAAATGGAGCTCATACCGCTTCTGTTCCGGCAGCATTCTTATATGGACTGGAAGAAGTCGGAGAAATGATGGATCATGAAGTGTTAGGGAAATATGTGAGACAGATTGTATCCGATGAGATTATTCCCTCTATTCATTTGGATAAAAAAATGCTGACTGAATTTGCAGATTCTGTAATTGAACGTTTTCAAAACCCATATATCAGACATTATTTAATCAGCATTTTACTCAATTCCTCATCAAAATTTAAAGCCAGAGTTTTGCCTTCAATTCTAGAATATCAGCAACTTCATGGTGTATTGCCTGAAAAACTGACCTTTTCATTAGCGGCACTGATAGCTGTGTATAAGGACGGCAAAGTGTCAGAGAATGGTATGCAGGCAAAACGGGAAAAAGGCGAGTTTGTGATGAAAGATGATATGCCGGTATTGGAATTCTTTGGGGAGACTTGGAAAGCATTTGACGGCAGCCAGGAAAGTATGACAGCGGTAGTAAAAACGGTGTTAGAGAATGCTGCTATTTGGGGGCAGGATCTGAATCAAATTAATACATTGACGGAAAAAACGGCTGACTATCTATATCAAATTGTTAACGATGGTATGCAAGTTACCGTTGCACGGCTGATTAGGGGGTAACGGATATGTCATTGTTAAAAATCCATGAAGCAGATAATGTAGCTGTTACTCTCGATGATATAAAAAAAGGAGAGCAGCTTACGGTAGAGGCTGTTAGGATTGCTGCTCTCGAAGATATTGCTAAAGGGCATAAAATTGCCTTGCGGGACTTAAAAGAAAACGAGAACATCATAAAATATGGCTTTCCTATTGGACACGTAGTGAGAGATGTTGAAGCTGGAAGCTGGGTACATGCTCACAATATTAAGACTAATCTTGGAGAGATGCTGGAATACAGCTATGAGCCAGATTTGCCTCAAGAACAGTCCGTGGCATGTAATCAGACCTTTAAGGGATACAGGCGACAAGACGGGCGGGTTGGAGTTCGCAATGAGATTTGGATTATCCCTACGGTAAGCTGCGTGAATCGGGCAGCTCAATTGCTGGCTAAACAGGGCAATGAAATTGCGGGTGCAAATATTGACGGTGTCTTTGAATTTACTCACCCTTATGGCTGTTCCCAGCTTGGTGAGGATCATCTGACAACCCAGCGTATTTTAGCAGCTTTGGTAAATCACCCCAATGCTGGCGGTGTGCTGGTACTTGGACTGGGCTGTGAGAATAATAATATTCCAGAGTTTAAGAATATACTAGGAGAGTATGATCCTGGCCGAGTTAAGTTTTTAGCAGCCCAAGAGGTCGAAGATGAAATTATAGCTGGCAGAGAACTACTAGAAGAACTAGTTGCATATGCCGCCCAATTCAAAAGAGAAGAATGTCCTGTTTCTGAGCTGGTTGTAGGCCTAAAATGCGGCGGTTCTGATGGTTTTTCAGGTATTACCGGCAATCCATTGGTTGGAGCTTTTTCCGATAAGCTGATTGCCTGCGGCGGCAGCACCGTTCTGACGGAAGTACCGGAGATGTTTGGTGCTGAAACGATTTTGATGAAACGAGCTAAAGATCAAGCTGTGTTTGATAAAACGGTGAAGCTGGTCAATGATTTTAAAGACTACTTTATGTCATACAATCAGCCCATTTATGAAAATCCATCCCCCGGTAATAAAAAAGGCGGCATTTCCACCCTGGAAGAAAAATCACTAGGCTGCACGCAAAAAGGTGGCCGCAGTATTGTTGTGGATGTACTGGACTATGGTGAATCCGTAACACGCAAGGGACTGAACCTTTTGAATGGACCAGGCAATGATGCTGTAGCGGCAACGGCTCTGGCAGCTGCCGGCTGTCATATCGTTTTGTTTACTACTGGACGTGGTACACCTCTGGGTACGGCAGTACCAACCATAAAAGTAGCTACGAATAGTGATCTGTTTAGGCGTAAAGCCAATTGGATGGATTTTAATGCTGGACAATTGCTGGAAGGACAGTCGATGCAGGCTGTGACAGATGAGTTTTTCTCCTATATCGTAGAAGTTTCTTCAGGGAGGCTGTCTAAATCAGAGAATATGGGTTTTAGAGAAATTGCCATCTTTAAAAATGGCGTAACTTTATAACAAAAACCCAAATAAAATCAATGGAAAGAGAGTGCATGAGAAGGATGAAGGCTATTTATTTACAATCACCTGGGGATATTAAAGTGGAAGACGTTGCTTATCCCCAGCGTGGGGAAAATGAAGTTTTAATTAAGACACGGAGTTTGGGAATATGCGGTTCCGATATCGGTGCCTATATGGGGACCAATCCTCTTGTATCCTATCCCCGGATTATTGGACATGAGGCAGCTGGCGAAGTGATGGCAGTGCCAGAAGGGGAAACGGAACTAGCGATTGGTGATCATGTGGTGATTGAACCTTATGTATACTGCGGCAAATGTTACCCTTGTCAAAACAACCGCACGAATTGCTGCGAAAATTTGACTGTTCGAGGGGTGCATATTGACGGAGCTATGTCGGAGTATTTTGTTCATCCTAGGAACTTGGTGCATAAAGTACCCAAAGAAATACCTTGGAATTTGCTGGCTATGGTTGAACCGTTAACCATTTCCATGCATGCTGTGAAACGCTCCCGCGTAAAAGCAGGAGAACATGTAGTAATTACTGGATCTGGTCCTATTGGCCTGTTGGCTGCGCAGTATGCATTAACCTTAAATGCAATACCGATTGTAGTAGACCCTGTAGAAGAACGATTGGAATTTGCCAAGCAGCTAGGCGTAACGTATACTGTTAATCCAGTAAAAGCTGATGCTGTTAATGAAATTAAGACTATTACAAATGGCAGAATGGCAGAGGTCATTATCGAAGCATCAGGAAATGCTGCAGCTGTCCGCAGCAGTATTGATTATGTATCCTATGCGGGAAGAATTTCTCTTGTGGGCTGGCCGAAAAGTGAGATTTCTTTGCCTACCGCTTTGTTTACCAAGAAAGAACTGGACATTGTTGGCTCAAGAAACAGCTTCCACGCTTTCCCTGAAAGTGTCAAACTGGTAGGCGAACACAAAGTGGATGTTGCCGCTGTAATCACAAAAACCATTTCTTTTGAAGAGGTTCCTGCATTAGTCAGCGATATTGCAGCCCATCCTGGAAACTATCTCAAAGTAGTAGCTTTGCTATAGCTTTGACAAAAATGCAGTCTCAACGATTCCTTTCAAGGTTTCGTTGAGATGGAAAATTTCAGAAAACAATGAATTGCGGTAAATTGATAGAGGTTTCTACTGGGTAATTACGAATATAAATAATTTAGGAGTGTGTTATTAGTATGGCAGGAATCACTAGAACCGAACTTACCAATCAAGCGATGGACAAAGCCAAGAATAAACTTGTACCTTTTATCCTGGTCATGTACATTTTTGCTTTCTTGGATCGTGCGAATATTGGTTTTGCAAAGCAGGCTTTTCAGTTGGATACTGGCGTCAGCGATGCGGCCTTTGCTCTTGGCGCGGGTATCTTTTTCATCGGCTACGCGGTATTTGAAGTGCCGAGTAATATTATCATGCATCATGTGGGAGCAAGAGCTTGGTTAGCTCGTATTATGGTTACCTGGGGGCTGGTATCTGCCGGATTTGCTTGGGTATCAACAGAAAATCAATTTCTAGGATTACGGGTTTTGCTGGGGATTGCAGAAGCAGGCTTTATGCCAGCGATTGTTTATTATTTTACTACCTGGTTTACAGAACGTCGCCGTAGTTCGGTAATGGGGCTTTTCTGGCTTGGACCGCCCTTGGCATTCATTTTTGGTTCTCCTTTATCCGGAATATTGTTAGATATGAATGGGGTGCTTGGTTTTAAAGGCTGGCAGTGGATGTTCCTGGTAGAAGGAGTATTGGCTGCTGCTATGGGTGTATGGGCTTATTGGTATTTAGTTGATAAACCTCAAGATGCAAAATGGCTTTCTGATGATGAGAAAAAAGCGTTGCTGACTGAGTTAGAAGAAGAAAATGCGGCAAAACCACAAGTGAAAGTAGGTCCGCTGAAAGTATTGGGTAATCCTAAGGTCTTATTCTTAGCTGCTATTTGCTTTATGATTCAAGTTAGTAATTATGGTTTGAATTTTTATTTGCCTACCCACGTTGCTGGATTATTAGGGAAAAAAGTAGGTCTGGAAGTTGGGCTGATCAGTGCCATTCCTTGGATTTGTGCATTAGCCGCTACCGTTCTTCTTCCTCGTTATTCTGATAAAACAGGCAGTCGTGGTGTTTTAGCTGCTATCATTATTGGGGCAGCAGGTGCAGGGTTCATTGTTTCCGCTACAGGAAGTCCACTGCTTGGAATTTTGTCCCTATGCGTAGTTGCCTGCGGCAACTTGGCTTGTCAGCCTATTTTCTGGACATTGCCCAGCAGATTTTTAAGCGGTGTAGCTGCAGCAAGCGGAATTGCATTTATCAATTCCATTGGCAACTTAGGCGGATTCCTTGCTCCCAATCTGCGTGTATGGGCGGAGCAGGCTTTTCACAATCCTTATGCAGGACTATATGCAATTGCAGTATCTGGTTTTATTGGGGCAATTCTGCTCTTAATCTCCGTTCCTCTTGGTATCGGACAGAATATCAAAGAGATATCAAAATCGGCTAATTCATTATCAAATTGAAGCCGGATTGCTTCTCTTTATTGCAGTTTATAAAGCAAGAGTGGCTATATCGCAGCCACTCTTGCAATAGTTGTAAATAAATGAATGTGGAGATGAATCACAATGCAATCACTCGATTTAAATAAGTTTCCAGGGGTTGAGCTGCCGCGGTTTATAAAAATCAAGCAGCATTTCAACCGACAAAAAGTGGAAGATATTCCTGGTGAGGTTCGTAAGAAAATGGAGCCTTATTTGGGGAATGTAACTGGTAAACGAATTGCCGTAGGAGTCGGCAGCCGGGGGGTTGCCAATATTGCCTTGGTTACCAAAACGGTAGTGGATACGTTAAAAGAAGCGGGAGCCAAACCCTTCATTATTCCTGTGATGGGGAGCCATGGAGGAGCCACTCCGGAAGGTCAGGCTGATTTATTAGCTTCTTTTGGGATTAGTGAAAGTGCAATGGGAGTTCCTGTGGATGCTTCCATGGATGTTGAAACCATTGGTGAATTTGAACCTGGATCTCCGATTTATGTATGCAAAAGTGCTCTTGAAGCCGATGGAATTGTTATCATTCCAAGAATAAAGCCTCATACTTGTTTTCGAGGCCCCATTGAAAGCGGTATTTGTAAAATGCTTGTGATTGGACTTGGCAAACGGCTGGGAGCAGATTCAGTTCATAGTCGGGGCTTTGATCGTTTTGCAGAGCTGATTCCGAAAATTGGATGCATAATCGCGCAGAAAACCAAAGTACTGTTTGCTGTTGCTCTAGTGGAAAATGCCTATGAAGACACTTATAAAATTGAAGTCGTTCCCAAAGATGATATTTTGCTATTAGAGCGGGAAGCAGCTATGCTCGAGGAAGCTCGTAGTTTAATGGGGCGTATTATGTTCCCTAAGTTTGATATACTGGTAATTGATGAAATTGGTAAAAATATTAGCGGCGACGGGCAAGATCCTAATGTTACCGGTCTGTATATTACCAAATGTGTAAGCGGCGGTCCTGAGTTTAAAAAGAGCATCATTTTGGATGTTACGGAAGAATCCCATGGAAATGCCAACGGAGTTGGGATGGTGGATGTTACTACCCGTAAGCTGTTTGATAAAATTGATTATATCAGCATGTACACCAATGCATATACCAGTACTGAGGTAGAAGCTGTCAAGATTCCTATGGTTGCAGCTACTTCTGAAGATGCCCTGCGCATGGCCGTAAAAATGTGTAATGGAATTGGTACAGGCCAACACAAAATTGTCTGGATACAAAACACCTTAGAATTAACAACGATGCTGATTAGTGAGCCTTTACTTGCAGAAGCCGAGGCGAATTCAAATATTGAAGTAATTTCTGGTCCCAAACCTTTGACCTTTGTTGAAGGAGAGCCGCAAAAAAACCTGATTTAATATATCTTAGGCTCATCGTATCATAAGAGTAAATCCTATAATTTAATGAATCAGGGAGGGCATTTATGAGTGAAGTGATTACAATTGGCGAACCAATGGCCCTTTTGGTGGCTGATCACGAAGGTCCGCTTGAAGATATAGAACATTTTACGAAGTATGTTGCAGGTGCTGAAGTCAATTTTTCCATAGGCATGACTCGTTTAGGACATTCTGTAACTTATATTACAAAGCTTGGTTTAGACCCTTTTGGCAAGTACATTAACAAGTTCCTGCAACAGCAAAACATTAAAACCCCATATGTAAAATTTGACGATTCCAATCCCACTGGCATGCAGTTAAAGGCAAAAGTTAGTATCGGAGATCCGGAGGTTTTTAATTTTCGCAAGGGTTCAGCTGCTTCTCATTTGAATCTCACCGATGTTAAGGACATTGTTTGGGAAAATGTTAAGCACTTGCATTTGACAGGGATACCGCCAGCTCTTTCTGCAACCTGCCGATCGGTAACCTATAAATTGATCGAGACTGCCAAGGAGAATGGGGTTTCCATTTCCTTTGATCCTAATCTGAGGCTTCAATTGTGGGAAGACAAGGAGGAAATGGTTCAGATTATTAATGAGTTAGCTTCCCGGAGTGATATTGTTTTGCCAGGAGTTAACGAAGGTCTTTTATTAATGGGCAGTGATGATGAAAATGCCATTGCAGATTTTTATTTGAATAAAGGCGTTTCGACAGTGATTGTGAAGTTAGGAGAAAAGGGTGCTTTCGTAAAGACGAAAGAAGATTCTTTTATTGTGCCAGGTTTTAAAGTTGAAAAAGTTGTGGATACAGTTGGTGCCGGTGATGGATTTGCAGTAGGAGTGATTAGCGGACTTTTAGAAGGGCTTTCCCTTAAAGATGCTGTACGTAGAGGGAATGCTGTTGGTGCACTTGCAGTCATGTCTCCTGGTGACAATGATGGACTTCCTAATCCGGATCAGTTGGAAACCTACATGAATTCACAAAATGGCATAAATCGTTAAGGGGATAGATAAAGTGGAAAAAGAAAAAGTAATTACCAAAATATGTGATGGTGGACTAGTAGCTGTCATTAGAGCAGAAACAAGTGAGCAGGCAAAAAAAATTACGGAAGCATGTATTGCTGGCGGCGTCACTGCCATTGAGCTTACCTTTACGGTTCCTGGTGCTCACGAGATCATCAGCGAATTGGCGAAATTATATTCGCCGGAGGAAATACTGCTGGGAGCGGGCACTGTACTTGATCCTGAGACTGCTAGAATTGCAATTTTAAGCGGTGCTCAATATGTTGTTTCGCCTTGTTTGAACAGGAATACAGTCAAACTGTGTAATCGCTATCGTATTCCGATCATGCCAGGAGCGATGACAATTAAAGAAGTCGTGGAAGGCATGGAGGCTGGTGCCGATATTATTAAAATATTTCCAGGGGAATTATTTGGATCTGCCTTCGTTAAAGCCATTAGAGGACCATTGCCTCAAGCGCGGATTATGCCTACAGGCGGTGTAAGTGTTGATAACGTAGGAGAGTGGATCAAGGCTGGATGCGTTGCTGTCGGCGTTGGCGGCAATATTACCGCAGGTGCAAAAACAGGTGATTACCAGTCGATCACAGACAAGGCAAAACAATTTGTGGAAGCCATACGCTTAGCTCGGTTATAAAAAAACATTTGAACCGCGAAGATCGCGAAGAAATGCAAAGGACACAAAGGAGTAGTATGTATATTGGTAAGCTCAGTAGGTACGTTTACTAATTGTAACATTAGCAGCTTTAGATTGAGAGGAGCTATGTTAGCAAGATGAATTTCTCATAAAGTATTCATCGTATCTTCACAAGATCTTCACATTTTCTTTGTATACTATCAATATCAGTTTATATGAGGAGAGTGTTGAGTATGGTTATGACACACTATATGGAATTGCTGGCTGTCAACCAGCCATGGAATTTAATTTGGTATATGGTTATTCCTGTAGCCCTGGCGGAAGCACTTGTTGCAACTGAATTTTTTACGGTTTTCCTTCGTGGGTCCAATGCTGGTGGATGGAAAACAGCCAATAAGGCAATTGGTATTTTTCTAGGATTTTACTTTCTGGGCGTTTTTCTCAATCTAATAACCACTGTCATTCCCACGATTCAATGGCGCGGCATTGCGGATATACTTGCAGTAGGCTCTTACCTCAGTGGTGTAATTCCCCTGTTTAGTATTGCTTTATTGGAACTTGGTGTTATCGGCAGGGGGAAATCGGATGATGAAAAGATGAAACTTCATTTTATTCTGTTGACCGTATTTCTCGTTGTTGCTCATGTGGCTATGATCTTCGGGATGGTTGATCCGACGATTATGGGATGGGATCCTAATGCTGCTGGCGGAAATACGCCACCTATGCAGCATAAGCATCCATAAAAATTTTGAATATAATAGTAAAGAGGCTGCCACAAAACGTTTTAAAAAGACGTTTTGTGGCAGTCTCTTTACTATCAATGAGCAAGAAAAAATATCGATTCGTTATGAAATACAAATAATATGAGTTATTCAAACTTTCTTCATAAAATCTTCACATTAGTTGGATATGATAGACATCAATATAAAGATGTAATCGAGGTGAAATATAATGTGGGATTTACTTATGATCGAATTGGCAGTGATAGGGTATTTATGGTGCTATCTTACAAATCGAGCTGAGGGGCTGGTTGCTAAAGAAGAATAAGGATAAACCCAAATAGCTAAGGGTCAGTTTTTATGATTGTCTTCCATAAGGGGACGAAGGGGGATATATGAACGTAGGAAAATGGTTTCGATGCAAGGTATTATCATTGACTGCTATGCTCGTATTGGGAATTATAATACCAGTTATGGCGGAACAAGCCCAGGATACTCTGTCCTTAAAAGAGATAGTGGATACTGCCGTCAAGAATAATCCAGCCGTCATTGAGAGTCAAAAGCGCTGGGAAGAAAAAGAGGCTCGTATTCCCCTGGCGAAAGCCTGGGCGAATCCTCAGTTTGGGATTATGAAAGATGATATACCTAAAAGCAGCTTAAATCCTTTTGATGCAATGATGACGGAATACACTTTTACTCAGGACATTATGAATCCGTCTAAATTAAAAGCCATGGGCAAAATGGCCGGCAGTGATGCTGCAATGATGAAAGCGAATTACCAAGATAAGCAGATGGAAGCCTACGCTGCGGCGAAAACTGCTTATTATGATCTGTTATATGCTGATAAAGCTTTAGAAATCGGCAAGGAAAATCAGCAGCTCATGGGCCAGCTGGTACAGATTGCTCAGGTTAACTATTCTACTGGAATGGTACCTCTGCAAGATACCTTGCGGGCTCAGACTGAATTTTCTAAGATGACTACTGACCTTTTGAGCATGGCATCTATGTCGGCAGTAGCAAAAGCAAAAGTCAATACTGTTATCGGCCGTAAAGCCGACACCCCCTTCACAGTGAAAGAAGAGTTCAGTGCTCCGCCTCCTGACTTTGACTTGACCACCCTGCAGACAGAAGCCCAGGCTGAAAAACCAGCTGTTGTTGGCATGGAACAGCAAGTGGAGATGGCAAAGAATGGTGTGGAATTGGCAAAAAAGCAGCAGCTGCCAGATTACCAATTCAGCATTGGCTACAAGGATAGAAAACAGACGATGATGAGTACGGCACCTGATACCTGGAAAATGGAAGTTATGGTCATGCTGCCTATTTGGCAGGGGAAAAATAAAACAGAAATTAAATCTGCTGCAGCTAGTTTGGAGGCAGCTCAGGCTTCATTGGCTTCTATGCAGAGAATGACGGAGCTGGATTTGCAGATGGCACTGACCGAAGCGCAGGCTGCCTGGCGCCAGATTGACCTGTATAAGAATACTGTGATTCCCCAAGCGGAGCAAACCTATCAAGCCGGAGTTGTGAGCTATACCAATGGAAAAGTGGATTTCATGGCTGTTCTGGATAGTCTAAATGCTCTTCGCAATGTGCGATTGGATTACTATAAAGCTCGCGTGAATTATGAGAAAGCAGTAGCGGATTTGGAAAAAGCGGTAGGAAGACCTTTATTTACGAGCGGAACCCGGGCATAATGTGCAAGCGAAAGGAGATCACAGCATGATTGAAAAACTACAGGCCAAGAGGAAGATGATCATAGGTGTGACAGCGGTTGTTCTAGTGTTTGGCGGTGGCGGTTACTATTATGCTGCGCAGCACGCAAAGCCGGCTGTGGATCATACTGGTCATCAAACAGCGACTCCGGTTATGGCTATGGGTGATACCGTTACTCTCGACGCCAAGGCCAGGCAATTGTCCGGAGTGCAAACGGCACAAGCAGTCGTGAAAAATATTACAAAGGAAATTAAGACCACGGGTAAACTTGCCATGAATGAAAGTGGACGTTCGTATCTTACCTCCCGGGTGGAAGGGCGGGTTGATGAACTATATGTGACTGCTGACGGCGAATATATTACCCCGGGGCAGGCGATCGCCGCTGTATACAGCCCGACCTATATTGCCACTCAGGAAGAATACTTATTAACACTGGAAAATGTACAGAAGCTGCAAAACGCTGGCAAAGATGTCGTTCAGATCAATAATCGCCTGCGGGAGGCGGCAAAGCGCAAATTGCAACTGCTAAATGTGCCAGACAGTGAGATTGCTCATCTGGAACATACCCGAACACCCAAGGATCATATGATCATCTATGCCCAGTTTGGCGGTACGGTTTTGGAAAAACAACTGCTGCCAGGAGCATTCATTATGCCGGGGGATAAACTGTACAGTCTATCGGATTTATCTACTCTTTGGCTGTATATCGATATTTATGAAAAGGATATAGCTGGGATTAAACTCGGTCAAAGAGTTGCAGTGACCAGCGGTGCCTATCCGGGAGAAGCTTTTAGCGGACAAGTAACTTTTATTAACCCAGTGCTGGATGATGCCACCAGAACAGTGAAAGTTCGGGTGGAGATGAATAATCCGGGGGGCAGGCTGAAGCCCAACATGTTTGTTAGTGCCAATGTTCAACTGCCTTTAGGGGACAACGTGGTGATACCGGAATCCAGCATATTAGACTCCGGCAGCCGTAAGATTGTTTTTGTCGCTCAAAGTGAAGATACATTTGTTAAGCGGGATGTAGTCACGGGGCAATATGCTGATGGCTATGTTCAAATTTTCTCTGGATTGCAGGCAGGTGAAACAGTAGTCACAGCCGCCACCTTCCTCATTGATTCCCAAACGAAATTAGGCAGCTTTGGTTCTCATGCCGGTCACGGTGGCGGGGCCGCTAAAGAGACGAGCGCACCAGCACCCATGAATGGTACAAATAGCGGCGCGGCTGCTCCGGCACCTGCTTTGGGGAGTGAACACAGCGGCCATGGTAGTCAGTAAGGAGGGGCAACATGCTGAATCAATTAATCGAATTTTCCTTGAAAAACCGCGTGATTATTTTGGTTTTATCTGCACTAGTCATTGTCTGGGGAATCTTCGTTGTACGGGATACTCCCATCGATGCTTTTCCTGATCTAAGTGAAAATCAGGTACTTGTCTCGGCGGACTGGATGGGGCGTGGACCTCAGGAAATCCAGGACCAAGTCACGTATCCATTAGAGACTGCCTTGCGTGGACTGCCTAAAGTGAAAGAAGTGCGCTCAGCTTCCTCATTCGGGATGTCACTCATAACTGTCATCTTTGAAGACGGTGTAGAGCCTTACTTTGCCCGCCAAGTCGTAAATGAAAAAGTTCAGCAAGCCATTCCTCAATTGCCCCGGGGTGTGCAGCCAGCTTTAGGACCAGTCAGCACGCCGATGGGGCAGGTATTCATGTATACCGTAGAAAGCGATCGTCATAATCTGGCAGATCTGCGTACGGTTGAGGATTTTACCATCAAGCAGCAGCTCAGTGCGGTGCCGGGAGTTGCGGAAGTAGCGAGCATCGGCGGTTATGTGATGCAGTACCAGATCAATCTTGATCCTCATCTTCTGCAAAACTATCGAATTAATTTCAATCAGGTATTTGGTGCCCTTGGTGCTAACAATGCTAATATTGGTGCGAAGGTTGTCGAGCAAAATGGTCAGGAATTTATTATTCGCGGATTGGGATTAATCCAATCTCCCGAGGATATTAAGAATATTGTGATCTCTCAAAATTACAATACACCCATTTACATTAAGGATGTAGCCAACGTAACTGCTGGACCGGATTTTCGCCGGGGCGTGTTAACCAAATCTGGTTATGAAGCGGCTGGAGGGATTGTCATTCAGCGCATGGGCGAAAACACCCTGGACGTGATTGATCAAGTGAAAGCCAAGATTGCTGAAATCGAGCCGTCATTACCGGAAGGTATGCGGATTGTACCTTTTTATGACCAGACGGATTTGGTAAAAAAAGCAGTCAATACGCTGACACGGGCATTAATTGAAGAATTTATTTTAGTCTCTATCATTGTCATTCTCTTTTTAGGAAATGTCCGGTCCAGCCTGATCGTAACCAGTGCTATTCCCATTGGTATTTTGATTGGGCTGATTGCCATGAAACAAATTCATCTGTCGGCTAACCTAATGTCTCTTGGCGGTATTGCCATTGGAATTGGTGTCATGACAGATGCTGCGATTGTTATGGTAGAAAATATTTATCGCCATTTGGCGGAGGACGGCGGGCGGCGCAGCATTGTGGATGTGACACTGGAAGCGGCAAAGGAAGTAGCCGCACCTATCTTCTTTTCCATCACGATTATCATTGTTACCTTCCTTCCCGTTTTTACGATGACTGGGACGGAGGGGAAGATGTATACCCCAATGGCCTGGGCGAAATCCTTTGCCATGAGCGGGTCATTGCTGCTGGCTTTCACTTTGGTGCCTGTGTTGTGCACTTTGCTGCTCAAAGGGAAAATTCAGGAAAAGGATACCTGGATTGTTGACAAACTGCATCGATGGTATGTACCGACTTTGAAATCAGTATTAAAACACAGTAAAATCACGATTAGTATCGCCGTCGTCGTAATGCTGGCAGGATTTTCTCTGCTGCCTTTCATTGGCACTACCTTCATGCCGGAATTGGATGAAGGTACGTTTCTGGTCATGCCGACCATGCTGCCCAGTGTGTCCTTAACTGAGGCGCTTGAAGCGGCTAAAACCATGGATAAAGTCATCATGGATATCCCGGAAATCGACATGTCTGTAGGGAAGGTTGGTCGTGCTGAGTCGGCTATGGACCCGGCACCGATTAGTATGATTGAAACGATTGTCACGCTAAAACCGAAAGAGCAATGGCGGGACGGCATGACAAAACAAAAAATTGAACAAGAAATGATGGTTAAACTTGCCAATATGCCTGGGCTTAATTTTGCCTTTACCCAGCCTATTGCCGGACGGTTGTCCATGCTGACAACGGGAGTTCGTACGGAACTAGGTATTAAACTTTATGGAGAAGACCTGCAGGTACTGCAGCAAAAAGCCTTTGATATTGAAAAGGCACTGGCTGCTGTGCCAGGAGTCAGTGATCTGCTGGCGGAACGAGTTTTTGGCGCTTCCTATCTAGAGATTCAAGTTAACCGGGAAAAAGCGGCCCGATATGGCCTTAACATTGCTGATGTGGAGGATGCCATTGAATTGGCAGTAGGAGGTAAAAATGCCACTACTACCATTGAAGGACGCAAGCGCTTTAACGTCCTAGTGCGTTACAATCGGGAAAATCGGGAATCCATTGATGCAATGGAAAATATTCTCATTCCAGTAACGACTGGCGGTGCGCCGGCAAAAAGCAGCAGCGGAATGGACCCAGGTATGGGTGGCGGCGCAACTGCTGCAGCGGCACCGGCTAGCGGTGCTTATGTACAGCTGGGTGAAGTAGCCCAGTTCCAGGTCGTGGACGGTCCATCGATGATCAGCAGTGAAAATGGGGTCTATAGAATGATTGTTCAGATGAATACCCGGGGACGGGATGTAGTAAGTTTTGTGAATGAGGGCAACCAAGTCATTAAGGAAAAAGTCGACTTGCCTCCCGGTTATTCTTTAAAGTGGACTGGTCAGTATGAAAATCAGCAGCGTGCAAAAGATCGGCTGTCTTTAGTAGTGCCAGCAGTCATTGTGCTCACATTTTTCTTACTCTATATGACATTTAAGTCTGCCAGCGATGCTTTCCTCATTCTGATGAACATTCCTTTTTCCTTGGTGGGTGGCATTGTAGCTATGTATGTTACCGGCACTTACATGACAGTAGCAGCAGCTGTTGGCTTCATCGCTCTCTTTGGAATAGCGGTGCAAAATGGGGTCATCATGGTTACCTATATTAAACATCTGCGGGATCACCGAACCTTGGAAGAAGCTATCACCGAGGGTGCATTTACCCGCTTGCGTCCGGTTATGATTACTGCATTGGTTGCGAGTTTAGGATTATTTCCATTACTCTTCGCCACAGGGACTGGTGCCGAGGTGCAGCGGCCAATGGCTACCGTTGTTGTGGGAGGATTGGTTACTTCCACCATATTGACATTGATCGTGCTGCCTTGCATCTATCTGGTGTGGAACCAATGGCAAGAGCGCAGGAATTCAGCTATTTCTAGCAAATCCCATACTACTGAGTAAAGGACATTAATGACAGAAGCAAAGCTGTGGTGGGGTAAATGCTTCACCACAGCAAACAGAAAATATAAAAACAATGACAATATTGGAGGTTTTAGATTATGAAAAAAAGTAAAGTACTCTTTGCCATGCTAACTATTATTGCAGTTGTTTCTCTAGTGGCGGGGTGTGGATCGAGTGAAAAAGCAACTCAGCCGACAACTGCCAGTCAAGAGCAGGCAGCTGGTCATGAAGGGCACAGCGCAGCAATGCCAAAGGAAGATCCTATGCCGATGATGAAGGATTTGGATAAATCCTTACAGGATGTGGTCAAACAAGCCAAGGCTGGGCAAACGATGGATGCGCAGAAGAGCACAGCACAACTTGTGAGTACTGTGGAGAAAATTGTGCCCCATATGATGGATGCCAATTTAAAAGACAGTTTGCGCAAAGCGGCAGGTGACATCAAAAATACTGTTAACGCCGGAAAAATGGACCCGGGTGCCATTGAAGGTAAAGTTAAAGCCATGCAGGAGATTATGAAATCAACGACATCCCACTTACAGACCATGCAGCACTAAAAGAGTTGTCTGGGGAGGAGAAGTCGAACATGAAAAAATGGATAGCTTTACTATGTATCGTTTTTAATGGCACAGGAGTGGCTCTGGCTTCTCCAATCTCTGGCTATAGCCAGTTTATCCAGTCCCTGGATTCCATTGTGACAGGTGCTGTTATGCCAATAGCAGATGAGCAGCACCTGGCAGCTCGATCTTCGATTTTACCTATGGTGCAGTCTGGCCAAGCAGCACAGCTATTGGCTGTTGCCAGTACCATGCTTGGTCAGCCAGTAGTGTGGGGAGGAGCCACGCCAGCCCAGGGGTTTGACTGATCCGGATTGGTGCAGTATGTGTACCGGCAAGGGGGGATCAATTTGCCTCGTACTGCCGATCTACAGTTTTTAGTTGGCAGAAGCGTGCTGCCAGCTTCCCTGCAGCCAGGAGATTTAGTGTATTTTACTTCCTATGAACCCGGCGCATCTCATGTAGGAATTTTTATCGGCAGGGACAATTTATTCATACCTCTTTTGCAAAAGGTGTGGTCTCCATTGGTGACATGAATGATCCTTATTTTGTGCAGCGCTATTATGGTGCAAAGCGTGTGTTCTAGATACATCGCTAAATCAAACATGATGAAGTGATTTATCTAGTGGAGGATTTGTGTTATTCTTAAAAACCATAGAATCTTCATAAGAAATCCACAATCTTTGTTTATAATAAGGATGTAGGATATAAATAAAAGTAGTCTCTTGGAATGTTTCATTTGGGACGGCAAAGGATATACTTGTTTTTCCAAGAGTACACTTAACAGGAGGTTGACAATGAAAAAGCAAATGTTAATTATAACAGCACTAGCAGCATTAATTGCGGTGCCGGTTTTCGCAGCTGCCAATGATCAGGCTAAGGAGCAGTGTGGGCCGGTTAATGGCAATCATCAGCAAATGATACAGCAAGCTGTGACAGACGGTACTATTTCCAGCAATGAGGCTGCGACCTTAAATGAAAGCATGGAAAAAGTGGCTCCTATTATGGAGAAAATCAGGAAAAATAGTGGAATGATGCAAAGCACTGACAATGATGCAGCGGAAAGCTGCAAATAGAGGAATAGAAAAATCCCTGCCATATTCATCTTAGAATTTGGCAGGGATTTTTTTATTTCTATAACAAATAAGTCCTATATCTGTTATAGTTCAAAATTACCGCTAGATTCAGGTTGGAAAAGAATTTTATCCACTTTCAACCTTAAGGTGCCGTTGGGAATTTTCCAATCCAGTGTATCCCCGACCCGGTATCCTAAAATCGCTGTCCCGATAGGAGCCAATACTGAAATTTTATCTTCAGCTATATTGGCTTCATCTGGGTACACCAAGGTATAGATCAATTCTTCATCATTATCCAAATCTTTTAATACTACCTGAGAATGCATTGTGATGACATCAGCAGGAATCTCTTCCGGCTGTGTGACAACTGCTCGTTCCAGCTCATAGGTCAGATCGTCCAGGTAGTTTTTATTACCTGGCTGAAATTCTTCTTCCAATACAATTAGCCTTTGCAGTTTCTTCTTGTCCAAATTAGTAATAAAAATTTCTTTTGAAATGGTTAGCAGCTCCTTTATAATAAAATTTGCAGAATTAATTGATAACTTTGCATAAAGAAAACTCGATTCAGAGGGGTCTTAGGTCAGTTTAATCATCGCATAAATATACAGCGACTATCGTTAATATGATAGCCGCTAATCAGATGAATTTATAAAATGGTTAAAAACCTATACTTCATTGTGACATATTTTGTGCAATAAGTAAAGTGGTGGTCGATAGAACGGGTACCTAATTATTCAAGTATGATAAGCAAAGAGAAATCAGTATGAATTTTCTAGGATTGAATTTATAATAAATGTAATATAAATAGAACGATAGGTGGTAAGAGGGGGGATAGACATGGAATTGAAGAAAGGGAATGTGCCTTTAGTAAGTCCGGAGGTTGAAAAGATAGATCTTTTGAATCGGGCAGAATTTTGTACTATTACATTACAAAAATTGGTACATCATTTAGAAGCCATGCGCATTGCTGAGTATTTAGAAATGTTAGAAAAACCCAAGAAAATCATTATGAATAATTTTCTGGCAGGGATTGCACGAGGGTTGGGGATGGCCGTTGGAGCCAGCGTAATCTTTGCTATCACAATTGAAATGCTGCGAAGGTTTGTATTGTTTAATATGTTTGGACTGGGAAGCTTCATGGCAGAATTTATGAAAATAATTGATGCACAAAAGTGAAATCATTGCAAGACCTTAGCTTTGACGGGCAGGGAAAGGTTTTGCAAAATGATTTGCAAGGGAGAAGAACCATGAAAAAAAATGTAGTAATTATCGGTACAGGAGGTACTATTGCTGGCAAAGCTTCTTCTGCAACGGAGACATTGCATTATACTTCGGCGATTTTGTCTGTGAATAGTCTGATTCAAGAAATTCCAGAAATACATAAGATTGCCCATGTTACTGGAGAACAGCTGTCGCAAATTGACAGCTGTGATATGACCTGTGAAATATGGCTGCAATTAGCAGCACGTGTGAATGAACTGTTAGCGTCTGATAAAGTGGATGGAATCGTTATTACTCATGGAACTGATACATTAGAGGAAACAGCATATTTTTTGAATTTGGTAATCCAAAGCCAAAAACCAGTAGTACTGGTTGGTGCCATGCGGCCTGTTACTGCCATGAGTGCTGATGGTCCGATGAATCTTTATAATGCAGTTACTCTTGCGGCCAATGATAAATCCATCGGCAAAGGCGTGCTGGTTGCTCTAAATGATACCGTGAATTGCAGCCGCGAAGTTACCAAGACAAATACGATGCTGCAGGATAGTTTTCAAGCTCCCGATTTAGGATATCTGGGGTATATACAGGGTGGGATTCCTTATTTTTATCGGCTTCCAGCACGGAGGCATACGATATGCTCAGAATTTGATTGTAAAGGAATTACGGATCTGCCTAAAGTTGAAATTATTTACGGTTATGTTGGCAGCAGTCCGATCCTAGCAGAAGCCGCAGTAAAAGCAGGGGCAAAAGGGCTTATTTATGCCGGATTAGGTAATGGAAATATGTCTCAAGATATAAGAGAAGGACTCATCAATATTGAAAAACAAGGTGTTGTTATTGTTAGGAGTACCCGTGTAAGCAGTGGCATCGTGACCCGCAATGGAGCGATGCATGATGATGAATATCATTTTGTCGTATCCGATACCTTAAGTCCGCAAAAAGCCAGAATACTTCTGATGCTGGCTTTGCTTACCACCAATGATCACGTGGAAATACAAAGAATGTTTTGGGAGTATTAAGACTTTGAAATTATAAGTTTTAGTGGGAATCTGGAACCGCAGAGAACACAGAGTACACAGAGAACAGAGAGAGTATTTTATCCTCTCCATCTTTTCTCTGTGTTCTCTGCGTCTCTGTGGTTCAATTCGTTTTATAGGAAACTGGTCGTTGCAAAAAGATGTTTTGTGTCGAGGAATGTCTAAAGGGGATAGTTAAAACGCTTTTTATTAGATCATTATTATCCGCGTGGATAATGGATAATAATTACATAGTGTTATATTGTTATAGAGAGAAGACTATATTTAAGTATGGGCTTTAGACAAGAAGAAAGCCGCTTGCTGATCTTTTTCTTTTAAGTAAGAAAGTGTGGTGAAAATATGAAAATTTTTGTGGCAAGACAACCGATTTTTAACCGAAGAGAGCATGTTGTTGCCTATGAATTGCTCTTTCGTTCTGGTGATGTTGCTACTTATGATGCTGAGGATGATGATGAAGCTACTGTGAGTGTAATTTCAGGAGCCTTTTTATTATTAGGTATGGATAAGACAACGGACAGGAAAAGAGCTTTTATTAACTTTACCCGCAACTTGTTAAAAAGGGATATAGTGATGCAGTTACCGTGCCAATCTGTGGTAATTGAAATTCTTGAAAATATTGAGCCGGATGAAGAAATAATAGAAATCTGTACGAATTTAAAAAAGCTGGGATATGTGATTGCACTTGACGATTTTGTTTTTTCAAAAAAATTTCTGCAGTTGATAGAGCTGGTGGATATTATTAAGGTGGATTTTATGGCAACACTAGGGGAGGAGCGTAAAAACATTATTACGGCAGTGAATAATCCCCGTATTAAGTTCTTAGCGGAAAAGGTGGAGACCAGAGAAGAATTTGAGCAAGCTGTTTCCTTAGGATACAGCTATTTTCAAGGATATTTTTTTAGTAAACCTGAAATATTATCAGAAGAAGATGTTCCTAGCTATAAAGTTCAATATATACGTATTTTGCAGGAAATACATCGCACGGATTTGGATTATGGCCGCATGGAAGAGATTATTAAACATGATGTTGCCTTTTCTTATAAACTATTAAAATATGTAAATTCTGCTCATTTCGGTTTTCGCCAGAAGGTGCATTCCATTAAGCAAGCTCTCGTTCTGCTAGGTAAGCGTCAGGTGGAGCAGTGGATATCTTTGCTCATACTGAGGGAGCTAGGGCGGGATCGCCCTGAAGAGATTGTGGTTTTGTCAGTGATACGGGCAAAATTTGGTGAAAGTCTGGCACAAAAAATGAACCTGCCTATTTTAGCTCCCGATGCCTTTATTATGGGAATGTTTTCCCTGCTGGACTCTTTATTAAACCGGCCCATGAAGGATATCTTAAAAGATTTACCCGTCTCCATTGGGGTTAAAGATGCCTTATTAGGTGCTGATAATCAGTTAGGCAATATTTATGCCTTGCTGCTGTCTTATGAAAAAGGAGAATGGAGCGATGTTTCCTTTTATGCAGACAGATGTAATATCCAGGAAGAAGAAGTTCCTGAATTGTATCTAGAATCTCTTCAATGGATACGTGTTTTTTTTAAAGAAACCAACAGCTAATAAGAAGCAGCATTTTGTACAGAGTAATCAGGCAGCTATACAATATCCTAAATAAATATTTGTAAAGCAGGTGAAGGAGGAGAAAATGAAAGAATCTTATTATGATACTACAACTCCTTTACGCAGAAATTATATATTGTCCAGTTCCCTGGTCATCGCGGTCATAGTCTTTTTTCTGGTCGCCGCTTTTGCGACTTGGATTATTTGGCAGCTGGAGCAAGATCGTCTTAAAATTGCCAGAGTGCATGCCTATGAGATTGCAAGTAGCTATGCAGATGCAATTAGACACGCCAACGAAAGTAGCTTCACCATCACTCTTTCGCTGCTGGAAAAACAAGGATTTTCCTATGAACTTTGGCGCGTCCATTCAGACACAAAGCAAGAAGAGATTATTGTTGCATCTACACCTATTTTAATGAGGGACCCCGTAGAAAGAACTGTGCAGGTATCTAACATAACATGGATACTTAGAGTAACTCCAATCAATGGTTGGGATGATCCTTATGGACTGTCTTTAAAGATGCTGACGGGGCTGATTTTTAGCATATTAGTGGCAGGGTTGGCTAAGTTGATCATTGATTTGAAAAGATACAAGGCTGAGTTGGAATGTCTTGCCTTTTTTGATTCGTTAACGGGACTTCCTAATCGACGTTTATTATATGACCGTCTTAACCAGGCTATTGCCCAGAGTAAGCGAAATAAGAAGATTTTGGCTGTCTGTTATTTAGATCTGGATAATTTTAAATTGATTAATGATACCTTAGGTCATGAGAGTGGTGATTGTTTTCTAATCGAGGTAACGAAGCGTTTTAGATCCTGCCTGCGAGAACAGGATACATTAGCAAGGATTGGTGGCGATGAATTTGTGCTCCTTTTGCAGAATCTAGAAGAAACAAATCAATATAAAGTGGTATTGGAACGTATCTTGAAAGCTGCTGCTGATTCGATTATCTTAGGTGATCAACATATGATGGTATCCATCAGCATCGGCGTTACTTTATATCCCCAGGATGCTGGTGATCCTGCAACCTTATTACAGCATGCCGATGAGGCGATGTATCAGGCAAAACGAGATGGCAAGGGAAAAATCTGCTTGTTTGACAAAGAAAGCTCTACATTCAAGAAATGCTAGCTAAAATTGTTACGCATCGTTCTGTCGATGACGTAGCGATTTTTTTATGGTGTAAGAAGGTAAATACTTTAAAATGACGAAACTTTATCAATAAAAGTAAGATTGTGTATAATCCTTGAAATAATTACTATTTTTGTATAGATGATAAATAGGAAGGACTGTTTAAAGATGACACGTAAATATGAATTTAAATGGGATATTTTGGGAGATGTTGTTGAGGGACGACCCAATCTTGGTCCTATGGTGCACATAGAAGCGTATCGATTGATGCAATACTGTTTCCGAGATATTTTAGAAAAAAACTTTGGTACCGAAAGAGCAGACCAGCTTTTTTTTGAGTCGGGACAATTGGCTGGAGTACAGTTTTATAAGAATTTAATAAAAGAAGCTTCTAGTTTTAATGATTTTATAAAAACATTACAAGCCACTTTAGTTGATAAGGGAATTGGAATACTAAGGATGGAAGAAGTCGATTTAGAGAAAGGAAAATTCGTCATTAGCATATTTGAGGATCTGGATTGCTCTGGACTGCCAGAGCTGGATTATGAATTTTGCAGATATGATGAGGGCTTTATTGCGGGTTTATTAGAAGCTTTTACAGGACATCGATTTCATGTTAAAGAAATTGATTGCTGGTGCACTGGAGATCGTACCTGTCGTTTTGTTGCAGAAATTATTAACGATTAATATTGTTTTGCCTAGTTAACGGCGTCAGGGGGGTTGAAGGTGAATCAGACAGAAACCATTGAATTGCTGTTACATGATCTATTAAGAAAGCGTGGCAAACCAGCATTTTTAATTGATGAGCTCAATGATCATCCGGTCATTTTACAATTAATTGAAGAGCTTTTGACTATTCGAGAATTTACTTATGGCATATCCAATGGTGATTTATCCCAGAATTTAAGCATGAAAGGGTATTGGGCTGGGGCATTAAAAGCATTACAGTCTAATCTGCGGCATTTAACCTGGCAGACGAGTATGATTGCTTCAGGCGATTTTAATCAGCGTATTGATTTTATGGGGGATTTTTCTGCGTCCTTTAACATCATGATACAACGGTTAAAACAAGCAGAAGAAAATGAAAAAACATATATGTCTGAAATAAAGAAACGTGAGGCGCAGCTTAGGGAAAGTGAGCAGAAGTACCGACTCATTGCTGAGAATATGGATGACATGATCGTACTTATGGATGATGATAGGAAGGTTATCTACTGCAGTCCATCGATTGAAAGACTACTCGGCTATACGGCAGCGGATTTTATTGAGCTATCGTTAACGGAGCAAGTACTGCCTTTCCTTGGTATACAATTGGGCAAAATGGCTGGGCAAGAAGGGGGAGACCCTCCTGTACTTATGGAAGTAGAGCAGCAGCGTAAAGATGGAGAAATCATTTGGCTGGAATCATTAATGAGTACCGCTAAGGATGAAGAGGGGCAGAATATGGGATTTCTTTGTGTAATTAGAAATATTACACAAAGAAAATTGGCGGAAAATGATTTGCAGCAATCCTATGAGCGAAGGATAAAAAATGATTTCTTTATGAAACTTTTAAATGGTGATCTCGAAATCGAGTCAGATGCTTACAATCATGCTTATCGATTAGGAATTCAGCTTCCTAATCATTTTTCGTTATATTTTCTGAGTCTTAATGATAATGGTAGTTCTCTTAATGAAGTCAATGCATTAGAGCAGAGACAAAAAAATATGGATGTGCTGATTGACCAGCTTACGAATCAAGAGGCTACGATTGCCTGGGAAGTGCCTGAAGGTATTGGCATATTGAGTGCTATGTGTGATTCTTCTTACCATAAAACCAAAGAGATACAATTGGCAGAATCCTATATTGATCTTGTAGCATTATCTTTTCCCGGCTTACAAGCTCACATTGGTATCGCCGACTATTTTGAGTCGTTAACACACGTCGCCCTTCGATTTAAGCATGCCCAATCGGCAGTGCGCATTGGCAAGAGGATTTGGATGCAGCAGAAGGTGTATCATTTTGACGATTGTGGTGTATATCAAGTTTTAATTCCTTTTGCTGACTCAGATGAATCCGAGGTATTTGTTAAGAAAGCATTAGGACCTTTACTTGAATATGATCAGAAAAATCAAACGGAATTAGTTGATACACTGGAGAAGATTTTATCGGGGCTTAGCTTAAAGGAAGTTGGAAAACAGACGTTTTTTCATTATAAAACCATTCAAAATAGAAAACAAAGGATAGAAAGCATATTGAATGTATCACTTGATTCAGCAGAAGTACGTATGATGCTTGGTACAGCGATACATCTTCTGAAAATTATTCAGGTCAAGACCGATCTATAAAGGAAGAAGAAATCATAAAAGGGAAAGATCTATCTTTTAAAGATAATAAAAAGAGAATTATGATAAGATTTTATATATGTAAGGGATAATGGAATTTACTGTACTCTTATAGTATACTTGAATAAAATTGAATCTTATGGCAAACTTATTGAAAAATAAGGACGCAAAACTATGGGTCTAATGATGTTGTATCAATGACTGCCAGGTTGCATCAGTAAAGGATTACTTGATGAGCCTGGCAGTCTTTTGTAGGTTTGAATGCGATACTGGCGGAGGGGGAGACTTTGTGGGAGATGACAGTGAATTTGAAATGACTCAAGAGGAATTAGATGATTTAGTTAAGAAACTTCCTATGATTCTGGAAGAGCTAGAGAAAGATAATTCGATTGAAGTTTTTAAAATTCCATTTAAAACAGACTAGTGGAAAAAACGAAGAAAGCTTACTGAGAAAGAAACATATATGCAAGTCTAGATGTAGTTAAATATCAACTTGAATCAGTCCGCTGTATCAATTTTATGTTTTTTAAAGATGAAGGAGTACAACGCCAATATTCTGGTGTTGTACTCCTTTCGGATTTATGTTCTGCATGTTTGGAGCAAAGAAGAATTTCAGGTCAAAAGTAAAGACTAAATATAAGGAAGAGTATCTTTCCCCATAAATATTTTCGGTCATATAGCAGGAAATACGACAAATAAGGCCAATTATATTCTTAATATTTGGAATATTCGTATTGGAAATTAATAGAGAGGAGAGTGAACAAGAATGACATTCAATTACACATCACTAAATGTTCAGATGGGGTTTCAGAGGGATGGATTCAGCCATTTTGGTGATGAGTATTATATTTTGAATTCCTGGCGACGTTGTCAGGAACTGGGAATTGATCCTTATATCTCCGGGCAGCCAACTTATCTGAATTACGAACAAATATCTAGGCGATTAAAGGCAAATATTAACTTGGTTAATATTGCAGAACCTATTTTAAAAGAAGCCTATCGACTTGCGGCTCATCATAAGCTAGTGTTGTCACTGTTGGATGTTGACGGGTATATTCTTATTGTGACTGGTGATGCAGAAGCTATTTATCAGTATACTGGAGTGAATTATGTCCCAGGGATGCATTGTGGAGAAAAGACAATAGGTACCAATTGTTTTTCCCTGGTGATGCAGTCAGGCAGGCCATTTTCTATTGCAGGAATGGAACATTACTGCCAGCGATATCATTATGTTGCTTGCTCGGCAGCTCCAATTAAGAATGAGAGCGGCAATATTATTGGCGTGGTGGTTATGGATGAAATCGAAGGAGAAGTCAGCAACTGCTCTCAAGGGGTAGTGGGGGTCGCTGCTAAGGCCATTGAAACAGGTATTCAGATGCAGATGGCTCAGGAACAAATGAGTTTCACCAATCGATTGCAAAGTATGATTGTTGAATCGATTTCTGATGGATTACTCAAAATTGATGCTCATGGCATTGTAACTCATATGAATGCTAATGGGGCAAGAATTCTCAATGTAATGACTCGTAATTGCATCGGTAAGCATATCAGTGATGTTGTTGATTTTGAACCAGTGGTTCTGAATGCTCTAAAGACAGAGCAAGGTTATGTAGACAAAGAATTTCGATTGGAAAGTAAACGGGGAGAATTGAATTTTGTTAAAACAGCAATTCTGCTGCGTGATGATCATGGGCAGTTAAATGGTGTAGTCGAAATTTTCCGCGAGATTAAGAGAATACGAAAAAAGACAAATCAGATGATCGGCGCTAAAGCGATATTTACATTAGATGATATATTGGGAGAAAGTGCTCCGATCGTTAATATGAGGCGTTTAGCGAAACTAACAGCTGCAAGTGAAACGACGGTATTGCTGGAAGGTGAGAGTGGTACAGGCAAGGAACTATTAGCCCAGGCTATTCATAATTGCAGTTACCGCAGTGAAGGACCATTTGTGGCAATTAACTGCGGTGCAATACCTCGAGAATTAATGGAAAGCGAGCTATTCGGCTATGAAGAGGGAGCTTTTACTGGGGCTAAAAATGGCGGAAGAGCTGGTAAATTTGAAATGGCTCATGGCGGGACTCTGCTGCTGGACGAAGTAAGCGAAATGCCCTTTGACATGCAGGTAAAATTACTGCGAGTGCTGCAACAAAATCAAATTATCCGAGTCGGAGGCAGTCAGGTGGTTTCGGTTGATGCAAGAATTATTGTTGCTACGAATCGGAACTTATGGCAAATGGTTCAAGAAGGAAAATTCAGGGAAGATCTATATTATCGCCTTAATGTAATGGACATTTTATTACCACCTTTAAGGGATAGGACGGGGGATGTTCCTCTTCTTATACAGCATTTCTTACATAAATGCGCCAGACGGGATGGAAGATTGAAAAACATTTCGCCTGCTGCTATGAAATTGCTAATGAACTGGCATTGGCCTGGTAATGTAAGAGAATTGGAAAATTCCATTGAACATGCCTGCTGCTTGTCTGAGAATGATGCTACGATTGAAGTTGAGCATTTACCACGTAATATTCAAAATAATGAATGTGTTAATAGGTTGGCAGAGCAAACTATGTCATTGAAGGAAGCAGAGCGCGCTGCAATTGAAAATGTAATTCAAATAACCCAGGGAAATGTTTCACAATCGGCCAAGCTGTTAGGAATCGGAAGAAATACTTTATATGAAAAACTAAAAGAGTATAGTATTAGCTATAAGTTTAGTGTAGGAGGTGTTCGCAAATCGAACTGTGTTAGTTATTCGAACAGTAGTGAAATCTCAACATAATTGGATTTCTTTTAACAGGTGTTCTTTAAATGAACATCTGTTATTTTATGTCTAAATCAGAAAATAAGGAAAACCAGCCAAATGGCAGGGAGTAATGGCAATGAAGATACTGGCATGCTTCTTGCGTATCAATTTGGTGTGAGAAATTAATGATTTCAGTCAGGAAAGGAGGTGAAAAGATGATACGAATGTGCAGATTATCAATTGCTATCATAAGGAGATGAAAGAAATGCTGTTAGTTGGAAAAAATGCTTTAATCACGGGAGCTGGTCAGGGGATTGGCAGGCAAATTGCTCTTACATTAGCTAAACAAGGCTGCAAAGTTGCCGTAAATGATTTAAACAGTGAGCGCGCTCATGCTGTTGTAAAAGAAATTACTGCTTTAGGTGGTAAGGGTTTAGCTGTTGTTGGCAATGTAACTTTGCATTTGGATGTTCAGAAAATATTTGCTGCTGCTGTGAAAGAGTTTGGCAGTGTGGATGTAGTGGTCAATAATGCAGGCATTATTCTCAAAAATGCTTTTTGGGAAATTAGCGAGGCTGACTGGGACAAAATTATGATGGTGAATCTTAAAAGTGTTTTTCTGTGTTGCCAGGCAGCTGCATCTTATATGCGGGCACAAAACAGCGGCAAGATTATTAACATTGCCTCCATTGCTGGTAAACGGGGAGGCGGGGTTCTTGGCAATACTGCCTATGCAGCCTCGAAAGCTGGTGTGCTGGGATTGACAAAAGGATTGGCAAGAGAATTGGGAGCCTATGGTATCAATGTAAATGCGATTACCCCTGGTTTGACCGAAACCGAAATGACAAAAGATTTAGTTGGGGAGAGAAGAGAAGGAATTATTAAAGGAATTGCTCTTGGCCGGGCTGGTAAGCCGCAAGATATTGCCAATGCAGTGGTTTTCTTAGCCTCGTCACTATCCGATTTCATTAGTGGTGAAATGATGGATGTTGATGGCGGCTTTATGATGGATTAATAAGAAGAAGGAGAGATTCGTATGCAGCGACGTTGGTTAATGTTAACCGTATCTTGGATCGTTTTCTTTGTGGCATTTCTCGACCGGGTAAATCTGTCGGTTGCTATGCCGTTTATTTCAAAAGACTTTCAACTATCGCCAGAGCAGACTGGTTTTATATTGAGTGCCTTCTTTCTCACCTATACCCTGTTCCAGATTCCAGGTGGTATCATGGGGGATAAAATCGGACCCAAAAAGGTTATGACCTTTGCTCTAATCTGGTGGTCGGTTATGACAGTGGCCACTGGTTTAGCTCGCGGTTTTTCTCATTTTTATATCGTTCGCCTTTTATTCGGCATTGGCGAAGGTGTCCATCCTCCTTGTGCCTTTAAATTAAACAGTAATTGGTTTCCTAACAGGGAACGGGCAACTGCCAACGCAATTTTCACCTCAGCCAATTCCATTGGTCCGGCGGTTGCTCCGCCCTTGGCAGTTGCTATTATTGCCGCATGGGGATGGCAGTCTATTTTCTATATTTTTGGTGCGTTGGGCTTTCTGATTATTCCTTTGTGGCTATATGTGATACGCAATAGTCCTGAGGAAGATGAAAAAATTACCAAAGCAGAATTTGATTACATTAAATCCGGTCAAGAAGAAATGGTCACAGATGACAATGATGACAGCCATGAAAGTGTAGGCAGTATATTTAAAAACCCCAACACGTGGCTGCTGGCCTTTGCCTATTTCTCTTTCCTTCTTACTTTCTATGGCTTAATGACCTGGCTGCCCAGCTACTTGGTTAAAGCTCGCGGTTTTGCGATGGTGAAAATGGGTATCTTTGCCGGATTGCCTTTCTTGGCAATTGGTATAGCCCAGCCAATCGGCGGCTGGATTTCCGATAAATTATTGAATGGCCGTCGGAAAGGTCAAGTTATGGTATCTACTTTAGCTGCTGCCCCAATCCTGTATGGCGTGGTTTCAGCCACAACGGAAATGGGCGCCATGGCTGCATTAATTTGTGCTGGTTTTGTATTTGGTCTAGCCTTTGGTCCGTTTTTTGCCATGCCCATGGAATGTGTGAAACGCAAGTTTGCTGGTACGGCATCTGCGGTTATGAATACGGGTGGCAGTATTGGCGGTGTTGTTTCACCCATTATTATTGGGTTCTTGGTAGGTTCTTTTGATTATAATGCGGCGTTTATTTTTATGGTTGGGGCACAGGTACTTACGGCAATCATTGTGTTCTTTGTCAAAGAACCGCCGAAAATTGCCTCTTGCATAACTCCGCCATTAGGGAAGGATGCATCATGATGAAAGCCGTTATAAAAAATAAGCAGGGACCTGGATTAGCGTTTATGGATATTCCAATTCCTGTACCCGGTCCAGGGGAAGTTCTTGTTAAAGTGAAGGCAGCTGCTTTGTGCGGCACAGACATTCATATCGCTGACTGGAGCCTTTGGGCGCAGCATGCCCAATTAAAAATGCCGCTGGTGGTAGGGCATGAGTGTGCTGGTGAAGTGGTTTGCCTTGGTGACAATGTAACTGGCTTAAAGGTTGGTGATCGCGTCGCTAGTGAGACACATATCCCCTGCGGCCATTGCTTGCAGTGCCAGATAGGGGAGCAGCATATTTGCGCTAATCTAAAGATTTTCGGTGTGCATACAGATGGTTGTTTTGCTGAATATGCTGTGGTACCGGCTATTTGTGCCCGCAAGATTCCAGATGCCATTTCCTTTCAGGTGGGAGCGGTACTGGAACCGTTAGGCACGGCTTTTCGGGCAGTAGCAGAGGCAAAGGTTCCCGGTAAACCGGTCGTGATAATTGGCTGCGGTCCAATTGGGCTGTTTGCAGTGGGAGCAGCGGCCATGATGGGAGCATCAAAGGTAATTGGAATTGATATCAGCGATTTCCGTCTAAAGGCAGCTAAGGCAATGGGGGCTACCCATATACTGAATTCCAGCCGAGATCAGATCGTAAAAACCGTGTTAGAGCTGACAGAAGGATATGGTGCGGAAGCGATCATTGAAGCATCGGGCAATGTAGGAGCCATTAAGCTGGCGTTTCAATATTTACGCAAAGGCGGCCGTTTTGGCCTTATTGGGTTACCTGGCAAGTCTATCGAATTGGAATTGGGCAGTGAAGTTGTTTTTAAAGAAGCCAAGATTTTTGGCATTCACGGTCGCAAGATGTTTGAGACTTGGAGATGTATGGAAGGGGCCTTGGCCTTTGGTAAATTGAATATTGTGCCGGTATTGAGTCATGAAATTCCTTTAGCAGCTTTCGCAGAGGGAATTGATCTAGCCAAGAGCGGAATGGCAAATAAAGTTATCTTGATTCCATAACATACATCGCTTTATGGAATTTAATAACAGAATATTCCTGCTTCTCAGATGGGCTATTAATAAAGCCTAAATATTAAAAATTTAGGAGGACAAGTAGTATGGAACAGGTTATGCGCATTCAATCGGTAGAAGGCAGTACAGGACGCACCATTGTTGCTCGGTTTCTACCTGGAACCGATATGCTGGAAGGGATAGAAGAAGTATGTAGACACCATGATGTGAAGTATGCAGTCGTTGCATGTGCCATTGGTGCTTTCAAAAAGGCAACTTTTGTTTACCCGATTCCTCAGGAAGACGCGAAAATCGGTATTGTATACAGTGATCCGGTGGTGCTGGATGGGCCGATTGAATTCTTGGGCGGACAGGGCATTATCTGCCAATCAGATGATGGGAAGTATCTGATTCATTTTCATGGATCGGCCAGTGATAAAAACATGCATATATGGGGTGGACACTTTACAGCTGGAAATGTGGTACTAGCTACTCTTGATGTGATTATTAATGAAGTTTCCGGTGTGAATATGCTTCGCCGTTTTGATGAAGAAACCGGGTTTGTACAGTTTAGTCCGGAAAAATTGGAGGGATAGAGCAGTGAGTGCAAAAAAACATGGCAAGGAATTATCAGTAACATTTTACCGAGAAATGGTTAAGGTACGGCTTTTTGATGAAAAGGCATCTGAATTATTCACCCAAGCGTTGATGTCTGGTAATATTCATACCTGCATTGGTCAAGAAGCATCAGCAGTGGGGGCGTGTCAGGCCCTTAAGCCTACGGATTTTATTACAAGCACCCATCGTGGTCATGGGCACTGCATCGCCAAAGGCGGTGATGTGAAATTAATGATGGCAGAATTGTTTGGTAAAGCAACTGGTTATTGTGGCGGCAAAGGTGGTTCCATGCACATTGCCAACGTGGGACTTGGTATATTAGGGGCCAATGGTATTGTTGGTGCAGGAATCCCCATTGCTGGTGGTTCTGGACTGACATCAAAAATTAAAGGCACCAACGAGGTAACGCTAGCCTTTTTTGGTGATGCTGCCTCCAATCAAGGTACCTTCCATGAGACCATAAACATGGCTGCTGCTTGGCACCTGCCTGTTATTTTCTTGTGTGAAAATAACAAATATGGTGTATCAGTTTGTATTGATCGGGTTTGTAACACCCAGAATATTGCAGATCGGGCACAGGGCTATAATATTCCTGGTGTAATTGTAGATGGCAATGATGTCTTTGCCGTATATCAGGCGGTAACTGCTGCAGCCGAACGAGCCCGCAAGGGGGAAGGACCTACTCTGATTGAATGCAAAACTTATCGCTGGCATGGTCATTATGAAGGAGATCCCATGTCCTATCGGACAAAGGAAGAAATGAAGGAATGGAAGGAAAAGGATTCCATTGCCCGTTTGCGCAAGGAAATAGTAAAAAGCGGTATCGCTACCGAAGCAGAGCTTGATGGGATTGAAGGAGAAGTTAAAGTCGAGATTGAGGCTGCAGTGGAGTTTGCCAAAGAATCTCCCTATCCGGATCCATCAGAGGTAACAACGGATGTATATGCTGACGACAATGAAAGGAGCGTTGCGCGATGAGGAAAATTACTTACGGGCAAGCGATCAGCGAAGCCATGCACGAAGAAATGGTCAGGGATGAGGCTGTCTTTATTATTGGGGAAGATATGGGTGTTATGGGCAGTGTTTTTGGTTTGACGAGAGGCTTCATGGAAGAATTTGGTGCACATAGGGTGATTGATACGCCAATTTCGGAATCAGGCTTTACAGGTATGTCCGTTGGCGCTGCTATCCGTGGTCTTCGGCCGATAGTAGAACTCATGTATGTTGATTTTGCAGGTGTTTCTTTTGATCCCATTATGAACCAGGCAGCCAAAATGCGCTATATGACTGGCGGTCAGGTTTCGGTCCCCATGGTGATACGGGCTCCTCAGGGAGCAGGCCGACGGAATGCTGGTCAACATTCGCAAAACTTGGAAGCTCTTTTTACCCAGATACCTGGATTGAAAGTGGTTCTGCCTAGTACGCCTTATGATGCAAAAGGCTTATTAAAAACAGCTATTCGTAATAATGATCCTGTCATGTTCCTGGAGCACAAGTTGTTATATGCAACAAAGGGTGAAGTGCCAGAAGAGGAATATTTAATTCCTTTTGGTAAAGCCGATGTGAAACGGGCTGGTAAGGATGTTACCATTCTTGCCTATTCACGGGAAGTGATTTTCGCTTTGCAGGCAGCTAAAGAATTGGCAGATCTTGGTATTGATGCGGAAGTGATTGATCTTAGAAGCTTGGTGCCACTGGATTGGGAGGCCATTGAGGCTTCTATCACGAAAACCCACAGGGTTGCTATTGTACAGGAAGCTCCACAGCGAGGGGGTTATGCCGGTGAAATTGCCACGCAAATTATGGAAAAGATCTTCGATCAACTGGATGCACCTGTAAAAAGAATTGCGGGATTAAACGTAGTTCCGCCCTTTAGCCCAGCATTGGAGGATCATATTTATCCAAAGCCTAATGATATTGTGGCGGGTGTGAAAGAATTACTCGGTAGAAAATAAAGAGTACTAATGAGAAGTTACTTTAATTTTGTTGATAAGGAGTAAGAGATATGGCTGACCAAATCAAAATGCCTCAGCTGGGGCTGACTATGACCGAAGGTACTATGGGAAAATGGAAAAAGAATATAGGAGATGCCATTGCAGTTGGCGATGTTCTTGTCGAGGTAATGACGGATAAAATTACTAGCGAGGTGGAAGCACCAGTTGCCGGCATATTACGGGTAATTGCGGCAAAAGAAGGCGAAACGATACCGGTACAAGGTCTTTTGGCCATTATCGGCAGTGCTGATGAGAAAATTGATGAAGGCAGCGCAGCCATCAGAGGTCAAGCAGCAACCACCCCTTCAACTGCTGCTCCTGTTGCCAAAAAAGCAGCTGCATTTTCTGCGGCAGCCCGTCGTTTAGCAGAAGCAAAAGGCATTGATATTCAAACGGTGTCAGGCTCTGGTCCGGGTGGCCGGATTGTTGCTGCCGATGTAGAAAAGTATTTAGCGACTGCTCCACAGGCGATCGCTGATGGCCGAATAAAAGCTTCGCCTTTTGCCAAGAAGATTGCTGAAGAATTAGCAGTGGATTTGACTGCTGTAATCGGCACGGGACCAGAAGGGCGGATCATAGAAGAAGATGTACGTAATGCAGCAGCTAAAGTATCTGCTTTTACTCCTAACGCTGCACCTGCTTCTGCGAAGACAACGGCAACAGCAACAGCAACAGCAACAGGTGGTGAGCCATTGTCAGGCATGCGCAAAGTAATCGCAGAACGTATGACCTTTAGCAAACATACCGCTCCTCATGTAACGATTATGACGGAGGTAAATGTTAATGCTACTGTAGCCTTTAGAACGGAGTTGAATCTACGCAATAAAGAAGTACGGTTTACGTATACTGATATTTTGACAAAGATAACTGCAACTGCTTTGAAAAAATTCACGGCGATCAATGCTTCTCTTATTGATAATAAAATTGTAAGGCATAACGAGATTAATGTAGGTGTTGCAGTAGCTCTGGATAATGGATTGATGGTACCAGTCTTACGCAATACGGATCAGTGCGGCTTACAAGAAATTCACGAAAAGTGCAAAGAAAATGCACAAAAAGCTCGCAGCAATCAATTGAGTATGGATGTGCTCAGCGGTGGGACATTTACCATCAGCAACTTAGGCGGTTATGATGTTGATGGCTTTACCCCCATTATTAATCAGCCGGAAAGCGCAATTTTGGGAGTTGGCCGTATTACTAAAAAACCAATAGTTGTAAATGATGAGTTTGCAATCGCATCCATGATGACCTTAAGCTTGTCATTTGATCATCGTGTAGTAGATGGTGCTCAAGCTGCTCAATTCCTCAAATGCATCAAGACGTATTTGGAAGATCCCATGGGTATGCTGATGTAATCATGAACCAGATTTGTCAATTTTTTAGCTTAGGGAGGGTTACTTATCAGTTCGCATGGGAATTACAACAGCGTTTAGCAGCTGAGCGGCGTAGAGGAGAGCGGGGAGACTGCATCTTATGTTTAGAGCATGATCCGGTATATACCATCGGTCGGGCTGGCAGCCGCAAGCATATAAAAGTGTCGGAGGAAGTCCTCAATGACCTGAATATCGAGGTCATTGAGGTGGATCGGGGCGGTGATATTACCTATCACGGTCCAGGTCAGCTTGTTGGGTATCCCATTTTGGATTTAAGGTTTCATGGGAAAGATCTTCATCGCTACACTCGTTTGTTGGAGGAAGTAATCATCCAAACGATCGCGTCTTATGGTATTACAGGGTTTCGGGAAGTTGGACGAACTGGAGTGTGGACAGAAAAAGGAAAAATAGCTGCCATTGGTATTGGTGTTAAAGGCTGGGTTTGCCTGCATGGTTTTTCACTTAATATTAACCCGAATATGAAACATTTCAGCTTCATTAATCCCTGCGGTATCACTGATCGTACAGTGGCTTGCATGGCTGATTTTGGTGTTATAGCCGATTTGGAGAAGGTGGAACAAGAAGTTCAGCGGCAATTTGCAGCCGTGTTTGCTGTAAAAATCATACCTGTAAGGAGTAGTGAAGAGGGTTATGGTAAGACCTGAATGGTTGAAAATTAAAAGTCCAGACCCTGAGAAAATGCAGCAGATTAAGAAAATGATGGACAAATTGCAGCTGCATACAGTATGTGAAAGTGCCCACTGCCCTAACGTGGGGGAATGCTTTGGTCAGCAGACAGCCACTTTTATGATTATGGGAGATGTATGTACCCGAAATTGTGCCTTCTGTGCAGTAAAGCATGGTGCTACAGATCAACTTGATTCAGCTGAACCGGAGAATGTGGCCGCTGCCGCAGCCACTCTTGGGTTGCAGCATATTGTAATTACCTCGGTAACAAGAGATGATTTACCCGATGGAGGGGCAAGTCATTTTGCAGCTGTTGTAAAGGCAGTACAACATAAATTACCACATTCTTCAATTGAAGTATTGATTCCCGATATGGCTGGCGATGATAAGGCAATTGCCACGATTGTTACTGCAAAGCCTAGTGTTGTAAGCCATAATGTAGAAACCATTCCTGCCTTATACAGCCGGGTCAGAACTCAGGCTGACTATCAGCGTTCTCTTAACCTGTTTCGGCAAGTCAAGGATAAAAATCCAGATATGGTAACGAAATCGGGCTTAATGCTTGGATTGGGTGAAGCCATGGAAGAGGTAACTGCTGTAATGCAAGACTTGCATAGCGCAGGCTGCGAGATATTGACCCTTGGTCAATATTTACGACCATCAAAAGCTCATATTGCTATGGAGCGTTATATAGCACCAGAGGAATTTGCAGAGTATCATCGCATAGGAGTAGAACTGGGTTTTCGAGTTGTTGTGGCTGATCCTCTGGTTCGAAGCTCCTACTATGCTGGCGAAGCCTATAGGGAGGCAATCGCAAGCAAATATAAAAATATTGGAGGAACATAATAATGGCAGATCCACGTAAATTATTAAATGACTTTCAGGCTGGTTTAGGCAAATTGGGAAAGGATGCTCCGGAAGTTGCCGCTGCCTTTGTAAACATTACGAATGCATGCTTTATCGAAGGTGAGATTCCAGGAAAGTATAAAGAGCTGACAGCTTTGTCCATCAGTGTATATGCCCGTTGTGAATACTGCATAGCCTATCATGTATTTAAGTGCCTTGAAGAAGGTGCAAACCGGGATGAAATTATGGAAGCTGCAACTTTGGCAATCGCCTTTGGCGGATCACCATCGGCTGCGTATACTGCTACTCTGGTTGAAGAATGTCTCGAGGCTTTTGTTAAATGATGCTATATCGCCTGGGTATGTTACCTTGGCAGGAAACTCAGGCCATGTATCACACGTTGGCTGAAGCTGGACAGGAAGCTTTGGTCTTATGCCGGCCAGATGCCCGGTATGTTTGCCTTGGGTTTCATGATGATTTGGAGCAGGAGGTAAATAGACCTTACTGCAGCCAATATAACATTCCCCTCATCCGTCGTGAGACGGGTGGGGGTATGGTGTTATTAGATAAAGATCAAATCTTTTTCCAATTGATTCTTCATAAGGACAACCCTCTATTAGCAGGCAGACGAGATCAATTTTTTCAGAGATTTCTTGGTCCGGCGGTTGCCGCATTAGGTGATTTTGGTTTGAAGGCAGATATTCAGCAGCCAGCGGATATCCTGGTAAATGGCCGGAAGATTTCAGGTAATGGGGCTGGCGATATTAACGGGTATGCCGTGTATATTGGTAATCTGTTATTAGGTTTTGATCGCTCAACCATGGCTAATATCTTTCAGGCACCTAACCCTGCTTTGTGCCAATATGCCGAAAAATCCATGGAACAATATATGACCACCATGTCTGAGGAATTAGGTTATATACCGTTGGCGGAACAAGTAGAAGAGCAGTTATTATTTCATTTTAGGCAGTGGATACCTGATTTGGTGATTGCAAAGGATTATTCTGCATTGAAAGATTCCTTAGCTAAGACAGCCGAAAGGCTGATGTCAGCCCAAATGCTGTCCTTGCCGGGGAAAAAAATAAAGATGCGGAACATTAAAATCAAGGAAGACGTTTTTGTCAGACTGAATCGGTATGATGATGGGCGGCATAGAGGATCGGCAATTATGCTGATTGAAGATGGGGTGATTCGTTATTTTGATGCAGCCGATATGGAGATATTACAGCAGGAGAATATGCTGCCATTAGCTCCTTATTTAACTGGAGCTTCCTGGTCGGAAGCTGGTGTTCGAAGGGCTGTGCAGCATTGGCGCGAGGCTCATAACAGCAAATTTTCACAATTGGATTGTGAATTATTAATACAATGGGTCGTAGAAGGTATAACGCAGGAGGTTGAATGACAATGTCACAGTATCTCACTCCCCAAGGTTTGTATTATACTCAGGATCATGCCTGGGTGCAGGTGGAAGGCGATAAGATTCGCATTGGCATGACAGATTTTATGCAGAAACTGGCTGGGGAAATAACTTTTATCCGTATTCCCAGAGTGAATAAAAACCTGGCTGCAGGAACTACTTTGTGCTCTATTCAGTCGGGAAAATGGGCAGGGAAAGTTAAGGTTCCCATGAATGGAACGGTACTGGAAAGCAATTCGGCGCTGACAACCAATCCCAAGCTCCTTAATGAGGATTGTTATGGTACGGGATGGATCTGTGTGCTGCAGCCAGACGATCTAACTGCAGCGTTAACGGAGCTGCTGCATGGTGATGAGGCTGATCGTTTTTTCACAGAGGAACATGCTAAACATGTTAAGCCGAAATAAGCTGGATGGGAGGATTTTATGAGCGCTAAAGTTTGGCAAGAAATAAAAGAAATACTTGGTGAACGCGCCACAACTGATGTATTTGAACGACAGTTTTATCAGCGGGACTTGGCACCTGTTCCCGAATTTCTGGTAGACCCTATGGCAAAGACACTGCCAGATATCATTGTGCGTCCCTGTAATGCGGCAGAATTGTCAGATGTTGTAAAAATAGCAGTAAAGGAAAAAATTCCCATTACTGGTAGGGCTGGCGGCTCCACAGTATATTTTAACAGCGTTTGTTCTCAAAATGGTATTCTAGTAGATTTCAATGGCTTAACTGGCTTAGGAAAAATAGACCGATCTACCAATCGGGTTCGCGTTGGTGCTGGAACAACATGGGCAGAATTAGAGCGAGTTTTAAATCGTCAGGGGCTGGCAGTCTGCTCTTATCCAAGCAGTGCCCCCTCGGCAACCGTAGGTGGCTGGCTGGCGATGATGGGATATGGCTTGGGCAGCTTGAAATATGGTGCTTTAGTGGAGCAGGTAGCAGCAGCGCAAGTCGTTCTGCCGGACGGAAGTATTCAGGAGCTGACCCACAGTACGCCAATACCCGTCTCTTGGCTGGCCGGATCAGAAGGAACTTTGGGGCTGATTACTGAGGTGGAATTGCAGATTCGCCCTATTCCTGAAATACAATGGCATGGTATGGCAGTATTTCAAGATGCAGCAGCTATGCAGCATTTCATTGAACAGGCAGCAGCTTTGGAGGAAAAGCCTTTTAATCTTCATTTTAGTGATCCTGGGTGCAATGCCTTGCGCTATCGTTTGGGAATGGGCAGCGAACCGACGTCAGCTGTTTATACAGCAGCATTTGATGCTGACGGCACGAAGGATGAAATAGCAGAAGCGGCAGAAGGATTTTCCAACTGCCTGTCTGCCGCTGGAGGAGAGGACTGGAGCCAGGAGGCAGCAGAGGAATGGGAGCATCGGTTTTTCTCCTTGCTGCTAAAACGGGAAGGTCCCTCTTTGCTGGGAGCGGAATTATGGCTGCCCATCAATAAGCTGGCATTATATTTAAGGGATATTTCCAGCTATGAAAACAAGGAGAAGCTGGGGTTAAAAACCTACGGGCATGTGGTGAGCTCTAGTCATGCTATGGTCATGACTATGTTTAATGCAGATGAACGTAATACGATCGGCTATTTGCAAGGCTTAGCTTTGGTAAAGAAACTGCATGATATTGGTGCCCGCTATGGTGCAGCTCCTTATGGCATTGGTTTGTGGAATACATCTTATTTACAGCGGAATTATACTAAGACTCAATTGGCGGAACTTAAGCAGCGTAAAAAACAGCTGGACCCTAATGATCTTATGAATCCAGGTAAGTTATATCAAGCTCCTTTATTTTTGAGCCCGCCTTTCTTTAGCATCGGCATGGATATTTTGGCGGCAAGCCGATTGTTTTATCGAGGGAGGAATTTAATATGAGTACCGGCAGTTTTTATAAAACATTGGCAGATGAGTCTTTAATTTGTGGTCGCTGCGGCAATTGTCGAAGGGATTGCCCCATTTATCAGGAGCTTGGCTGGGAGTCAGCCAGTCCCCGGGGAAAAATTTCTCTGGCACGTGAGATATTTGCCAGAGGACAGGGTGAAACCGTCTCACCTGAGTTTGCTGAGCGCATTACCCAGTGCACCATGTGCGGTGCCTGTACTAAAAATTGCGCCGCCAGAATTGATATCCAGACTTTTTGGCAAGATCTGCGAGGCAAGATGTTGGAGCAGAACATAGCGCCTAAAGCCTATACCGCCATGATTGAGAATCTGAAAAGCAAAAAAAATATTACCAATTTTGATAATATAACTCGCCTGGACTGGGCAGAGGATATGGATGAAGTGCCAGAAAATCTGGCTCAAGAGTCAGGGGCTGAGGTTGCTTATTTTGTTGGCTGCGTATCTTCCTTTTTCCCCCGGGCAGCCCAGATTCCAGTAGCAGTAGTTCAGCTTCTCCAAAAGGCCGAAGTCAACTTCACTACCATGGGGGGAGAAGAATGGTGCTGCGGCTTTCCTTTATTGGCTGCCGGGGCTAAAGCTGAGATCCAGCAGTTTGCCAAACATAATGTAAAAAAAATGCAGGATATGGGAATTGAGATCATCGTGACCAGCTGTCCGTCTTGCTATCACACGTGGAATCATGTTTATCCAGAGATTATTGGCGAGACTCTGGGATTTAGGGTTCTGCATGTCAGTCAATATTTAGTAGAATTACTGGAACAAGGAAAGTTAGTCCCCAAGGAACTGACCGAAACAGTCACCTATCACGATCCATGTGATTTGGGGCGCAACAGTGGGGTATATGGTGCGCCACGCCAGATACTTCAGAGTATTCCAGGTATCGATTTTGTGGAAATTCCCACCAATAGTGCTGATTCTGTTTGTTGTGGCGGCGGCGGTAATTTACAAGGGGCCGATGGAGCATTGGCAGATGCCATAGCAAAAAAAAGGATTCTGGAAGCGGCCCAAACGGGGGCTGGTATTTTGGTTTCGGCATGTCAGCAGTGTGAGCAAATGCTGGAAAAGGCTGCTAGGGCAGAAAAGCTGCCATTGCAGATTATGGACGTATCGGAACTCTTGTGGCTGGCAGTCGAAGATTGAAATGAAAGGAGTTGTAGTTAATGTGGTAAAAATATGCAAATGGGATTTTCCGGAAGAATTGTTGTATGACCAGCATCATCAATGGATTGCCCAAACCGGCAATAAAATTCAATTTGGCTTAACACCCTATGGGATTGAAATCACTGGTGATGTATTGTATCTGGCTTTGCCGGCGGCAGGAACAGAGGTTGTTGTTGACAATAGCTGCGGCTCTCTGGAGGCAGGCAAGTGGGTTGGACGTATTTATGCACCTGTCAGCGGTCGGGTTACGCGAATCAATCAGGCGATTGTTTCTCAGCCTGGTTGTATCAGTAAAGAGCCTTATTTCAGTTGGTTTATGGAAATCGAATTGAGTCAACCGGAGGAATTGAAAAAATTGATGACCGTTCATCAAGTAGCAGGCTGGCTGCTGGAAGAAATGAAACAAGATGCCTAGTTTAACATTTAGAGTACTGGATTCAGCTCCTCGCAGGGCTGCTGAGCATATGGCACTGGACGAAGTGATAATGAAAGCACATAGTGAGGGAAATGTTCCGAATACGCTGCGTTTTTTGCAGTTTAAACCATGTGCTTTGGTAGGACTGCATCAAAATGTTGATTTAGAAGTCAATGTACCCTATTGCCGGGAACAGGGTGTGGCGATCAATCGCCGCATTACCGGCGGGGGCAGCTTATATTGGGGACCTTTAGAGTTAGGCTGGGAACTATATGCAAAGAAGAGTACGCCTGGGATTCCTCGTAAAGTAGAAGCTATGTATCAGCTATTGTGTGAAGGTACTGCTTGGGGATTGAAAAAAATCGGCTTAGATGCAGCTTATCGTCCAATAAACGATATTGAAGTAAAAGGCCGGAAAATAGCTGGCACAGGCGGTACGGAATTGGAAGGCTCCTTTATGTTTCAATGCAGTTTACTGATTGATTTTGATGTTCGTCAAATGCTGAAAGTTCTTAGAACACCAATGGAAAAGCTGGGAGACAAAGCAGTTAAGTCCATGAGAGAGCGAGTGACTTCCATGCATGAGCAGCTTGGATATGTTCCTGAGCATAAAGTAATTAAACAAGCAATCATAGCAGGATTGAGTGAACGTTTGGAAGGGGAGTTTTATCCCGGAGAATTGACTTTTTTGGAAGAGAAGCTATTTCAGGAGCGGCTGCCATATTTTCAGTCTAATGGATGGATTTTTGGTGAAGAAAATGGATTTATGAATACGGTTGACTGCTTCGCTAATTATAAAGCTCCAGGCGGGTTGATTCGGGTGCAAATACGATTGGATGAGCAAATTCGTCTGATTAAATATGTAATGATTACGGGTGATTTTTTTGCCTATCCTGCCAGAGTCATTAATGATCTGGAAAATTTACTGAAAAATACTCCGATTCATCAAGGGCGAATGGCGCAAAGAATTATAAATTTTTTCGGAGCTTATCAGGCTGAAATTCCTGGAGTAACAGCAAAAGACTTTATTACTGTGATTACTATGGCGATTGATCAGGCTAAGTCCAGACAATTAAGGGGGCACCAAGGGGGAAGAGAATGAATACATATGATATTGCGATTATAGGTGCTGGTCCTGCAGGCAGTATCGCGGCTGCAGAATTGGCACAGGCTGGGTTTAAAGTCGTGCTGGTGGAGCAAGCCCGGTGTATAGGAAAACAGGTGCAGTGCGCTGAGTTCGTCCCCCGGATCATAACCCGGTATGCTTCATTGGGCTCACTGGATATTGCTCAGCTTATTGAGGGAATTCAAACCTGGATACAGGGAGAAATGATACATATTTTAAAGGCCCCAGGCTATACGTTGCATCGCAGTCATTGGGATAAGCAATTAGCAGATACAGCGGTAGCAGCAGGAGCAGAGCTTCAGATAGGTACAAGGGCGGTGGGATGGCAGAATCATTCGGTACTAACCCTTATAACCGGCAGGGCAAAACAACTGATTCATTGCCAGTGGGTACTAGGCTGCGATGGACCCGGGTCTATTGTAAGCAGCTGGATAGGCAATCCAAGTCAGACTGCCAGCATTTCACTTCAGTATGAAATGGGTTTAACTAAACCCCTGCGTCATGTCGCTGTACACTTTGATCCCCGTTATTTTGGCGGTTATGCCTGGGTTTTTCCCAAGGGAGATAGAGCGAATGTAGGAATCGGTATACACTGCTCTTATACAGATAAGCTGGAACAATTGCTTGGAATTTTTTGCAATGATTTAATCAATCAGCAAGTGCTGCCTGATTTTACTGTCTATAGCAGGACTGCCGGACGAATACCTTGTGGCGGTCTGGTAGAGAGCATAGGTGCCGGAAATATATTATTGGCAGGTGATGCTGCTGGATGTACTCATCCGGTGACAGGCGGAGGAATATTAAATGCTGTAATCAGCGGCCAATTGGCCGCCAATCATATTGTGCGTCATTTTTATAATGAACCGGAAAAAATAGCAGCCAATTATAAAACGGATATTCGTAAAGAGTTTGGCTCGCAGCTGGAATATGCACGTCATAAAGCAGTAGTCCGTGATGGCAGGTGGATGAAGGCGCAGGAAGAATTTGCAGCGTTGATTCGCAGCAGCTGGGTCGCTTTTCCCGAATATTATATGAGGTAATTCAATTCATATGCAGTCTCGCGGAATGTCTCATTAGGATGGCTATATATGTTATTTCCGAGAGTACATAGTATCTTATGGAGGTGAATCATGATGACAACTGTCAATAATAGTGAAAGTTCCCTTTCTGTGCAAACCAGTTTGGCGGCAGCCATGGAGTTAGGGCTTGAGCCAGGGCGATTTTATCGTAATGCGTATCCGGGAAGTCTGAATTTACTCTTAACCTATCCTCAAGGATGCCAGGCTAATTGCAGCTATTGCGGCTTAGCTCGTGAGCGGTCTGTTATAGAGGACGGACAGACATTTATTCGGGTGAAGTGGCCGGAATATCAATTGTCAGTGATTCTGGATATTTTGCAAAAGCAGGCAGCAGACCCTTTCAGGAGCAGGCAGTTTGGTCGAATATGCGTATCTATGATTACCCATAAACGAGCAGCTAAGGACTGCATCGCAGTTGTGAAGCAATTGCGGCGGTCAGTAGATATACCTGTTAGTGTATTGGTTTCACCTACCCTGATTTCGGATACTAAGGCTTTTTTTACAACATTAAAAAAGGCTGGAGTGGATCGGGTGGGGGTTGCTATTGATACTGCCACTGCAGATTTGTTTGTGAAGCTTAGAGGTAAATCCGTAGGCGGACCTCATCAATGGGGGAAATATTGGGAGACTGTGGCACATGCAGTGACTGTATTTGGCTCTGATTATGCCAGTATTCATTTGGTTGTGGGACTGGGTGAAACAGAGCAGGAAATGGTAACCGCTCTTGGACGTGCAACCAATCAGGGGGCCCAGGCGCATTTGTTTTCTTTTTGTGCTGAACCGGGCAGTGCTTTAGCGGGGCATGAACCGCCTAGTATGGGGCAATATCGTAGAATGCAGCTGGCAGCCTATCTGCTGAATAATAAGCTGGCAGCAATAAGTCAACTGCAATTTAATGCAAAAGGACAATTAATCGACTATGGGCAGTCTCTTACTGCTTTGTTGGGCATGGATTTAGCGGGGGGACAGCCCTTTATGACTTTTGGCTGTCCTAATAACAAAGGTTGTGTAGCTTGCAATCGTCCTTTTGGCAATGAACGGCCAGGTCCACTTTTACGTAATTATCCCTTTGTCCCCAGTGGAGAAGATATGCGGGTTATACGAGGACAAATTTGGGAAGGGATAGTAAAAGCAGAGGAGGAAGATGGAACCCATGCTTGCTGCTGTTAAAGATCATATCAGACGATCTTCTTCTTGTATTACTTTTTATGCTCCAGGTTCCAGACATTATGATAATGGGTTATTTGTGAACAGTCCTTATTCCTTTGTTAATATCAGCATTACTGATAAGGAATGTCAATGTAATTGTAAACATTGTAATGGTCAGATGCTAACTGGCATGCTGTCGGCTACTACGCCGGAAAGCTTAGTAGAGCTTGGGATGAATTTGGCTGCAAAGGGCTGCAAGGGGGTATTGATTAGCGGTGGTGCCTGCTCTGATGGCAGTGTTCCCTTGGCAAAGTTTGGTGCAGCATTGCGAGAAATGAAGGACATGGGTATATTGGTAGTTGTGCATCCAGGGTTACTGACGAATGAAATAGCGGTGGTATTGGCGAAAGCTGAAGTTTCTCGCGTTGCTTTGGATTTGATTGGCGATGAGGCTACCATTCAACAAGTATATCATCTGGACAAGAGGCCCGAGGATTATCGTCGCAGTCTGCAGATTGCTCGGGCAGCAGGGCTGCGGGTTTCCCCTCATATTGTGGTGGGGCTTCATTTTGGCCATATTCGCGGCGAATATTCTGCGTTAGATATGGTGATTCAGGAAGGTGCTGATAGTTTAGTATTTGTAGTATTAAAGCCATTGAAGGGCACGTATATGGCGCAAATAAAGCCACCTGCTGACGAAGAAGTGATTACGTTATTCCAAACAGCAAGGAGTCTGCTGCCGGATATGCCAATTGCTTTGGGGTGCGCACGGCCAGCAGGGCCTTATGCAAGACGGATTGAACAAGCAGCGGTGAAAATCGGATTTGATGCGATAGCCTATCCTGCCCGTGAAACGGTAGAATACGCAGGGATGTGTGGTTTAAAGATTACCTATCGCGAAGTGTGTTGTGGTATGTTGACTGACTTTTAATAACGAGGCTGCTTAGGAGCGTCCAGATGCTAGGCATGACGAGCATTCGAGCGAGGCGTACACGGGGTACGTTGATCGAGAACGCGCAAGAACAACAACGCAGATGGGCGTTTCTAAACAGACTCACTACAGAAAGTATAATGAGGCATCGTTTGGAGAGTGCATATGAAAAATGTATGGCAGCTTTTGGACTCTGGGCGTAAAACAATTGCAGAACATATTGCTTTTAGTCAAGTTTTGTTAAGGCGGCAGCAAGGTACATATGGGGGAACATTACGATTTTTTCAATTTCAAAAAAATTGTGTTTTGCTTGGTTATTACCAATCTTTTGAGCAGGAAATACGTAAGCAATACTGCCAAGAGCAGGGGATTGAAATGAATCGCCGGCTTACAGGCGGTGAAGCAGTCTATGTAAAGGATTCTGCTATCGGTTGGGAATTAATTGTGGAGAAGGATAAATGGAATATTGCTTCTGAGACATTAATAGCAATGGTAAATCAAGCTGTTATGCAAGGGCTTCGTATGCTTGGCATTGCTGCAGCATATCATCCGGACTCTGGTATCCATGTGAGTGGTCGCAAGATTGCCTGGAACGGGGGAACCGAATCTGGTGGATGTTTCCTTTTCCAAGGAATCATTCAGATTCAATTAGATGTTGCTGCTATGCTTCGTAGTTTGCGCATTCCTACAGAGAAATTAATAAATAAAGAAGTTTTGGCCTTTTCTGATCGGGTTACATGTTTTGAGTGGCTGCAGAAAAGTGATATTGAGGATAAAAAAATTAAATCCTCTTTAGTAAAGGGCTTTTCAGAAATTTTTAAGGTGGAATTCGAAAAACAGGAAATACAGAAAGAATTATATCAATCGGTAATTGATGGTATATCTGTTTTTTCGTCAAATGACTGGATTATGGGGGAGAAAGCTAAATCATTTGTTCAGCAGGAAAGAGAGTTACAGGGGAGCATTAAAGTAAAGAAGCATACATTGTACGTTTCCCTCAACGTGGATGAAATGAATAATCGAATTATTATGGCACAAATCAATGGGAACTTTGATGCCTATCCCCAGGGAGTCATACAAAACTTGGAATTGGGATTGCAAAATATAGAAATGGATTTCAATTCCATAAAAGCAGTCGTAAACAAATATATAGACGCAGATAAAACTTATATCGCCGGATTGAGAGCAGATCATTTTATTAAGGCAATTTTAGAAGCTGCAAATTCTGCAAAGATGGTCGTTTTCGGTGCCTATCCTGACGAAGTCAGCGATCTTCATGTAGTAGTGAGCAGTATGGCAAGCCTCTATCGTGTACTAGAGCTAGAGCTTGCATCTGGGAGTAAAGTGCCTTTTTTGCTTCCCTACTGTGCAAAATTGCCAAACTGCAGGTTTCGCCATAGGGAAGGCTGTAGTGTCTGTGGATGCTGCGATGTGAGCGATGCTTATGGGCTTGCTATGGAATTTAACCTGGAACCAATTACAATACAAAACTATGAAATGCTGGAAGCAAAGCTGAAAGAGTTAAAATCATGTGGGTGCAGTGTCTTTTTAGGAATGTGTTGTACTACATTTTTTGTTAAACATCAAGCTGATTTTGAACAGATTGATTTACCCGGTTTGCTTATCAATGTGGATAATTCAACCTGCTATGAATTAGGCAAAGAGCGTGAAGCACATCAAGGGTTATTTGAAAATCAAACCCGCTTAAAGCTGGATCTTGTTAGGCGTATATTAAATAAAATAAAAGGAGATTCATTATTGAGCAACACGTAGAAAGGAAAAAATATATAGATAGAAAATTCGACAGTTTAAAGAGTTTTTGAATTTAAATTTCGTCTAAATATGAGAAAAATATAAATAGACTGCCTCTGATGCATTTGCATTATGAGGCAGTCTATTTCTGTATCGCTAGAATTTATAAGTTTTAAGGAAAACGTTGAGCACAGAGGATGCAGAGGACACTGAGCGTAGAGTGTGTTTCTCTTTATCCTCTCTATCTTTTCTCTGTGTTCTCTGCGGTTCGATTCTGTTTTACGTTTTATAAAGGACGCGAAATAATTTTTTTATTAGGTGGATTTAATAAATGACCTTAATATTATGTGTATTAAAAAGCTCCAGCCAAACAGCATTTGGCTTTTGGTCTGTAACAATATAGTCAATATCACTAAAGTCGAATAACTTTATGAAAGCTGTTTTGTCGAATTTTGTATGATCGACAAGTAAAATGACGATTTCGGCTTGTTTGATCATTCTTCTTTTAAATTCGCTTTCTGGTTCATTGGATTCCATAATTCCGTTATCGAAGGATACACCTTTGCAGCTCATTATAGCCATATTCACATAATAATTCTGCAATGCATTTTGAGCGACTGATCCCACTAAGGCAAGGGAATGAGCCCGAAGGGTCCCGCCGGTAGAAATAATGTTGAAATTAGAATTGATAAAATCATAAGGGATTTTTACGGAATTGGTGATGATGGTAATTCCCTTCTTTTTTTGAAGAGCGTGCAGTAATTCCAAGCATGTTGTACTGGCATCAATCATAATTGTGTCGTTATCATGAATTAAAGTAGCTGCTTTCAAAGAAATAGTTTGCTTCACTTCATGATTCATAGAAGTTCTTGTCTGAAAGGGCAGATCTTCAATTGTATATTGATTTAGAACAGCACCCCCATATGTGCGGGATAATACACCTTCATTCTCCAATTTTTCTAGATCGCGACGAATGGTTTCTTCTGTAACTTTAAACAATTGACTTAAACTGGATACATAGACTTTTTTGTCTTCATGAATTAATTTGATAATCCGTTGTCGGCGTTCAATTCCAAGCATTGGGCTTCCTCCTCTGGATTTGGTGAAATGGTAGCTTTCAAGATGATTTTAGTATAACGGCATATGGAATAAAAAACAAATAAAAATCTGTTATACTGTGGGAATAAAGAATTAATGATTAAAAAAAAGAAGATGAAAGAGGATAGAATAAAGAGCTATGAACTAATGTATATATAAATGATAATTACTATTAAGCTAGATTTGAAAAATCAAAATAGCAAAAATATAATAATGGAATAAAGATTGATTTAGGCGATTAAATGTATGAATAAAAGATCAACAAAGATAAAAAAAAGATAAAAAGGTTAAAAAAATGACGAAAAATATTGACAATACAGAATAGCGTGATAAAATGAAAGTAATTTAGGAGGAAAATAATAACAAAAAATAAGAACCTTAATTCAAGAAAAATAAAAGATATGAGAATCAAGACGATAGTGGGTTGTAGATGCCGCAAACTAAAGGATGGTGCTGATGAAAAAGCATATTGCAGTGGACATCGGAGCCTCAAGTGGGCGCTTAGTAGTGGGGACCTATGAGAATGGAAAGATTCTTTTGGAGGAAATATATCGCTTTCCTAATGGAATTGAAGAGCGAAATGGCAATTATTTTTGGAATATTGAAAAATTAATAACAGAAATTATCAATGGCCTGAAAGCAGCAAAAAAGGAAGGCATTGATGAATGCACCTTAGGTATTGATACCTGGGGCGTGGATTATGCATTGATCGACGTGGCTGGTAACCGAATTCAGGAAATCTATGCGTATCGTGATGAGCGGACTCAATCGGCCATTCAAAATGTGAAAAAACAAAAATCGTTAAAAGACATTTACAAAAAGATAGGAATTCAGTTTTTAAATTTCAATACTTTATTCCAGTTGTATGTACATGATAAAAAAGAGTTGGCGAAAGCACATAAAATACTATTGGTACCGGATTATTTATATTATCGTTTATCAAGTCAGTTAATTAGTGAAAAAACCAATGCTTCTACCACGCAATTGTTAAATCTGGAAACAAAAGATTATGATGAAGAGTTACTGCAGTTGATTGGTGTGAAACGCGAGCAGTTTGAAATACTGACGGAACCTGGAGAATCCTTGGGACCCATTAAGGAATCCCTCAGGAAAGAATACGATATACCCCAATGTGAATTTATTTGTGTAGCAACTCATGACACGGCTTCTGCTGTTCTTGGGGTCCCAGGTACGGAGAAAAACTTTGCTTATCTTTGCAGCGGGACATGGTCATTAATGGGTGTGGAAAATAAGTCTCCTATAGCAAATGAACAATCCTATAATTTAAATTATACAAATGAGTGGGGGGCTTATGGCACCTATCGCTTTTTAAAAAATATTATGGGGCTTTGGCTCATTCAAGAAGTCCGCCGTCAGCTTGAAAAAGAGTATTCTTTTACGGACCTTGTTATGGAAGCGAAGAAAATAAAGCCCTTCCAATTTCTAATTGATTGTAATGACGAGTGTTTTCTAAAACCTGAAAATATGGTGAGGGAAGTGCAGCGTTATTGCCAAAAATCTGGACAATTGGTGCCACAAACAGCGGGAGAGTTAGCACGATGTATTTTTGACAGTCTTGCATTGATGTATCGCAAAACGTTAAAAGAACTTGCTTTACTGAATGAATATCCGATTCATTCTCTGCATGTGGTTGGTGGTGGAGTACAAAATGAACTGCTTTGCCAGCTCACAGCTGATGTTGCAGAAATTCCCGTTATTGCAGGTCCCATTGAATCGACTGCCCTTGGCAATATTATTGTGCAAATGATTAGTTGTGGTGAACTCGCGAATCTGGCAGAAGCGCGAAAGGTGATTCGGGAATCTTTTCCAATTAAAACCTATCAGCCTGCTCCCATTCATCAGATTGACGAAATCGATAAGCAGTTTGCGCAGCTAACCTCTGGCACCTTAGGATAAAAGGCAGAGAAAATAGTTATAAATTATGTAAAATAGGAGGAAGTCAAAATGAGTACTGAAGTACAAAATCAGTATCAAGCTGCAAAAGCTCTTTATAAGGAATTGGGAATTGATGTAGACAAAGTACTGAAAAAATTAAGCCAAGTGAAAATCTCCATACATTGCTGGCAGGGCGATGATGTTCACGGATTCTTAAGAAATGAAGCATTATCCGGAGGCATTTCTGTGACGGGCAACTATCCAGGAGCCGCTCGTACTCCTGAGGAGCTTCGCTGCGATTTAGAAAAAGCGCTTTCCATGATTCCGGGAAAGCATAAAGTTAATTTGCATGCTATTTATGCAGATACAAAAGAAAAGGTCGATTTGGACCAATTAGAGCCGAGGCATTTCGAGACTTGGGTAGAATGGGCAAAAAATCAGGGCCTGGGTCTGGACTTTAATCCAACTTGTTTTTCTCATCCTAAATTTCAAGATGGATTTACGATTAGTCACCCCAATCCTGAGATTCAGGAGTTCTGGATCAAACATTGCAAGGTATCACGTAAAATAGCAGAATATTTTGGCAGAGAACTGCAGCAGACCTGTGTCACTAATTTTTGGTTTCCCGATGGTTTCAAGGATGTGCCTATTGATCGTATGGCACCTAGAAAACGGATGAAAGAAGCCCTTGATGAAGTATTTGCAGAAAAAATAGATTCTCAATTTAATGTGGATGCAGTAGAAAGTAAACTTTTCGGTATCGGATCCGAAAGTTACGTAGTTGGTTCTCATGAATTCTGCATGAGTTATGCTCTTAAAAATAATAAAGTAATTTGTCTGGATGCGGGACATTTTCATCCGACAGAAACCATCTCAAATAAACTTTCAGCGATCGCATTATTTGATACCCAGATTTTATTGCATGTAAGCCGCCCTGTACGCTGGGATAGTGATCATGTTGTCATTATGGATGATGAATTGCAAGAAATCGCCAAAGAATTGGTACGCAATCATTTATTGGGTAAAGTACATATTGGATTAGATTACTTTGATGCCAGCATCAATCGCATTGCTGCATGGGTCATTGGCGCGCGTAATATGCTTAAGGCGCTGCTTCGTGCCATGTTGGAGCCGACGGATAGGCTGAGAAAGGCAGAAGTAACAGCTGATTTTACAACTCGCCTGGCAATTTTAGAAGAACTAAAATCCTATCCATTTGGTGCGATTTGGGATTACTATTGTCAGCAAAATCAAGTTCCAGTGCGAGATGCCTGGCTAACAGAAGTGAAACAATATGAGGCAGAGGTATTGCAAAAACGGTAATTGATGCGCGTAAAAGAGTAATGGGAGGAATGGATATGAGTTTCATGATCGAGCATAAAATCCCTTTTGTAAGAGAGATGATGGAGGTTACCCGCAACCTGTGGGAAATGGGCTGGGGTGAACGCAATGGCGGAAATATTAGTTATCTGATTCAGGAAAATATCGTAAAACAATACATAAATGTGCTGGATGTAAAACGCAGTGTTAGTTTGCCTTTTCCCGTTCCGGAGTTGGCGGGAAAATACTTTATCGTGACGGGGACGGGGAAATATTTTAAAAATGTAGTAATGAATCCAGAGGAAAATTTAGGTGTGATTCGGGTTAATCGTGACGGGAATGGAATTGAAATCCTATGGGGATATAAAGACGGCAGTTTGCCAACCAGTGAGTTAGCAGCACATTTTATGAGCCATATTGAACGCTTGAAGAAAGATGAAAATCATCGTGTTATTATGCATACCCATGCAACCAATGTATTGGCGATGACCTTTGTACATGATCTTGACGAAAAGAAATTTACGAAAACCCTGTGGCAAATGTGTACCGAATGCTTAGTGGTTTTTCCCGATGGCATAGGGGTCATCCCATGGATTGTTCCAGGGACTAACGAAATTGGCGAGAGTACAGCTCAAAAAATGAAAGATTTTCGTTTAGTAATCTGGCCGCAGCATGGAATTTTCGGTGCAGGTACAACCATAGATGAAACCTTTGGTTTAATTGAAACAGTTGAAAAAGCAGCGCAAATCTATATGTTAATTAGCTCTCATAAAGGCGGAGTGCAGCAAAGTCTTACGGACCAGGAATTAATTGATTTAGCAAAAGAATTTGGCGTAGAACCAATAACTGGAGTATTAGATATCGGTAAGTACTCTTAATCAATTAAAGATTGGAGGAGAGCAGGGTGACCTCAGATTATATCATTCAATTAAAGCATATCAGCAAAACATTTGGCGGCATTAAGGCGCTAGATGATGTATCTTTAGATATTAGGCGTGGTGAAGTTCATGCACTTGTAGGGGAGAATGGAGCGGGGAAATCCACCTTAATTAAGGTATTGTCTGGTGTTCATTTTCCAGATGATGGTGCCGAAATCTATATTAATAATGAAAAAGTCATCATACGAAATCCAATGGATGCTATTCGCAAGGGGATTTCTGTTATTTATCAAGATATTAGCTTGTTTCCCAATCTAACGGTTGCCGAGAACATTTGCATTGGCAATGATGAAGTGTGGAAAAGAAAGCTGAATTGGTCTCAGATTCAGCAATTGGCTGAATCTGCCATTGCCAAAGTAGGGGCAGCGATTGATCCTTACATGATGCTAAAAGATTTGAATTTGGCTTCTCAGCAAATTGTTGCCATTGCCAGAGCGATTAGTTTCGACGCCAGCTTAATTATTATGGACGAACCTACATCCACTTTATCATCAGGGGAAGTAGAGAATCTCTATCAGATTATTGACAATCTGCGGAAAAACAACATCGCCGTTTTATTTATCAGTCATAAATTTGACGAAATCTATCATGTTGCTGCCCGCGTAACCATATTGAGAGATGGTAAATTTATCGCTGCTCATGATATACAGGATGTGGATCGCCCGGAATTAATACGGTTAATGGTTGGCAGGGATGTAGAATATATCTCTATGAATGCTGAAAAAATCTGGGATGAAGAAGTGTTAAAGGTGAATCATCTGAGTAAAAAAGGAAATTTTCGTGATATTTCCTTTACATTAAGGAAAGGTGAAATTATTGGGATCACAGGGCTGGTCGGCTCAGGACGCAGCGAATTGGCAAAGGCAATCTTTGGTCTCAATAAGCCGGATTCTGGTGAGATCATTTTGAATGGCAGCACGATTACCATTGCATCTTCCAATGATGCTGTTCAATACGGTATTGGCTATGTGCCGGAAAATAGACAACTGGAAGGACTCATTGGCAAAAGCAGCGTCTGCCAGAACATCACTTTATCCATTTTAAAAAGCCTTTGTAATTCCTATAAATGTGTGGATGTAACCAAAGAGAGACAGCTTGCTCAGGAATATGTTGAAAAACTGGATGTCAGGCCTAAAGACCTGGACAAATTGGTTGGGCAGTTAAGCGGCGGCAATCAGCAAAAAGTAGTTCTGGCAAAATGGCTGGTTACGAACCCCAAGGTTTTAATTACAGATGAACCCACAAGCGGTGTAGATATAGGGGCAAAAATTGAAATCCATAAAGTGCTGCGGCAATTGGCTAATAACGGCATCGGTGTAATCGTCATTTCCTCGGAGCTGCCTGAAATATTAGCAGTGAGTGATAAAATACTCATCATGCGGCAAGGCAGTATCGTTAGCGTTATCGATAAAGATCTTGCAACCCAAGAAGCCATCTTAGCAAAAGCCTTGGGAGCATAAAGGGTAACCCTATTATGAGAAAAGGAGGATGCACGATGAATGATTTGCTTAAAAAACGTGAGTTTGTCATGTTTATGATGCTCATGGTTATTAGTTTATGTATATCACTTATAGCCCCTGCATTTCTGACACCGTCGAATTTACTCAGTATCGTTATGAATAATATTATTTTAGCCATTATGGCTATGGGTATGACGTTAGTGATTGTTACATCCGGTATTGATGTATCCGTTGGCTCTCAATTGGGCTTTGCAGCCATATTTGTTGGTTTGGTAGCCTTAATTCCTGGTTCTAATATCTTTACTGTTCTGGTTGTGGGAGTTGTTAGTGGAATTGTATTAGGACTTTTAAATGGTATATTGATTGCCGGTGCTGAGATACCAGCCATCGTCGTTACCTTAGGCACCATGAATATTTTCCGGGGAAGTTTGCTGTTATATACAAATGGAAAATGGGTTACCGCATTGCCTGCCTGGTACACAAGCCTGTATAACACTTCCGTAATGGGAATTCCCATTCCCATTATCATTTTGCTATTGGTGATTGGGGTAACCCATTTCATTGCGCAGCATACTCGCCTGGGGCGGAGTATCTACGCCTTAGGAGGCAATCCCGCCATAGCATCACGGGTGGGTATCAATACAGGAATGGTAACCATGTTTGCCTTTGCCTATATGGGTGCATTAACGGGAATTTCCAGTATCTTATATGGTGCCCAGTTAGCAACCATTGATCCGAATGCAGGGACATCCTTTGAATTAATGGTTATTTCGGCTGTCGTTATCGGTGGTGCAAATGTTCTGGGCGGAAGCGGCAGTTTGCTGGGCAGCCTGATTGGCGTGCTGATTCTTGGTGTATTGCAAAACGGTATTATTTTGATGCGCATAGAGCCTTACTGGCAGAATGTAGTGGTTGGATTAATCTTAATTACTGCTGTAACTCTGGATGTTGTGAATAACCGTAAAAAAGAAGAGCGCAAAAAAGTAATCTATGTTGCCGAAGAAGTAAAGGCAGGTGGCAGCATATGATTGGGATTAAGCGGTCTCACGAATTGATTCTGCTGCTGTTTTTCATCGGTTTGATTATCATTATGAGCTTACTGGCACCTTCATTTTTAACAATTAATAATCTTTTATCTGTTACCCAGCAAATGTCAGAATTCGGGATCTTAGCATTGGGCGTCACGGTTATTATTATTACTTCTGGTATTGATCTTTCTGTCGGGTCCATTGCTGGTTTGACTACCATTGTGATTGCCATGAGTTATGGCTGGTCCGGCAGCCTTGTTGCAGCGATTCTGCTAGGAATCCTGGCGGGAGCATTATGCGGTGCATTTAATGGAGTATTGATCGCGAAAATTGGCGTACCGCCGATGCTGGTAACCTTGGGAACGATGACATTCTTCAATGGTATTGCATTGGTGCTAAGTAAAGGAAATGCGATTTCGGACTTTCCTGAGGAATTTTACTTTGCAGGGCAGGGTTACTTGTTTGGCAATATACCAGTGCAAACCGTAATCTTTCTGGTGCTGGCAATCTTGACCTCTCTTTTATTATCCAAGACACCTTGGGGGAGAAGAGTATATGCAGTAGGCAATAATTCCGTTGCTGCTGTATTTTCTGGGGTGCAGGTTGATAAAGTGCTGCTGTATGTCTATATCTTTGCAGGTATCATGGCGGCTATTTCTGGTTGGATTATCTCCTCCAGGGTTTCTACTGCCAGAGCAGATCTGGGGGCCGTATATCTAATGCAAAGTATTGCAGCTACAGTCCTAGGAGGAACGAATATTGCTGGGGGTTCCGGTACGATTTTTGGTACGGTAATTGGTGTCAGTGTCTTTGCAGTGTTGGCTAATGGACTAAATCTGATTGGAGTAAGTCCTTTTGCCCAAAACTTATTGATGGGCCTGGCTTTGATTGTGGTGCTTCTCATTAGCAACATGTCGATTATCAAAAGAAAAATTACCATCTTTATAAAATTGAATTTCAACTAATGCTGGTCGTAGAAGTACCCGGTTTTAACAGCAAGGCTCATAGGTACATCAAAATGAAAGGAGGAACTGTAGGCAGAGCCTGATTCGGAACCAGTATCGGGTATTTCAAAAATATAATAATGAGGTGACTTGGAATGAAAGCTAAAAAGACAGTTACAATGTTATTGGTTTTTATGTTTGTTGCATTGCTGTTGACGGGATGCAGCAGCAGCAGTAATGCTCCAAAAGCAGATAGTGGAGGAAAAACGGACAAGAAAGTAGTCGCAATGGTTCCTAAGGTAATGGGCAGTCCTTATTTTGATACTTGTGCAGAAGGTGCCAAGAAAGTAGCAGCTGAATTTGGCTTTGAATTTCTCTATACAGGTCCAACTACTGCAGATGCAGCACAACAGGTAAATATCATTCAAGACTTAATTAACAAAAAAGTCGATGTCTTGATCGTTGCTGCAAACGATGCACAATCCGTTGCTCCAGCTCTTAAGAAAGCAAAGGCAGCGGGAATTAAAGTAATGACCTATGATGCTGATTCTACACCTGACGCTCGTGATTTATTTATTAATCAAACGACTCCTGAAATACTTGGCCGTCACATTATGGACAATGTAGCGAAAGAAATCGGCGGCAGTGGTGAATATGCGATCTTAACGGCATCCTTAACTGCCTCGAATCAAAATGTCTGGATTAAGTGGATGAAAGAGCAGCAGGCTGCTAAATATCCTAATATTACTCTTGTAACCATTGCACCAAGTGAAGAAGATCAGCAAAAAGCATTTGCACAAACCCAGAATTTAGTGAAGGCTTACCCTAATTTAAAGGGAATTGCTGCCTTATCCACCGTTGCTGAGCCCGGTGCTGCACAGGCGATTGAACAATTAAACGTAATTGGAAAAATCAAGCTGGTTGGTTTGGCTACGCCAAATGGAATGAGACAATATCTAAAGAGCGGCGCAGCCCAAAGTGCTACTTTATGGGATGTTGGTAAGCTTGGCTATTTGAGTATGTATATGGCCAAGCAGCTTATTGACGGGAAAACTCCCACTGATGGTATGGATGTCCCTACTGTAGGTAAAGTTGCTTATAAAGCCGATAATAAAGAAATTATTATGGGAGAGCCTTTAGATTTTACTAAGGAGAATGTAGATACTTTTAATTTCTAAAAGGGATGGGGTATAAATGATTCGTAAAGCATGCCTTATGAAGGTGTTTGCCGGTTGTCACACTGAGTATAAACGAAGGCATGATGAAATATGGCCGGAAATGGTGCAAATGCTTAAAGAATATGGTGCACACCGTTATTCCATCCATCTTGATCCTGCCAGTAATACCTTATTTGCCTATTTGGAGATTGAGGATGAAGAAAGATGGAATAAAAGTGTCCAGACCCAGATCTGTCAAAAATGGTGGGACTATATGAAAGATATAATGGAGACCAATCCGGATAATTCTCCAATCGTCGTGAATTTACAAGAGGTATTTTATCAAGAATAACATATAGAAATGAGATAAAAAGGGAGCTGTATCAAGACAGCTCCTTTTTTGTTGTATCAGAATTTATAAGTTTAGGGGAATGTTGAACGCAGAGGACACAGAGTTCACAGAGAGCACAGAGGTTTTTAACCTTATCTATTTTTTCTCAGTGTTCTCTGCGTCTCTGCGGTTCGGTTTACTTTCTATGTTTTAAAGGACGCGTAACGTTTTTCTTATTGATTTTAATCAGAAAATGATTGCTATATTTACGAATCGTAATTATAATCATATTAAAACTTATCAATAGGAGGAATATATGATAGATAATTTTGATTTAAAAGTGGTAAAGCAACTAATGGAAAAGGCGCGTACTACTTGGGCAGAATTAGGGATTATCTTAGGATTATCAGCTCCAGCAGCTGCTGAACGCGTTCATAAGCTAGAGGAGCGCGGTATTATTAAAGGATATTGTGCAATAGTAGACCCTGAAGCAATTGGCTATGGTTTAGCTGCATATATTGCTGTATATCTTGAAAAGCCTGAACATCGAAAAGGATTTCTGGAATTTGTGCAAGATACGAAGGAAATACAAGAATGTCACCATATTGCTGGGGACGAGGACTATGTGCTGAAAGTACGGTGTAAAGGGACGCGTGACTTAGAGCGGATAGTGAGTGATAAAATCAAATCCATTCCAGGTGTTGCTAAAACGCGTACTACGGTCATTTTATCTACAGTAAAAGAAACTCCTATATTACCTACATAGAGAAGGCTGGAGTTAGGTAGTATTTCACTGGATAAAACGATAGAGAGGAAGTCTTGCAGATGCTGGATTCGATATGGCTGGTCAAAGGGCTATTATTGGGATTTTCTATCGCCGCCCCAGTAGGTCCTATCGGAATTTTGTGTATTCGGCGAACGTTAACCCAAGGGATGCGTAATGGATTAGCTGCAGGTTTAGGAGCTGCAACAGCAGATGCTTTTTATGGAAGTATAGCAGCCTTTGGACTTACCATCATTACGAATTTATTTGTAGATAATAGCCTGTATTTTCGTATTGCAGGCAGTGGTTTTTTATTTTATCTTGGGCATAGTATTTTTATTGATAAACCTGCTCCAATAAATGAAGAGGTTTATCAAGACGGTTGGATAAGAGCCTATCTTACCACCTTTTTCCTGACCATAACGAATCCGATGACCATATTGTCTTTTAGTGCTGTTTTTGCAGGCTTTGGGATTGTTGATGCAAAAGACGATTTCTTTTCCTCTTGTTTATTGGTAGCAGGAGTATTCTTAGGATCTTGCTTATGGTGGTTTATGTTAAGTGGAACGGTTCAGTTGCTGCGACATAGATTCAATTACCAGAGATTGATATGGGTTAATCGCATATCAGGCACTCTCATCGTTGGATTTGCGATTGTGTCCTTTTTAGGCTGTATAAGTTTTAAGTAAAAAAATGAACCACAAAGGCGCAATGCCGCTGATGCGGCACACAAAGGAGTACACAAAATAAGTTATAAATAGAACCCTTTGTGTCCTTTGCGTTTTTGTGGTTAATTCGTTATTCTTTCTCTATGTTCTCTGCGTCTCTGCGGTTATTTTTTAAAAAAGGATGCATCAACTTATTATACTATTTAACATATTCGAATTCATTTACAAAATCGATAAAGGCTTTGCAAGCCAGAGGTAAAATTTTATTTGGTTTCCAAATGAGACCCATTTCGAGGAACAGGTGAGGGTGAAGAGGGATTTTTGTGACGTGGTTTACAACTTTTATTGAATTTTTTGGTAAAAAGGAGATTCCCACTCCTTTTGCCACCAATGCTTTAATGGTCTGAAACTGATTAGTTGAGAGTGCGACCCTGGGAACTAAACCGTATTTTGCATATTCATCCAAAATGATTCTTCGCAGGACAAAACCTTCATTGTAGAGTATGATGGGTTCATCTTTTAGTTGTTCAAAGGTCAAAAATGGTTGGCTGCTTAAGGGATGGTCAGTAGGAAGGCAAACGACAATTTCTTGTGAAGTAATTAAGTGGGAATGAAGGTCGGTTAATGTGGGCGGTAAGATGACAAGACCTACATGTACGTCTTCCTGTTGCACTAAATCAACAGCTGTTGAAGATCCGTCTTCGATAACAGACATCTCAAGAGAGGGATAGCTTTTCTTGAAATCTGCAAATAACTGAGGGAACACATACGCTCCCAATAATGGCGGCACCGCAATCCGAAAAGTACCTCGCGTCAAATTCTTATATTCAATCATGGTGTTCTGGGCAGCAGCCATTCTTGCCAAGATATCTTCTGCCAAACTAAGGAATACGACCCCTTCTTCCGTTAGGAGTACTTTTTTCTGAGTTCGGTCCAGCAGCTGAAATCCTAGTTCTTCCTCTAGCTTATGAATGGCTTTCGAAATAGCTGGCTGAGATATGTGCAATTTATGAGCGGCTGCCGTGAAATTCTTCAATTCAGAAACAGTAACAAAATATTCTAATTCTCTTATATCCATTTTTTATTCCACCCCGTCAATAACTTATAGTTATCATACCATGATTAATCGATATTTTCATTATATTTAGGATCGTACTATACTAAAAGTGCAAAGACTAGTACCTTGTCAGTCTTAAAACAGTAGGAGAATGGCGAGGCTATTTTTCGCAGAGCAAGGCGGAGGAAGGAGGCATACCGTTAGTATGCTGACTGACGACAACGAAGTGGTGCAGAAAATAGACCGCTAGTATTCACTGGATTAAGGCTGATAAGGTACTAGTACTCTATATGAGTCGTAGAAGATGTTCTTGCGCAGAGTGAGGAGAGATTTATAATGGAAAAAGAATATCATGAAGGAATGTTGGCAGGAGAGCATTTAGCTGCTTCTTGCGTTGGCACAGCAGAAGGAACGATTGCTGAAGATACTATAGTAACAGAGTCAAAGAAAATTGCTCGCTATCAAGATAGCGATGGAAACATACATTATGGCGTTATTGAGGGAGAAACGATCTTTCAATTAGCCAATGAATTTGCAGAAATTGCTGCTGGTACATGTTCCTATGAGGGGACGGAAGCCGCACTTGGAGATGTAAAAATTCTAATTCCTGTAGAGCCGTCAAAGGTAGTCAATTTTGGCTGGACATTTGCCGGACATGCTAAAGAAACGGGTGGTACGGCGAATCTAAAAGAACCTTTTCTTTTCTTAAAACCGCAATCTGCACTTATTGCCGACAAAGAGACCATATGCTTGCCGCCAATTGACTTAACGAACAAGGTTGAGCTTGAAGGCGAAGTTGCCTTAGTAATTGGTAAGAGCGGTAGAAACATTCCGGAAGAAGAGGCGTTAAGCTACGTTTTTGGTTATACCGTGTTTAATGATGTAACGGCAAGAGATTTGACGAAAACAGACCCGCAGTTTACACGGGGAAAAGGTTTTGATACTTTTGGACCTATTGGACCATGGGTGGTAACTGGTATAGATCCGACCCATTTGAGAATTGTTACAACCTTAAATGAAAAAGTGGTACAGGACGGAAACACAAGTGAAATGTCCTTGAGTATTCCATTTTTGATCAGCTGGGTTTCAAAGATCATGACCCTGGAACCTGGTGATGTTTTGGCATTGGGATCTCCTTCTGGCACTTGTCCTATGAAATCCGGTGACGTGGTAACGGTAGAAGTGGAAGGCATCGGTAAGCTAACGAATTATGTGAAATAAGTTTTTCTTATATTGAGAAAATATAAGTTTCATTGATGAATAAAATGTATAGCGTTGTAAAAAAAATAACGAACCGCGAAGATGCGAAGAAAATACGAAGGACACGAAGGAGTGATGGCTATTTCATATCCTTCGTGTCCTTCATAATCTTCGTGTCTTCGCGTTTCAAAATGTTCTTATTTTTAAAAACCATCTATATTTTATATCATAAAAGTCCTTGACAAAAGATCAATGTCCTGTGATAATGAATACACCATTACAAAAAAGAATTGTGGTGTGGGATTTGAAATGTGGAATGCTACTTGAAAAGGTAGCATAGGATGTGCATCATTGATCTTTTTATAGGGAAAACTTTATAACAAAAAGTAATGACTAGGAGCGACGCAGCAGATAAAACGCTACAGAGAGCTGGCGGATGGTGTGAGCCAGAGCGAAATTGTGAGTGTCATCTCGCCTAGGAACTCTTTTGCCGAAATCAATACTGGTGCAGCTGCATTCCGTATTGTTAAGCAAAAGCGCCGCCGAGCGTTAATCGGAAGTCTGATTACATAATCAGATGCAATGAGTCCAATGTAGGGTGGTACCGCGTATCGTCGCCCCTATCAACGCCAATAAAAGCGTTGATAGGGGCTTTTTGTTCTGGCAAAAAGATTACAAAAAAGAAATAAAAAAGGTGGAGAGTCCTATGGTAACAAAGAGTATAAAAAAGAAGGGTATAGTAAGTCTTTTCCTAATGGTTTTAGCGGTTATGGTCCTAGGGTGCGGCAGTGAAAAATCTGGGAATAAAGGGGCAGCTTCAGATGGCAGTACGGCTAAAATTGGAGTGGTTTCCTATCTGACTGGGGCTGGTGCGGCTTACGGCGAGTCAATTCGTCAAGGATTAGAGCTGGCTAGAGATGAGGTCAACGCCCAGGGAAAAGTAAAGCTTGAACTTATTTTTGAAGATTCTAAGGGTGAGAAGAATGAAGCGATTAATGCTGTTAATAAACTGATTCACAAGGACAATGTATTATCTCTCATTGGCCCTACATTAAGTGGTGAAATGTTTGCTGTTGGACCAATCGTCAATCAAGAAGGAGTACCCATTATGGGCACATCATTAACAGTAGAAGGAATTACGGAGATCGGCGATTATGTCTTCCGTAATTCTTTGCCCGATTCGGCTGCTATACCACAGTCTGTAAAAAAGGCTAAAGAAAAATTCAATTTGAAAAAAGTAGCGATTATGTATTCCGATAATAATGATTTGGCGGTATCAGGATTTAAAATATTTGAAAAGACCTTAAAGGAGATTGGCGTAGAAGTAATTGCAGTGGAAACGTTCGCTGATAAAAATACTGATTTTTCCGCTCAGTTGACCAAAATTGCCACACTGAATCCTGATGCCATTATGGTTGCTGGATTGTATCAGGAGGCTGCGTTGATTCTTAAAAAAGCACGGGAAATTGGAATCACTGTTCCAGTTGTTGGTAATAACGGTTTTAACTCGCCGCAGTTGATTAAATCAGCTGGTAATGCAGCCGATGGAGCCATTGTAGCGAGTCCCTGGTTTCCGGGGAAAGATGATGCTAAGGTTAAAAGCTTCATAGCTGCTTACAAGGCAAAATACAATAAAGAACCTGACCAATTCGCAGCTCAGGCTTATGATGCACTGCAAATTATGGCAATTGCAATCGAAAAAACAGGTTCAGTTACAGATCGACAAAAACTTCGTGATGCATTGGCTACGGTCAAGGATTATTCGGGTGTAACTGGTAAGTTTGCTTTTGATGAGAAACGCAATCCAGCGATGGATGTTACGGTTCTCGTTGTAAAAGACGGTCAGTTCACAGAACTAAAATAAGGAAATACTATTCGCGCATGAAAAACGTTAGCGGATTTGCGAGGATTTTTTGTTTCACTGCAAGGCGGAGGAATGAGGCATAGCGGTGCCTACGCCGATTGACGACAAGGAAGCAGTGGGCAAAAAAGACCGCAAAGGTGCAATGGTTTTCATGTGTGAATAGTATAAGGTTAAGACTGGGGGAATTACACTTGTTTTTGCAGCAGATGATTAATGGCATCACCTTAGGCAGTACCTATGCATTGATTGCGTTAGGCTACACCCTGATTTTTGGTGTATTAAATATTGTTAATATGGCCCATGGTGAAATATTCATGTTTGGTGCCTTCATTGGTTTGATTTTGGCTACTACATTCAATATGAGCATCTTTAGTGCCTTGTTAGGGGCTATGATAGCAGGAGCAGTGCTGGGGTATCTAATGGAGCGTCTGGCACTGCGGCCGCTGCGTCGTCGTAAGGTTTCAGAATTAGCACCGTTGATTAGTACGATTGGGGTATCCATTTTTTTAGAGAGCTTGGCACTTCGACTGTTTGGGCCACAAGCGCAATCCTTTCCATCCATTTATGCTGCACAACTATTTGAGGTGGGCGGACTTAAAATTTCAGCGGTGCAGATTATTATCTTGGCCATTTCATTTGGGCTAATGGTTGCGCTGCGCTTCTGGCTGGCAAAAACCCGCTTGGGAAAATCCATTCGTGCTACGGCTGAAAATATTGAAACGGCTAATCTCTTGGGTGTGGATACACAAAAAGTAATCGTGCTGACGGTTATGCTGGCATCGGCCCTGGGAGGGGGAGCTGGGGTACTTGTTGGGCTGGCCTTTAATGCAATCGAACCAACCATGGGAATTACTATGGGATTCAAAGGGTTAGCAGTACTTATTTTGGGTGGTTTAGGCAATATTACCGGAGCGATGGTCGGCGGATTGCTTTTAGGCATCGCTGAAATATTCAGTGTAGCTTATGGGGTGTCATCGTATCGGGATGCTGTAGCTTTTGGTTTCATTATTTTACTGTTATTTTTGCGTCCTCAGGGGATTTTTGGCAGCAAAGAGCAGCAAGGAGGACGGTAGGCATGGAGTTTTTATTAAATCCGTATTACATGCAACTCATAACCTTTATCATCATAAATGCCATTTTAGGCATTAGTATTTATCTAACGTTGTCTACAGGACAATTATCCTTGGGCAATGCCGGCTTTATGAGCGTAGGAGCTTATACTTCGGCTCTTCTTACTTTAAAAGCTGGAGTTCCTTTATATGCAGCGGTTCCTTTAGGCGGCGCCGCGGCTTGTCTATTGGCAGCGATCATCGGTATTCCCACCACTCGATTGCGAGGCATCTATCTGGCAATCGCGACTCTCGGGTTTGGCGAAGTAGTTAGGGTGATTATTCTCAATCTTAAGATTACCAATGGTGCTTTAGGGCTTTCGTCAATTCCTTCTATGGGTGTAATGCTCAGTAAAGGGATTGCTGCTTTTGGGTTAGCAGGTGGTATTGGCGGAATTAGTATACGTCAATTAGGCAGTATTGCTGTGATTCTCGTTTTGGCTCTGATTTTATGGTTCTTGATCTTTTTTGCCTTGCGTCTTAGTACTTCCCGGTTAGGCAGAGCATTTGCTGCAATTAAAGCGGATGAACATGCCGCAGAAGTTTCTGGTATTGATACCCGCTACTATAAATTATTAGCCTTTTTTATGGGGGCTTTTGTAGCTGGTATTGCTGGTGGTCTGGCAGCCCATATCACTTTCTATATTGGACCGAAAGACTTTGCGTATCATCGGGCAGTAGAAATATTATTGTTTGCTGTTCTTGGTGGCAGTGATGTGGTATGGGGACCGATTTTTGGAGCAGTACTTCTGACAGTATTGCCAGAAGTACTGCGGTTTGCCACTGAGTATCGGGAAATGATCTATGGAGCAATACTAGTCCTGATGATGGCTTTTCGCCCGCAGGGACTCATTAGTGAAAGTACTCTTGCGTTATGGCGGGCAAAGCTGACTCGTCAGCCTAAGATCGCGGACCAAGATGGGGTAACAAGGAGGACGACGCCATGACCTTACTACTTGAGCAAGTCACGAAACAATTCGGTGGTTTGGCGGCTCTGACGGATGTGGGCTTTACGGTTAATCCAGGAGAAATAGTAGGAGTCATCGGACCGAATGGAGCTGGTAAAACCACATTGTTTAATCTTATTACGGGTGTGCTGGCACCTAGCTCTGGCAGGATTATGTATCAAAAACAATCATTAGTCGAATTTAAACCACATAAGATTACAGAACTGGGGATTGCCAGAACCTTTCAAAATATTCGTCTGTTTGAGCATCTTACAGCCTTAGAAAATGTCGTAATTGGCGCACATTGCCGTATGAAAGCCGGATTGTGGCAGGGAATATGGCGTACGGCGACTCAGCGGCAAGAAGAAAAAAATTTCCGTGAAAAAGCAAGAGAATTATTGAATTTAGTAGGAATTGGTGAAGATGAATTGTCTTTGGCAGGAGCTTTGCCTTATGGCAAGCAGCGGCGTTTGGAGATTGCCAGGGCGTTAGCATCACAACCGAATTTACTGCTGCTTGATGAACCTGCTGCTGGAATGAATGAGAGTGAGACTGATGATCTTCAGATATTGATAAAAAAAATTCAAGAATTAGGTAAAGCTGTTATTTTGATTGAGCATGATATGGGCTTGGTAATGAATAGTTGTGACAGGCTGGTGGTATTGAATTTCGGCAAAAAAATTGCCGAGGGTATTCCGAAGATCATCCAGGATCATCCAGCAGTAATTGAGGCCTATCTTGGCAGGGAGGAAGACTAATATGCTACAGTTGCAACAGCTTGCCGCAGGATATGGCAATATTAAGGCATTGAAGAATATTGACCTTACTGTCCCTGCAGGGTCGATTGTTTCTTTAATTGGCGCAAATGGTGCCGGCAAGACGACGGTTATGAAGGTTATTATGGGATTGATTAAGCCAGAGTCCGGTCAGATTTTGTTCAAAGGTCAGAAGATTAGCGGGGTAGCAACCCATAAGATCGTGAGTTTAGGACTTTCTCTAGTACCGGAAGGACGCAGCATACTGTCGCGAATGACGGTATTGGAAAATTTGGAGATGGGAGCTTGCCAGCGCAAAGATAATGAAGTGCAGGCAGACTTGCACCGGATCTTTCAACGATTTCCCATACTGGAAGAGCGAAAAGCCCAATTAGGAGGGACTCTTTCGGGTGGTCAGCAGCAAATGCTGGCGATTGGCAGAGCATTGATGTCCAGACCCGAATTATTGCTTCTTGATGAACCTTCAATGGGGTTAGCACCCCTGATAGTAGCGGATATTTTTAAGGTAATTCAGGAAATTAACCAAGAAGGAACTACGGTATTGCTTGTGGAACAAAATGTAAGGCAGGCATTAAAGATTGCTAAGTACGCCTATGTATTAGAAACGGGACGTATTAGTCTCCACGGCCAGGCTGTGGATATTGCTAAAGATCCACGGGTTATGGAAGCCTATCTAGGTGGCAAAAAATAAATGATTAGCAGTCTCTAGGGAAATTTCATTTAGGACGGCAAAGGATGAGCATAGCTAACGCTTCGCAGTTGTACTTAACCTACGCTTATAGTTATGCTCATCCTTTGCCTGTTTGTGGCTATAGATGGTTTTTGAAAGAGACTGCATTAGAATGAGGAGGAACTGTAGGAATGGAAAATATGTATGTTTTTTATGAGGGAAAGATTGTTTTGGAGAGCGAAGTACATATCAGTGTACGCTGTAAAGGATTTAACTATGGGCTCGGTTGTTTTGAAGGAATACGGGCTTATTGGGATGAGACCGAAAAACAGCTGTATGTATTTCGGCTGAGAGAGCATTATGAACGTCTTCTGCAATCCTGCAAAGTGTTGTATATTAATATTCCTTATACTGTAGATGAGTTATGCCAAGCTACGATTGAATTGCTTAAGAAAAATAATCTTCAGACGACAACCTATATCAGGCCAGTTGCATTTAAAGGCTCCAATCATGTTGCTCCTACCTTATTAGATGATGATAATCGAATTGTAATCTATTGTCAGCCTATGGGTAACTTTACTGGCAAAGATGAGCTTCGGGCTGCATTTACTTCTTGGGAACGCTTAGGGGATAATATGCTGCCGCCTCGCACTAAGCCTACAGCTGCTTATCTTAATTCGGCTCTGGCTTCTTTAGAAGTAGTGAGCAAAGGGTATGATGAGGCTTTGTTTTTAACACGCAATGGTCATGTTTGTGAAGGACCGGGGGAAAATGTATTTATGGTTCGTAATGGGAAAATAATTACTCCACCTCCATCTGACAATATTCTTGAAGGTATTACCAGAGATACAGTGATGCGTTTGGCACGCCAAGAGCTAGGCATTGAAGTGATTGAGCGCAGTATTACCAGAACGGAATTATATGCAGCGGATGAAGTTTTCTTCAGCGGTACAGCGATGGAAGTGGTGGCTGTTGTTGAAGTGGATGACCGAAAAATTGGCAATGGCCATCAAGGCCCTGTGTGCCGTAAACTCAAAGAATTATTTTTTCAGGTTGCTACGTCCAAAATAAAGACATATTCGGATTTTTGCACACCTGTATATTAAATAGTAAAGTTTTGTAGCTTTTATGAATCACAAAGGCACAATGCCGCATCTGCAGCATTGTGCTTTTGTAATTTGATTCGTTTAATGTATAGAGTTAAGTAAGACGGCAATGAACTGTGAGGCTGCGATATGGAATATTGTGTTTATTTCTTCTAATCTTCGTGTCTTCGCGATTCAAATATTTTTGTTTTTTAAAGATACATAAAGGTTTTCCCAAAAAAGATCCTTGCTTGGAGGACTTTAGTCCTTAAGTTTTACTTGACTTAATAATAATAAGGCAATACAATTATATGTATAATTTGACAAAAATTTCAAAGTTAATATTGGGCAAACTTACCGAAAGGTAAGGACGCAAAGCCGTGGGTCTAAGGAATTGTCTATGACTGCCAGGTTGCGAATATAATTACATTGTAATTAATTAAATTGGCACCCGCTTTCTATAGCTGGTGCTTTATTTTATGTTCTTTATTCTAGATGCCTTTTGCGGTTAGGTTACGTAAGAATTCTAATTACCGGGAAATAGGAGATGATATAGTTGACCCTGCGATCCAAAATAACAATGCTAGTGATCGTAACCTTTGGTCTATTTATTTTTTGTGTATATGCTTCCTTATATTATTCATTGGATCAGCAATTTGAGGAAAAACAAATTTTTATTAAAAATTCAGCTACTGGCAGGTATGAAAATCTTGCTCTTTCGATGCCTTTCTTAGAGGAGCAGCATTTACACCTAGTAGGTCGAAAGAGTATTTATTATGGAGCTATTTTGATATTGTGCAGTGGTTTGATTTTTAGTTTTCTTTTACCGATTATATTAGAAAAAATATTATTTCGTCGTTTGTATTCATTAATTAAGAGTATCGTCTATATAACCAAGACCCAGGATCTGTCATCAACTCTATGTGTATCTGGAACGGATGAAATTGCTATTTTAGCAGGAGAAATGAATGAGATGCTGCTCGCTCTGTCCAACGAAAAAATGCTGAGGCAGCAAGCCTTGCAAGAAGTGCAGGAACTTAATAGGAATTTGGAAGAGCGGGTACAAGAGAAGGCAGTACAGCTGCAAAGACAGATGTATACGGATCAGCTTACGACAACTCCCAACCGGCTGCAGCTGAATGAAGATATGAAAGATGCAAGAGAGCCTCATTTAGCAATTATCAATGTAGAACAATTTCGCACGATTAATGAGTTTTACGGCTATCAGGCGGGAGATGATTTATTGCTGGAACTGGCAGAACGTTTGATAAAGCTGATAGAACCATATCACTATAAATTATACCGTTTAGCAGGTGATGAATATGCCATCCTGGCTAATGAGGGAAATGAGAAGAACTTTAGTGATTGGATGCTGAATATTCATAATGTAATTGAAAAAGTGCCTTTTAAAATTCATGGTCATAGTTCGTATCTTTTTGTTACTATTGGTATTGCAATTACGAAGGATAAACCGTTAGAAAAAGCACAAATGGCTTTGGAATACGCCAGGCAATACTGTCTGCCGTTAAAAGTGTATCATGATGATTTGCCTATGAAGGAGACTCATCGCAATAATCTTCATTGGATACATGAAGTACAAGATGCAATACAGGAAGATCGGGTCATGGTGTATTATCAGCCGATCATGAATACTCTTACTTTTGAAATTAGTAAATACGAAGTATTGGTTCGTCTGCTTGGCCGAGATGGGCAGGTGATTTCACCTGGAACATTCTTGCCTATTATTAAGAAAACTAAGTTGTATCCGCGTCTGACAGAAGTAGTTTTAGAAAAATCGTTTACTCACTTCGCAGACAAAGATGTTGATTTTTCCATCAATTTAAGTGCAGCGGATATATTAGACCATGGAGTACAAGAGTTAATTGGAGAATTATTGGAAGACTCCTGTATTGCGAAAAGAGTCACTTTTGAATTTGTTGAATCAGAAGAATTTAAGAACCCAGAGGATTTATCTTTTTTTATCAAAAAAATAAAAGCATTTGGTGCCAAAATAGCAATTGACGATTTTGGCAGCGGTTACTCAAATTTTGCTTATATTCTTAATATGGGAGCTCATTATATTAAAATTGATGGCTCATTAATTAGTGAAATTGGAACAAATCCTGCAATGGTCGCCATTGTTGAAAGCATCGTGTATTTTGCCAAGCAGCTTGGTATTCGAACCATTGCTGAATACGTTAGTTCCGAATCTGTTTTTTTAGAAGCCAAAAGAATTGGTTTGGATTATGTACAAGGTTACTATATAGGAAAACCAAGCCCTATTTTAGTAGACGAAAACAAGTTCTGCTGCATTCATTAGGAGTCAGTTAAGTAATTTGCTAAAAATGATAAAGGATAATGGATTTCTCATATAATCACGTTCTCTAATCGGCAGAGGTGATTATATAAGAAATCCATTTTTGTTTTTTTACATCCTGTAAATTAGTTTTATTGAATTGTAATATTTATCCTATATGGCGGCAATAATAAAGACAGAATGCTAAGGATAAACAAGGATGTGATGATAACAATGAATGAAACAGAGGAAAGCTGGAAAGAAAGTCCAATCGTGATTTTTGCAGGTGTGTTAGTAGTATATACAGTTAGCCACTCCATCATGGTATTATTTAGTTAATAAGAGAATTTGATATGGATTGGGTTTTTCGTATTTGCTGCACGATTTGTAATGGTATTGACAATTTATTATCTGCAATGTTATCCTTAAAGCATAAGAATTGTAGGTGAATTCTATGTTTGGATCTAATACCATTTGCATTGTGGGTGATGCCAAGTCACCGCAGAATGACGCAGTAACTCATCAATATGGACGCTTTTCCATTTGTTTCGTAGTAGATAAAGACTCTGGAAAAATAATTACGTGCAGCAGTACATTTGCAATCAGTTTGACGAATGATTTTATTACCACCATTTTTAGTAACAAGAGTTTAACTACAGATAGTGAGATCATTCGCATAGAAGTGGAAAATCGCTATTTTGGTGCTTCTCAGAAAGCGATTATTGTAGCATTTAAAGATGCACAAAAGAAATATAACAGTATAAAAAAAGGCATTCATGTACAAGTGACAGAATAGTGCCCTTTGAACAAAAAGTATATATGGCTGCTTCATTTATTACTAACGTAAATGAAATCCAGCAAAGCAATCCTTCTATCAGGATTGCTTTGCTGGATTTTTTTATTTAATAAGGAGGAAATATCATGGAGAGAAGTTTGCCAATTGGAATATTTGATTCAGGTATTGGTGGTCTTAGTGTTTACAGTCAAATAAAAAAGGTATTGCCAAAAGAGGATATCATCTACTTTGGCGATACGGTTCGTGCTCCGTACGGCCCTCGAAATCCATGGCAAATACGAGAATTTGTGAATCAAATGCTGTCTTTTTTTGATCGCTGTAATATAAAAATAGCTGTAAGTGCCTGTAATACCATTACTGTACTGGGATTGGAGGAGTTTCAGAAGAATCATGACTTTAAAATAATAGGAATGAGCACAGGAGCACAGCAAGCGATCGCTGCCAGCACCAATAAACGTATCGGTATTATTGGAACAGAGGTGACAATTCATAGTGGGATCCACCAGAAAACCTTGTTAGCATTAAGACCGGAGAGTAAGGTGTACGCTCAGCCTTGCCCTAAATTTGCACCTCTCGTTGAACAAGGAAAATTGACTGGTATAGAAATAGAAGAGGCAATTGCTGAATACCTGACCCCTTTAAAAAAAGAGAAAATAGATACGTTATTATTAGTGTGCACTCATTATCCGTATATAAGTGGATTAATAAAAGAATTCATGGGAGATCAAGTGAAAGTGATTGATCCAGCAGAAGATACGGCTAATAAAATTAGGAATGTGCTTAGCAATGCTGGGATTTTAAATGAAAATGGCAATGCAGGAGTAGGGCGGTTCTATTTCTCAGGTCAGGCGCAGCAGGTACGCAGGATTGCCGGGAACATTATGGACACTTCAAAATGCTTGTTTTTAGAAAGAAATCTGGAAGAAATAGTTTCATGTAAAAAAGATATTAGATAATAAAGATAAGAGCCCGTAATTTTCGCGGGTTTTTATCTTTTATCATTGAGTATGACAACTTGCACAATAACCATAAAATTCCAGAGAATGGGAAATGATTTTAAAGTGCTTCTTATCAATTAAATCAAAACTTTCTTTATTGATAGGGCAGAAGTCTAAACATTCTGTCTTACCGCATTCCAGGCAGACTAAATGATGATGATGTTCTGTAGTAATAAGCTCATATATATTACTATCCTTACCGGGGGTATGAATTTCACAAATGATTCCAAGGTTCACTAACAATGTTAAATTGCGATATACCGTATCTAAGCTGACATCAGGATATAACTGCTTTACATGGTCTAGAATCTGCTGTGCAGTAGCAAATCTGTCACAGTTCATAAATGCAGTGATTACAGCTCGTCGCTGCGGTGTTATTTTATATCCCTTCTCGCGCAGGAGCGTAATAAACTTTTCCATTATAGATCTCTCCTAAATAATAATGTTACTGTATTCTACAGTATTGATGGATAAATTGCAATTCATAGAAGAAATTTTAAAAATTGCAGGAATATAGGTGAGAAGTAATGAAGTAATGCAGTATTTCATAGACTTTTTAATAATGGTGTTGTTTACACCTTGTATTACCTTAAGATATTGTGGTTTTTTAAGACTGAAAATTCGAAACAAGGGATTAGTAAGAGGCTTTGCGCAGTGATTGGAGGGAAGAGTTCATGGATATGAATGTTCTCGGTGAGCCCGTTGGTCATAATATGGGGGTGGCTTGGAATCAATTTATTCGTTCAGGAAAAATCGTAGCAGGAATCGTTTCGCCTTTGGTTGCTAAATCATGGGAAAAATGTGCCAATCGAAATATGAACCCTACAGAAGGTCGAGGGCAAATTGAATTGGGGCGTAATGAGCTTAAAGAGCTGCTAGATAAGAACGAAAGGACGATTCGTATTGCCAATCCTTTTATGAAAAATCTTTATAAAACCTTTTCCAATACGGGATTCATTATCGTATTGGCGGATATTAAAGGATATATATTAGAATCTTTTGGTGATAAGGAACGTTTAAAGAATGCACAATATCTTAACTTTGTTCTTGGAGCTAATTGGTCAGAGGCAAGCGTGGGGACAAATGCAATTGGACTTGCGTTAGCTACGGGAAAGCCGGCTCAAGTCTCAGGCTGGGAGCATTTTTCACAACCGCATCACTGCTGGACTTGTTCGGCAGCACCCATTTTTAATAAACAAGGAGAAATGGTCGCCGTTCTAGATATCTCCGGGCCTGTGCATGAGAAAAATTCTCATACTCTGGGCATGGTGGCTGCGGCTTCAGAGGCAATTTCCATGCAGCTGAAGATGCAGCAGAAACAAAATGAAATGATTTTAGTGAATAAACATCTGGAAAGTATTTTTAATGCTATGTCAGACGGTGTGATCCTCATTGATAAATGTGGCATTATTAAAGACGTAAATACGATTACGAAACAAATGCTCAATCGCAATGGCCAAAACATGATCGGCTGCTCGATTGATACTATTTTTAAAGAAATATCACCTGTTACAAAAGACATGCTGCACCATAAGAAATCGTATTCTGGTATTAAGCTGGCAGTGCCTGGCTCTAAGGGAACAAATCATTGTTTGGCTTCCGGTGAAATTGTTGCTGATGATCAGGGAGGCGTGAGCGGTGGTGTGGTAATATTGCGGCCGATTCAACAAGGCAAGAGTTCCGCAAATTGCTATAGTGCCCATAATGCGGATTTCACATTTAATGATATTATTGGTACTAGCTCTGCTATGCGGGAAGTGCTGGGAGTGGCAGTATTAGCCGCTGAAAGCAGTTCGAATATACTCTTGCAAGGGGAGAGCGGCACCGGAAAGGAATTATTTGCTCAGGCGATTCATAACCAAAGCGCCAGACGTAAGGGACCATTTATTGCTGTGAATTGTGGTGCCATCCCCCGAGAATTGATTGGCAGTGAACTTTTCGGCTATGAAGAAGGGGCTTTTACCGGAGCCAAGCGAGGGGGGCGTCCGGGAAAGTTTGAGTTGGCGGCAGGTGGAACACTATTCTTGGATGAAATTGGTGACATGCCTCTAGAACAGCAAGTATCCCTACTGCGGGTACTGCAGGAAAAAAAGATAAATCGCATTGGCGGCGATAAAATAATTGCTACAGATGTTCGAATCATTTGTGCTACAAATAAAAATCTGCTGAAAGAAGTGAGAATGGGGAGCTTTAGACAAGATCTTTATTATCGTCTCAATGTAATCTCTGTTACCATACCTCCTTTACGTGAACGGGGGGAAGACATCATCTTACTGCTCACTTCCTTTTTGCAAAATTTGAGTAAAGGCCGAAAAAACGAATTTGATCTGGAGCCGGAAGTACTGCATTGCTTAAAAAAATATAGCTGGCCGGGGAATGTGCGTGAACTTCATAATGTAGCAGAACGAATCATCCATTTGGTTAAGGGAAAGACCGTATCCTTAGGACATTTACCTGTCGATGTATATCATTGCTGCGAAGAGTTGACAGAACTGCCAGCCAAAAGAAGTTCTTTTAAGGAACAGCGCAGGCGGGAGAATGAAAAAACAGAACGGGAAGAAATCATTACACTGCTCCATGAGTGTAACGGAAATATTAGTCATATTGCCAAACGAATGGGCGTAGCTCGTACCACGGTTTATCGAAAGATGCAATTGTATGCAATACAATATTAAAACAAATAAGTGTAGCGAGGTGTAGCGCTGTAATACATCATCACAACGTTCACGCTACAGTTCATTTATGCAAAACCCATCTAAACCAGGTGGGTTTTTTCTATATGTCTTAGGGGGCGTCAGCATCTTTTGTTAAGTCGTATAAAATGTAAGTCCATAGGTGAAAAAACGAGGTTTTATGAACCACAAAGGCGCAATGACGCTGACGCGGCACACAAAGGAGTGCACAAAAATATAAAGAAAACCCTTTGTGTCCTTTGCGCCTTTGTGGTTCAATCACTTTTTATATCTATTTAAAAGATGTGCAGCATTTTAGTATCTGCAAAGAGTTGGTATGAAAATTGCAACATAATAGTACGTGAAGAATTAATAGCAGCTTATGAGCGAAGTACTTATAGGGAAGGAGAGGATTGGAGCATTCATGAAAAATATCTGAGTAATAAGAAAAATCAAAATAGTTTAGGAGGGTTATGATATGAGCGATGTTACGAAAGAACAATTATTGGATTTTTATAAAACAATGCTGACGATCCGTAAATTTGAAGATAAGGCAGCCGAATTATTTGCAGCAGGCAGGCTTCCTGGCTTTGTTCATCTGTATAGCGGGGAAGAGGCTGTGGCTACAGGCGTATGTGCCAGCCTGACAAATAAAGATTATATCACCAGTACTCATCGAGGTCATGGTCATTTAATTGCCAAAGGCGGACAAGTGGATAAGATGATGGCAGAACTATTTGCCAAAGTGACAGGCTATTGTAAAGGCAGAGGCGGGTCCATGCATATTGCAGATGTGGATCTGGGTATTTTGGGGGCCAATGGTATTGTTGGCGCAGGACAGCCCATTGCAGTTGGTGCGGCATTTGCGAATCAGTATCTAAAGAATGATGCAGTTTCCGTATGCTTTTTTGGTGATGCTGCCTCCAATCGAGGTACCTTTCATGAAGCATTAAATCTGGCATCAGTTTGGAAGCTGCCAGTGATTTTTGTCTGTGAAAATAATCGTTTTGGTATTTCTATGAATCAAAAAGATCATATGAACATTGTGGATGTTTCTCAGCGGGCCATATCCTATGGTATTCCAGGAATCACAATTGATGGTAATGATGTTGCCGCCGTTTATGAAACGGCAAAGGATGCAATCAGCCGCGCAAGAAAGGGTGAAGGCCCAAGCTTGATTGAATGCAAAACCTGGAGACATTATGGACATTTCCAAGGAGATGCCGGTTTATATAAAGATGCTCAAGAACAAGAAGAGTGGCTCAAAAAAGACCCCATACTAAAATTAGAAGACAAATTAAAGGTCCTGAAATTTGCCAAGGATACGGAACTCAAGGAAATACAAGAGCAGATACAAGGGCAAATTGATGCGGCGGTTGCATTTGCCGAGAATAGTCCCGAGCCAAGTCCAGAAGATGTTCTTGCCGATGTCTATGCTCCCTGATTGCCGCTAGATTGCTGGCCTGCAAGAAAAGGGATATAGAGTATGACTTCCCTAAGGATTGCTGTTTAGAATCGGTAATTTGATTGATACAGAACAAAGAAAGGATGAAAAAAATGAAAAAAATGACATATGCCGAAGCCATTCGGGATGGTATGAGAGTAGAAATGCAAAGGGACGCCAACGTATATATTGCAGGTGAAGATGTAGGTAAATTTGGAGGCTGCTTTGGAGTTACCGCAGGATTATTTGATGAATTTCCTGGGCGGGTACTTGACACGCCGATTAGTGAAACAGCGATTGTTGGCCATGCTGTTGGTGCCGCAGCAGCTGGACTGCGTCCAGTTGTCGAAATTATGTTCATTGACTTTATGGGTGTATGTATGGATGAATTGTTTAATCAGGCTGCAAAGATGCGATATATGTTTGGCGGCAAAGCAAAGGTCCCTATGGTGGTACGGACTCCATGCGGCGGCGGTATGACGGCATCGGCTCAGCATTCCCAATGTATCGAAGCATGGTTCACTCATATACCCGGGATAAAAACAATTATGCCTTCAACCCCAGCCGATGCAAAAGGCTTAATGGCGGCAGCCATTCGGGATGATAACCCTGTCATGTATATTGAGCATAAGCAGCTGCTGGCCATGAGCGGTGAGGTACCGGAAGGTGAATATGTCATTCCTCTGGGCAAAGCAGATATAAAAAGAGCAGGATCGGATGTAACCATTGTTGCCTGGTCATGGATGCTTCATAAAGCATTAGCCGCGGCTGATCAATTAGCCAAGGAAGGAATTAGTGCAGAAGTCGTTGATTTGCGTACGCTGGTTCCTTTAGATAAGGAATGTATTTTGCAGTCTGTTGCGAAGACAAACAGACTCGTGGTGGTAAACGAAGCGGTTCGTACCAGCGGCTTTGCTGGTGAGATCGCAGCTATTGTGGTGGAAGAAGGTTTTGATTTGCTCGATGCTCCCATCGTGCGGGTCACTGCACTTGACATCCCCGTTCCCTTTAATGCGAAACTAGAAGCCGTTTACTTACCCAATGAAACCAAAATCATAGCAGCAGTAAAGAGCTTATTTTAAAAATAGAGAAAGGTATTTTAGTGAAAGAACGCGGGGGAAAAATGATTGAACCGCAGAGGCACAGAGCGCGCGGAGGAATATTTTATAATCTTATCTATTTTTCTCTGTGTTCTCTGCGTCTCTGCGGTTCAAAAGGGACACATAGCGTATAAAGTGATAAAGGAGTGCGAACATATGGCAGTAGAAATTACTATGCCGAAAATGGGTCTGTCCATGGTAACAGGAACCATTGTGAAATGGCTAAAGAATGAAGGAGATGCAGTCACTAAGGGCGATATTATTCTGGAGGTAATGACAGATAAACTGACTAATACCATTGATGCTCCAGCAGATGGCGTGCTGCTCAGGATCGTTGCCCAAGAGGAAGAAGAACTTCCCATTGGTGCTTTACTGGGTGTGATTGGTATGGAAGGTGAAGTAGTTCAAGGTGCAAAAACTACCAGCAAAGCAGCACCTGCTGCAGAGCCAATGATTTCCGAAACGAAGCAGGCAGATAGTAGCAGCCATGAAGTTACGGGAAATAGAGTGAAGGCTTCTCCTTTAGCCCGCAAGTTAGCCAAGGAAAATAATGTGGATTTTACGCAGATTACCGGTACCGGTCCATCAGGGCGAATTGTCCGAGATGACGTTCTTGCATGTATTGCCCAAGGTGGAAATTCCCAGCAGGCAAGCACACAAAAAAGCATTGGCAGCCCTGCTCCCATTGAAGAGCAGGACAACTTTACTCTGACTCCTTATGCCGGCATGCGAAAAGCCGTCGGTGATAATATGTCTCTTAGCTGGTCCGTTGCGCCAAAAGTCAATTACCATGTCAGTACGGATCTTTCTGCGTTGCTGGCCTTACGAAAAACCATTAATGAAGAAGCACAAGTCAAGATCACCATTACAGATATGCTGGTGAAAATTGTTGCTGTGGCACTTAGAATGTCGCCGCATATTAATATCGCATTGGTTGACAAAAATATTAGAAATTATAAGGAAGTCCATGTAGGGGTGGCTGTTGCCATTAGTCAAGGGTTAGTTGTACCGGTAGTGAAACATGCAGATATCAAAACGATCTCTCAAATTAGCCGGGAAATTAAAGACCTATCCTTGCGGGCAAGAGACAATCAGTTAGGTATGCAGGAAATGCGGGGAGGGACCTTTACGGTTACGAATATCGGCGCATATCAATCCGTTGATTGGTTTACCCCTATCATCAATCAGCCGGAAGCAGCGATTTTAGGAGTAGGCAGAACGGTAGACACACCTGTAGTAGAAAATGGAGAAATTGTAATTAAACCAATGATTGGACTTTCCTTATCCTTTGACCACCGTGTCATTGATGGGGCACCTGCCGCTGCATTCTTAGGATTACTTTTAAAATTGATTAAAAAACCATATCAAGCCTTGATTTAATAGGAGGATGCAGGATGGTACGCAAGGGATACTGTATAGAACTTGAAGTTTGCAGTTATGATGAAATTCTTCATTTACAGGAGGCTCTAAATCGGGCCAGGCAGCTGGGTGCTATCCCGGATACGCTGCTTCTCCTCGAGCATCAGCCTTGCTTTACCATAGGAAGAAAAAAAGGCAGTTCCAATCATCTGTTAGTCAGTCAACAGGTATTAGATGAACAGCACATCAAAGTATTTGAATCAAATCGGGGCGGGGACATTACCTATCACGGTCCGGGACAATTGATCTGTTATCCTATCATTGGCTTAACAGGAATGCATAAGGATGTTCATGCGTACGCCAATAGAATGGAAGAAGTATTGATCAGAACACTGGCGTGTTTTGAGATTGCAGCGACGCGCAAAAAAGAATATCCGGGAGTATGGGTAGAGGATCGAAAAATTGGTGCAATTGGCATTGCGATCCGTAAATGGGTCACGATGCATGGCGTTTCTCTAAATGTCTGCCCCAATCTAACACATTTTTCTTTTATTGTACCTTGCGGCATTACATCCTTGGGAGTCACCTCGATGTCTCGAATATTGGAGAGGGTAGATCCTAGAGCGGTACGGAGGCAATTGCGAAAACAATTTGAAGAATTATTTGAAATACAAACAGAGCTAGTGAGTGTAGAGCGGATAAAGGAGATGGTTCACTATGCTGAGACCGGCATGGTTAGTTGTTCCGGCACCCAATCAGGATGATCTTGCCCAGATGCAATCTATGCTGAATGCAGGCAATTTACATACGGTATGTGAAAGTGCAAATTGCCCCAACATCGGAGAATGCTTTTCCCAGAAGACTTGTACATTTATGATTTTGGGAAACATATGCACTCGCAATTGCCGATTTTGTGCCGTAGAGCATGGGCAGCTGCCCTTGCCTGTGGACAGGGAAGAACCTAAGGCCGTGGCATTGTCTGCCAAGCAGCTGAACCTTGCCTATGTGGTGGTAACTTCTGTCACAAGAGATGATTTGCCTGATGGTGGTGCAGGACATTTTGCTAAAACCATACAGGAGATTCGTCAGGTATTGCCGGCAGCGAAAGTCGAAGTGCTGATTCCTGATCTTTTGGGACAGTTTGCATCACTAAAGCAGATTATTGATGCGGGACCGGAGGTAATTAGTCATAATATCGAAACCGTGCCACGCTTATATAAAGATGTGCGGCCACAGGCGATTTATGAACGGTCTCTTCAACTACTCAAACGGGTTAGTAATAGTGGTAAAAATATTGCCAAAGCTGGTATTATGCTTGGGTTGGGAGAAGGACATGACGAGGTGCTGCAAACCATGGTTGATATAAAAGCAGCGGGCTGCCAAATCTTGACCATTGGACAGTATCTCCGCCCGTCTGCCCAGCATCACCCTATTATGGAATATATTCATCCCACCGTTTTTAACATGTGGGAAGAGAAGGCATATGAGATTGGCTTTAGCCAAGTTGTTTCCGGTCCAATGGTGCGGAGTTCCTATCATGCAGGACAATGTTATGCAAAAACATTTCGTAGTTAATCAAAAAAGAGTAGGAGGTAGATCGTATGGCTCTTCAAGCTGCCTTTATATTTATAGCCCCAGAGGCTGATCCTATCCACCATCGATCGATTGTGAAAACACCCGAGGTTCACTTAACTGTAGTGGGAGTCAAAGACTATACAGAAGCTGAAAAAGTTGCTAAAGAGCTAGTAGATCAGGGAATAACATCTCTTGAATTATGTGGTGGTTTTGGCAGTATTGGAACGGCTGCGGTTACCAAGGCTGCCCAGAACAAAGCAAATGTGGGAGCGGTTCGTTTTGATATCCATCCCGGTCTTGGCTTTAAAAGCGGTGATGAATTTTTCAGCTAATTCTAAGTAATAGAAAAAAACAAATGGAGAGAAAACATGAAAAAAAAAGTAATTATTGTTGGAGGCGGTCCCGGGGGCTATGTGGCAGCCATTCGCGCGGCACAACTGGGGGCTGAGGTTCATATTGTTGAAAAGGAAAAAATGGGCGGGACATGTTTAAATGTGGGCTGCATTCCCACCAAAGCCCTTCTCCATACTGCCAAGCTATACCATACTGTGAAGAAAGAAACAAATAATGGACTGCGCGTCGAGGGGATATCCTTGGATTGGCCAGCCCTTATGGCTCGTAAGGATACGATTGTAAATCGCCTGGTGCAAGGAGTAAGGGGACTCTTAAAAGCCCATGGAGTGAAGACTCATAGTGGGCGGGCAGTATTGAAAGATTCTCACAAAGTTCAGGTAGTAGGTGAAAGGACTGTAACTCTTGATGCGGACATTATTGTGCTGGCTTCCGGTTCTGTTCCCAGTAAAATCCCTGTACCCGGTGCAGATAATGCTGGAGTCATTGACAGTACGGCAGCCTTAAGTTTGCCTAAAGTGCCAAAGTCCTTGGTTATTGTTGGCGGTGGCGTTATTGGTACAGAGTTTGCATCATTATATAGTTCTTTTGGTACAAAGGTCACCATTGTCGAAATGCTGCCGGAAATATTACCGATGGTAGATCGCCAAATTGCCAAGAGAGTAAAGGAAAAGTTAACTGAGGGCAGCATCAATTTTATGCTGGAAGCAGGACTAAAAGAAATACTGCCAACCTCTAACGGATTAAGTGCTGTAGTGCAAACTGCTGGTAAAAACCATGAAGTGGTAGGAGAATATATCTTGATGGCCACAGGACGTAAGGCCAACATTCATAATATGGGGCTTGAAGAAGTAGGAATCCAGACGGAGCGGGGGAGAATTGTTGTAAATGAATATTTTGCAACAAATATACCTCATATTTATGCAATCGGTGACTGCAATGCTCAGATGATGCTGGCACATGCAGCATCTGCCCAAGGCGTTGCAGCCGTTGAATATGCGTTAGGTCATCGTCCTTTCTACAATCCTAAAGTTATTCCTTCTTGCATTTATACCATTCCAGAAGCTGCAGGTGTGGGACTTACGGAAGATGAAGCAGCGGCTCAGGGGATATCCTATAAAGTTGGTTTATTTCCTTTAATGGCAAATGGGAAGTCTCTCATTGAAGGATGTGAGTCTGGTCTGGTTAAATTAATTGTCGCTGAAAAAAGCGGAGAAATTCTAGGCGGACATATTTTTGGACCAAGAGCCACTGATTTGATTGGAGAAATTGCTTTGGCAATGAATCTGGAAGCAACAGTGGATGAAGTCATTGCAACAATCCATGCTCATCCTACCATGAGTGAAGGTATTGCTGAAGCTGCGCTCAGTGTGAACGGCAATGCAATCCATTGGCCCCCAGGAGCAAAGATACTATAATAAAAAATATAAAGAATTAATGAACCGCGAAGATCGCGAAGAGCTGCAAAGAACACGAAGGAGTATGGATATCTTACCTTCGTGTTCTTCAGAGTCTTCGTATCTTCGCGGTTCAAAACGTTTTTATTTTTGATTTTGTGAAGTGATTTTCTTAGAGTTTGAACGTAGCGATTGTTACTTGCAGTTCTTCAGCTAGATGAGCCAGTGCTTCGCTGGAGGAGGCGATTTCTTCCATGGAAGCCGATTGTTCTTCCGTAGCCGCGGAAACGGTTTGTGTTTGTGCGCTTGTATCCTTGCTGATGGTTTCAATCTCACGGATTGAGACCACCATTTCTTCACTGCCTGCAGCTACGCGCTCAATGGCAGAGGCAATATCTTTCACTTGGCTGGAAACTTGACTGGCTAAGCTGGAAATTTCCGTAAAAGCCCCGCCTGCAGTATTTACTACATCGGTACCCAGTTTCACCTCACGGGTTCCGTCATTCATAGCAGTAACTGCATTGTCTGTTTCATTTTGGATCTCTTGAATCAGTGATGCAATTTGTTTAGTTGCTGCTTGGGATTGTTCCGCCAGTTTGCGAACTTCCTCTGCTACAACGGCGAAACCTCTGCCTTGTTCTCCTGCCCGTGCTGCCTCAATAGCTGCATTTAAAGCAAGCAGATTTGTTTGATTGGCAATATTGGAAATGGTATCAAGGATTTGACCAATTTCCCGGGAACGTTCACCTAGTTTTGTGACAACTCTAGCAGATTCGGTAACGGTTTGATTAATCGTATTCATCTGTCGCATGGCCGCTTCGATAGAGTTTCCACCGTTTTGAGCAGCAGCAGCAGCCCGGTCGCTAATTCCAGTGGCAATGCCGGCATTGCTGGCGATTTCTTGAATCGCTGTTGTTATATTTCCAACGGTTGCTGCTGCAGAATTAATGTTTCGTCCTTGTGCTTCCGTGCCCGTGGCTACTTCCATAATGGAGACAGCTACTTGCGTAGATGCCTGAGCTGATTGTTCTGCACTTGCTGTTAATTCTTCTGATGAAGCGGCAAGTTGTTCTGCAGAGACGGATACTTGGGATATGACAGTTCGCAGGCTCGTACGCATTTTATTAAAAGCATCGGCAAGCTGTCCAATTTCGTCTTCCGATTGATAGGTTATTGTATCGGCGGCTAAGTTTCCAGCGGCGATTTGGCTGGCGACTTCAGCAACTTTATGTACGGGGCGTGAAATATTACGGGAAATGAAAAATGCAATGATACCCGATACAATAATGACAATGATATTGATAACAATTAAAAAGATCTGAGAAGATTTAGCATCTTTCGCGTATTGTTCTTGCTCTTGTATGACATAGGATCTTGTCTGGAGGGTTAATTTTTCTGCAGCAGTCATCGTTGCTTTATAAGGATTTCCTGCTTCAGCCATATAATAAGCAACTTCATTCAGTTTACCGGCTTGCTTTGCAGCCATAGACAATTCAGCAATTTTTTCATATTCTTCTTTTGCTTTCTTGATTGACGTAATATATTCTAGTCCTGTTCCAGTGTGAAGATTTTTTTCTAACCATTTCAAGCGATCATTTGATTTTTCTTTATAGTCATTGTAGACCGGAATATCATTGGGATCGCCAACAAAGTTGAAGCGACGCATAGTCACGGCCTCATTTGCAATATCAGCGGCTGTACCTTGAACCATTTCCATTTTTTCGATATTTAGTTTGCTGAATGTGTGATAATTTGCAGTTATTTCACCTATTTTCCAAATGGTAAAACCGCTCATCAGAATAACAAGAGCTAAAACAAGGGAAAAACCTCCGCCTATTTTTTTGCCTACAGTCCATTTCATAAAATATCCTCCTTTAATGTAGTGCTAAGTAATAGCTGTATTTTACTATTTCAAAGAATAGTTCAATTTTCTTGAATCAATAAAAAACAAAAAACTGCTAGGTATCATCATGTCATTTGCAGATGGAACCTAGCAGTCACTTTAGACTTAGCTAATGGATGATTGCTGATAATAGATTCTTACATGATTATATTGTATATTCTATATGGATAAAATATACTTGTCAATAATAATTAGTAATTAATAAAAAGTTTTAAAATACTGAAAATAAGATCAATAAGGAGAATGCACATCGTTTGATTATTCAAAATCAAGGAAGTTATGCTCTCGCAGCCAGGAACGGGTACAGGTAATGAACTTCTTTCCGGCAGGAGATATATTTTTCATGGAAAGGGAGGCTAATCCTAAAATGCGGTAATCCGTTTTTTCTAATTCAACGATATGAATGTCTTCAGGTATATTAATTAAAATGAGTTCAGGAAGAATACTGATTCCTAATCCCATTTGCACCATTGCAAAAATAGTACGTTCTTCCATTAATTCATATTTGACCTGCAGTTTCACTTTATTTTCATGTAAAAGCCGCTTAATATTGTCATCACTACCCCATTGAGGCATAATAAAATGTTCGCCTCTTAGTTGATTAAAAGAGATGAAATTCTGATGCTGCAGAGGGTGGTCAGGTGGCAGAAGAACGACTAGCTTATCCTTTTTTAAGGGCATCACTTCAAATGGCTTAGACGTGGGCAATGAAACAAACCCAAAATCAATAGTACTATTTGAAATCCAATCACTCATTTCATCATAGCATCCTAAGTAGGTTTTCACTTCGATAAGAGGATACGCTTCATGAAACCGAGATAAAATTCCAGGAAGCCATTGCATGGAGACACTGGATAATGTTCCTAAGCGAACAGTGCCTGTATTTAAGCTTTTAATTGAGATGACTTCTTGCTGTAAAAGTTCCTCTTGCTGTAAAATTTTCTGAATAAATATAAGAATACGCTCTCCATTGCTGGTCAGACTTACACCGGAACGATTCCTTTTAAGCAAAGAAAATCCCAGTTCAGATTCAAGAGTAGAGATCGCATAGCTTACACCTGATTGTGTCAGATGAAGTTTTTCAGCGGCTTTGGTCAAGCTGCCCAGTTCAACAATTGTGTTGAAAATCTCATATTTTGAAATAGTCAATTGAACCACTTCCTATAATTATTCGATACATAGCATTGTATTTTAAGCGGATGATATCCACTTAAATATACTATACGTGATACATATCTGCCAGAGAAAATTTATCCGATAGCAATTGGGTTTAACGTTCTTATATTCTGCAGGTATGAGCTTAGCGTGAGGTAGTCATGAAAAATAGCCTGCACTCTTAGAAAATAAAAGCGCAGGCTATTGGAATATCTTTGATTGTACTGGTTAGGGAGTAGGCAGCTTAGGGCAGCATGGACCGCCCTCGGGACCTGGTCTATGAGGAGGACGCAGTGCGTCGTCTACTGTTTTTCGCATTTCCCGATATATTGTACAAATTCTACTTTAAAACCAATAGATTTTGATTACAAAAAAGCACTCATGCAGTATGAATGGCTGCATGAGTGTTCTTTTTTGAGGTAAAATACAGAATGTATATGATTTAAAAAGAAAAAGCAAAGAATGATTGAACCGCAGAGATGCAGAGGGCACAGAGGAAAACCAATACGGTAAAATCCCTCAGTGCTCTCTGCGCCTCTGCGGTTCAAAAAAGTAAGTTATACATATTATCGATGTAAAGTATCCTTCAATGTGCGGTATTCTTTAGCAATACGCACCGGTTTCGTCATAAAGCGAACAGGAATAGAACAAAGGAATGTTGTCAAGTCTTTATGGATTTCTTGGTTTAAACGGGAGGGTTTTGTTATAATGCGCGATAATAGCAACTCACCATAGCTCTGGTAAGACGAACTTTTAGAGGATTTTTCAAACCTGGTATTTTCATTTGCTAAGGCTGTATTACCAATTGGAGCAGGAGAAGAGGTGATGGTGGTTTTATGGGTCAGATTGCTTGGCAGAGGAGTTGCGGTAATCTGTTTATAAGGACCGATGGTTTTTCCACACTCTTCACAAGAGATTTGTACAATTAGTTTGTTATTGTATTCAATATCATGAACAGTCTCTTGATTACAGCGCATGCAGACTAAAACCGCTTTAAAAGACTCTTTGCACATAGTGGGACCCTCCTTATTTTCTGGGGAATTTTACTATTGAATATGCAACGAAAGATCTTTATATAAAATATGGTTTCTAAGGTAGCAAGCATATGGATTTAGTAAACAATAGTTCGATATCGTAAACAATTGTTTACGATTGAGTAATAAAAAAGGAATATACAAAGATATTCTACGTTATTTTTAGTATTTCCTGTGCAGTTTCTTCATCAGTGATCAGCACATTGATAAAACCACCGTGAAGAGCTCCTAAAATAGCCTTCACTTTATATTGACCGCCGCTGCCTACACCAATGCGGATCGGAATGGACTGCAGCGTATTTAGTGGAGCAGCAATGAGGCGATCTTCCAGGAAAGAATGAATAAGCTTACCATTTTTATCAAAAAACTGACCTAAGATGTTGCCTACGGCGCCCAATTCATGGAGTTGTTCCATCTCTGCATTGGTAATGCCATTGCTGACGATTAAAGAGGAGTCAAGGCTGACTTCTCCTAAGCCAAAGAGGCTTTTGGTACAACTTTGGGCTTTCACCAAAACACTGCTGACACCAGGGTCGCTGAGCAGCGCTTTCTTGATTTTAGCAGAGCTGACAATCGCTGGTGTATTCAGCCATATCCCTGAAGCGCGCAGCTGCGTTGCAATCAGCTTGACAATTTCTTCCGGGTTTATTTTTTCACTGCTGTTTAGTCCGCCCATTAGTTGAATCACTGTTAGGTCTAAGTCTTTTTTCAGTTGTAGAGCCTTACCTACTTCATAAATCGAAGATCCCCAGGCTATGCCTAAAATATCCTGATCCTGTAGTGTTCGCTGCAGGTAATCAGCACAAGCTTTTCCAACACCTTTTAGATTTTCACTTAATGTGTTTCCAGATGGAATCACAATAACCTCTTCTAGCCCAAAACGAGCTTTTAAAGCATATTCCGTATCAAAGCAGGTACGAAAATGGTCTGCTATTTTTATTTCTACAATTCCAAGTTCTTTGGCTTTTGCTAAATGACGTGTGATGGTAGGCCGTGAGCAGCCTAATTTACTGGCAATATTGTCTTGGGTTAGGCCTTGGACATAGTATAGCCATGCAATTCTGGCTATCAATGTGGTTTCGTTATCGTAAATAGACATTATTCACCTCAAAAAATTGACAAAAAGTGAAATCACTTTTTTCATATAAATGGTACAAGGAAATCGTTACGTTGAGACTATTCGAATAACCAACCGCCTTATAGTGTCTAAATTATACTATGTTCCATTTCTACTGTAAAGTAGGCTGGAAGGGATTCTAGTGTAGTAAAGAAGTAAGGCAGCAAATAAAGCTATTTTTATTATTGACAGAATGAAAAAATTGAATTACTATAAAATTAAGAAAAATTACAAAAGTTAAAACCATGAACAGATGTTTGGAAGTTTTCATTGCTGCAATTTTTAGGTCAGCAATCGGTGGTGAATAATTCTTTATAAGTTATATTCATCTATTTTTTTAGTCATTCATGAACATTCGTTCTTTTATATGAACGAATGTTCATGAATCGTAATCATTTAGAATCGTAGTAAAGGAGTGGTTGTTATAGAAGGATTCTTTCAATCATCGTAATGACTAAGTATATAGGAGGAATTGAAATGAAATTGAGTAAAGAAACGTTAATAAGCTGGTATAAGAAAATGCTGCATACTCGGTTTTTTGAAGCCCAGGTTGATGCATTTTTTGCAAAAGGTATGATTCATGGTACGACTCATCTGTCAATTGGTCAAGAAGCTTTCGCTATTGGTTCTACTGCTGCGCTCTATGCAGATGATTTAATTACCAGTACCCATCGGGGACATGGGGAATGCATCGGTAAAGATGCAGACTTAAATCGTATGATGGCTGAATTGATGGGAAAATCCAACGGTTATTGCAAAGGAAAGGGCGGCTCTATGCATATTGCCGATTTAGAAAAAGGTAATTTAGGTGCCAATGGCGTAGTTGGCGGCGGCTTTGCCATTGCTGTAGGCGCTGCACTTACACAGCAGATGAAAAAAACTGGAAAAGTAGTTTTGTGCTTCTTTGGTGATGGAGCCAGCAATGAAGGTTCTTTTCATGAGGCCTTGAATTTAGCGTCGATTTGGAAGCTGCCTGTGGTATTTATGTGTACTAACAATCATTATGGTATGTCTATGTCGGTTGCAAGAAGTACAGCAGTCGCCAATATAGCGGATCGTGCTGCTTCTTATGAGATGCCTGGTATTACTGTGGACGGCAATGATCCTATAAAAGTATACGAAGCAACCTTGGCAGCAGTGGAACGTGCCAGAAGTGGTGAAGGTCCTTCTATTGTGGAAGGAATTACGTATCGATGGCTGGGGCATTCCAAGAGTGATGCCAATCGGTATCGGACAAAAGAAGAAATTGAAGCCTGGAAAGATCGATGCCCCATTAAAGCCTTTGAAAAATATCTGATTAAAAACAATGTAATCTCCCAGCAAGAATCAGATGAAATTACGGCTGGTGCGAAAGACGATATCGCCCGTGCGGTAGAATTTGCCCAGCAGGGCTCTTACCCTGGTATTGAAACCTTAGAGGAAGATGTGTACGCATAATGTTGTAAAGGAGTAGTGAATGACGATGGCATTGATAACCTATAAAGAGGCTGTAAGGCAAGCCATGCAAGAAGAAATGCGCCGGGATGAAAATGTATTTTTACTAGGTGAAGATGTAGGGGTATATGGCGGCGCTTTTGGCGTATCCTTGGGTATGCTTGAGGAATTCGGCGAAGAAAGAGTACGGGACACGCCCATTTCTGAAGGCGTTATTGCAGGTGCTGCGGCAGGTGCTGCTGTGACAGGTCTGCGTCCCATCGCGGAAATTATGTTTAGTGATTTTATTACCATTGCTATGGATTCCTTAGTCAATCAGGCTGCTAAAATGCGCTATATGTTTGGCGGTAAAGCAAAGGTTCCTATGGTGCTTAGAATGCCGGGAGGTTCGGGAACAGGTGCCGCAGCTCAGCATTCGCAGAGCTTAGAGGCTTGGCTTGTTCATGTACCGGGTTTAAAGGTAGTTATGCCTTCCACTCCTTATGATGTGAAAGGTTTATTAAAAACGGCGATTCGGGATGACAATCCTGTTGTATTTATTGAGACAAAAACCGTTTATAACAAAAAAGGAGAAGTACCAGAAGAAGACTATGTCATTCCCTTTGGAGCAGCAGATGTAAAACGAATTGGCAGGGATGTTACTGTACTTGCTACAGGCGTCATGGTTCACCGATCGCTGGAAGCTGCAGAAATCTTAGCGAAAGAGGGCATCGATGTAGAAGTAATCGATCCTCGTACCTTGGTGCCATTTGATAAAGAAACATTGGTAAAATCCGTGATTAAAACCGGTAAGCTGATCATTGTGCATGAAGCCTGCAAGAGAGGCGGTTTCGGCGGTGAAGTGGCAGCAGAAGTGATGGAAAGTGAAGCCTTTGACTATTTGGATGCACCGATAAAACGCGTTGCAGGAAAAAACATTCCGATCCCTTATTGTATGGAACTGGAGAAGAGTGCTGTGCCTCAGGTAGATGACATCGTAAACGCTGTTAGGGAAATTGTATAAGCAGGAGGAATATAGGATGGCAACAGAACTGTTAATGCCGAAGCTCGGGATGACCATGGAAGAGGGTACTATTGTTACCTGGTTTAAAAAAGTCGGAGATTCGGTTGCGGAAGGCGAAATATTGCTGGAGATATTGACTGATAAAGTCAATATGGAAGTCGAGGCTCCTGCTGCAGGGCAAGTGCTGGCCATAATCGCGGCAGAGGGTGATATTGTTGAGGTTAATAAACCCATTGCTTATATTGGCCAGCCGGGAGAAAAGGTAGAGAGCCATGCTGCCCAGATTCTAAAGACTGAAGAACAGCATACAGCCCAAGTGGCAGCAACAGCTGCTCCTGTGCAAAGTGCAGAAGGAATTGGCGGTAAAGTCAAAGCCAGCCCAGCAGCAAAGCGGATAGCCCGTGAAGAAGAGATTGATCTACATGCCGTTTCCCCAAGCGGTCCTGGCGGGAGAATTATTGCAGTAGACGTTACGAATTATAAAGCCAGTCCCCTGGCGCAAAAAATTGCCCAGGATAAAGGTGTGGATCTGGCGGAAGTTGCAGGTACTGGCATTGGCGGCAAGATCGTGAAAGCAGATGTTGAGAGTGCTGTGGCAAAACTAGGGTCAAAAACCAAAGGAGCTCGTAAGCCGTTAGCAGGAATGCGTAAAGTCATCGCCGATCATATGGCAGATGCATGGGCAGCGCCTCACGTTACTCATAATATGGAAGTGGATATGTCAGGTATGGTAGAACTGCGCAAAAAGCTTATACCTGGTATTGAAAAACGCACCGGTGTAAAGCCTTCTTATAATGATCTTATTATTAAAGTCGTCGCCAAAGCATTACGGGAATACCAGCAAGTGATTAATGCCAGGCTGCATTCGGATGGTTTGGAAATTTGTGATGAAGTGAATGTAGGTATGGCAGTGGCCTTGCCAAATGGTTTAGTGGTGCCAGTCATAAAAAATGCAGACACTCTCAGTATTGAGGAAATTACAAAGCGGGCAAAAGAATTGGCGATGCAGGCAAAAGAGGGAAAATTACTGCCGGACGAAATGTCAGGGGGGACTTTTACCGTAACCAACCTAGGCATGTATGGCATCGACACATTTACGCCTATTGTCAATGCTCCGGAAGTTTGTATTCTTGGAGTTGGACAATTGCAGGATAAAGTAGTTGCCAAGGATGGAGAAATGATCATTCAGCCGCGTATGTCCCTATCTCTTTCCTTTGATCATCGGGCAGTAGATGGAGCCCAAGCGGCAGAATTTTTAAGAAGAATAAAAGAACTACTAGAAGATTACTTACAGCTTATCTAAAATAGGTAAGAGTCTTGAGTTTCTCGGAACGTCTCTTTTAGGACGGCAAAGGATGAGCATAACTAACGCTTCAACCTGTTACTTAACCTACGCTTATAGTTATGCTCATCCTTTGCCTGTTTACCGCTGGCTGTTTCTCGAGAAGTACACAGGGTCTCTTTTAAGGAGGAAAACCGATGAACTATCAGGTTGTAGTATTAGGGGGAGGACCAGGCGGTTATGTAGCCGCCATTAAAGCTGCTCAATGCGGACTAAAAGTGGCATTGGTGGAAAAAGATTCTCTGGGGGGAACATGTCTGAATCGGGGCTGCATTCCGACCAAGGCTTTGCTTAGGAGTGCAGAAGTCTATGAAACCATCAATAAGGCAAAAGAATTTGGTATTGAAGCTTCCCCTGTCAGCGTGGATGCAAAGAAAATTTTTGCCCACAAGGATGGTATTGTAAAACAGTTGGTTAATGGCGTAAAGGGTTTAATTCAGGCGAATAAAATCGATTTATATAGTGGAAGCGGTAAGGTGCTTACCCCTCACCAAGTGGAAGTTAATGAAAAATCAGGAACTACAACGATTACAACCGAGAAACTAATCTTGGCTACGGGATCAAAACCTTTTGTTCCAGCGATTCCTGGGTTTGATCTTCCGGGGGTCATAACCAGTGATGAGGCCTTAGATTTAGGAGCCATTCCAAAGTCCATGGTGATTATTGGCGGCGGCGTTATTGGCCTGGAATTTGCTTATTTAATGCAGACTTTTGGCTGCAAGGTAACCATCATTGAGATGATGCCTGTTCTTTTACCGATGGCAGACAAAGAAGCAGTAGAAGTGCTGGTAAGCTCTTTGGAAAAATTGGGAGTGACCTTCTTTACCAATGCCAAAGTGAGCAAGATCGCAAAGGCAGAAGCTGCTTTAGCCGTTGAGTATCAGATTGATACTATAACGTATAGGGTAGAAGGGGAAAAAGTGCTGGTTTCAACTGGGCGGGCAGCCAGCGTCGCAGGAATTGAAAGCCTGCATTTGCACGGGAAAAAGGGTATTTCGGTGAATGCGCAAATGGAAACCAGTATTTCAGGCGTTTTTGCGATCGGAGATGTAGTAGGCGGTATTCAACTGGCACATGTGGCTTCCGCTCAAGGGATTGTTGCAGCGCAAAACGCAGCGGGAATCAATTCTTCCTACCATGATGATGCCATTCCTTCTTGCATTTATACGAATCCGGAAGTTGCTTGGGTTGGTATGAATGAACAGGCAGCCAAAGAAAAATACGGCAGTATAAAAGTGGGGAAATTTCCATTTCAAGCCAGTGGCAAGGCCATGGCTTACGGAGAAACAAAGGGCTTTGTAAAAATAATTTGTGAGGAACAATATGGTGAAATCTTGGGAGTGCATATTGTTGGACCTCATGCAACGGATCTGATTTCGGAAGGCGTATTGGCAAAATCCATGGAAGCCACCCTGGAAGAACTGGCCCATGTGATTCATCCTCACCCTACCCTGTCAGAAGCCATCATGGAGGCCGCCCACGTGGCAATGGGGCAAGGTATACACTTCATAGCAAAGCTATAAAAATGCATCATGTTTGTAAAAAAAAACGATAAAACACGAAGGTTGCGAAGATGTACCAAGACCACGAAGGGACATTACGTTTATTTTCGATTCGATCGATTCTTCGCATCTTCGCGGTTCAAAATTATTTTTTTTGTAACATGTTAGAAATTGCTGTATTGGTCTAGGAGGTGGAGTTGTGATTGTATTAAATTGGGGACTTACTCCCTATCAGCATGGCTGGGAATTTCAACACTCTTTCGTCAAAGCGCGGCGTCAGGGGCAGATCAGTGAAGATGCATTGGTATTGCTGGAGCATCCCCCCGTAATCACTCTAGGGCGCAAAGGGGTAAGGGCCAATATTCTCGCAAGTGATGCTGTACTTGCAGCCAAAGGCTGCGAAGTCTGCCAGGTGGATCGGGGCGGGGATGTTACTTTTCATGGTCCGGGTCAGTTAGTAGGCTATCCTCTGCTGGATCTGCGTCATTATGGTCAGGATGTTCATGCTTATGTGGAGAAACTGGAAGAAGTCGTAATTCGCACCTTGAGAGATTATGGAATTGAAGCGGTTAGAGATGAGGAATATACAGGTGTGTGGGTAGGCTGGGAAAAGATCTGCGCCATTGGCATTGGTATGAAAAGCTGGCTGAGCTATCATGGTTTTGCTCTTAATATTGACGTTGACTTATCCTATTTCCAATTGATTACACCTTGCGGGATTACAGGGCGAGGCGTAACCAGCATGGCGAAGATATTGGGAAAAACACCCCAAATGCAGACAGTACGAGAAACAGTAACCACCCACTTTATGACTGTATTTGGAATTAAGCATTGGGAGCTGGCAGAAGGACGCTGGTTAGGAGAAACCATCAAACCATCTTGGCTCAAGGGGCATGTGTCAGGAAACAGCAGTGTCCAGGAGATGTATGGAATGTTGGATGAATTCGCTTTAACCACGGTTTGTTCCGGGGCTCATTGCCCTAATATTGGTGAGTGTTATGCGTCGAGGACAGCTACATTTATGATCTTAGGGAGTCAATGTACAAGGCGCTGCCGGTTTTGCGCTGTTCCTAAAGGTGTTGTGCAGCCTGTAGATCAGGATGAACCCCAGCGTGTCGCTCAAATGGTGAAGAAGTTAGGACTTAACTATGTAGTGATTACCTCCGTTACACGTGATGATCTTGCTGATGGGGGAGCTGCCCATTTTTCACATACCATACAAAGAATCCGTGAGCTTTCTCCAGAAACCTTAATTGAAGTTTTGATTCCGGATTTACAAGGTGAAGAAAGTGCCTTGGACATCATTATTGCTGCTCAGCCGGAAGTAATCAATCACAATGTGGAGACCATCCCCGCCCTATACTCTCGTGTGCGTCCTCAGGCCAATTATCAGCGGTCTTTAGACGTGCTGCAATACGTGAAGAAAAATGCTCCTCAAATCGTAACCAAGTCAGGAATCATGGTTGGTCTGGGAGAATCACCAGCTCAGGTTGCAGCTACGCTGGCTGACTTACGCAGTGTAGGTTGTGATAGCTTGACAGTAGGACAATATCTGGCTCCTTCCTCAGAGCATATTCCCGTTGCAGAATATATAGTGTCGGAACAGTTTCAATCTTACCAGCAATTAGCAAAACAGCTTGGCTTTTCTCATGCTGCCTGTGGCCCGTTGGTACGTTCTTCCTACCATGCCGCAGAAGGGTTTTTTCCGAAAATAAGTCTTTCCTCTTAATACGATTGGGCGGGTCTTTTATTAAAGAAACAGTTTCAAAACTCATATTGAATGTTGCTGTCAAATCCTATTGCCGGAAAAACACTGTGAAGTTGTTAATCCGGCATTTTTGTATATCACACAATAGAAGTTATACGTTTCAAAACAGTTACGCCTTGCTTGTATTTTCTAATATATAACTAAAAAAGCCAGTTAATGAGAATGGCGGCAGATCATGTTATTTAACATGATCGATCGGTATAAATTGTAAGGAATAATCTGAAAATGTAAGTAGATGAAACCCCACAGCAGAAAAAATCAGACTATTCATAGTGTGTAGATATGATTTGAATGGCATATTTTGTTTGGCACGTTATTTGCAATAGATAGTATCAGAATCGCTTACGGGCAATACGGTTCTATCGTAATGAAGCATGTACAAGAAAACAAGATTGAGTCAAAGGAGGATTTAATGATAGTGGATTTTACGCTGCTGCTAAAGGAAGAGCTAATGATGGTGCCTCTTGTGGCAAGCAACCGGGAGGATGCATTTGAAAAGCTGGCACTTGGTTTGGAACAACACGGTTTTGTAAAGGATACCTATTTAGAGGCAGTAAAAAAAAGGGAGAGAGCTTTCCCCACGGGATTGTGCACGGGAGAAATTAATGTGGCTATTCCCCATACGGATGTAGAGCATGTCGTTCAAGGTGCTATGGCAGTAGGAGTGCTGGAAAAGCCAGTTCTTTTTGCCAATATGGAGAATCCTAAAGTGGAGATTGAGGTTTCGATTATATTTATGCTGGCATTAAAGGATGCTCATGAGCAGCCTGTATTCCTGCAAAAATTGGCAGGCTTGTTCCAGGATAAGGAGCTTCTGCATAACTTGGCATCTAAAACAAGTACCAGTGCTGCGTATCAGTTATTGCTTTCTGCCCTTGCTTGTTAAGGAAAAAAGAGAGGAGGGATGGAGCCGATAGCAAACAGAGATTGTGACTGGAAATAAGGTAAGAGCATTATACAAGCAGTCTATCGGGAAATCTTATTTAGGGACGGCAAAGGGTGAGTATAACTACCACTTCGCCGTTGTACTTAACCTACGCTTATAGTTATGCTCATCCTTTACCTGTTTACGGCTATAGTTGTTTTCGAGAGTATACTACAAATTTGAGGAGGAAAAGGATATGGCTGGAGAAAAAAGAATTTTGGTTGCTTGTGGAACCGGGGTATGTACCTCTACGATGGCAGTTAATAAATTAAAGGATGCACTGGAAAAAAGAGGCAAATTGAAGCTAGTAAAGATTAATCAATGTAAAATTGCGGAAATCGCGTCTATGGCATCGGACAATGACTTAGTGGTGGCGACGACGCAGGTATCAGCAAAAATTAATATTCCTGTAGTAACAGGGACGGCTTTCTTAACTGGAATTGGGGTGGATAAAGTAGTAGAGGAAATTATTGATCATCTCAAAATTTAATTGAGGGGGAATCATGTGTGGAAATTATAAGTTATATTGTCAGCCTAGGTGCCAGTGTTATGATGCCAATTATTATTACCATATTAGGGTTATGCTTAGGTGCTAAATTAAGCAAGGCGATCCGTTCAGGTTTAATGGTTGGTGTAGGGTTCATTGGTTTAAACTTAGTTATCGGTTTATTAACCAGTACGCTAGGCCCGGCTTCACACGCTATGGTAGAAAAGCTTGGCCTGCAATTAACCGTGATTGATGTGGGATGGCCTGCTGCCGCCGCCATTGCTTTTGCATCAACTGTGGGGGCGATCATCATCCCCATTGGATTGGTAGTCAATATTATACTTTTGATTACGAAGCAGACGAGAACGGTGGATGTAGATATTTGGGATTATTGGCACTTTGCTTTTACTGGTGCCTTGGTTACAGCGGCTACCGATAGCATATTATGGGGTGGTTTTGCTGCTATTGTGAATATGATCATTGTATTTTATCTGGCAGATTGGACAGCCCCTGGAGTCGAAGAATACAACAAACTGCCCGGCGTTTCCCTGCCCCATGGTTTTTCGGCAGCCTATGTTCCGATTGCCATTGTAATTAACAAAATCATTGATATGATTCCTGGCATCCGAGACGTTAAAGCCGATCCGGAAACATTGCAAGAAAAGTTTGGCATATTTGGTGAACCTCTCATTATTGGCAGTATATTAGGTTTGCTTATTGGTGCGCTTGCAGGATATGATGTGAAAACCATTTTAACGGTAGGTATTACAATGGGAGGATGCTTGGTGCTGATTCCTAAAATGGCTTCTATGCTTATGGAGGGGCTTTTGCCTATATCTGATTCAGCACAGGAATTTATTCAGAAGCGGTTTAAGAATGCCGGGAAAATCTATATTGGCTTAGACTCGGCTGTGGCTATCGGACATCCTGCCTGCATGGCAGCTGCCTTAGTGCTTGTGCCGATTACCATCATCTTGGCCGCTGTTCTTCCCGGAAATCGAGTGCTTCCCTTTGCGGATTTAGCAGTACTTCCCTTCATGCTGGCTATGGTGGTTCCGGTAACCAAAGGTAATGTGTTTAGAACCTTTATTGTGGGGCTGGTCATGGTGACGATCGGATTACTAATTGCTACGGATATGGCGCCATTGCATACACAGCTTGCCATAAATGCGAATTTTAAAATGCCGAGTGGCGCTACGCAGATTGCTTCTATTTGTGATGGAGCCAATCCCCTCACCTGGATTATTTTGCAGCTGACTGGTTTAAAGGCTGTTGGTGTGGCTGTTTTGGTAGCGGTCGTTGGAGCTATGGCCGTTATCAATAGTAAAATTACGAAGCGCAGAGATGCCCAAGAGGATATACAAGCTTAATATTGCTATATTGCTTGCCGGTATTCTTTTCATATACCGGCAAGCAATATATTGAAGACATATGAGGAGGAGGAAGTATAATGCTGGAGGATCTTAAAAAAGAGGTTTTGGAGGCAGCTTTGCAATTAGTTCGCTATGGCTTAGTAACACTTACAGGAGGTAATGTAAGTGGCAGAGATAAAGAAAGCGGATATATAGCAATTACTCCAAGTGGTATGGATTATGAGAAACTACATCCAGAGGATATTGTGATTGTAGACAGCAAAGGAAATATGGTGGAGGGAAAATGGAAGGCTTCTGTGGATTTGAAAGACCATTTATATATATACAGGAATAAACCCAATCTATATGGGATTATACATACTCATTCGCCTTACGCCTGCAGTTTTGCCCTGCTGCAGCAAGAAATTCCCTGCTGCAGCACTACCCTGGCAAACGAAGTCGGTGGCAGTGTTCCTATTTCAAAGTACAGCCCCGTTGGCGAGGGAGGAATTGGGTCTGCTGTGATAGAAGCAATCGGCGATAAAAATGCCTGCTTATTAGCGAATCATGGAGTGATAGCTGTGGGGAGTTCGGTTAGACATGCATTAGTGGCCGCAGTAATGCTGGAAGATGGAGCAAAAGTCTATCATTTAGCTAAATGCAAAGGAGATCCCATACCTTTGCAGCCATCTGAAATCGAAAAAGCAAGAAATGTATTTTTATATGAATATGGACAAAATCACTAGGCATATCTGACTTCTGCATGCTACATTTAGATGGTAGCATTTAGAAAGGGAGGATCTTCCGCTTTCAAATATAATGCTGCAAAGGGGAGATTATGATGGGGATGAAGAAAGAACGATTACAAGTATTGATTGATACTGAGGATAGAAAAAATCCTTATACGGATGAAGCATTAGCGAAGAAATTGTCTATTTCCCGCGGTGAAACTACCCTTTTGCGGCAAAAGTTGAAGATCCCTGACTCCAGAGAGCGGAGAAAACCCATTTTATGTGAAACCATTCGGCAAATCCTAGAAAGCAATCCGGGCATATCCAAACGAGGGGTAACGGGACAATTACAGCAAATGGGTTTTTCTGTATCCCGTTTTACAATAGAACAGTTGTTAAGCAATGCATTGTATATGGAAGAAATAAAAAGTGCTGTCTCTTCTCCCAATATAGGTACAATTGCTGACAATGGAGGTAAAGAATTCATCAGTACTGCATTTGATAACTTGATTGGGCAGAAGGGAAGTCTATTTCCCATCATCGAGCAGGCAAAAGCAGCTATTTTGTATCCTCCCAAGGGACTTCATACGTTACTGCTAGGTGCAACCGGGGTTGGGAAAAGCGATCTCGCAGAAGCGATGTATCGTTTTGCTGTGGACTCAGGAAGGCTGAGTATAAAAGCTCCCTTTGTAGTTTTTAATTGTGCGGATTATGCCGATAATCCGCAATTATTGCTCTCCCAGTTGTGTGGTCATACGAAAGGTGCCTTTACTGGTGCTGAGCGCTCTAAGGAAGGACTCATTGAAAAAGCTGATGGTGGGATTTTATTCTTAGACGAAGTACACCGACTGCCGCCGGAAGGACAGGAAATTTTATTTTATCTTATTGATAAAGGAAAGTTTCGACGAATGGGGGAAACAGAAAGCTTGCGCCAAGTAGCGGTTATGCTAATTATGGCTACGACAGAGGTGCAGTCAGCTGCCTTACTGGCTACATTTCGTCGTCGGGTTCCTATGGTTATAGAGCTGCCCAGCCTTCAAGAGAGACCCTTACAGGAAAGACTGGCATTAATTCACTATTTTTTAAAACATGAAGCACAACGTACCGGGAATGCCTTAAATATTGATGCTGATGCGCTAAAGTCACTTTTACTCTATGATTGCTCCAGCAACATTGGACAGTTATCCGCAGATATACAGGTAGCTTGTGCCAGAGGATTTTTAAATCTCATTACCAGTGGCAGCAAAACACTCTATATTACTGTCTCCAATCTGCCTGCACATGCACGACGCGGACTGCTTAAACTTCAGCATCAGCGCGATAAAATTGAGAAACTTCGAATTAACAGTTGTGAAATTTTGCCGGGAAAAGAAAATATGGTATATGTAGATGAGCTGTACTCAGTGCCACGGGAAATCTACTCTTATATTGAGGAGCAATATGGAGAGCTTTCTATGCAAGGTGTTTCTCAAGAAGAAATCAACCGGATCATTGGATCAGAGTTGGAAGCGAAACTATGGAAGTGGATTAAAAGGGCCAATGATTCGCCGGAACCCATTGTAAAGGCTGATTTATATAAAGTGGTTGATAAGGCGATTGTCGATATCGTCGAGGCTATGATCGAGAAAGCTGCCGATATTTTAATTCGGCCAGGTGAACAGATCGTTGTAGGATTATCCATTCATCTAACAGAAACACTGAAACGAATCAAGCAAAATAAACGCATTATCAATCCCCATTTAGAAAAAACAAAATATGAATATGCCCGTGAATTTGCCATAGCCCGGGAAATGGCAGAATGTTTTCTAGGACAAACCGGAGTGAGACTGCCAGAAGAGGAAATTGGTTTCATCACATTATATTTGACAATGTATTGCCGGCAAGATGCAGATGGGCGGGTAGGAATTCTAGTTTTATCTCACGGCCATGTCGCAGTAGGAATGGCGGAAGTCGCTAACAGACTGTTAGGAGTTAACCATGCTAAAGCAGTTGAAATGTCCTTGGATGAAAGTTCAGAGACAGCGTTAGAACGCACCATTGAGATTGTTATGCAAATCAATGAGGGCAAGGGTGTACTCTTACTTGTTGATATGGGATCACTGGCCAATTTTGGCAGTCAGATCACTGCTATAACCGGTATCCCCATTCGGTCGGTAGGACCGGTATATACGATGATGGTTATTGAAGCGGTTAGGCGGGCGCTACTTCCAGATACAGAGCTGGATGAATTGGCGGAAATGTTAGGGCAGCCTTATTTGAGTGCCGAAAACCTAAGTACAGAATTGTTGGAAAATGATGTAGCCTTCAATAAGAGTAAATCGGCTATTTTAACGATCTGCATTACTGGAAAGGGAGCAGCTATGCAATTGCAGAAGGAAGTAGAACGGCAAATTGGCGGGCAGCAAGGCCAAATAGAAATAATCTGCATGGGATTAGCAGATCGGCAAACCTTTGCAAATGAAGTTCGGAAAATTATGAAAACTCATTCGATTAAAGCTGTAGTTGGAACGTTAGATCCCGGTTTGCCTGGAGTTCCTTTCATCTCAGTTGATCAAATCGTAAAAGGAAAAATAGCATCCCTCCTGCAGTGTGCGCCAAGTCGAAGAACAACAGTAGCAGAAGTTATCCAAGAGGAGTTAATATTTTATCCGAATCCGGAATGGAGCAAACCGCAAGTAATTGACTTACTCACACAAAGCCTGCTTTCTAGAGATTTGGTTAAGCCTGAATTTGCAACGGATGTGGTTAAGAGAGAATTAATCGGAGTACCGATTTTAAGTCTGAGAGTAGCTATTCCTCATGGGGAAGACCCACGATATGTAAATCAAACATCAGTTGCATTGGCGATCTTTCCTGAAGCCATACCCTGGGGTGAGAATTACCGGGTAAATGTTGTCTGTTTATTTGCCGCGGCTACCGATGGCAGAGAACTTGTTCAAGAGCTGGGAGGCAAATTGACAAACGATGAAATTGTTGATTGCTTGATTGAAGCTCGCACGCCAGCTGAAGCAAAACGAATCCTGGTACAGGAGGAGTAGTCATACGGAAACTTGAAACCACGCCATGAATTCCATTGTATATTTAAAACGTTTATGTATGCGATAACTTTCTTTCTAAAAAAGTTTATGATTATATTCTTTGTAATCTTCATATCTTCGCGTTTCAAAAAGCTTTGTTTTTAGACAAGCGGAATTTTAGAAAAGTTAATTTTGGTAATAAAAAGGTACTTTACACTTTACGTAAAGTACCTTTTTGCTTACAGTCAATCCGTCTATAAAAAGTAGGAGAAATTCTATTGTTATGCCTTATTTATAAGCGCCGGTGCATTGCTGCAGGAGCGTTGTGATTGTTTCATAGCCCGGTGCATCTTCATAGAGAATCTTATACAAGCCGGTCAGCAGTGGCAGGTTGCTCACCGCTAGTTTCCCTTCCCTTTCCAGCTGTTTTGCCAGCAAATAGCCAAAACGAATGGCCGGATAGCCTTCGACAGTGATTCCTTCTTCTTTCATCTTTGTGACAGCCTGACTGGCGGTCAGTCCCTCGCCAATCACTTCGCCCAGTGTTCGGTTGCGTCCGGCTTCTCCGGTTACCTCCAGGTCACCTACCCCGGGAAGTCCATATACGGAGAGCAGAGTACCCCCTAAAGCCTGAGATAGAATGCCCATCTCTGCTATGGCAAAAGTGAACAAGGCAGATTTCGTGTTGTTATGCAAAAAGCCTTTGCGTTTTTTAAAGCCTTCCGCCATGCCTAATCCAACGGCATAGGCGTTTTTCATAGCGGCACAAATTTCGGTGCCGGTTACATCGGTATTGACTTCAACGCGATAGACATCGGTCATCAATGTTTTTTGAAGCTGTTTAGCAGAGGCTAAGCTTGCACTGGAATATGTAACCGAAGTAGGTGATTCCCAGACGACTTCTACAGCCTTGCAAGGACCGGCGATAAAGACAAAAGAAAGGGTATCGGTAAGGTGTTTTGGCAGCCGTTCCTTTAGAATTTCCGGCAGCAGGACAACATTGCCGTCCCTATCGTATTCAAAGCCTTTCGATACACTGCCGATTATCATGCCGGGATGCAAATAAGGCACAACCTGTTCAAATATCATTCCCAAAGCGTCCGAGGTAATCGCCATAATGACAATGTCAGTATCCTGCATAGCTGCAGCTAGAGATTCTTCTTTGAAAGGTCTAATTGCTGAGGGCAACGAACATTTATGCTTGGGATGAGGTGCTCCGGCCAACAAGGCATTGATAATCTCATGATCCAGCTCGGTTCCCCACAGACGAACTTCATGATTGTTTTTTATAAGAGGTACAGTCAGGGCACTGCCCATAGCACCTGCACCTATAATTGTTATTTTCGACATAGCTGTCACGCTCCTTAACTTTTTACTAGGTGGAGTAAAAAGCGACAGCTTGACAGGATGCGATCCATCGGGTTTATTATAGCAGATCTTTTGAAAAAATCAATTGTCTAAACGCTGTCATTGGCAGTAGAGCCTGGTACAATGTGTGCATGATTGAACCCAAGCATTTGGGAAATTGGCTGGATTTGTTCTGCTGGAAAATATTTTCGATCGATAGAAGTGGAGAAGAATCAAGTCTTGGCAAGGACCAGAGCACAAAATGTGGCAATCATTGGTACATAACTTGCATCTTATAGGCGAAGGTGGGGTAAATAAATGCGACAGTTATTAAAAATTATTAATCAGGAAAACAAAAAGAATCCTCTGACAGATGAAGAAATTGCTGCCCAATTAGGGATGGGAAGGAGTGATGTAGTCAAGCTCAGGCGATCACTGGGCATCGGAAATTCAAGACAGAGAATGAGAGAACTACTGGAAAAAGAGATTCATACTTTAGTAAACAAGTATCCTAATTTATCAGAAAGGGCATTGACCCAAAAGTTAAATGAAAACGGTTTTGGTGTCTCCAGGCATATGGTTAGTGACTTATATCAGCAGATGAAAATGCAAGGTGCCTTTTCCGCAGCAAAACCGGAATCGCTTAACAGTAGTGAGGTCAATGATCCGCCAGTGAAACAAACGCAAACCGCCTTTGACGCTTTAATCGGAGCGCAAGGCAGTTTGCGGACGCAAGTAGAGCTGGCTAAGGCAGCTGTTTTTTACCCGCATAAAGGGCTGCATACCTTAATTGCTGGGGCAACTGGTGTTGGAAAAAGTGAATTGGCTTATTGTATGCACCGTTTTGCTTTGGAGTCTGGTACGAAACCAAGTGATACTCCTTTTGTGGTTTTTAACTGCGCCGATTATGCTGAGACGCCCCAGTTATTACTGGCGCAATTGTTTGGTTATGTGAAAGGTGCCTTCACCGGTGCGGAAGTGGATAAAGAAGGATTAGTGGAAAAAGCCAATCAAGGGATTTTATTTTTAGATGAAATTCACAGGCTGCCGCCGGAAGGGCAAGAAATTCTTTATTATCTGATTGATAAAGGAAAGTTCCGGCGGCTGGGGGAAAGTGATACCTTTCGTAATGTAAGTTTGATGCTGATTGCGGCAACGACAGAAAATATTGAGTCATTTCTGCTGCTGCCTTTTCGCCGACGCATTCCCATGGTGATTGAGCTGCCAACCATTGCCCAGCGTCCTTTGGAAGAACGGTTTCAAATCATTGTAAGTTTTATTCGGGAGGAAGTCAGCCGCATCAAATTGACAATGAGGGTTTCGTATAATGCGGTGGTTGCCTTACTGATGTATGAATGTCATGGCAATATTGGCCAATTGCGGTCAGATATACAGGTTGCCTGTGCCCGGGCTTTTCTGAAGAATATGGCACAAAAAGAAAAAATATTAAAGATCGAAATTAATGATTTAACCCATCAAGTTGTTAAAGGCTTGCTGCTTTTAAATGAGCAGCGCCCTGTCATTGAAAAAATTCTGCAGGGAGATCTGGAGATCTCCCCAACTGACCAACAAAGGACACCATTAGTGGAACCTACATATTTATTGCCGAATGAAGTATATCAGGAAATTGAAGACAATTATATTAAAATGGAAAATCAGGGAATCGACCTTGCGATTATCAATCGTGTCATCAGTGATGAACTTGAGACTAAGGTACGGCAGCTGATTAAGCAGGCGCAAGGCAATAAGCAAAACCTGATTCGGCAGGATTTAGAAAAAATTGTGGGCGAAAAAATCGTCAATGCTGTTGATCGAATGATAAAGCTGGCTAAAACCCGGCTGCCGGATATTGATGATAGTTTGCTGTATTGTTTGGCTACCCATTTAGCGGCATCTTATGAACGTATCCGGATGAATAACAAGCTGATTGTCAATCCTCAATTTCAGAAGTTGCAGACCGAATATCCGGCAGAGTACGAACTGGCAGGGAGAATGGCACAAATAGCCTCTTATTATCTTGGAACAGACTTGCCGGAAGATGAGATTGCTTTTATTGCTATGTACTTAAAATCGTATGCTAAAAAAGATCATCTGAATGAAGTCCATGTGGGAGTTGTGGTACTCACTCACGGACGGGTGGCCGAAGGAATGGTACAGGTCGCCAATCGATTGCTCGGCGTTGATTATGCTAAAGCCTTGGAAATGCCATTAGAGGAGAGTTCCCAAGATGCACTGCAGCGGGCTATGCATATCGTACGGCAGGCGGACAACGGCAAAGGGGTTCTAATGTTAGTGGATATGGGATCTTTGGTCGGTTTCGGCAAGCTGATTACCGATAGCACCGGTATCGTAACGCGCATGGTAACTAGGGTCAATACACCGATGGTGATTGAAGCGGTACGTAAGGCATTGGCTCCGGATGCGGATATTGAGGAAATTGCTAATGCGCTGCACTGGGACAATTCGAACTATGAAACGGATGTATGCCATATAAACACGGTTCATCATTTGACGGATGCAATTGTAACCATTTGCCTTACGGGTCAGGGAGCGGCAGAGTGGATGGCAAAAATAATTGCCGAATACATGCCGCAATGTCTGAAACAGATAGAGATCATTACCATGGGGGCTTTAGTGGAAGAAGACCTGCAGACTCGTTTAAGGCAAATCGGGCAGAATTATAATCTTCTTGCTGTGATAGGAACCTTGGGGACAGTGATACCCGGCATTCCATTTGTTACCACAAAAGAGATGGTGAAAGGGAACGGTTTGGAAAAATTAAAGAGAATTATACAATTGCGCGGCAGCTTACATAAAGCAGGATTGATTCCTTCTGGGGCTGGAGGGTACTCTCAAAATGGATTAATCCGACCGGAACTTGTATTGCTGAACTGCTCCCATAAAAGCAAAAATGAAGTCTTGAATACATTGGCTCAAACATTAGTTAGTCAGGGGCATGTACGGGAACAGTACATCGTATCCATTTATGAGCGTGAGGCATTGGCTCAAACCTTATTTCAGGATGTGGCATTGCCCCACGGCAGTCCGGAATATATCCTGAAACCGGCTATTGCCGTGATGACGCTTCAAGAGCCGATAGAGTGGGTTGATGGGTATCGGGTAGAGATTGTATTTATGCTGGCTCTCAACAATTATCAAAAAAATGAATTTAAAAAATTATATTCTTTGTTAAATGACCGCGAGCAGCTGATGAAAATGAAGCAATCGAAAAATATAGAACAATTTATGAGGGTGATTACAGATGGGCAAATGTTTTGAATTTGACGAGAAAGTGATAGCCGTTGGCTTAGTAGTCAGAGACAGAGAGGATGCATTGCGGCAGATAGCGCAAATGCTGCACAAGGCGGGATATGTCCAGGATACCTACACGGAGGCTATTATCCGGCGTGAGCGCGCTTTTCCTACTGGTTTGCCAACAGAAGAAAATGGAGTGGCAATTCCACATACTGACATATGCCATGTCATAGCTCCGATGATAGCCGTCGGGATTCTTAAAACACCTGTCGATTTTCAAAACATGGGTGACATTGAGGATGCGATACCTATAAAAATTATATTTATGTTGGCGATGAATAATTGTGACAATCAGGTGAGATTACTGTCTGAATTGATGCAGATCATTCAGGATCAGTACTTGCTGAAGAAACTGTGCGTAGCACAATCGATAGCAGATATTGGTCGCCTGCTGAAGGATAAAATTCACTTTTAGATTGTTTGAAAATGGGTGGAGGAGGTGAAAAGGATGAAAACATTTCGCATACTTACCATCTGTGGTACAGGGATCGCTACTTCAACCGTTGCTGCAGAAAAATGCAAGCAATATTTGACGAAACGGGGTTTGAAAGTAGAAGTGGTTGAATGCAAAGCAGTAGAAGCGTCTGGGAAAATACCGGTATATTCTCCCCATGTGGTAGTTGCAACGACTCCGGTTAACGATAGCGCATTGCATGGCACCAAGAAATTTAGCGGATTACCGTTTTTGACGGGCGTAGGTATGGATAAGTTAGCTGATGAGATTGCTGCTTATTTGCAGAGTTTAGAGTAGTATCTCACTACTCTAAACTCTTAGGATACGATTTTTGCAGAACCTTATAGATTATAAAACAAAAAAATATGGGGAGGAAAGTTTTGTGCAAATAATAAATTTTATTCTTGATCTGGGACCTACCGTCATGATGCCGATCATTATCATGCTCTTAGGATTGCTCTTTCGGCAGGGATTTCCTAGGGCTTTTCGTTCCGGTTTAACGATCGGAATGGGGTTTGCCGGAATATTCCTGGTTATAAGTATGCTGACCAGCAATTTATCGCCAGCAACCCAGGCTATGGTTACAAACTGGGGGCTGCATCTTGATGTAATGGATGTCGGCTGGCCGATCGCGGCGGCGATCAGCTTTGGCACACCCATTGTCCCAGCCGTTTTTATTATGGGCCTGTTCATTAACGTTTTGATGTTGTCTATGAACTGGACTAAAACGATGGATATTGATTTATGGAATTACTGGCATTTTATCTTTTCTGGTGCGTTGATTATGTATCTGACCAACAGTGCTGTTTTGGGTATTATTGCATCCGGCATTACCATTGTTATTATCCTTAAACTGGCTGATTGGACGCAGCCGTATGTGGCAAAAGTCTTTGATATGCCCGGTATATCCTTGCCACATACGGAGTCCATATCCTGGGCTCCTCTCGGGATTTTGTTAAATAAAGTAATTGATAGAATTCCCGGTATCAATAAGATTGATATTAATCCGGAAAAAATTCAAGAACGGTTTGGCGTTTTTGGAGAGCCTATGTTAATTGGTTTGGTTCTAGGTGCATTTATTGGCATCTTGGCCGGATATACTGTCGAAGGTGTTATCAAGTTAAGTGTGAATATGGCAGCTGTACTTTTCCTGATGCCGCGAATGGTTCGTATTTTAATGGAAGGTCTGTTGCCTCTGTCGGAAAGCGGGCGTGAATATCTCAGTAATCGGTTTCCCGGCAAAGAAGTGTTTATCGGCTTGGATGCTGCTGTTGTTATTGGCCACCCTTCGGTAATGGCTGTTTGCATTTTGATGATTCCGATTACCCTGCTTTTGGCTGCTGTTCTTCCAGGTAACAGAATCTTACCATTTACCGACTTGGCTGGGTTACCCTTCTGCTTGCTTTGGGCTGTAGCCCCTTCGAAAGGAAATGTATTTAGGGGTCTTATTATTAGTACAATTTTTATGGTTGGTATATTATACATAGCAACCGATTTGGCACTAGTAACGACCTTAATGGCAAAACAGGTAAACTTCCCATTCCCTGAAGGTACTGCTGCTATTTCTTCTCTTGATGGGGGCGCCCACTTAATACCTTATATCATATTTAAAATCGTTGAAATTTTCCATTAATTTGTCTATATATCGTAAGGCTATACTCGCCGGTGTTACAGTCTCATCGTTTTGGTTGGATGTTGCAAAGAATCTTGATAATCTTTTTGGGCAGCATTGAATGAAGGAGGTAACTTATGGTTTATGAAATGATGAGATCCATGGCTGGACCTTATATCTGCAGCGTGGTAGATTCATATATCGCCCATCAGGATGTCCTTAATAGTGTCGTTGTTGCCGGAGGACTGACCTGGCGGGTGTATAAGCAGAAATACTGGAAGTATATCAGACCAAAAGAGAAGCAAAAAGAGAATTTCTTCAGTTGAAATTAATCCCTAAAGACTTGCTATTCTGTAAATGAAAATATTGTAGACCAATTAAATTTTTATAATTTGATTGGTTTTCTTCTTTATAATGGAGATATTGTTGTTATTTTGACAAAAAAAATAATTAAAAATAAAAAATAAAAAGAAATAAAAAATAATTGACTATTCTAAAAAATGAAAGTATACTAAACGTAAACATAGGTAAATGTGCTGAACAAATGTAAAAGTGAGAAAAATCTTGTGAATAAATAAATTAGGAGGATGAGTGAATGCTGGGATTAAATTACAAATTAGAAGAACTAGAAAAGAACGGTAAGAATATATTGACAGGTATTATTGGAGCAGGTCAGATGGGAAAAGGTATGATCAGCCAGATGACCCTGATGAAAGGTATGACGCCGGCAGTCGTTGTGGATATTAATATAGAGAATGCAAAAAAAGCATTTTTGCATGCAGGAATTGATGAAGGAAATATTAAATATGCTAAGACTGCTGCCGAAGCAGATGCATTTATTAAAGATGGTAAGTCTGTTATTGCGAATCATAGTGATACTGCCACCAAATCGGAATTGATTCAAGTTGTTATTGATGCAACAGGAGTCACAGAAGTAGGAGCAAAAATTGCTTTAGATACGATACTTGGCAAGAAGCATATTGTAATGCTGAATGCAGAAGCAGATGTTGTGATTGGACCCATCCTAAAGAAGTTCGCTGATGCGGCGGGTGTTATTTATACAGGGGCTGCCGGAGATGAGCCAGGGGCAGTGAAAGAATTATATGACTTTGCCGTAGCATCAGGTTTTGAGGTTAGAGTGATCGGAAAAGGCAAAAATAACGTGCTGGATTTTGATTGCAACCCAGATACTGTTTTGGAAGAAGCTACTAGAAGAGGTGTTAGCCCTCACATGCTGGCATCATTTAAAGAAGGAACGAAAACAATGGTTGAGCTGGCATGTATGTCTAATGCCACGGGTTACATTTGTGATGTAAGAGGGGGGCATGGTATCAGTGGTGAGGTAAAAGATCTGCCGCAATTGCTTAGCTTAAAAGAAGAAAATGGAGTATTAAATCAGTATGGCGTTGTAGATTTCGTGAATGGCATTGCTCCCGGAGTATTTGTAATTGTGACAAGTAAACTGCCTGAAGTAAGAGCAGAAATGGAATATGTAAGTATGGGGAAAGGACCTAACTATATATTGTATCGTCCCTATCATTTGTGCAGCTTAGAAACTCCTTTGTCAGCAGCCAAAGCTGTATTGGATCATCAAGCCACGATTGCACCAATGGGAGGTTTAGTATCAGAAGTGATAACCGTTGCTAAAAAGGATTTAAAGGCAGGCGATCACTTAGATGGTATTGGTGGATATACGGTCTATGGAACGATTGAAAGATATGAAATAGCAAAAGAAATGAACGCTCTGCCTGTCGGTCTAGTTAACAAAGATACAATCTTAAAACAAGATGTTAAGAAAGGCGATCTTATTACCTATGATATGGTGCAGCTGCGCGAGGATTCTTTCATTCTCCAAATGAGAAGGCTTCAAGATAAATTATTTGCGTAATAAATTCATCTATTGTTGATTTATTTTAAAGATATGATAAGGCTCTCCTAACAAAAATATTCGTTAGTATCAATTATCATTTAGCATACCCCAGAATTGAAGAAGTTTTTATTGTCAATTTGTGGCTAATACTATATTATTTTTGTGAACTGGATAAACAGTATACTAACAACATAATTGGGGGGAGCAAATATGCAAAAGATAGTAGATGATAGTCGTTTAATTGTAAAATGTTGCAAATTGTATTATGAAGAGTATTATACGCAAAATGAAATTAGTAAGATCTTAGGAGTTTCAAGGCCTACTATTTCAAGATTATTAAAAGAGGGACGAGATTTAGGTATTGTAAAGATTGAGATCATTAATCCTTTTGAACGTGATTTTGAGGAACTGGAGAGGCGAACTGAAAAGCAGTTTCAGATTAGAGAAGTGCTCATCATTGAAGATGAGGCTGATGAAGTAATGCAAAAAAGACAGTTGGCGAAAGCGGCTGCCAAATATTTGCGAAGGATTGTAAAAGATGGCGATACCCTTGGAATTTCAATGGGAACCACTCTTAAGGCAATTGCAGAACATATCAATAATAACGAAAAACGCAAAGTAACCTTCATTCCTTTGATTGGAGGGTTAGGGCAGTCTGAAATCGATATTCATCCCAATGATATTGTTATGGGATTTGCACAAGCTTTTGGTGGAAATTTTAAATTGCTGCATGCACCTGCTGTAGTGAGTAACGAAAATATGAAAAAAGAAATGCTGAAAGAGCAGAGCATTAAAGAGGTTATTGATCATTCTAAATTATGTAATATCGGCATTGTAGGAATTGGTTCGCCCACAGACATGGGTTCAACCATGATGACTTCAGGATATTTTAATGAAGATGATACGAAAGAATTCGCCGAGTTAGGTGTAGTAGGAGATATCTGCCTGCAATTTTATGATATAAATGGCAATGCGGAGCAATTTGACTTTAATAAGAGAGTAGTAGGAATTCATTTAGCGGATTTGAAAGAAATTGATACAGTGATTGGTGTAGCTTGTGGCGAGAAAAAAGTGAAGGCGATTATTGGTGCTTTGAATAGCAAAGTCATCGATATTTTAATCACAAACTATAGCAATGCAGTAGCGATTAATAATTATAAAAATGCTAAATAAAAGAGTTAAAGAGGTCCATGCGTCGGTCTAGTTTCTTCAAGGGAGAGTATTCATCATTTTTCAAGTGGACTAAAGAAGGATTTAGAAGTAGTAAAGAAATAGATTGATGATGAAATTTTATTTTCCCTTGAATTATTATTAGAAAAATTCGAATCATCCGACAAATTATCAAAATGAATAGCGTTTATTGAGTAAGAGGAGGAAAAGCATGGAGAAATTACTACTGATTGCTTTCTTGTTTTATGTCCTGCAAATGATTTTAACCTATTTTCAAGTAAAAGATTTTCGAAGTAATGTTGATGAGCTAAGAAAGAAAGGATTTATTGGCATCGGATCAAAAAAAAGGAAGCTGTCTGCGGGTACGATTGTTATTCTTGTCAGCAATGAATTCGGAGACATTATAGAAGGCCGAATGATGAAAGGGTTTAGTATCTTAGCCAGATTCAAGAATCTTAAAGATCTTAATGGATTTAATGTCGGGGAGTTAAAAGAAAGAATGCAAAGAGAAAGCAGTAAAGATACAGCAACGCTGGATGCACTAAAGCAGATTGAAAATCAATTAGTAAAGCTTGAGGCTATGTAATTGATTTGCCTATATGAAGCCATATAAAGGAAGGGGGCGTTAGATTAATCGTTTAGATGGGGAAAATTGTACGAGGAAAAGTAAAGGGAGGTAAAATTTCATGCTGGTATTAGCACACTTAGCTCAAAGTTTCATTGCACTATTTCAAAAAGGTGGAGAAGTTTTTGTAGGCTTAGTTACGGGGATTCTTCCGACACTGATTGTTCTGATTACAGCGGTAAATTCATTGATTGGTTTAATTGGTGAAGAACGAGTCAATAAGATTGCCAAGGCTGCCACGAAAAATATTATTTTACGTTACACGATATTTCCCATTATGGCTGTATTTTTTCTAACGAATCCAATTTGCTACAGTTTTGGCAGATTTTTGCCAGAAAAGTATAAACCTGCTTTCATGGATGCATCCATATCTTTTGTACATCCGATTACTGGTTTGTTCCCCCACGCCAATGCTGCTGAATTATTTGTATGGGTAGGTATTTCCAGCGGTATCACAGCCTTAGGTCTTCCTTTAGGTGAGTTGGCAGTTCGCTATTTTATTACCGGTGTGATTGTAATCTTAATTAGAGGTATTTTAACGGAAAGAATGACCATTTATATGATGAATCGCAAAAATAATCAAACCCTAGGGGCGTAAGCGAATGAGAAGTTGACAAGTAATAATATAGGAGGCGGGATTGTTATGAGTAATGCTGTTCGAATTGAGAAAGGTCCAGGTGGCTTTGGTGGTCCTTTGATTATAAGAACCACAGAAATAAGAAACAAAGTAGTATGTATTACCGGTGGTGATATACATCCTGTTGCAGTTAAGCTTGCAGAGATGCTGGGCGCAGAGCTGGTAAACGGTTTTAAAACAGGGGTTCCTGATGATCAAATTGCTGTAGCTGTTGTCGATTGCGGTGGTACTGCGCGCTGCGGTGTGTACCCGAAGAAAAGAATTTTCACTGTGAATGTATTGCCTGTAGGAAAGTCCGGACCCCTGGCTCAGTTTATTACTGAAGACATTTATGTATCTGGTGTCAAGGAATCATGCCTAACTTTATTTGAAGGAGAATACATTCCTCCCGATCCTTCAATTGCACAGGCAGTCGCGCAGCAAAAAACTCAGGCAGCTCCGGCAGAAAAAGGCAATATCCTCGCTCGATTTGGTAAAGCTGTTGGCGGTGTAGTAGGTATTTTCTTTCAATCCGGTCGTCATACCATTAATACAGTTATGACCAGTATTCTGCCCTTTATGGCTTTTGTAAGTATGATTATTGGTATCATTTTGCAGTCTGGTCTGGGAAATATTGTTGCAAATGTAGTTTCGCCTTACGCTGGAAGCCTTCCTGGATTATTGATTATATCCGTAATATGTTCCCTGCCAGTGCTGTCGCCAATGTTAGGACCAGGTGCAGTTATTGCTCAGGTAGTGGGTGTTTTGATTGGTGTTGAAATTGGTGCAGGTCATATTCCTCCGCAGTTTGCTCTGCCAGCCTTATTTGCGATCAATCCCCAGGTTGGCTGCGACTTCTTGCCAGTGGGCTTGAGCTTGGGGGAGGCAGAACCAGAAACCATTGAACTTGGCGTGCCTGTTATTCTCATGTCAAGATTGGTGACAGGTCCTTTATCAGTAGTGATTGCTTATTTCATGGGCGTAGGATTATTTAGCTAAACGCCAGAGAAATATAGCTTCTCTTATGGTTGTTTCCCGAGGACACACAGTATGAAATGAGAGGGAAGTGAATGATGAAATATGAAGTTGTAGTGACGAGCATAGGAGATATGGCTACCGAATTAATGGAATCTACTGGAGATCTTATTATTTTCGATACATGTCCTTTAGATGGTTTAGAAGAAATTTCGATTATGCATACAACGGGAGAAATTAAAAGACCAATTCAAGTTGGCGATAGAGTAACTTTTGGAAAAGCACAGTATACGATTACGGCTATCGGGGATGAGGCACTTAAAACGCTAGAGGAATTGGGACACTGCACATTTAAATTCACTGGCAGCGATACAGTCGAACTGCCAGGGCAGATTGAATTAAGGGGCGAAGGTCATCCAGAGATCTCTCTGAATGATATTATTCGAATCGAAGGCAATTAAAAAAGTAAGAAAATTGCTATTTGTCTCCTTAAAGAACAAATAGCAATTTTTTTAATACGATGTGCTAGTCCGTAGCAAGATTCGTAAAATACGGTTTTTAACCTTGAACAAATAGAAATTAAAAAACAAAAAATAAGTTTTCTTTATAAAAATATGAAATAGGATGTGATGGCAATGAAATTGACATTGGATACGATCGGTAGATTAGAAAGTAATGATTTTTTAAACGCTAAATTGGAATGCCAATGTGGAAAACCACATAGTATCAATATTGATAAAGTGATTATCGGAAAGGACGCTCTGAATCAAGTGCCTGATGTAGTAAGAACATTAGGTGCGAAAAAGGTGCTGCTTGTTGCAGATACAAATACTTATGAAGTAGCTGGCAAGACGGTAGCTTCATTATTGTCAGAAAATCATTTGTCTTATAAATTTTATGTATATAAAGTGACTCGAGATTTAGTTCCAGATGAAGAGGCTGTTGGAAAATTGCTGCTGCAAGTCGAAAAAAATACAGATCTTATTGTTACGGTGGGAGCGGGAACTTTGAATGATATTGTAAAATTCATCAGCCGCAGAACCAATATCCCGTCTATTGTGGTAGCGACTGCACCTTCTATGGATGGATATGCTTCTGACAGCTCCGCGTTAATTATTGATAATCTAAAAACGAGCGTGGAATCTTCCTATCCTAAAGTTATTATTGGTGACACTGAGATTTTAAAGAAAGCACCCATGCGGATGATCTTAGCAGGTCTTGGGGATATGATCGGAAAATATTCTGCACTAAGTGATTGGCAGGTAAGCCGTATCGTAAATAAAGAGTATTATTGCGATGTCACTGCTAAAATTTCAAGGGATGCGATTCAAAAATGTGTTGATAATATTGATGGTGTTAAGAATCGAGAGGATATTGCAATTGAAAATGTTATGGATGGTTTAGTTCGTACAGGAATTGCGATGAGTTTTGTAGGGAATTCTCGTCCGGCATCGGGGGCGGAACATCATATTTCTCACTTTTGGGAAATGAAGTTCTTATTTGAAGGTAAAGAAGCTTTGCTGCATGGTACTAAGGTCGGCTTAACTAGTATTATTGTAGCCAGATTGTATGAAATGTTAATAGAAAAGCAAGTCGATTTTGAAGAAGCTGTCGCTAAAGCTCGTATCTTTGATGAAAAAGCGTGGAGAAAATCGATAAGTGAACTTTATGGAAAGGCTGCACCTGGCATTTTGTCTTTGAGCGAAAAGGATGGCAGAAATTCCATAGAAGCTAGAATTTCTAGAATTGAAGTAATTAAGGAAAATTTCCCGCAGATTATTGAAATTGCCAAGGCGGCAGAAAGAGCAAACCGAGTTGAAAGCTTAATGAAGAATGCTGGAGCACCCATTAAGCCGGAGGAAGTTGGTGTTGATCAAAGAACGGTGCTGGATAGCGTTTTGGTAGCAAAAGAAGTACGTCCCCGTTATACAATTCTTAACTTATTATCGGACTTGGGACTATTAGAAGAGTTCACCAACGATATTAAAAAATATATCTAAATAGGAAGGAGTCATGTTATGGAGCCAGTAATAAATACGACACAGCAGCAAGAGATATTAAGAAAAATCAAATGTTTTGTTATGGATTTAGATGGCACTGTATATTTAGGGAAACGAATTTTAGATGGCGCTATAGACTTTTTGCATACGCTTGAAAAGAATAAAATTAAATTTAAATTTTTTACGAACAACTCTTCCAAGAATACCAAAGTATATGTGGACCGTATTCGTAATATGGGATACCACGTAGAAGAAGATATGATGCTTATTTCCAATCATGTTATTATCAATTATCTGAAAAAACATGCGGCTGATCAAACTGTCTTTGTGCTGGGCAATGAATATCTGCAAAATGATTTTAAGGAAGCTGGGATCGTATTAGTAGATGAGAATCCGGATATTGTGGTGGTCGGCTTTGATACTTCTCTGGCGTATGATAATCTAACGAAAGCATGTACCTTTATTCGGAATGGAGCGAGGTTCTTAGCTGTTAATCCTGATTTTAATTGTCCGATAGAGGGCGGATATATTCCAGACTGCGGAGCAATATGCGCATTGATTACGGCGTCTACTGGTGTCAAACCTGAGTATTTTGGTAAGCCTACAGCTCATACGCTGCAGTATATATTAGAGAATACTGGCTGCAAAGAAGAGGAGATTGCAATTGTTGGAGATCGACTATATACAGATATTGCTCTTGGAAAAGGAAATAATGTGACAACGATTCTAGTGCTGTCTGGCGAAAGTCAATTAGTGGACATTCCAGGGAGTGAGGTAAAGCCTACTCTTGTATTCCCTTCATTAAAGCAAGTGAAGGAAGCATTAGAAGAAACTGCTAACGTATAAAATACGAACATACGTTTCTTTACGGAGAACGTTGAAATGCAGAGCGCGCAAAGAACACAAAAATAAGTTGAGAATAAATCATTTGTGTCCTTTGCGCCTTTGCTATTGTTTTTTTATGAATGTTTATGTTAATAATTCATAATGTTTAATGTATCAGGAAATTTGTCTTTATTGAAAACCATGGCAGAATTCAGGGGAAAGGTGATTATCAATGAGCAGATATAAAGGGATTATCTTTGATTTGGATGGCACTTTACTGGATACTCTGAGTGATATTGCCAATAGTGTGAATGAAGTTCTTGCCGGCTATGGATATCCGGCGCATTCAAAAGAAGAGTATCGAATCAAAATTGGAAAGGGTTTTCGCAACCTGATTGAACAAAGTATGCCGGAGGATACAGAAACGGCAATCATTGAGGAAGGATTGGGGAAATTTATCAAAGCTTATCATGAAAACTATAAGAAGGAAACAAAACCATATGGCGGAATTGTTTCTTTGCTGAAAGCGCTCAATAATAAGGGGATACCAATAGCCGTAAATTCAAACAAGCGTAATGATTATACCAATAATCTACTGCGGTATCTGTTTCCTGGTATTGTTTTCAGCGCTATATATGGCGAGCGTCCCGGTTTTGCTAAAAAACCCGATCCGCAAGCTGCCTTAGAAATTGCCAAGCAAATGCAGCTTGATCCCGAAGAGGTATTATATGTCGGTGATTCTAAAACAGATATGATTACGGCGCAAAATGCCGGTATGGATAGTATCGGCGTGTTGTGGGGGTTTCGCGATGAGGCAGAGTTAAGAAATCATCATGCCACTTATGTCGTAAAACGACCGCAAGGTATTTATAATATTGCATTTTGGGGATCGGCCGCGAATCCTATGGATTAGGAAATTCCTCATGGCACAAAGTAAACCTTTGAACCGCGAAGACACTAAGATTACGAAGAACACGAAGACTAAATTTATAATGTCCCTTCGCGTCCTTTGCATTCTTCGTGACCTTCGCGGTTCGATTTTTTTCTTGATAATGGCAATGATGTCAATTGGACATTTTGGTGTTGAGCCATTTAAAAATCACTCATAATTTTTTGACCATAAGTTTTTTGCCAGTCTTCTGTGAATGTATTAACACTCCAATCTGACAGCGGGTGAGAGAATAATTTGCTAAATACATCTTCATTGACCGTTACTGCCTGGGATCCAGCTAAGCAAATTTTTTGAATTTGCTCTGTATTTTTAAAGCTTGCTGCCAGAACTTGAGTCTGGAAATGATACGTTTGAAAGATGGTAACAATATCGGCTACTACGTTTACTCCATTGCCAGAAATGTTATCAATTCGATTTACATAAGGAGCAACATAACTGGCACCTGCTTTAGCCGCCATTAATGCTTGTTGGGGGGTGAATACTGCTGTAGCGGTGACTTTAATGTTTCGTTCTGTAAGGTATTTTATTGCTTTGTAGCCTTCGGGAATAACAGGAATTTTTACATAAATATTTCCTTGAAAGGTATTATGCAAGAACTCTGCCTCTTCGATAATTTTTTCGGCATCTTGATTGATCACTTGTGCATGCAATGCTTTTTCTTCACTTAAAATAGAACGGATTTCTTGTAAAACATCTACATAGTCTATCTTTTGTTTTGCTAAAATACTGGGGTTAGTTGTAACGCCGTCAATGACATAGGTGTCATTGGCTCTTCTTATAAAATCAATATCGGCAGTATCCAGTAAGATCTTCATTAGCTATACCTCCTGAAATATAATATAAAATACTAACGAGGAGCTTTTAATGCTCCTCGCTAGAACTGTTTATAACACTATAAAGATACTAGCTTCTATATTTCTTGTCAATATCAGCGACCAAATTAATCTTGGGTGTTGAAGAGCCAGGCGTGAATTCAGAAGCAAGCCAGGTTTTGGTGATCACTTTAGCTAATTCAGGGCCGATAACTCTGGCGCCCATTGTAATGATTTGAGCGTTGTTGCTTTTGATAGCTCTTTCAGCAGAGAAAGTGTCATGGCATAAGGCTGCATAAATGCCTGAGACTTTATTTGCAGTAATGCACATACCGATACCGGTTCCACATAGCAGCATGCCTCTAGCAGATTCACCTTTTTTAACGCTTTCAGCAACTGTTTCAGCAATATTAGGATAAAAGGTTGAATCATCGGCAGAAGGAATTCCGAAATCGATTACTTCATGTCCTAGCTCTTCCATGTATTTTTTAAGGATATTTTTTAATTCAAAAGCGGCGTTGTCACAACCAATTGCAATTTTCATTTGTTTTTCACCCCATAAAGTATTTCTTATTATTCTGTTATTTTAAGAAAGCTGCCTCCTTTCATTAAAATTCTTGACTTTATTATGAAAGTGATCTAAATCATTAGTGTATATATAATCACTTTGTTTTTTTGGAAGAGGTATTCAGTTCTTTTTGAAAAGAGGAAGTATTTAGCGTTTTACTCTAATAGATTATGAAATTTTCTTTTTATTACTATTTCTTATTATTTATTTTCTTTTGAGTTTATTATATGAAAAAAAGAAACAATCGTCAATAGATATTCATTATGTTTTATATTAAAAAATAAGATAATTTTTATTAAAAATAATAAAAATGAGCAAAAAATAGAAAAAAAGAAACAAAAAGAAAATTAAAAGTGGTATAATTGAAGTGTATATAGAATCATTGAGATGAGAAAATGCAATAAGCTGAAAGTCGTGAAAACGAAAATGAAAAAGGATGGGAGATGTCTAGTATGATGAAAGCAGCAGTATTTTATGGTCCGCAAAATGTAAAATTTGAGAATCGAGAAATACCTAATATCGACAAAGGCGATATTCTTATCCGAGTAAAATATTGTGCAATTTGTGGTACAGATGTAAGGATTTATAATTTTGGCCAGGCAAATGTAACTCCTCCAAGGATTACAGGTCACGAGCTGACGGGGATCATAGAAAATATCGGGAGTGAAGCGGAAGATTATCAAGTTGGGGATAAGGTGCTAGTAGTTCCTCAAATGACTTGCGGAAAATGTCATTACTGTTTGCAAGGCAAAAGCAATCTTTGTGAAGAAGTATTGTTGTTTGGCTATTCTCTTGATGGTGGCTTTGCTGAATATATAAAAATACCTGCTCAAGCTGTGAATCGAGGCAATGTGATAAAGCTGGATGATACTGCTGATCTGGTGGATGCTACTCTTACAGAACCTTTATCTTGTGTTATTAATGGTCAAGAACATTTGCAGATTGGCATTGGTGATGAAGTTTTGGTCATTGGGGCGGGAGCAATTGGTGCTATGCATGTAGCCTTGGCCAAAGCAAAGGGGGCAGCAAAAATTATTCTTGCAGATGTAGCACAAGATCGGCTGGAACTTGCGGGAAAATGTGGAGCTGATTATCTTATTAATTCAAAAAGTGTAGATCTTATGCAAGAAGTAATGTCTCTTACCAATGACAAGGGGGTCGATGTGGCAATTACTGCTTGCTCAGTGCCTATTGCGCAATCACAAGGGTTGCAGCTTCTTAAAAAAGGTGGAAGACTTAGTTTATTTGCAGGTTTGCCTAAAGATCATGCTATAAATCCTTTAGATATGAATCTTGTCCATTATAGAGAAATATCTGTTTATGGAGCCTATGCTTCAACCATACCTCAGCATATGACAGCCTATCAGTTATTGGCTAAGAAAATTGTGGATGGGAAGAAAATTATTACGAATGTCTTGCCAATGGAACAGCTGGTTAAGGGATTCGGTATGGTGAAAAAAGGTGAAGGGTTAAAGATTGTCGTAAAATTATAAAAAAAATCACTGTTTGCTCGATGAAGAACAAACAGTGATTTTCTTATTCATTGACCTTACTAGCCAATAAGAACATTGATATTCATATTTCGTAATTGTGCAATTATTTCTGCTGGTGCACTGTCGTCGGTGATAAGGGTATCCATTTGATCAGTGGCAGCAAAAGAAGCCAGAGAAGAAGTGTCAAATTTACTGGAATCCATGAGAGTGACCAATTTGGCTGAAGACTCAACCATCCGTTTTTTCAGATCCACCTCATATACATTGAAATCCATCAGCCCGTCTTTTATCGTAAAGCCGCTGGCGGAAGTGAACATGATATCAATTTTAAGCTGATTTAAAATATTGGTTCCTAATGTTCCCTCAAGGGCCGTTGAGCCAACCCGGATGACTCCGCCAAGCAGAATCACTGTTATTAAAGGATTATCTCTCAATTCGAGAGCTGTATAGATGCCATTTGTAATTACTGTTAAACGTACTGGCATAGTTTTTAATAGTTTAGCAAATTCACGTATGGTAGAGCTTCCATCTAAAAGAATGCATTGACCATTAGTGACCAATTCAGCTGCTTTTTTGGCAATGGCGGATTTTTGATTCTGATTCTTTTGCTCTCGTACCGAAAAAAAGTTTTCTGGATCAACTTGTTCGGAGATAATAGCACCACCGTGAAACCTCTTAATAAGACCTTCTTCTTCCATCGTTTTCAGGTCATTGCGCAGAGTAACCTCTGTAACACCTGAAAATGATGACAATTCTTTCACTGTAGCTTTTCCATGGCTGCTGAGAAATTCGAGAATTTTTTTTCTTCTTTCAATTAAAAACATAGTTTCTCCTTGTTGATCGTTTATCATGTTCTTACTTTATAAGAAAAGTATATAAAATATAGTCTGGCAAATGATTGCGGTTAAGTAAATTCCCTAAAAGTTGTATATTTACAATTACAGTTATCATAGCAAAAACTAAGAAAACAATCAATACTAGATTCATTAAAAGAAAAAATAATAAATAATAAAAAGAAAAAGTAAGAAAAAAGATATTAAAAATAACATAAAAGATAATAAAATGATTGACAAAGTAAAGTCTAGTGATAAAATATAAGTAAGAGCTTGCATTGTTAAATATTGTGGCTCATGATATTTAGCAATGCTGTACAATATCATTTATAATGTGTATCTTAACTCAGATTGGAAAAAAATATGTAAAAGGGGAGATTTTGATGAAAATATTTATTGATACTGCAAACGTTAGTGACATTGCTAAAGCAAATGATCTGGGAGTTATTCGCGGAGTTACTACCAACCCTTCCTTGATAGCAAAAGAAGGACGTAATTTTCAAGAGGTCGTGCAAGAGATATGCGCGATCGTTGACGGTCCTATTAGCGCTGAGGTTATTAGTCTGGAAGCAGACAAAATGGTGGAAGAAGCATTGCCTTTAGCCGCATTAAATCCTAATATTGTTATTAAAATTCCTATGACAATTGAAGGACTGAAAGCTGTTAAAGTATTGGCAGCAAAAGGTATTAAAACAAATGTTACTTTGATCTTCTCTTCCAATCAAGCCTTGTTAGCTGCATCGGCAGGTGCCAGCTACGTAAGTCCTTTTATCGGACGCTTAGAAGATATTAATGAAGATGGTTTAAAAGTGGTTGAAGAAATTGCTGCTATTTTTAAAATGTATGGTTTTAAGACGGAAATTATTGCTGCGAGCATTCGTACCGTGCGCCATGCTACACAAGCAGCCTTAGCAGGTGCTCATATTGGTACTATGCCTTATAGTGTAATTGAACAGATGGCTAAGCATCCTTTAACCGATGCCGGCATCAGCAAATTCTTAGCGGATTGGGAAAAAGTTAAAAATAAATAGTAAAAAGATGAAGGTGAAATACGGCCTTAATTGGCCGTATCTTATCTAATGACAATGGGGAGGTATCGCAAATAGAGTGAATATTGAATTAATTAATAGTTTAACAGAGAAAACACTGAATATACGTAAGAATATTATTCGTATGATTACACAGGCACAATCAGGTCATCCGGGCGGTTCCCTGTCAGCAGTAGAAATTCTGACCTATCTATATTTTAAAGAAATGAATATTGATCTTTCAAATAGCAAAAACCCTAAGCGGGATCGATTTGTGTTAAGTAAAGGGCATGCGGCACCCGTATTATATGCTGCGTTAGCTGAAAGAGGGTTCTTTTCTGCGGATGAATTATTAACGCTGCGTAAAATAAATAGCCGCTTGCAGGGACATCCTGATATGAAAGGCATTCCTGGCGTGGATATGTCTACAGGATCTTTGGGACAAGGATTGAGTGCTGCGGCTGGAATGGCTTTAGCTGGCAAAATCGATGGCGGCGATTATCGCGTCTTTGCATTGTTGGGCGACGGTGAACTAGAAGAAGGACAAATATGGGAAGCAGCAATGTTTGCAGCTCATTATAAGTTGAATAATCTTACCATTTTTATTGATTTCAATGGTCTTCAAATTGACGGTTCGATTTCCGAAGTGTTATCACCTCTGCCTATTCCAGAAAAATGGCGTGCTTTTGGCTGGAATGTTCTTGAGATCGATGGTCATGATCTCAAAGAAATCCATTGTGCTGTTCAAAGCGCCAAAGGAGTTCTTGATAAGCCGACTGCAATTATTGCTACTACCATTAAGGGAAAATGTATCAGAAAGATGGAGAATGCAGCAGAATGGCATGGGAAAGCTCCATCCATTAGCGAATGTGAAGAATTTTTATTTGAGCTGTCAAGGGGAGGGCTATAGAAATGGCAAAAGCTACACGAGAGGCCTACGGTGAGGCATTAGAAAAAATGGGTGGCCTTTGCTCTAATATTGTAGTGTTGGATGCGGATTTATCCAAATCAACGAAAACCTGCGTATTTGCTAAAAGTTATCCTGAACGATTTTTTAACGTTGGTATTGCAGAACAAAATTTAGCGGGAGTTGCTGCAGGTTTGGCAGCAACGGGAAAAATTCCTTTCATCTCTACATTTGCTATGTTTGCCAGTGGACGTGCTTATGAACAAATACGAAATTCGATTTGCTACCCGAAACTAAATGTGAAAATTGCCGCCACTCATGCTGGTTTGACTGTGGGGGAGGATGGGGCTTCTCATCAGTCGATTGAAGATATCTCTTTAATGCGCAGTATTCCTAATATGACGGTGTTAGTACCGGCTGATGGGAATGAAACCTGCCAAGCAATACAATTCGCTGCTGAGTATGATGGACCTGTGTATATTCGTTTAGGACGTATGGCAGTACCTGATTTATTTACAGAAGAATATAGGTTTAAGCATGGCAAAGCTGTTTGCTTAGTGGAGGGAACGGATGCAACCATTGCTGCAACAGGAATAATGGTTCATATTGCTAAAGAGGCTGCTGAAAAATTGCAAACAGAAGGTTTCAGTATTAGAGTGCTGAATATTCATACCATAAAACCAATTGATAAAGACGCAATTGTAAAAGCAGCAGAACAAACAGGCGCTATTGTTACTTGTGAAGAACACAGCATTATTGGAGGTCTCTCCAGTGCAGTAGCAGAAGTGCTGGTGGAGAATTTTCCTGTACCGATGGAACGTGTTGGAGTACGTGATACCTTCGGTGAATCAGGCATTCCAAAAGAGCTTTTAAAAAAATACGGACTTACTGCGGATGATGTGGTGTTGGCTGTTAAGAAAGTTATTGCCAGAAAAGCATAGATTACGATCCTATGAAAAGAAAGGGGAATTGTAATGGAACTCAATTTGCAAATTAAAAATAAGGCGGGGCTGCACGCAAGACCAGCAGCTATTTTTGCTCAAAAATGTTCTGCCTTTACATCCAGCATTACGATCATAAAAGAGAATAAGCAGGCTAATGGGAAAAGCCTAATTAATCTTATGGGGTTAAGTGTAAAACAAGGAGATACAATCACATTGAAAATTGATGGACCCGATGCTGCTGAAGCAGGTGCTGCTTTGAAGAAAATCGTGGATGATAAGTTTGGCGAAGAGTAATAACAGAGCAAAAGGAGAAAAACCTGCAGCTTCTTCAGGAAGTATTATGAGTCAAAAAGCAAAAGAAAAAAACCGTTTTTTAGCGGCACAGCAAGCAGCAGAAGCAGAGATTATCAGTTTGCAGCAATTAAATGAAAAAGATAAAGAAGGGCAGGCTGAAGTTTTAGCTGCTCATAGGGAATTAATGAATTCCCGTTCATTTAGTGATTCTGTTATGACTTTCATCAATAAGAATCATGCCAGTGCAGAAACAGCGGTGGAATATACTGTGAACGAAATTGTTTCTATGCTGGTCCTCCTCGAGAATGATTATATGCAGCAGCGAGCAGTAAATAACAAGGAAATAGGCAATCGTTTATTGCGCCACTTGCGGATGACAAAGACCTAAATTGCCTCGCGCGATTCCATTCGTATTTTAGTAGCGGTAGTTTTCTTTTAATAAAAATAGCTAGAAACCTTATTGAAAAGGTTTCTAGCTATTTTGGTTTGTATGACATTTATGATAGTAAAGGAAAAAGTGTCAGTGTCCAATCTTAACGATACGTTGCTGCGTAGTTGGCATTGCCTGTCCCACGTACTCCAGTAATATTCCAATCGCCGCCTTGGCTTCTCACAAGATCCATTTTAAAACGTTGATTGGTATCTTGTTTTACCACTTGAACTGTGGCTCGATTACCTGATTGGGAAAGAAGGGAAAAAGAATCACGGCTTGCGTCAAATCCGTATCTGGCTGCAAAATCTTTAGCAACGGTTATAGGGCTGGTTTGGTAATAACCGGAATCATAATAGCCATGATAGCGATTGCTGTCACTGCCGTAATAGATCCGACCATCTTTGTATACTGCTCGGTTATCGCTAGAACTGGGCCAGCTGCGATTGTGTTGATGCCAGCCATTTCTATTATTATACCGAGTATCATATTTACCGTCTCTGTTGTGATATCTAGTATCATATTTACTGCCATTATTGCCATCATAGCGAGTATCATAACTAGCACTGGCGTAAGTGCCTCTAGTATTAGTATTTTTACTGCTATCATACCGGGTATCATAACTGGAACCATTGTTATATTTGGTATTATATCTCGAGCTGTCATTATATCGGGTATCATAGCTGGCACCGGTATTATGTCTGGGAGCGTAAGTGGCATTGTTGTCTGCTCTAGTAACATTTTTGTTATTACTGCCATTATACCGAGTATCATAGCTGGAGCCGTTGTTCTGCCTCGTGTTATAGTGGGAGCTATCATTATATCTGGTATCATAGCTGGCACTTGCTTTGGTTTCTTCTATTTTTATAGGATGAATATTAGGATTTTCAGCAGCAAAAGTGGTAGCAGGAAGTGCAGTACCTGCAGCACCTGTCATGATAGCAGCACCTGCTAAAGCGGCAGCATATTTTTTATATTTTCCGCGGAGCATTTTTCGTTTAGATAATTTTCTTTCCATACATATCCTCCTCCTTTGATTTTATTTTTAGTCTTCCAAAAAGTCATTGTCAAAATTCATGGAAAATTAAACAAGAAAAAAGTGTTCAATGATGGTACATGTATAACAGAATAAATGAAGTAATAAAAATGGCTCAAATTAGGATAATAAAAAGCCTTCCAGCGTTATAGCTGAAAGGCTTTTTATTATCTTGTCTGCCCTTAGGTTCGTGTATGGACGGGGAGAGCTGCTTGCAGGCATGTTTCATGATTGAAGTCTGCTATTTCAATTTGGATCGTAGTGTGGTGAATTTGAAACTGGTCGCGAATGCTGTTGATTGCCTCCTGCAGGATCGTCTGGGCATTCTTGTTCTCTTCAATTAGCAGATGGCAGCTTAGTGAGTCGAGGCCGGAGGTGATTGTCCAGATGTGCAGATCGTGAACATCACGAACGCCATTGATACGCTGCAGGGACTCTTTTACTTCCAGCCAATTGATTGTAGGAGGCGTTCCTTCGAGCAGGATGTTCATCGATTCATTGATCACACCCCACGCGCTTCGCAGAATTAACAGTGCAACAATGACGCTGATGATGGGATCAGCCGTATACCAGGAGAAAAAATACATCAATAATCCTGCGATTATGGCCCCGACAGAACCAAGGGCATCGCCGAGAACATGAAGATATGCACTGCGGAGATTAATGCTCTTGTCCATATTTCCCTTTTTCGTCAATACGAGGGCACTTAATAAGTTGGCGAGCAGGCCGATCACAGCAATGGCGATCATGTAGATACTATTGACTGACGGCGGTGCGAAAAAGCGTCCGTAGGCTTCCCAAACAATCAAGCCGGCAATAATAAATAAAGTCACTCCATTGAAAAAAGCAGCCAGTATTTCAAAACGGTAAAATCCATAGGTTTTTTGGGGTGACGGCGGTTTAAGTGCCAAAACAGTTGCAAACAGGCTTAATCCCAGCGAGGTGGTGTCACTGAGCATGTGTCCGGCATCAGAAAGCAAAGCAAGACTGTTTGTAAACAATCCTCCCAGGAATTCAAGAAGCATGATACCCGCGGTGATGATCAGTGATATTGTGAGTGCGGTGCGGTTATTTTTTACATGAAGAGGTCCTTCATGACTATGACCATGATGATGTCCCATATGATGCCTCCTTGTACGTTATTGACTGCTCTATTTCCTGATTTTCCTCGACGATAAGGAATCTTCTGTTTACATTATATCACAAAGAATAACC
>DJJR01000054.1 GCA_002434245.1 Pelosinus fermentans
TAATCAACACTCGTGATAAAATCTAGATGTTTAATATTATAAAAGATAAAATAATTAATATTTGAAAAAAGTTAGCAGTTATATTAGATAGGAGGGAGTTGCAATTGGAAGGTAAAGAATATTTTGACAGGGTTGCAAATCAATGGGATGAAATGAGAGGCAGATTTTTTTCTGAGCAAGTTAGAGAAAAAGCTTTTGAGGTAGCCGGAGTTCAAAAGGGAAGAATTGCTGCAGATATAGGTGCAGGGACGGGATTCATCACTGAGGGACTTGTTGGCAAGGGGATAGAAGTAATTGCTGTTGACCAATCGCAGGCCATGCTCGATAGCATTAAGAAAAAAATGGCGACACTGGAAAAATTACTTACGTATTAGGAGATGCACAGCGATTACCCTTAGAAAAGGAAATTGTTGAATATGTTTTTGCAAATATGTATTTACATCATGTAGAGGATCCACTAGTGGCAATAAAAGAAATGGCTAGGATTGCTAAGAACAACGGGAAGATCGTGATTAAGGATCTTGATGAACATGATTATGAATTTCTAAAAGTAGAACAAAGTGACCGATGGTTGGGATTTAAAAGAGAAAAAATCAAAGAGTGGTTTGTCAAAGCTGGTCTCAGAAATGTTAGTGTTGATTGCATTGGTCAAAATTGTAGTACGCAATCAGCTTGTGGGGAAGAAAGTGCTGTTATAAGTATATTTGTAGCCTTTGGGGAGAAATAACTTAAATATCATTGTATAAGGATGGTTTCAAAATTGCCAACAAAATTAACCGTTAAATATTCAAGTCTTCAGATCTTTTTTATGTGTATCAGCGTATGTATTGGTGTAGGTATTTTCATAATTCCTACTGCAATTCATGCGCTGATTAGTCCTAACATTATAGGAAAGATGGTCACATGGGCTTTTGTTTTAGGCTCGATACCTGCGTTTGCATCGGCCTTTATTAGTGGACTATGCTCTTCTCTTTGGCCGAGTTGCGGTGGAGATTATACATACTATAAGAGGGCGATTCACCCAATACTAGGTTTTTTAGTTACTTGGTGTTATTGGGTGGCAACACCATTTCAGATTCAAGCAGCCGTACTTTTGGCTGGAAAATTTATTGCAATAGGTCTAAATATTGCAGGTTATACATACATTGCTGCCTTTATCGAAGAAAACAATATAGCATTTGCCTTTTTTTTAATAATGGTTGGATTAATTATTAATCTAATGCGCTGGGAAGGCTTTACTGCACCTATTACTTGTACTTGTACTCTGATACTTAGCATAATCTTTATAAGTTTTACAGCAGGCCATACCACCAGTGATTTTCATAATATTCCATATGAGAATGCACTTCAAGCATATATAAATACAAGTCCAGATTTTACAGGCTTTATCACAGGAATTTTTATAATAATGTTTGCCTATGGCGGAATTACACATGGGCAAAATGCAGGAGAAGAATGTACCAAAAATTTTTCGTCGGTTATTTGGAAGATCTTTTTATACGGACTTTCATTTGTATCTATTTACTACATATCGATAAGTTATTTTTTATATAAGTCCGTTCCCTGGGAATACATTGCCTCTCAAGCAAATATCGACCCAGATTTCTCGGTGATTAAAGCTATTTCGTATTACGTACCTCAGAATGCATTAGCAATCGGATACGTTCTATTAGCAATTGTCATATATGATAATGTTTTTATTCTAGGATTCCGTTCTGCTCGGCAAGGATTAACGTTTGCAAGAGATGAAATATTTCCATCTATGTTTTGTAGAACCATACTAGGAGGACCAGGTTATTCGACTTTACTTGTCTATGGATTTGCGGTTATAATACTCTTCTTTGTTCATTATATTGATATAGGGTTTATTGCTAATTATAGTTATGCATTAGGATTAACATTTGCAGCAATTGTGGGATTAAGCTTGACTGAACTTGAAATCAAAAGGTTTCACCCTAATATAAAAATATGGAAGATAATAATAAGGATTTCGGCAATTACTTCTATCGTGTTTTATACAGCTAATTTACTTGTCCTTATAGTAGCAATGCCTAATATGACCCTTTGGTGGTTGGTGTTAGGATTTATAGGTATAATTATTTACATATTAAGAAAGAAGAAAAATAACATCTTAAAAGCATGCCAGTTAGATAATGATAGTTAGGTGGGTTATACTTGGCTAAATTAGAGTTATTTATATTCAATTGAAGTTATATGAGTTAAATGGGATGTTTCTGTTGTAGCAAATATATGACTGCGTATTGGCTAGAGCTTTTTATTTTAATAAATAATTTTATAAAGATACAGATTCAGTTGCATAATTAAACAAATATATGATAATATCTTGAGAAGAAGTACATTATTATATGAATTTACAGACTGGCACCAACGTCTCAGAGAAGCAACAATTGAAAGTTTGGGGTGCCTACCTATTATAGGCTTGGTTACTCGTGAAGCGATCCGAACAATCGGGGATTCGCAGTCATTACTGCGACTAAGGATAAATACTTTTTAATAAATTCAAGCAGTATGTTCCAATTTTATTAAAATTTTGTCTGTCAAGATGATAGAACTCTAAGGCCTATTCCACGAGGGGAACAATACAATCAGGAATAGGTCTTAATATAATTAACTTAACCTACATGAAAAAGAGCGTATGTGTGTTATTTCTTATAACAAGGAATAGCATAAAAATAATTGAGGTGGCAGTGATGGATATAGTCGAAATATTAAAAGCGCTGGGTGATGGGACTCGGCTGCGGATTTTGCACTTATTGTACAAGGAAACCTTATGCGTCTGTCATTTGGAAGCGGTGTTGAATCTCAGTCAGCCCAATGCTTCACGGCATCTGATTAAGCTTAAATATGCCAAGTTGATTACCAGTGAGAAGCAAGCCCAGTGGGTTTATTATAGTGTGGATAAGACCAGCCTAGAACGGTATCCTTTTGTACGGGAATTGATAGTTAAGGAGCTGGAGCAGCGTTCATATTATCAAGAAGACTTGGCGCGGCTACACAAATACCGTGAGCAGGGCGATTTTTGTGAGACAAGAGCAAATATGAAAGGACAAATAAAATTGTTACGATTGTAGGATTGAAGTTAATTACGATCAAGTTCTGATCATCACTGCTGTTCGGAAATTTTAGTAGAGTGCGGATGTTGATATCTGACCTCTACTGTTTGATAACTTTAATCAAATTTTGGAAGGTTTCATTCCACCAGTATTACTTGCAAATTGCAAATAATACTGGTAAAATGAGGGTGAGGTGATAAATATGGAAATGGAACAAATCCGGGAAACCTTTCATTTGATGACGAGAAGGCTGGGGTTAATTGATAAATGCGGCTGTAAAGTCAGTGAAACCGATCTATCAGTGATTCAGAGTCATATTTTATATGAGATCAATAAGCGACGACAACCCTCCATGCAGGAAGTAGCCGATGCGCTAGGCATGGATATCACGACTTTTAGCAGGCAAGTCCAAACACTGATGAAGCTGGACTTGGTGGAAAAAGTAGAGGATCCTGAGGATAGACGGGTATATATACTTTCCTTGTCAGAGTTGGGGTTCCGCGTTGTGATAGAAATCAGTGAGCAGATGAATATCTATTTCCAGGAAGTCTTTTCGAGTATGACAGAATTTGAGAAAGAGACAGTCATTCGGTCCATTCAATTGCTGAATCGAAGTTTGGCTCAATCCAGTGTGTGCTGTTCGCCAGTGCGGTGAATTCTTTTTTTTAATGTATACTTGCAAAATGCAAATAAAAAAGGAGGTGAAAAGAATGTATGATATTTTGAAAACTTTTGCTACCCTTATTTTTGAATTATCCGTATTGTTTGTAGGAATTAGTTTTCTGATTAATTTACTCCAAATCTGGATTCCCTATGACAAAATTAATACATGGCTTTCTGGAAAAAACTCTTTTGTTGGTGCATTGGGTGCGATTGTATTTGCTTTTGTGACCCCTTTTTGCTCTTGCTCTACTATTCCGATCATTGTAAATTTATTAAATAAAAAAGTTCGCTTCGGTATCGTCATGATCTTTTTATTCTCCTCACCCATTTTAGATCCGACGATCCTGACACTCATGGTATTTTTCTTAGGTTGGAAAGTGGCTACGGTTTATACACTAATTACCTCGGTGTTATCCATCGTTATCGGCTTTGCTCTTGAAAAGATGGGCTTTGAAGGAGCAGTGAAGGATTTGGTGGTGCAAGACCTCGATGCAATTCCAGCGAGCTTTAGTGTTGCTGGGGCGTGGAAAGAAACGATTGAGCTTATAAAATCAGTATGTCCTTATTTATTATTGGGTGCAGCAATCGGAGCTTTTATTCACGAAGTCGTACCAACGGAGTGGATTTCCCACTACTTGGGGGGCGACTCATGGTGGCTCATTCCCTTGGCAGCTATTGTTGGCATTCCATTGTATGTTCGCCTTTCTGCTATGATTCCTATATCACAAATTCTCATAGCCAAAGGGATGAGTGCTGGAGCTGTTATGGCACTCGCTATCAGCTCTGCTGGGGCAAGTTTGCCAGAAATCGTATTGTTGAACTCGGTTTTTCAAAAAAGGTTGGTAGTGGCTTTTATTGTCTCGGTAGTTTTAATGTCAACTATTTCAGGATTTTTATTTTATTTTTTATAAGCAGCATATTGCTTACACTATAGTAAAAAAATAAATGGAGGGGATATATATGGGATGCAATGATGGGGGAGAAAATTCAACCCGAGTACTTTATACTTGTTCTGGGGGCTGTACCGAAGGAGCGGTAAGTGATCAGGTCGGACGTAATTTACGGGCGGTAGGTTATGCACGTTGCGGCACGAGTTGTTTGGCCGGTATAGGTGCAGGGTATCCGCGTTTTTTAAAAGCAGCCGAGGAGGCTACCGAAGTAATCGCCATTGACGGATGCAAAATGGCCTGCGCAAAGATGCTGTTAAAAAAGGCTAATATTACAGCAACGTCGTATGTACTTATGGACATGGGATTTTCAGAGGATCAAGATCAGGAAGTTTTTATCACAAATGTTTGCCAGCGGATCATGGCACAATAGTGGAATTAGTTATTTGATAAATGGAACCGCATTGTAAAAGGATACCCTTTGGCAGTGCGGTTTTATTATTTTATACAGTTACTGTTGCAGGAGAGTCGCGCCGTCAAAAAAAAGACATAGTAACCATTGCAGCCAATGGATCTACTTAAGTTGCTTAACATGCTCATATTAGGAGATAAGCGATGAAGTTTTGCTATGGATGTAATCCCAATCATTACTTTTGAGTGTTCTGTAGAAACTACCTGAATTGGACAGCGTTCGTCTATTTCTTCTTCTGTTAGACCGAGAGATGATAATAAGAGTTCACGGTCTTTAGTGGAAAGGGGCTCAGAGAATTCGATAGATCCTTGCGTCATCCATATTGTATAATCGTTATTTTTTATAATATCGATGGGTAAAATATCAATCCCTATTTTTTGAATGACCCTTCCCGATCCGAGTTGATTTTCTATCGAGCGAGCATAGTGAGCTGCAATGGTGACGTGTCCACAAGATGGTACTTCAGTAGTTGGCGTAAAATATCTAAGTTTCACATCGTGACTTTCATCATCGGGTGGAAAAATGAAAACCGTCTCAGAATTATTAAGTTCTCGTGCGATCCGCTGCATAGCAAGTTCGGATA
>DJJR01000002.1 GCA_002434245.1 Pelosinus fermentans
ATTTGGGAGCTCGCTAGCGAGCTGCCAAATGCCTCTTTTAATAGAAATTACTACTTACGATTGTGCAAGTCTTTTATAAGTTGCCAATCTTTCCTTAGCATCTTTTTCTGTTTTCGCAAATAAAGCATCAGCTAAGTCTGGATATTGTTTCTTAAGGGATGCAAATCTTACTTCACCCATTAAGAACTCTTGGAAGTCAGCTGTTGGCTCTTTGGAATCCAGAATGAATGGATTCTTATCTTCTTCTTTTAATGTTGGGTTATAACGATACATCCCCCAATATCCGCATTCTACGGCATTTTTAATTTCAAGCTGGCTAAAGCCCATGCCTTTTCTCAGACCATGGCTTATGCAAGGGGCATATGCGATGACAAGAGATGGACCTGGATATGCTTCTGCTTCAGCAATTGCTTTTAATGTCTGATTTTTATCAGCACCCATAGCAATTTGTGCAACATATACATAGCCATAGCTCATAGCCATCATACCAAGATCTTTCTTCTTAGTGGTCTTACCGCTAGCAGCAAATTGAGCAATTGCTGCAGCTGGAGTAGACTTGGAAGCCTGTCCGCCGGTATTAGAATAGATTTCAGTATCAAGTACTAAAACATTCACATCTTCACCAGATGCCAATACATGATCCAAACCGCCGTAACCGATATCATAAGCCCAGCCATCGCCACCAAAAATCCATTGTGATCTTTTCACCAAAAAATCTTTATTTTTATCAATTTCATTCAATAAAGCATTGTCGCCTTTTTCTGCAGCTACAAGACTAGCCACAAGGTTTGCTCTGGAACGGCTTGCTTCACCGCTATCTTTATGCTCCAACCAATCCGCCAATGCAGCTTTTAGTTCCGCACTAATATTAAGTTCAATAGCTTCTTTAACCGTACCCGCTAATTTTTCTCTTAGCGCTTTTACACCTAAATGCATACCAAGACCAAATTCAGCATTATCTTCGAATAAGGAATTCGCCCATGCTGGACCATGTCCTTCATGATTTGTTGTGTATGGTATCGATGGAGCACTGCCACCCCAGATAGATGTACAACCCGTAGCATTGGCAACCATCATACGATCACCAAACAATTGAGTAACAAGTTTAACATAAGGCGTTTCACCGCAGCCTGCGCAAGCACCAGAGAATTCTAACAACGGCTGTTCAAATTGACTGCCTTTTACAGTGTTCTTTTTCAGAGGATTTTCTTTTGGTGAAATATTAGCGAGATAATCCCATAATTTCACTTCATGTAATTGGGTTTCCAACGGTTTCATAATCAATGCTTTTTCTTTTGCAGGACATACCTGTGCGCAGTTACCGCAGCCAGTACAATCAAGAGGAGAAATCGCAAGTCTGAACTGCAAATCTTTTACACCAACGGCTGCTTTTGCAGTAAAGCCTTCAGGTACATTTTTCATCTCTTCTTCATTCACTAAAACAGGTCTGATTACAGCATGAGGACACACAAATGCGCACTGATTACATTGGATACATTTGTCCATTTGCCATTCAGGAACATTAATTGCAATACCACGTTTTTCATAGGCAGCCGTTCCAAGTGGGAATGTACCGTCTTCCATGCTGCCAATAAAAGCACTAACTGGTAACGAATCGCCTTCTTGTCTATTCATTGGAATCAGGATTTTTTCAATAAATTCAGGTACTTGTTTTTGATTCGCATTGCTGCAAGCACAAGCAAAATGAGCTTCATCTTTTGTACTGTCAGCAGCAGTTTTCCAGCTTTCTGGAATAGTAATTTTGACAATGGACTCCACGCCTTTATCAATAGCAGCATTATTCATGTCAATCACTTTTTGACCTTTATTGCCATAAGAGCCAACAACTGCATCTTTCAAGTAGTTAACCGCATCTTCAACTGGAATAATATGAGCAATTTTAAAGAACGCAGACTGCATAATCATGTTGATTCTGCCGCCCAATCCAATTTCTTGCGCAATTTTGACGGCATTTAGCGTGTAGAAGTTAATATTGTTTTGTGCAATATAACGTTTCATAAAGCCTGGCAATTTTGTTTCTAATTCTTCCTGATCCCAAATACAATTGAGTAAGAAGCTGCCATTTGGTTTTAATCCAACTAATACATCATATTTATCTACATAGGATTGATTATGACAAGCTACAAAATCAGCTTTGTTAATTAAGTATGGAGATTTAATTGGTTTTTTACCAAATCTAAGATGGGAAACTGTAATCCCGCCGGATTTTTTAGAATCATAAGCAAAATAAGCTTGTGCATACATATCCGTTTTATCACCGATAATTTTGATTGCACTCTTATTTGCACCAACTGTACCATCTGAACCAAGACCCCAGAACTTACAAGCTTTTGTCCCTTCAGGAGTCGTATCAACATCTGCAGTAGTTGGCAAAGATTTGAAAGTTACGTCATCAACAATACCAATGGTAAATCCATCTTTAGGCGCATCAGCTTTCAAATTTTCATAAACGGCAACAATATGAGCAGGTACTACATCCTTTGATCCAAGTCCATATCTTCCGCCTACAATCACAGGGTGAGTCCCACGATTATAGAAGGCAGTTTTTACATCAAGATATAAAGGTTCAGCCAAAGAACCAGGCTCTTTTGTTCTGTCAAGAACAGCAATCTTTTTCACTGTTTCAGGGATATACTTAAAGAAGTGTTCAATGGAGAATGGTCTGTACAAATGAACGTTCAACAAACCAACTTTTTCACCATTTGCATTTAAATAATCTACCGTTTCTTCAATTGCCTCACAGGCTGAACCCATAGCAATAATCATTCTATCCGCATCTGGTGCGCCATAATAATTAAAGAGATGATAATCCCTGCCGGTAATTTTATTAATTTCGGCCATATAATTTTCTACGATTTCAGGTAACGCATCATAGTATTTATTAGATACTTCTCTTTCCTGGAAATAAATGTCAGGATTTTGTGCAGTACCACGAAGTACTGGATGATCCGGATTCAATGCATTTCTTCTGAAAGTATCTACATCGTTTAAATCTAATAACTTAGCCAATTCATCATACTCGATCGTTTCGATTTTTTGTATTTCATGAGAAGTTCTAAAACCATCAAAGAAATTGATAAAAGGAACTTTACCTTTTAATGCTGCTAAATGTGCAACCGCACTCAAATCCATAACTTCTTGTACGCTGCTTTCAGCAAGCAATGCACAGCCCGTTTGCCTAGCAGCCATAACATCCTGATGATCGCCAAATATATTAAGCGCATTGGTTGCCAATGCTCTAGCACTAACATGGAAAACAGCCGGAAGTAATTCCCCAGCAACTTTATACATGTTAGGAATCATAAGCAAGAGACCTTGAGATGCAGTGTAAGTCGTAGTCAAAGCACCTGCTTGTAAAGAACCATGCACTGCACCAGCAGCACCAGCCTCTGACTGCATTTCCATAACTTTTACGGTTTGTCCAAAAAGATTTTTCTTTCCTTGAGCCGACCATTCATCAACAGCTTCTGCCATAGGTGAAGATGGGGTAATTGGAAAAATCGCTGCCACATCTGTAAAGGCATAAGAAATATAAGCTGCAGCAGTGTTCCCGTCCATTGTCTTCATTTTTCTCATAAGTATCTCCTTCTTTCTCTTTATGTTACTAAATGCGACAAGTAATTTTGTATACAATATTCATAAATTCTCTTCATGATTTCCATACAAAATTACTTCACCACAATTTTCTACTCAGTTACCATTCGACATTGAAATCAAAATTCCTATATAACTACAAAAAAAATATATTTTTTTTTGCAAACTTTATTGACATTCGCTAAATTTTCTGATAAATTATAAGTTCTATTATTCACTTATTCTTTCTACAAATTGTGAATTTGTAAATTATCTAGACCATTTTTATCAAATTCTTCATGGTATTCCTGATGAAAAGCCATTTCTTTTCCAAATCGTTCGCTAATAGACATTTGTAAAATAGCTTCCTCACCATATTTTTGGATAAAATCCCTTCTGGCAAGTCTTTCAATTAATTCTTCCCAAAAAGTTGCATTTTCAAAATTCTCAACATGTTTTACAATTTGACTATTTGTTGTAAACTTTTTATTAAGAGAATCCTCTCCTGATTTTTCGTTCCTTTCTATCACCTCTTCCATCCCAAATTCATTTGCGAAAGACAATATCTTTTGTTCTAATTCTTTATAAGGCTTTTTTGCCTCTGTTCTTTCTTCTGAATGAGCATGTAGTACCCAGTCACTTAGGTATACCATATCCAAAAATAATTGATACTCTTTTTTAGTAATATTAATTTTCATATTTTTCTCCCTTTTTTTCAAAAAATACATAACTTTTTAAATTAGCCATATTTATCTATAAATCCTGCTATAAGTAAAAAGCTCTTGAACTGCGGCTTGTTCTTTGCTTTTCTCCATGGCTTTCGCGGTTCATTATTCTACACATGCTTTCTGTGTATAAAAAAATAAATAGCCTAACTCTTAATTAGTTAAGGCTATTTACTCTCTGTATTTACAATTTTATATACTTTCCTCGTTTTGCTCTTTCCGGCAGTCCAGGTGAATCCTTCCCTCGCTGTGTTACTTCCTCTACTGGTATATGAAGTTCACGAGCAATGATTTCCTTTACCCGCGAGCGACAGAATCCACTTTGGCATTTTCCCATACCTGCTCTTGTACGTCTTTTTATCGCATCAATTGATTTGATAGCAATATTACGGTGCAAAGCATCAATAATCTCAGTTTCAGTTACCTGCTCACATCTACAAATAATATGTTCATCAGGATTTGTGGAATTTATATCGCCTTTGAAGTTTTTATCTTTTACTTGAATGATAGGCTTACGATACGCTATAAAATCCTTCTTTTTTCTCAGTTCCAGACCTGCCTGCTTTAGCAGCTGAGTAACTTTTAAAGCAATGGCTGGGGAAGCTGTGAGCCCTGGAGAGTCAATGCCTATCAAATTAATAAATCCGGCTACGCGGCTCTCTTCAATAATCCAATCTTTTTTACTGGAAATAGGACGATTCCCAGCAAAGGATGTAATTGCTTGTTTCATATCAAAATCAGGCACAGACATTCTAGCTGTTTTCACTATGTTTTCCAATACATCCTCCGTTGTACCTACGTCATCTTTATCACTTATCTCTTCCGCATTCGGCCCTACCATCAGATTGCCATGATATGTAGTCGTTACCAAGATTCCTTTTCCCAGTTCAGTAGGCACTTGAAAGATTACAGAATTCGCCAGATAATTTTGTTCTTTATCTAATAAAACATATTGACCCCTGCGAGGAATAATATGAAAATCATCAATACCAATTAAACTGGAGATTTTATCACAATATATACCAGCAGCATTAATAATATATTGAGTTTGTATTTCTCCCTTATTTGTAACTACTTTAAAATAGTCGTCTACCTTTTCAATTCCAATGACAGCAGTATCTAATTTTAATTCAACCCCATTTGTTATCGCATTTTCCGCCAAGGCAATAACAAACTCATAAGGAGAAGTTACTCCTGCATTCCTGCAATAAAGAGCAGCCTTTACCTCCTTGCTCACATAAGGCTCTAGCTCTCTTACTTTTTCCCCGTCAATAATGGCAAGCCCACCAACACCATTTTTTATACCATATTGATACAGTTTTTTTAATGTTTTCATATCCTCATCGCGAAAAGCCAATACTACGGAGCCTGTTTCTCGATAGCCGAAATTCAATTCTTTATTTAACTGTTCATACATTCGATTTCCTTTTACACATAACTCTGCTTTTAGAGTACCTGGCTCATCCGAGTAGCCACCATGGACAATCCCGCTATTTGCTTTCGATGCACCACAGCTTACATCTTCTTCTTTTTCTACAAGGCATACACGTATCTGATATTTTGATAATTCCCGCGCAATATTCGTCCCTACAACCCCAGCACCAATAATACATATATCATACATGCTACATCCTCCTCAATTGCTGAATTGTATGCTCTCCTGGATTTAGCAACTATTTAGTTTCTTTTAACTGATTTAAACGACATTTTATATCATTTAATTGTCTGAATAGTTTAATACTAACAAATGGGGCATTAATATGCAACATTCATTTTATTAACCCCAAAAGCAGGTCTGCATTATTGCTAACAATAATGCAGACCTGCTTTTCAATGTAAATTAGAGATGCCTTCCATTCTCATAATATTTATTTCGCTCTAAGACAATAAAAAATATTTCTACTTGCTCGTAACCAGCTCGTTTAATATTTTCCGTTAAACTAGCAGCCACTTTATCTTGAATGTCTTGTCCTCTATCAAACCAATTGACCTGCACCATAGGACATTCTGCGATTATATCTCCATCTTTAATCAAGATGGAATCCACACATTCAATTCTAAAATAATCACGAGGACAACCAATGATTTCTTCCAGCTCATTTACTAGTTGTGTACTGATATTTTGCACCTCTGTTACTTTCATACCTTTAATAAGAAATTGCGGCATTACATTTAACCCCTTTCATATTCATTATCTTCATTTATTTACTAACTTGAACAACTAATCCTACTGCTGCCTCCTCTGGCTCTTTTACAAATAAAGTTAATACAAATCCAATAACCGGCAAGCAAGCTAATACCGTAAAAATTAGAGGCATTCCCCAAACATCAGCCACTTTTCCCAATGCCAGTACTCCCATTGCACCTAATCCTACACTTAGGCCAATCGTTAATCCCGAAGCCATCCCTACATTATTGGGCATCATTCTTTGGGCTAAAATCAAGCTGCTGGTAAAGGTTGCAGATAATAATATACTAGCAAGAGACAGCACAACAAAGGCTCCAATATCACCAGCAATGGGGAATAAATACAACAGAACAGAGATGGGTAAGATCGAATAGATCATTACACGTTTACTGCCGTAACGATCACTCATCGCACCGCCCATCAGCGTCCCAAAAGCGCTCGTCGCTAAATACACGGTTAGCAAAGAACTCGCATAAATCTCACTGCCGTGTAAATAAGATACGTAATATAGCGGTACAAAGGTACTAATACCCGCAGCTACCGTTGATCTTGACAGTACCATCCCTAAAAGTGATAGTAAGGGCCAATTGATAGACGCCCTGAAGCTTTTCAAGCTCCCCGGCTGCTTGGCTTCTGGTCTGACTAAATTCCGAGTCATTTGTATCAAAGGAATTCCCAGTAATACATAAGGCAAAATATAAAGAAGCACTTTTATACTAAATCCGCCGTACAATAGTGTCGCTAATAATAACGAACCTACGGCAAAACCCGCATTTCCTCCTACAGCAAATAAACTGACTCCTTTGCCTTTCGCTGTGCCACTTAATTGGCTGGCAGTCTTAGCCGCCTCTGGATGAAATGCTGCCATACCAAGCCCTGCAATCGCCGTAAATAACAAAGTAAGATAATAGTGAGGAGACCACAATGAAGCCAGCATCGCCACCCCTGAAAGCAAACAGCCGGCAGGCATAAGCCAAGGACGGGGACTTCGATCACTGAAATATCCGAATAAAGGCTGACTAGCAGAGGATGTTAAATTCTGCATAAGGGCAATCGCACTTACTTGGGCATAGGTTAAGGCAAACTTTGCTTTTAAATAGGGTAACGCTACTAATAAAGCACCTGCAGACAAATCGGTAACGCCATGAGCAATAGCAACAATCCACAAGGCTTTGGGAAGCTTGGAAACAATGGAAAACAATATGATCACTCCTAAAAAAATATTAATATATTTTTCACAATTGGTCTACTCTATAATAATAAAGACCTAATTCTGGTGAAATTTTAACTCTTGGGAGATCTTACTATCATTCAAATAAACATATCTTGAATAATTTTATGATAGATCTCTAGTATCATAAAACTTGGTGAATAAGAAGGAGATAGCGCATGATCTGGGATGATTTTCTGCGAGATACTTGGCAAACAACGCTAATTTTTGTTACTTTATTGATTCTTACCCGCTTACTGGACAAAACCCAAGTAGGACAGCTAACCTTTTACGAATATGTCAGTGGAATTACGATAGGATCACTTGCTGCCACTATTGCTGCATCTGATCCTGATAAAGTATGGAGTAACTATTATGATTTAATCCTATTTGCATTACTTACTTATATTATTTCCTTCTGTGCGTTAAAAAGCAGACCATTCCGGACATTGATTGAAGGTTCACCCAGCATTTTAATCGAAAACGGTCGTATCATTAAAGAAAATATGAAATCTCTTCGTTTTGATCTAGACGAGCTGAATACCTTATTACGAAGCAAAGATGTTGTCGATATCAGTGAGGTACAATATGCAATTCTTGAAACAACAGGGGAAATAAGTGTTATTAAAAAATCAGGCTTCCAGCCGTTAACTAAGAGTGATATGAATATCCATCTCCCGGACCCTATGCTTCCTGTAGAATTGATTATGGACGGCGAGATTATTGAAAAAAATTTGAAGAAACAAAATCTTACTCATACCTGGCTAGAAGAACAATTATCAGCTCGAAATATTAAAAGTGCCTCTCGTGTCATGTACGGAGTCATTGATTCAAAAGGACAATTATTTATAAGTGCAAAAGGCAGCCACCAAGATTAACTGAAGAACTCATTTTGATTACTGCCATTTTAGCTGATAGATTAATAAAATCGCCATGCCGACTGCAGCAGCAGACTTAATAATAATAGCAAAAATTTGACCTTTCACCACACTTTTAGCCACTTTTTTTGCTTGTGTTACATCTTTGGTTTTACTATACTCTGCTAACACAGTAACAATAAACGCTCCTAATAAAGCTCCTAACAAAGAACCAATAATCGGCAATACGGCCGTTCCCCCTATCCCTCCCACAATCGTGCCGATAAAGGGAGCAAGCATGGCCCTTTTCGATGCTTTTTCTTTTTTTGCACCAATTAACCCTGCCACAAATTCAATAATCTCTCCAATAATAAAGATACCAAATACAATCACCAAAACAGCATAATCCATCCTATCAAAATGATCATAATAGCCATATGCCAACCCCGTCAATAAAATCAAGGTATTGCCAGGCAAGCCCATTATGGTCATGACAACTCCGGCTAAGATGAAGAGAACACATAGTATGCTAATGATCAGCCCTGTATATTCCACAGGCCACACCCTTTCATTCAATGTTGTAATTTATAGTATTCCCTCTTATCTTCTATTTTACCTTTTAACTAAATTATCGGACTTTTTCATACCACTTTCCCCTTCTTTATGTTACACTATAGATAAGCTAAGAATCACTCTTATCTTAACAATAAATGGGGGTGTAGTGATGTTTAATAAAATTTTAGTTCCTGTTGATGGCTCTGAAGCCGCTTGGCGTGCCTTGGAATATGCTACTGCCTTAGGAGAAAAGTTTCATAGTACCATCACTATTGTTCATGTTGTTCAAGCTCATTATACACTGCCAACCGTTGGAATTAATGGAGAAATTCCTTTTATTTCACTTAACATTCAAGAGGTAGAAGCAACCGGTTACAAAATCATTGAATTAGCAAAAGAGCGGATTGGTGACTACCCTACATTCGAAACGAACTTAGAGTTTGGTCATCCAGCAGAACGCATATTATCTTTGGCATCAAATAATGCTTACGATTTAATTATAATCGGCTCCAGAGGCTTGAGCGGCATTAGTGAATTCTTTCTAGGAAGCATTAGCAATAATGTATCGCAATCTTCTCCTGTTCCAGTGATGATCATTAAATAATATACTGTTTCTTGTAATAAAAGCAGTCAGGATGATTTATGTATCCTGACTGCTTATTATATTAGAATCAAAAAAATAATTAATAGGATTTTTTGATCCTTTTGTCTTTCATATTTCTGTCTAAAGCCAATTGAATTAATCGATCAATCAGATCGGTATAAGAAATACCGCTAATTCCCCATAACTTAGGATACATACTTATTTTGGTAAAGCCAGGAATCGTATTAATCTCATTGATCAAGACATTCTTTTCTTTCGTTAAGAAGAAATCAACGCGAGCCATCCCTTCACAGCACAATACCTGAAAGGCTTTGATTGCCAGCTCTTGTACCAATGCAGCTATTTCTTTTGGAATATCTGCAGGAATTTGAACGGCAGCTCCTTGATCGTCAATATATTTTGCAGCATAAGAATAAAACTCTTGCTGGGGAATGATGGCGCCCACTGCAGAAGCAATCGGATTTTCATTGCCTAATATGGCACATTCAATTTCTTGCCCTTTAATACACTCTTCTATTATTATTTTGTGATCAAAGGAAAAGGCTTCTTTTATCGCCGCAAAAAATTCATCTTGCTGTTTCACTTTACTAATCCCCACTGATGAACCAAGACTAGCGGGTTTTACGAAAACTGGCAGCCCTAGCTGCTCCACCACAGCTTCAAAGTCTATTCCAGGCTGTTCCCAGTGCTGGTATGTCAAACTCTTCGCCACAGGAATGCCAGCATCTCTAAGAAGACGTTTGGCAACATCTTTATCCATCCCAATTCCTGATCCTAAAGGACTTGGTCCTACAAAAGGTATATTGGCTAGAGTCAGCAATCCTTGTACTGTACCATCCTCTCCATATGTCCCATGGAGTATGGGAAACACTACATCAATACTCTTTGTGAATGTTTGTTCTGCAAAACAAATAAGCTGTTCTGATTCCTTGCCCATCTGAAAAGCAGCAGCTATGTCCTTATGCTTTAACATAATGTCTTTAGGGCTATCCTCATTAATCAGAAAATCCTCTTGATCACATAAAAACCATTGTCCTTTTTTATCAATTCCGATTAAAGTTAGCTCGTATTTTTCCTTATCAATTGCATGTATAATGTTTTTGGCCGACTGCAAAGAAACTTCATGTTCTGTTGATTTGCCTCCAAACAGTAACGCCACATTGATTTTCATCATTTTTTCAGCTCCTAACTATTCTTTTTTCTTAGTATAGTAATATTTTTCACTATAATGATTGCTAAAAATGCTCATATTATTGTAAAAAATGCTGTACAATAGTATTACAAGTGCTTTACAGAAGGAAGGATGCTCTTTATGGAAATAGAAAGTAAGGAGATACATTATAAAAGGGGTTACTTAGATAAAGATTTTCAATTTTTCCATTTAAAAGATAACAAGAATATTCAGTTCGAATTTCACTACCATGATTTCAATAAAATCATTATTTTTATATCTGGCAAAGTAACTTACTTACTTGAAGGTAAGACCTACAAATTAAAACCTTGGGATATTCTCTTAGTAAACAACAATGAAATTCATAAGCCGTTGATTGATCAAGGTGAAACCTATGAGCGCATTGTGATTTGGGTAAATTCAGCTTTTTTATTACAACATAGTGATAGTGAATGCAATTTGCAAAAATGCTTTGAATTAGCTGCTGAAAAAAAATTGAATTTACTACGGTTAGCTCCTGATGTACTCATTGGGATTAAAGGAATTTTATCTCAATTAGAGGATTCTTGCAAAAGCCGCGAATTTGGCAGTAAAGTACTAAAGAACTCATTATTTTTGCAATATATTGTCCAGCTAAACAGGCTATATTTGGGCATTGACATTGACACTGAGTATCCAGACATTGAATACGATGAAACCATAGGACGCATATTAGAGTATATCAATACGAATCTTAAAGAAGATTTATCCATGGACAATCTAGCTTCTGTTTTTTATTTGAGCAAATACTATTTAATGCGTAAATTTAAACAGCAAACAGGTTATACTGTCCATAATTATATTTTACAAAAAAGGTTAATCGCAGCAAATGCTCTGATTAAAAGAGGCAAGTCCATTACCACAACGTGTATTGAGTGCGGCTTTGGTGATTATTCAAATTTTGTAAGATCTTTTAAAAAATCCTTTGGTCTCTCACCGAAAAAGCACTATAACATGTTTTTAGAACAAGAAAAATTGGCAAATCAACATCATCAGTTCCACCAACCGAATATAAATGACTCATAACAAATCCAATTACAAATAATAATAGGAAAGTACTTGCTGATCTGCTCAATAAGTGCTTTCCTATTATTATTCTAATCTAATTACACTCCAAATGAAAGACAGCGCATAGACATGGACGCATTCTGAAAACCTTCATAGGTAAAAGCAAGCTCGTCATTCCTATCTTGTAATGCTGCAGCATATAAGAAAGGCAAATAATGATCATTGGTAGGTACGGACAATAAGGCTTCTTTACCCAGTGTTTCATATTCGATCAACGGCTGATGATTGCCAGCCACTAAATGTTCTTTGACTATATTATCAAAATGTACAGCCCAGTCAAAAGCTTTGGCCTCCATATCCCAATCAATCAAACGTAAATTGTGCACGATATTGCCACTGCCAATGATAAGGATGTCATGTTCCCGTAAAGGAGCCAGTTTCTTGGCTAATTCATAATGCTCCTGGGGTGTCTTTTGATAATCAAGACTCATTGCCATTACAGGTATATCCGCTTTAGGATACATATGCTTTAAAACAGACCATGCCGCATGATCTAATCCACGTTTCCCGTCATATTGAACAGAGGCATTCTCAAAGATAGCTGCTGCCTCTTCCAACTGTTTCGTAACCCCTGGACATGCATAATGAATATCGTACAATTCCTGAGGAAAGCCATAAAAATCATAAATGGTTTCTGGCTGTTTATTGGTTGTAATATAGGTACCTTTTGTAAGCCAATGAGCTGATACGACTAAAATTGCTTTTGGTCTTGGAAGAGACTGCCCCAACTGCACTAAACTCGCTGTATACTCATTCTCCAGAATGATATTCATGGGTGAGCCGTGACCTAAAAATAATACGGGAGATTTTTTCATATTCAATGAACCTCCTATGATTAAAAGTGTACTCTCGAAATCAACCATACACAACACAAGCAGGCAAAGTAACTATAGCGCAGAACCTGAGTTATGCATTAGACTGTTTCACCTTATATGGACATAAATTTTTCGATGGCATGGGCAACACCGTGTTTATCATTGCCATAGGTCACAAAACTGCATAATTTTTTGATATCCTCTTTTGCCGTCCCCATAGCTACACTAAATCCAACAATTTCCATCATAGAAACATCATTGTAGTTATCCCCGATTGCCATCGCCTTATCCAGAGAAATTCCTAAACGATCTGCCACTATTTTTAATGCATTGCCTTTAGAGGCATCCTTATTCCCCAACTCAAAATTATTAGTCATGGATGATGTCATTAAAAACTGCTTCATTCCAGCAAAGGTATCAATCGCAATTTGCCTTTTTTTATCATCAAAAGAAAAGCAGAAAACCTTATACAGTGCTTCCGCGGCATCCATAGCCTCCTCATAGTTTTCTACAGGAGTCATACCACTTTGACTAAAGATCTGCTCTACTATTTCTTCAAAATAAGTGGAATCCACTTCAAAGGCTGTACCTTTTAACCGCTGTGCCTCCCTTTGTAATATTTCTTTCGCATGAAAAGAAATATAAATTTTCTTATTGGTGGAAACTTCATAATAATAATCTCTTTCCTCCAACCAATTTACCATATATCGCACATCATCCCGCCCCATTGTTAAGGATGAAATTTCTTGACCGGTTTTATCATGAATCGCTGCACCATTATAGGATATCAGATAGGTATTCAATCCAAATTTCTTACAAATCGAAACAGCATCAAAATAAGTCCTGCCTGTAGCAACAATTACTTCAATTCCCTGCTCTTGCGCACGCCGGATCGCTTTTATATTTTCTTTACTTACTTCATGTTCTTCATTTAACAAAGTTCCATCTAAATCTGTTGCAATTAATCTCATTGTAGTGTCACCTTTCTATATTGGGATGAACGCTTCTATTACTATTACTTTTTATTTCTCTTCTTCTTTTCGATTCTCCTTTTTTATAAAACATTATTATACATCATATACGCAGCAGATAACCACATAAAAATCGCCGATACCTTATTGATATATCCAAATAGCTGGGTGAAGCTCTTTTTCTTTCCCACATTCCATCCAATAACAGCTAGAAGAAAAAACCAGCACCAAGATACAAGAATACAAGCCATCGTAAATACTATTTTTTCATTTCCGGTATAATGAATCGCACTTGTTCCAATAACACCAATTGTATCAAGTACAGCATGGGGATTGAACAAAGACACTGTAACAGCAAAAATAATCTGCTGTTTGACGCCAAGCCCCTTTCCTGCACCAACATCATTTCCTGCCCATGTGCTATTCCATGTCAACCAGCCCATATATGCTAAAAAGCCCACTCCAATCATCAGGAAAAGGATCTTAATCCAGGCAAAACTCGCAATAAATAATGAAACTCCCTGAACTGCTAGTACAATCAATAAAGTATCACATAGAGAGGCTGTAATGACCACAGGCAATGCTCGTAAAAAGGCTGGCTGGGCTGCTCCTTGTGTAAAGACAAATAAGTTTTGAACTCCTAAAGGCAATATGAGTCCCATAGCTAGAATCATTCCATGAAGAAACGCTTGCATTACTCTCGCTCCCTATACCGTTTTTTCTCAGTATAGTGAAATTAAACTGAAATGTCTTCAGCCAATTGGATTGTTTTTATCCCAACCAATTTGTTATAATCAAGAAAACAGTCAGTAAGGAGAAAATTATGTTAACGATTGACTGGGTACCTAATCACAAAGATTCTATGCCCTTATATCGACAAATCATAGAGTATATAAAAAATAAAATCACTCTTGGCGAATGGCCAATTCACAGCAAATTGCCTCCTCAACGTAAACTCGCTCATATTCTTCAAGTAAATCGCAGTACCCTGACCATTGCACTGGATGAATTAATCGCCGACGGGATATTGGAAACGCGTGCAGGAAGCGGCACTTGGGTAGCCAACAATACCTGGTCAGTGTTAGCATCTACTCCCACTGTGAATTGGAATTCTTACCTAGATAAGGGACTCTACCTTCCTAACCTTCAACTCATTCAAGAAATCAATCAGGCAGAGTTTAAACCCAATATGATCCGTTTAGGCACTGGCGAGCTTTCTCCAGAATTCTTCCCCAGGAACATGATGAGCACGATACTACGAAAATTACCAGAACGTATTCATTCTTTGGGTTATGAAGAACCGAAAGGATTGCTTTTTCTCCGGCAGCAAATCCGTCTTTATTTACGCTCTTTAGGGATTGATGCCTCTGCATCATCCATTATGATCGTATCAGGCGCATTGCAGGCTTTGCAACTCATATGCTCAAGCTTACTGCCAAAAGACTCTACTATTTTGCTTGAAAAGCCCTCCTATCTTTTTTCCCTCAAATTGTTCCAATCCATGAATATGCAATTTTCTGGTATTCCTCTTGATGAAGAAGGGATTGAACTGGCTCCTATTACATTTCAAAAACAACATAAAAATGCAAATTTACTATATACCATTCCTTGTTTTCACAACCCTACAGGTATCATAATGACAAAGCAAAGACGCAAAGACCTTATCCATTTGTGCCAACAAGAACAATTACCTATTATTGAAGACGATGTATATCGGGAACTTTGGCTCGATTCACCTCCACCTATACCGTTAAAGGCTCTTGAAAGAGAAGGACTTGTGCTCTACATCGGCAGTCTTTCAAAATCACTCAGCCCAGGACTACGAATTGGTTGGATCGTTGGACCTGAGCCGGTTATTGAACGGTTAGCAGATGTGAAGATGCAAAATGATTATGGATCAAGCTCCTTATCCCAATGGGCTGCTGCAGAATGGTTTGCCAGCGGACTGTACCAACAACATTTAGACGAAGTACGAAAGGCACTGCGTATTCGCCGCGACGCAGCCTGCAATATTTTACAAACCTATTTTACAGACATTGCAACTTGGCAAGTTCCGACAGGTGGCTTTTATATTTGGCTCAGCTTGACCCATCCTCTTTCCATGCAAAAACTTTTTAACCGTGCCCTAAATGAAGGTCTTTTAATTCATCCTGGAAGTATCTATGATTATTTATCAAACCGACACCTCCGCCTATCTTATTCCTATGCCTCATTATCTGAAATGAAAGAAGGTCTGTATCGACTTTCTGTGATTATTAGAACATTAAAGACATAGTTCATTATATATCGGAATCACTATTTCATACCTGGCAGATCAATAAATCAATACACAATTGATGCATCGCCATTATAGTAGTAAAAGGTTTACCTCTTCCCTTATTTAAAGAGGTAAACCTTTTACTACTATGACATGGAAAACTCTTTTGCTAATGCTGCTGCAACAAACTCAATGTGCTCCTGCAGCTCGATTTCTAACATTTGTGCACCTTGTACAATGGTTTCACGGTTAACTGCCCTGGCAAATGCTTTATCCTTCATTTTTTTCATAACGGATTTTACTTGCAAATTTGCGATACTTTTATCGGGACGTACCAAAGCACAGGCAATAATAAAACCAGTAAGTTCATCGACTCCGAGCAACACCTTTTGCAATAAGCTTCTTTCTGGTGCCCAATCTCTAGCATGAGATTCTATATCAATGATAAATTGGTCTGTATAGCCGTGAGGCTTTAGCATATTTTTAGCATTGCCTGGATGCTCTTCAGGATATTTTTCAAAATCAACATCATGGAGCAACCCTACAGCTCCCCAGTACTCTACATCTTCACCATATTTAGCAGCATAAGCACGCATAGCAGCTTCTACTGCTAAACAATGATTTAATAGTGGTTTTTCTTGTACATGCTGCGTCAGAATACTCCACGCCTTTTCTCTTGTTGTATCCATTTCTTCTTCCTCCAATACATTTTGGGGTAAGCTTCCCCTTCATTAAGAAATATTATTCATGATTCTTCTACAAAAGGATGATTGTTTTATCCCAAGATACTTATCGAATCATATCGTCCTATAATGCTGTATAATCATTTGATTATTATAACATAAATGAAGGAATAGTGAGTAGAAAAAATGAATCTGCTGTTAAATCCACTCACATCAATATTTACTGTTTTCATAATGCTACCATAAAAAAAGAAATGTCTTGGCTCTTTGGAAAGATTTTCTTTATAATATAAGTATCTTTTCTATATTATAAAAAAATCTTACAATCACATCACTGGAGGGAAATGGATTATGTTGAGTACTTTGATTGAACAAGGTTATGGAGAACCAGAAGATCTTAACTGTGCCGAAAAAATACTATATGGTGCTAATGAAGTGTATCAATTAGGTTTAACTCCCGAGGCTTTGCGAATTGCATCAGGCTTTGGCGGAGGGATGGCCATTGGCAGTGTGTGCGGAGCTCTGACAGCTGCTGTTATGGTATTAGGTATCCTGTTTGTTAAAGACAGGGCCCATGAAAGTGACAAAATTAAAATCTTAACACAAGAATTATTTGACACCTATCGGGAACAAATGGGCGATATTGACTGTAATCCTTTAAAGAATCGCTATCGCAGGGAGGATATTAAATGCAAATATGTGATTACAAAAGCAGCTATAGCTCTGGATACTATTATAAAGAAAGAACAAGACAGCCAACATGCATAAATGAAAAAGAGGAAGCTAAAAGCTTCCTCTTCTTATCGTCGTTACATTACTATCGTAATGGGAAGAGCAATATAGCGTTGCTCTGTTCCCAGTACAACACTAGTTGTACTCATTCGTATTATCGTAACTGACTATATATATAATTGTGGTTCACCCTTCATTAACTGCTGTAATCGAACCACCCCATTCCAATCTCATATTTCTTCCTTCGTTCTTTTTACTTTTTATCCTCCTTTCTTGAATTAAGTTTATTATATTACAAATAAACTTAATTTTCAATCTATTTTTTAAAAATTTCATAGTTAATTTTCTACAGTAAATTGATGCTTATGCTTACTATCTTTTAAATGAATAAACAGTATATATATTCCATTACTGATAAAGTAACAATCTAAATTGTTTTTATGCATCATTTCTACAAAGAAATTTCAAATTATAGTTGCTCTCTCATTCCTAATGTCGCTATTATATATAGTATAATTGTCTTTAAGGAGGAGCAGCATGCAGAAAATACCCTACATTGGAAAATGGATCTCTGGTTTATATAGAATTGGACAATCTTTTTTTGATCATCATTTAGGAACCTACAGTCTAGGAAGCGGCAATGGATACTACGCTTGCCTCACTTTCCTTTATCAGCAGGAAGGAGTTACGCAAGATACAATCAGCAAGCATGTAGCAATTGACAAAACAACCATTGCTCGCGCGATTATGAAATTAGAATCACTAGGATATATTGAACGGCATGTTGACAGACTCGATCGCCGCGCCAACCAAGTATATTTAACCGACAAAGGCCGCTCATTCCAACCGATTCTTGAATCCACGCTAACACAATGGACTACGTCTCTCACACGAGGCTTTACACCGGAAGAAATACAAATGACATATATACTTCTCGAAAAAATGACTCAGAATGCACTTCTCATCAAAGAAAATTTAAATTCTCAAGAAAAATCTTCGCAAAAATAATACGATACTACTCTTTCGATCCACCTCTTGATTTAGGAATTTGTTTATATAATGCTTGTTCAATGTTCTTTACCATATCCCGGCGTAAAATCACATAATTGATCAATGCTTGCCGTTCACTATCATCTGGCAGCCATTCTTCTGGAATTTGAGCAACGATTTCACAAATGGATTCATAGCTCATTTCCTTTACTTTTCTCACATAGGGGAAAAAATGCGACGGTGAAAGCCAATCGTTAAGCAATAAGGCATAGGAATAACGATAATACGGTTGGATAATTCTACTGATACGATTAAGAAGAGCAATCGTCCATCTGGTAGTTCGAAATAAATGTGAATTATCAATCGCATATATTTTGTATCCTGATTTTTCCTTGTGCAATAAAAGATTTTTTCTATTACTAGTACGATCCCCATTGTGAAACATAGAATCAAATAATAAGATACCCGCCATTTCAGTAATATTAACAGCGTTATGCAAATTGTCCTTTCCCACATATTCTGTATGATTCAAATACTGTGAGGCAAAATGCTGCCCTATAGGTGTACCCGCTGCTTGAAGCTTTGGACTTTGCCAGATAATGTCTTCCTCAATTTCAATACTCGAACTTACTGGAAAACATAAACCTAGCATTTCTCCCAGCTTTGCCGCTAAAAATTCATTTACCAATACTTTAGGCCCCAGTCGATTGTTCTGTAACTTAACAACATAAAACTTTCTATCATTAGCACGAAATAGTTGAGGCGCAGTGACTCCTATTCCCACGCTCCCAAAATGCTTCATCGCAATAAGCATATCCTCTACCTTCTCTCAACGTACTGCTAACTAAAAAAGACCCGGTACAAATACATACCGAGTCTTTGACAATTAATCATTTGAATTCAACAACACCGATCTCCAGAAACAGAGGTCAAAGCTTCTAGATTGACTACTGCGGATCGAATCCTTGAATCTGAAATCGGCTCACAACTGCCAGGAGCAAAAATCTGTGAGTTAGAAATAATTGCCAAGCAATCATCGATGGCAATAAGCGTACCTTCAATAGCAAATCCACCAAGAGTTGTTATTACAACCCCATCACCCACCATACGGCATAATACTTTGACTAAATGACGACTTTCCGTGCGCTCTGTTGCTTCTTCGGAATCAATTCGAGATGACGCCTCTGTGTTTAGACCTCCAAAAGGATCATCTACGATAGCTGTCCCTTTAGCAACTATGTTCCATAAATCTACCCGCGTGAAATCCACATGTAAGATTTCTCCCCCTGGAGTAAGAATTTCCACCGCATTGCAATCGGCTTCTATTCCTGGAGAAAGAATGGCAATACGACAATCTTCTACGGCCTGTAGATTACCAAAATATGCGAATCCATCAAAACCAAACAACACTATATCGGTATTTAATTCCCGTTCTAGTTCTCTAACGAGTGATTGATTCCGTAATTCTGTAAAAATGCTCATACACTATATACCCCCCTATGCGGTAATACTATTTAATTTAATTCTTACTATACTGTATGAGTAAGGAACTCATAGTGTTACTGTTTAAATCTGTTTTTAAAAAGTAATAAAAAAATAGACAGGAAATTTTCTCCTGCCTATCATCAAAATATTACAATCATATGCCCTTACTATTAAACTAAAACTTCATTCATACTGCCACTTCGATATCCAGATAAATCAACAGCGACATATGTAAAACCAATTTTTTTAAGTCCTTGCTCAATTTGCGCTGCTACCTCTGGAACTGTAATCATTCCAATATTTTCTGGTGACACTTCAATACGGGCAATATCTCCATGGTGGCGTACTCGAACTTGCCCTGGACAAAACCGTTTTACTAATTCTTCAGCTTTTTCGATTTGGCTAAGTCTCTCCGCCGTAATCGAAAGTCCATAAACCACCCTTGAGGAAAGGCAGGCAGCACTTAATTTATTCCAAGTCTGCAAGTTCCATTCCTTAGATATTTCTCGAATATCTTTTTTAGTTAAGCCAGCTTCGACTAAAGGGCTCCTTACATGGTCTAGCTCTTCCACCGCTTTAATCCCAGGACGATAATCGGATAAGTCGTCGACATTCGATCCATCCAATACCCAATTATAATTATTTTCTTTTGCCCATTCAACTAATACTGAAAATCGTTCTTGTTTACAGTAATAGCAGCGTTGATTGTTATTCTCGACAAAATCCGGGCTATTCAATTCGCTAATATTTAAAAGTATATGCTTAATACCAATTTCTTTCGCAATTTCAATTGCTTCTTTTTTTTCACTTTCCGGCAATGTCTCAGAAAAAGCAGTAATGGCTATCGCTTTTTCACCAACAGCTCTTACTGCTGCTGCTGCTAAGAAACTGCTGTCCACGCCTCCAGAAAAAGCTACGACAATACTCCCCAGTTCGGTTAATAAATGATTCAGTTTCTCCATTTTTTCAGTACTATTTCCCACTGTGATTCTCCTTTGTGCGCCAGTTTATAAGAAATTTTATATTATCTTTTATTTACTTCTAATATACCATGGCACTTTCCTTCCTGCCAATACAATTTGATACCTTATATTCCATCCCCATCGACACCTTCCAAGGAAGGATAGTAAATATTCTGTACAAATTTAACCACAACACCATTTCTTATCGTAATAATAATTTCTTCATTTCCCTGAGGAACTACTTTTATTTTCCTTGGTGGTGGTATTACTATTTCTTTTCTATCTTCAACTGCAGTAACTGCAAGATGATTGCTCTGTGCCATTTGACTTCCTCCCTTATAATGCAAAAATGTTATTTAATCTCCCATTTCATCTGAAAGGGGACTTAAATAACATTTTAGTCCTCTCTCATCTATCAGGATAAATCCTGCTGGAATTAGCACCTCTGCATTGCTGCCGGTTGCCGGGTGTCATCGGGCCAGTCCCTCGACCACTCTTGATAAGAGTTTATCGTATTAAATTATTTATAAATATATCACGAAATAACACAGTTAGCAATATCTTTTTCTCTGGCGTCAGTTGGTTTTTTTCATATATCAGTATAGACCTACTAACATAAGAAATGAATCATACTCCGCTCTGTTCTTTTTATCTCTTCGTGACCTTTGCAATTCGTTACTTTTTAATTGCCCGGTATGCAATGTCTTTTCGATAATGCATTCCTTTAAATTTTATAAATCCAATTGCCTGATACGCCTTATCCACTGCTTGGTTAATAGCAGAGTCTGTAGCTGTTACACCAAGTACACGCCCACCACTCGTCAGTACCTGTCCGTCGCGGCTAGCGGTGCCAGCATGAAATACATAAGCACCGTGTTCTTCCGCTTTGTCGATACCGCTAATGATGTCACCCTTAGCATATTCTCCAGGGTACCCTCCAGCTGCTAACACTACACATACAGCAGCCTCATCCTTCCAATTAACAGAAGTATCTGCCAATGTACCAGCTATGCAAGCTTTCATAATCGTCACTAAATCGCTATCTAGCAAAGGTAGTACAACCTGAGTTTCAGGATCACCAAATCGGGCATTAAATTCAATAACCTTAGGGCCATCTTCAGTCATAATCAACCCTAAATATAAGCATCCACAATAGGAACATCCTTCGCTTTCCATGGCAGCAATTGTAGGCTGCAAAATTTCTTTCAGAACCTGGGTATTGATCGCCGGGGTAATAATCGGAGCAGGTGCATAAGCGCCCATCCCCCCCGTATTAGGTCCCTGATCATGATCAAAGACTCGCTTATGATCTTGAGCTGCCACCATCGGGATGATCGTCTTTCCATCAGTAAAAGCTAATATAGAAGCTTCCTCACCCACTAAAAATTCCTCTATGACCACCTGGCTGCCTGCCTGACCAAAGGCTCCGTCACACAGCATCATGTCAACCGCTGCTAGAGCTTCATCAATGGTCATTGCCACCACAACACCTTTACCAGCAGCCAATCCATCAGCCTTTACGACTACAGGCGCTCCTTGAGCGTTTATGTATGCCTTTGCCATATCAGCCTGCGTAAATACGGCAAATTTAGCCGTAGGAATATCATACTTCTTCATTAAATTCTTAGCAAAGGTTTTTGAACTTTCAATCTGGGCAGCAGCCTGGGTAGGACCAAAACAGGCAAGACCATTTGCCTGAAAAGCATCTACGATACCATTTGATAAAGGAATTTCAGGACCTACTACAGTAAGCGTAACCTTTTGCTCTTTGGCAAAAACCACAAGGGCAGCATTATCCATGATATCAAGTTCTACGCACTCGGCGATTTTTGCAATCCCTGGATTACCAGGGATACAGAATATTTTTTCTACATCTTTATTCTCTTTTAATTTAGACACTAATGCATGCTCACGTCCGCCTCCACCAATGACCAATAGATTCATGGCTAATCTCCCTTCCAATGGGCTGTTTGGCAACTGCCCCATAAATTGATATACTTAATGCTTAAAATGTCTTGTTCCTGTAAATACCATAGCAATTCCATGTTCATCAGCAGCTTCAATGGATTCTTGATCCCGCACAGAGCCACCAGGCTGGATAATGACTTTGATTCCTGCTTTTGCTGCAGTATCCACCGTATCACGGAAAGGTAAAAAGGCATCAGAAGCCATTACTGCACCAAAAGCTTTAGCACCAGCTTGTTCTAAGGCAATGGCAGCAGCTCCTACACGATTCATTTGCCCTGCACCAACACCTAATGTCTGATTCTCATTAGCAATTACGATGGCATTGGATTTCACGTGCTTTACCACTTTCCAAGCAAGCAGCAGCTGTTCCCACTCTTGTGGGCTTGGCTGGGCTTTCGTAACAACCTTCATATCTTGAAAACTCTCAGTAACTGTGTCTTTATCCTGCACTAGCATACCGCCTGAAACTGTTTTTATATCCACTTGTTTACTGCCCGCTTGCAGCCTTTCAGCCACGAGAAGACGAAGATTCTGTTTTTTCGTTAACAAATCCAATGCATCTTTGGTATAACCTGGAGCAATAACTGCTTCAGCAAATAATTTACTGATTTGTACAGCTGTTGCCACATCTACATCCCGGTTTAAGCCAATAATTCCACCAAAGGCAGATACGGGATCAGCCTGGTAGGCTTTTGCATAGGCTTCAGCTAAATCAACACCTACTCCCGTGCCACATGGATTGGTGTGTTTTATAATTGTAGCCGCCGGTTTTTCAAATTCAGCGACAATATTATAAGCAGATTCTATATCCACAATATTATTAAACGACAATTCCTTGCCATGCAGTTGCTGTGCATTTGCAACGCCTACAGCAGCAATATGTTTCTCCCGATAAAAGGCTGCCTGCTGCTGAGGATTTTCTCCGTAACGCAACGGCTGTACTTTTTCATAGACTACATGAACGGTGTCTGGAAAAGCTCCCTCTCCCAGCTGTCCTGCCAAGTAAGTTGCAATGCAAGCATCATATTCAGCAGTATGATGAAAAGCCTCTTTTGCTAATGCCATGCGATAGGCAGGCAAAATATCATTTTCTTGAGCCAACTGCTTTAAAATATCACCATATCGTGCTGGATTCACCACCACTGTTACATATTGAAAATTTTTAGATGCTGCACGAATCATTGCTGGTCCACCAATATCAATATTTTCTACAGCATCTTCCAGCAGCACATTCGGATGCTCTATCGTTTGGCGAAAGGGGTATAAATTGACTACAACCATATCAATAGCTGAAATGTGATGTTTCTCCATAGCTTCTATATGAGCCTTATTGTCACGAACGGCTAAGATTCCACCATGAATATAAGGGTTTAATGTCTTTACCCGACCATCCATAATTTCTGGAAAGCCAGTAATATCACTCACATATTTGACAGGAATTCCTGCTTCCCGCAATGTTTTCATCGTACCACCAGTAGAGATAATTTCCACACCATACTGATGTAATTGCCTGGCAAATTCAACAATACCAGTTTTATCTGAAACACTAATAAGGGCACGCTTGATATTCATTTTTATTCCTCACTTGTAGCTATATAATTTTTACATTCCGGCCTTCGATACAAAGGCGCTGTTCACAATACAGTCGAATTGCTTGAGGGTATAATTCATGCTCTACTGCCAAAATGCGTTCACTCAAGGTCTCTACCGTATCATCAGCAAGTATGGCTACCGCCTGCTGCATGATAATCGGTCCTGTGTCCATACCTTCATCTACGAAATGTATAGTGCAGCCAGAAATTTTTGCCCCATAGGCAATTGCTTGTTCGTGAGCATCCAGCCCAGGAAAGGCAGGCAATAAGGATGGATGAATATTCATAATGCTGCCTGAAAAAAGATTAACGAAATATGCACTTAAAATACGCATGAATCCTGCTAATACTACCAAATCTACATGATATAAAGTAAGCTGTTGCGCAATGGTTGCTTCAAACTCTTGTTTGGACGTAAAATTCCTGCGTTCAATGCATATTGCCGGAATGCCTTTAGCCGCTGCATGTTCCAGTACTTTAGCATTTGCTTTATCACTAATCACTAGACCAACTTTAGCATGCAGGAGTCCAGCATCAATGCTATTGCAAATGGCCTGCATATTGCTCCCCCGTCCGGAAGCCAATATACCCAGTATGGTTTTACTCACCAAAGATGCCACCTTTCAGTACCGTCTCCTTGGCTCCCTGCGTTACTTGACCAATGATAAACGATGCTTCACCTCTTGCCGAAAGATCATCTTGAATCTCTTTGACGTCAGATGGAGAAACAACCAATATCATACCAATCCCCATATTAAAGGTGCGATACATTTCCGTCCAAGCTACATTTCCCCACTGCTGCAATAGAGCAAATACAGGTGGTTTAGACCAGCTTTCTGTATCCACCATAGCGCCGCAGCCGTCCGGCAATACGCGAGGAATATTTTCGTAAAAACCACCACCGGTGATATGCACCATACCTTTTATTGCATATTTTTCAATTAAAGGTAAACAAGCCTTCGGATATAGCTTAGTAGGAATTAATAATTCTTCTCCTAAGGTCTTTTGTAATTCAGGAACGAATTGATTGATATCCATTTGCTTTACATCAAAACAGATCTTTCGTACTAAAGAGTAGCCATTGGAATGCAGCCCGCTAGAAGGCAGACCAATCAGTACATCTCCAGGCTGTATGGTTTGTCCCGTAATTAATTTAGAGCGTTCTGCAACACCTACGGCAAAACCGCCAATATCATATTCTCCATTTTTATAGAAACTTGCCATTTCTGCCGTTTCGCCGCCAATCAGGGAACATCCCGATTCCAGGCAAGCTCCAGCGATACCGCTGACAATAGCCGCTACTTGTTCTGGCGATAATTTGCCCACTGCTAAATAATCCAAAAAGAATAAAGGCTCAGCCCCTTGCACCAAAATATCATTTACACACATTGCCACTGCATCCTGACCAATCGTGTCATGTTTATCAGCCATAAAGGCAATACACAATTTCGTACCAACACCATCTGTACCGGAAACCAATACCGGCTGACGATATTTAGCAACATCAAGGGCAAATAGACCGCCAAAGCCACCAATATCCCCCAGCACTTCCGGACGATAGGTGGAACGAACATGTTTTTTCATTAAATCTACAGCTTTATTACCAGCATCAATGTCAACACCAGCATCACGATATGTTAATTGGCTCATAAAGGGCCCTCCTGTTCAAAGACATACTTATTACCACCACAATGCTGCTCACAAGGCGTGCTTCCTGGATATTCTGAGTTAAAACAGGCATAGCACATTTTTTTATCTTGCACTGCTTTAAGAGACGTGGCCAATCCTTCAATCGTAAGATAATGCAGCGAATCAGCACCAATAAAGTCTCGTATTTCTTCTACACTTTTTGTCGCAGCAATGAGCTCTTTACGTACTGACGTGTCGATTCCATAATAACAAGGATAGATAATCGGAGGCGAGCTGACGCACATATGGACGGCAGTCGCTCCAGCTTCACGAATCATCCGCACAATCTTGCCACTGGTTGTACCGCGCACAATGGAATCATCCACCATAATAACAGATTTACCTTTTACTACAGACTTAATCGCATTGAGTTTAATTTTTACACTTCGATCTCTGTCTTTTTGATCAGGCTGAATAAAGGTACGGCCAATATAGCGATTCTTGATTAAACCTTCAGCAAATTGAACTCCTGATTCATGACTAAATCCCAATGCAGCAGTTGTTCCAGAGTCGGGTACAGATATAACAAGATCTGCTTTAAGACCACTTTGGCGCGCCAAGGTTCGTCCCATTTCAAATCGGGCTTGATACACACTTTGTCCGTCAATAATGCTGTCTGGACGAGCAAAATAAATATATTCAAATACACACAGTGCTTGATTGGCCTTATCACCAAAACGTTCTGCAGTCATTCCTGTATGATCAATAATAACCATTTCACCTGGTTCTACATCTCTTACAAACTCTGCATCAACTGTATCCAAAGCACAGGATTCGGAGGAAAGGACAAAACCGTCCTTCACTTTACCAATACACAATGGGCGAAGTCCATGAGGATCACGCACACCAATTAGTTTTTCCTCTGTCATAATCACTAGACAGTATGCACCTTCAATTTGAGATAAACTCTCTACAATTTTCTCTTCTAACGTAGCTTTACGAGACCTGGCTATCAAATTTACAATGACTTCACTATCAATGGTTGTCTGAAAGATACTGCCTTGTTCTTCCATTTTCTCACGCAGTACTCGTGCATTGGTCAGATTCCCATTATGAGCTAAACTAATGTGCCCACCTGAATACTTGACTTTTAAAGGTTGTGTATTCATGAGAGAACTAGAGCCAGTGGTTGAATAACGAACATGCCCTATGCCAATATGCTGGTCTGGTAAATCCGGCAGCTGGTGGCGAAATACTTCACTTACCAGCCCCATACCTCTTGAAACATCCATCCAAGAACCATTTGTTACCGCAATGCCTGCGCTTTCTTGCCCGCGATGCTGCAAGGCGTATAATCCCCAATAGGTATTTAATGCGACATTATTTTCCCGGGAATATATGCCAAATACTCCGCATTCTTCCTCCATTTTATCAACTTCCACGAGCCGGTTGATCATGCTTTTTCACCTGTTAAGCGGAACAAAATTTCTTTGTAAGCATCTTCTACGTTGCCAAGATCACGGCGGAAGCGATCTTTATCAAGCTTTTCGCCTGTTTCACTATCCCAAAACCGACAAGTATCTGGTGAAATCTCATCGCCTAATAATACTTGACCATTATGAACACCGAACTCCAATTTAAAATCAATCAGTTCAATTTTCTTTTCCCGTAAATAATTGGTCAAAATTTCATTAATTTTAAAAGCATACTCTTCTAATGTTTTCACTTGCTCTTCCGTAGCCAGTTCTAATATTTTAATATGATGCTGGTTAATTAAAGGATCACCCAGCTCATCATTTTTATAATACATTTCAACGATTGGTGCAGGAAGTTTTCTGCCTTCTTCCCAGCCAATACGTTTTGCCAAGCTACCTGCTGCAATATTACGTACTACTACCTCTACAGGAAGAATTTTCAAGGACTTAACAAGCTGCTCCCGTTCGCTTACCCTTTTGATAAAGTGGTGAGGAATGCCATTTTTGCCTAATAAATCAAAGAAAAATGTTGTAATCTTATTATTGAGTACCCCTTTGCTATCAATCGTACCTTTTTTTAATCCATTAAAAGCTGTCGCATCATCTTTATAATACACTAACAATTCATCAGCCACGTCTGTACTGTAGATTCTCTTTGCTTTGCCTTCATATAATGGTTGCTTTTCCATAATTAACACTCTCCTAATATTTTATCCTAATAATTTAGTAGAAAGTCTGGCTGCTTTTTCTTCTACTTCATCAGCCATCTTACTACGATTTTCCACTAATTTTTCAGCCAACTCTATATGTTTTCCAGCCATAATCTGTACCGCAAATATAGCTGCATTTTTGGCTCCATTCACTGCCATTGTGGCTACTGGAATACCAGCGGGCATTTGTACAATGCTAAGTAATGCATCAAGGCCATTTAAGCACGTACTATTAATAGGTATTCCAATTACCGGCAGCGTTGTATATGCTGCAATCACTCCTGGCAAATGAGCTGCTGCTCCAGCAGCGGCAATAATCACCTCAACCCCCCGTTCCCGGGCCCCTGCTGCAAATCCATGAACTTTGTCAGGTGTGCGATGAGCTGAAGCTACAACCACTTCTGTGGCTATGCCAAAGTTTTTTAATACGTCAACTGCTGGCTGCACAATGGACCAATCAGAATCACTTCCCATAATAATAGCTACTTTCACTAAAAGCTCCTCCTTTTTTGATCCTTATCAGAATTTATATCATCCCTACATACTTTCATATGATTAGAGAATGAAACGTACGTTTTATGCACCGAATGGTAAACCCAGATACTTTTCTATGCTAGTATCTGGGTTTATTACTTTATCTACGCAAGAAAGAATAAGCGCACAACAACCAAAACAGCTAATATATATACAATCCAATGTACTTCCCGTCCGCGGCCAGTAATTAATTTTAATAGTGGATATAACACTAGACCAAAAGAAATACCATTGGCAATGCTATAGGTAAAGGGCATCATAATAATGGTCATGAAAGCTGGCATCGCTTCTGTAAAATCACTGAAATCGATGTGCTTTACACTTTCCATCATTAATGAGCCTACAATAATAAGAGCAGGAGCAGTCGCAGCATCAGGAATTAAGGCAACAACCGGAGTAAAGAACAATGCTAAAAGAAACAAAATCCCACAGACAACAGCGGTCAAACCAGTACGACCGCCTGCCCCTACACCAGCAGCACTTTCTACAAAGGCAGTAATGGTACTTGTCCCTAAAACAGCTCCAAGGCTTACACCTGTGGCATCTACCAGCATAGCTTTACCGATACCGGGAATTTTGCCATCTTTTTTCATTAAGCCAGCTTTGCTGGTAGTACCTACCAAGGTACCCATAGTATCAAATAATTCAACAAAGGTAAATGTGAAGATAATCGTTGTTAACCCCATACTAATAGCACCGGGAATATCCAGCGCAAAAAAGGCATTGTTGCTAAAGTCAGGAATTGCTACAGGAACAAATCCTGCCGGAACATTGACGATTCCCATTCCAATGCCAACAAAGGTACTAATAAGAATACCAAATAACATAGCTCCTTTAACTTTACGTGCCATTAAAATACTAATGAAAATAAGGCCAAAAACAGCTAGTAAAACATGGTGATCAGCCAATTTTCCCAGTTCTATAATCGTCTCAAAAGACAGGGGTGATCCATTCCCTTTAGCAGCAACAATTTTTTCTAAAGTTGGTGGAATTAAGGATAAGCGAATATTCATAATACCAGAAAGCTTCAAACCAATAATTGTAATAAAAAGTCCAATCCCCACAGTAATCGCATGTTTTAAAGAGTTAGGCATGCCTTCAATTAACAATTGGCGGACTTGGGTTAAGGTTAGAATTAAGAAAATAATACCTGAAATAAATACGGCTCCCAAAGCCACTTGCCAAGAAATCCCCATACCAATAACCACTGTAAAGGCATAAAAGGCATTGAGCCCCATACCAGGCGCTAAAGCGATAGGGTAATTTACAAATATCCCCATCATCATTGTAACAATGGCAGAACCAATCGCAGTTGCAAGCAATACTGCATTTTTATCCATTCCAGCAGATCCTAAAATGCTGGGATTGACAAATAATATGTATGCCATTGTCATAAATGTAGTAATACCAGCCATTACCTCCGTTTGTACATTGGTATTACGTTCACTTAACTTAAATAATCGTTCTAACATAGATGACTCTCCTTCAATCCCTTTTTTCTATCAATCAACGCTATATAAAAATTTTTCATTATTTATTAAATTTCTTTTTGTATTACTAGTATCACCTCCAACGTAAAAAATAACCCGGACAGGGAGAATCGCTTCAGGTCATGAGCGAAACCTCCCCGCCCGGGTTTTTATCCCATCGGTGTAACACTGTCATAGTGCCTGTACCACTTGGTCACAGACCATAATAAAACAGAGATTCTCTGTTTTTGCTATGCGGAACCCTAGGTACACTTTCACTCGTAGTCAGACAATTTACGGTTATCTGGTAGAAACGCTTGAGCCTTATTCTCAAAAATATACGAGTTATATTCTGTTTACTGTCTTATTTTATAGCATATCAAAACACCTGTCAATAAACTATGAACATTTTTATTTTTTCATTCTATATTGTTCGGTTTTTATAATAGTACCTAATGTGCACTTCTATTCTTTCCCTAAAAATTTACCAATAGCGACAACAAATAAGCCACTAATCCCAGAAATAAGAACCCATTAAGAGAACTATATAGTGATCTGATAAGATCATCTGAGCAGCTGTCCACCCTAAAAAGAAGGAACCAAAGCTAATGAGAATCGGCAACTTTTGCATTAACGCACAGACGAATTTGCTTCCCCAGATAATGATGGGTATGCTGATAGCGAGTCCGAGGACTAGTAAGCCTACATTGTCCTTTGCTACGCCAACAATGGCTATTACGTTATCAAGGCTCATAACAAAATCAGCAGTGATAATGGTCTTAATCACTCCGCTCACACTTTTCTTTCCGGCCAAGCGCTGCTCACAGCCCTTTGGCTCTGCCATCAGCTTAATGGCAATCCATAATAACAAGATGCCTGCTATCATCTGCAAATACGGTATTTTCAGTAAGAAAATAGCAATGAAGGTTAAGGCAACCCTAAGAACAATGGCACCAATACAACCATACAGCATAGCCTTTTTCTGCTGATGAAGAGGCAAATTGCGGCTAGCAAGCGCAATGACCAGGGCATTATCGCCGCTGAGCAAAAGATTAATGAGTACAATACTTAACAATTGCAATCCATATTCCATCTCGCCATCCGCCTTTTTATGTAAATTTAAAAATTATAGAGAGACAAGATTTCTTTACTTTGTGCCCCGAATATAATGTAAGAAATTCCTTTTGTTAGAAAGACACTTCGCGTCCTTTTAAAACATACAGAACAAAATCGAACCGCAGAGGCGCAGAGACTGAGAAAAGATAGATAGGGTAAAAAAACTCTGTGTCCTCTGCGTTCAACATTCCCCTTAAAACATATACATTTTAATGTAAAAAACATGAAATAAAATATATCTTATTGATTAGTATTCCCTTATTATTTATTCCCATGTAGTTTTTAAAGACTCTGTACTACGCTAAATCTGCACATGCGCAAAGCATAGTACAGTATTGAAATATATACATTTTAATACTGCAAAGGAGATTTATCATGCAATCTTATGACGTCATCATTATTGGTGCAGGACCTGCTGGTTTAACCTCAGCCTTATATAGCGCCAGGAGCAAATTGAACACGTTATACCTGGAGAATCTAGGAGCAGGCGGTCAAGTAGCTGCCACAGATGAAATAGAAAATTATCCAGGATTTTCCCGGGGCATCAGTGGTTTTGATTTATCTCTGCAGATGGAAGAGCAAGCGCTGCGATTTGGTGCAAAATCTTTACTTACCAAAGTACTAGGTCTAGAGCTTGCAGATCCATATCGTATTGTTAAAACCACAAAAGGTGATTTCATTGGTAAAATTATTATCATCGCTTCAGGTGCTACACCAAAACCTTTAAACTGTCCAGGTGAGCTTACCTATCGCACTCGTGGCGTCTCCTACTGTGCCACTTGTGATGGCCCTTTTTATGAAGCATCTGATATCATCGTCGTAGGCGGGGGAAATTCCGCTGTTGAAGAAGCCTGCTATCTTACTAAATTTGCTAACAAAGTTAGCCTAGTACATCGCAGGGATGCGCTACGAGCTACGAAAATCATCCAAGACAGAGCCCTAACAAATCCCAAATTAGAATTCATCTGGAATACTGTAGTTCATGAAATCAGGGGAGATGACATGGTCCAAAATGTCATCCTTAAAAATTTAGTAACAGAGCAGCTTACTGAAATGCCAGTCAATGGTATCTTTATTTATGTAGGCAATGAACCAAATACCTCTTTTGTTAAGAACTTCATAGAACTTACAGAAGAAGGATATATCCAAACAGACGAGTTTATGCGTACCAATATACCAGGAATTTACGCAGTGGGTGATGTAAGGCAAAAACTGTTGCGCCAAGTCGTTACTGCGGTCAGCGATGGTGCCATTGCTGCCTACCATGGAGAAAAATATATAGAAGAACATTTTTAAATATAAATTTAGGGAGGAAAGAAATGATGAACGAAATTATTGAAATCACCAGAGAGAACTTTAAAGAAGAAGTGCTTAAAAGCAAATTACCAGTAGTACTTGATTTTTGGGGCCCTAGATGTATTCCCTGTAAAAGGCTTATGCCTATCTTCGAAGAATTAGCAGAAGATTATTCAGGCAAAGTGAAGTTCTGCAAAATCAATACTTCAGAAAATCGCAGCCTAACGCAACAGTTCAACATAATGACCATACCGACGCTGCATTTTTACAAAGCTGGCACCATAAAAAAAACAGCGCGCGGCGTAATAAGCCGCGAAGAACTGGAAGAACATCTGAAAGTGATTTTGGATTAAGTAATATAAAAATGCTAACGCTCCCTTAAAAATAAAACATTTTGAACCGCGAAGACACGAAGGATAGGAAGAACACGAAGTAAAGATTACTCGACCTATTAACTTCGCGCCTTCGCGGTTCCGTATTTTTGCTTCAAAAACTAAAAGACAGCTCACAGAATCGTATCTGAAAGCTGTCTTCTTTCTTAATAATCCACCTAGAATATCCTTAACGAGAACGTTAAACACAGAGGGCACAGAGATCCACAAAGAACTGAGAAGCCCCCCCTTTGTGTTCTTTGTGTTTCAAACTGTCTATACTTTTTCTTACTTTATTTAAATATCTACTTCTTCACCATTTAGGATTTTTTTCATTGTTTTCATGGCGCACATTTTACCGCACATGGTGCAAGTGTCTTCGTGTTCCGGTAAGGATTCATTGCGGTATCTTCCTGATTTTTCCGGATCAATGGACAACTCAATCATTTTATCAAAATCAATATCAGCTCGAGCCTGACTCATTTGATTATCCCACTCTTGTGCTCCTGGCACTCCCTTGGCAATATCAGCAGCATGAGCAGCAATTCGCGAGGCGATAATCCCTTCTTTCATATCCTCCATAGTTGGGAGCCGCAAATGTTCCGCTGGGGTTACATAACATAAGAAATCGGCACCGGCAGCAGCAGCAATCGCTCCCCCAATGGCACTGGTAATATGATCATATCCGGGTGCCACATCCGTAACCAAAGGTCCCAGTACATAAAATGGCGCACCATGACATAATTTCTTCTGCAGCATCACGTTACCTGTAATTTGATTCAAAGGCATATGACCAGGTCCTTCTACAATAACTTGCACATTTTTTGCCCAAGCGCGTTTGGTTAATTCCCCTAATACAATTAATTCGTGGATTTGAGACGCATCTGTTGCATCTTGAGTACATCCAGGTCTGCAGGCATCTCCCAGACTAATCGTAACATCATATTCAGCACAAATATCTAATACTTTATCGTAATACTCATAAAAAGGATTCTCCTGATTATTTAATTCCATCCAGGCAAATAGTAACGATCCACCCCTGGATACAATATTGGTGAGCCTTTTCTCCTGCTTAACTTTCTTTGCTGTCTCACGATTTAGCCCAGCATGAATGGTCATAAAGTCCACGCCATCTTCTGCATGCCTCTTAACCACAGATAAAAATTCTTCCGCAGTTATATGCTTCAGTTCCTTATCTAAAAAACCAACGGCATCATACATAGGAACCGTACCAATCATCGCTGGTGAAAATTCAATTAACCTGCGGCGAAATTCCCGTGTTTTGCCAAAACAGCTTAAGTCCATAATCGCGTCTGCTTTTAATTCAATTGCCTTTTTTACTTTACAGATTTCCTGCTCAATATCGCAACAATCTTCTGACACACCTAAATTAACATTGATTTTTGTACTTAGCCCCTGTCCAACACCTGCTGGCTTAAGTGAAGTATGGTTCTTATTTGCCGGTATAGCAACTTTTCCCTGAGCTACTAATTGCAGCAATACAGCAACGTCTACGTTCTCCTTAAGAGCCACCGCAGTCATCTCTTTCGTTATAATGCCTTGTTTCGCTGCATCCATTTGTGTGGTATAAACCATTATTTTTTGTCCTCCATGCCTTTTATTATTTTTCTGATCCCATTAATCTTTTTGCCAATATCTTGAGCCTGAGTGATTTCTGTTACCATGGCAATGCATTTTGCACCGCAATGAACAACTTCGCTCACATTGCTTTCTTTGATTCCTCCAATCGCAACAAAAGGAATGGATATATTGTCAACTACATATTTTAAATATTCTAAACCAACTGGATCACACACGTTTTTCTTGGTGGAGGTCTTAAAAATGGGCCCTACCCCTATGTAATCAGCCCCGGCTTTAACTGCGCCTTGTGCTTGCTCCGGCGAATGAGTAGAAATACCAATGATCATTTGATCGCCAACCAACTGCCGTACAGCTTCTAAGGGAAAATCATCTTGGCCAATGTGTACTCCATCAGCCTGTACCATCATAGCCAAATCAATATCATCATTTACAATGAACATAATGCCAGCCTCTTTGGTCAGTTCCCGTATGATCTTGCATTCTTCATACTTTTTTTTCATATCCTTATCTTTCTCACGATATTGAATTATTTTGATGTCCGCAGCAATCCATTGTTTTACGATCTCAATATTGCTGCGCCCTAATGAATAGTCTTCTGCTGTAATACAATATAAATCAGCAGGTAAAGGATTCTTCCGGTTCATGCCACTCACTCCCCTTTTTGCTTCTTTGTCATATAGCATGCCAATCTTTAAACACAGGCTGATATCCTAATTGCAGGATCGCATCTGACATTTCTTTTACATTACGAGTGTCAGAGACAGCAAACTGACCAGAGTTTTCCTGGCTATCGATATGGCCCCCTACGGCCGTCTGCACACCGGCAGACATTTTGGTAATACCTAATTGTATCGCGTGATTGCGGAATTCTGCATTTTCTCTGGTAGAAAGAGGCATACCCGCCCTTGGCATAAACAAGCGAAAAGCCGTCATAAATTGCACGATGCTTTTATCATTTACACTATTTCCCGTCTCGCAGTTCCCCATAGTAGGGCGTATGCGAGGCAAGGAAATACTCACTTCGACACCCGGATATTTATTTTGCAAATAATTAGCATGCAGTCCTGTAAAGAAACCATCCCTCCGCCAATCATCAAGACCTAATAAAGCACCTATATTAACCCCTCTCATACCAGCCCTGCAAGCTCTCTCCGGTGCATCTAAACGGTAACGATAATCCTTCTTAGGGCCTTTTAGATGGAGACGATCATATAGAAGCGGATTATACGTTTCCTGGTACATCGTCATACTTTCTACCCCTGCTTCCATTAATTCAGCGTATTCCTCTTCTTCCATCGCATAAACTTCGATCGCAATGGATGAAAAATAGCGCTTTAAGATTGCCACACACTCTTTCATGTAAGGAACACCCGCAATGGCAGGAGCTTCACCTGTAAGAATAAGAATGTGTTGAATCCCTGAAGCTGCAACCGTTTGCGCTTCTTTTTCCACTTCTTCCATAGTCAATTGCTTGCGAGTAAAGACATTGGTCACGTTAAAGCCACAATACGTACATTTATTCGTGCAGTAATCGGACAAATACATTGGTGTATAAAGTAAAATGACACGCCCAAAGTTCTGTACCGTCAATTGATGCGCTTTTTGTGCCATCCCTTCCAAATGCTCTTCCGCTTTAGGTGACAGTAAGGCTAAAAAATCTTTTGGAGTCAGTCTGTCTTTACCAATAATCCTTTCAATGTCTGCAGATGTTGTATGTTGAAAGACTGTTTCTATATCAGCATCTGAATACTGTAAATACTCATCATAAAAACTCATATTCTCCCCCCTCAATTATGTAAAAATCCTGTAAGAGGCGACGATGAACTAGCATATTTCTCAGAGCGGCCTAGTCCTGCCAAATACGCTTTTCGTCCAGCAGCTACAGCCATGCCAAATGCCTCCGCCATTAATTCTGGCTGGTTAGCACTAGCTATGGCTGTATTTAACAAGCAAGCTGCTGCCCCCATTTCCATTGCCTCACAAGCATCTGAAGGCTTACCAATACCTGCATCAACAATCACAGGCAAAGCAATTTCTTCTATCAGAATTTTCAGAAGTTCCTTAGTCTTTAATCCTCGATTACTGCCAATCGGCGCACCCAGGGGCATAACTGCCGCTGCACCCACTTCAGCCAGTTGCTTAGCTACCATTAAATCCGGACTGATATAGGGCAATACAACGAACCCTTCTCCCGCCAAAACTTCTGTGGCCTTAATGGTTTCATAACCATCAGGCAGCAAGTATTTATTATCCGAAATGACTTCTATTTTAATCCAATTACCACATCCCGCCGCTTTTGCTAAGCGGGCAATCCGTATTGCTTCTTGAGCATTTCTGGCTCCAGAAGTATTAGGCAATAACTGCATACCAGAAGGTATATGATCCATCACATTGCCTGTAGGAGAATTAAAATCAATTCTGCGCAACGCCACTGTTATAACCTCTGAGCCAGATTTTTTTATAATCTCAGGAATCAGCGCATCTGCCGAATACTTACCTGTACCAATAAATAAACGACTCTGCAGGCTTCTATCGCCAATTACTAATTGATCTACCATTTTAATCAACCTCCTCCAACAAATTTCAATACTTCTAAACGATCTTTATCTTGCAGAATAATTGTTTTCCATTCTTGCTTTTTTACAATAACCTCATTGTGTTCTACAATAATTGTTTCAAGATTCAGTTCCTTAGAAAGCAAAAACTCCCACAAATTCATCTCCTTATCTACATTCGCAACTGTTCCATTTAACACTACCTCCACTCCATTCACCTCCTCAATATAATAAAAAAGCCTATCCAAAGAGGATAAGCTTTTTTCAATATTTATATAAAATATAAAATAGCTTCCCTACGTTGGTACTAACCACATCAGGTTCAAAGGGTCAGGAATTTTCATTCCCGCTCTGCCAAACGGCTCCCCCAGCCAAGTATTCAATTGTTACCGTAAATAAAAAAGCTCATCCCCAAAAAGGATAAGCTTATATCAATTGCTATAAATATAAATCAGCTTCCCTACGTTGGTACTAACCACATCAGGTTCAAAGGGTCAGGAATTTCTTCCCGCTCTGCCAAACGGCTCCCCCAGCATTATTATTCGATTGACTAAAGTATAATACAGCTATCTCTAATATGCAATGTTTTTATTCTGCCATCGAAAGAGCAATTTTCATCATTTGCGTGAAAGTGGTTTGACGTTCTGCTGCCGATGTAGCCTCACCTGTTACTAAGCTATCGCTCACTGTAACAATGGTCAAAGCATTTACACCATGTTTGGCAGCTAAAGTATATAGCCCTGCCGTCTCCATTTCTACTGCCAAAACACCGAACTTCATCCAGCGTTTCCAATCTTCAGGGTCATCATGATAAAACGTATCAGTTGTTAACACGTTCCCCACTTTTGCTTCAATCCCTAAGCTCACAGCAACATCATATGCTTTTTTTAAAAGCTGAAAGCTGGCAGTCGGTGCATAGGTCATACCTGCAAAACGTTGAATATTAATATTGGAATCGTGAGATGCTGCCATAGCTAAAACAACATCTTTGATTTTTACCTGTTCCTGCAGCGAACCACAAGTACCAATACGAATAATATTTTTCACATCATAACTTGTCATTAATTCGCTAGCATAAATTGATATAGAAGGAATCCCCATTCCCGAACCTTGCACTGAAACTCTTTTCCCATTATAAAATCCAGTGTATCCATACATACCCCGAACTTCATTATAGCAAACTGCATCTTCTAAAAAATTCTCAGCAATAAATTTTGCCCTTAAAGGATCACCAGGCATTAGCACCGTACTGGCTATTTCACCTTGTTTTGCATTAATATGTAGACTCATGTTTTTTTCAACCTCCATTTATTTAAACATTATTCTGCCTATTTTCAGACATTTGTATGATGAAAATCATCTGCAAATTTTTGCTGCACCTGCAAGAATTCATCTAAATTGTTAAAAAGCAGCTCCACCAATTCAGGATCAAACTGCCCTCCTTTAGCTTCCTGGAAATAAGATAATACATCTTTTAATGGCCAAGCCTTCTTATATACTCGATCACAGCTTAGCGCATCAAACACATCCGCTATGGCTGTTATTCTAGCAAAAATATGAATCTCATTCCCTTGCAACCCAGAAGAATATCCTGTTCCATCATATCGCTCATGATGTTCTTTTGCAATAATAGCTGCTGCCTGCAACATATGCAAATGAGAACCCTTTAACATATCATAACCAATATTAGCATGAAGCTTAATAATTTCAAACTCTTCCGGCGTTAATTTCCCTGGTTTATTTAAAATTTCATCAGGTATACCTAATTTGCCAATATCATGCATAGGGGCCGCTAAGTGAAGAGTATCTACATCTTTTTCTGACAAACCATATTTTATTGCTAAAAGACGCGCATATTCTGCTACACGCCGTACATGATTGCCTGTTTCTTTGGATCTTGTCTCTGCCACCTCCGCCAAACGAAAGAAAACTTCCCGCTGTGTATCATACATTTCTAAATGCAGTTTTAAATTTTCAAAAGCAGAGGAAACATTCAGACAAAAAACATCCAATAGACGTCGGTCCAGATCGCTAAGTCTTTGATCGCCTTCCATGTAAATCAAATATACATGTTCATCAACGCTTTGCCAATATAAGATAAAATAGTCTTCTAAAAAAATACTTTGTTTTGCCGCTAAGACATAATCCAGCTTGTCATGTATATCTTGTGAAAGCTTCTCGTAATTTTGTATGTGAAAATCACCAGTAGCTGCCAATACTTTAATTTCACCATCTTTTTTCCGGGTAGCAGCAAAACTGGATACTTTTAAATACAAACTATTTTTATTTAGCCTTAGCATAGCAATCAGCTGCATTAATACACCAGTTGCAAAATTCTGCATCGATTGCATGCGAAAAATTTCCGGTGAAGACTCAATAATCTTCTCTAAGCCTCTTTTATTCATGGCAATTGTCAATAAATCTCGATGAGAACGCAAAGCAGAAATTAAAGTTGTCAACAGCTTTTGTGCTGTCAGCTCCGTTTTTTCTTTATAATCATTAATATCATATTCTACAATAACTCTTGCCTCTGGGGCTTCACCTGGCTGCCCTGTACGTAATACAATCCGAACTAGGCTATTGCCCATCACTTCCCGAATATACTTCACCAGCTCAAGACCAGCATCCGCTCTTTCCATAACTACATCTAATAAAATAAGGGCAATATCCTCATGCTTAAGTAATACATCCTTCGCCTCACTGGCAGAGTAAACACTGAGCAGCTCAATCTTTTTTCCTTCAAAAACAAAATCATTTAACACGAGCTTCGTAACAATATGCACTTCTTCTTCATCATCAACGATTAAAACCTTTATCGTATCAACTATCTTTGGCTTTACTACATCGATCTCATCTGCAAATAATAATTCATCATACATGATTCGTTTCTCCTTTTCCTTGGATACGCTCAGGAAGCTTTACTGTAAACGCAGTACCAACCCCTAACTGACTGGCACATTCAATCGTACCCTCCATTTTGAAAACAACCAAGTTGTATACGATATGCATACCAAGACCAGTACCGCCTGTACCTCGTCGAGTGGTGAAAAAAGGATCAAATATCTTCTTCTGCACCTCCGGCGTCATCCCTTTGCCATCATCTGTATAGGTTAAGGTGACGATCCCAGCTGAGTAAGAAATTTCAATAGTAATCGTACCCGCATCATTTGGCTCATAAGCATGCATGATAGAGTTATTTAACATATTCGAAATGATTTGCCAAAAAGCTCCGGGATACCAATAGACTTTAATTGCTTCAGGACAAATCACATTTATCTTGTGATGAGTCTTTTTCAATTGCGGTCTCAAACTTACCAATACATCCTGTATGTATTCTTCCAATTGAAAATTGCGTCGTTCTTCCACCAATTGATCAACTGCCACTTTTTTGAAACTGCGGATTAATTCAGCAGCCCGTTCCAGATTCGTAAAAATAATCTTACTTACATGATTGGAAGACTCTAAATACATTTGTAAATCTGATTTTTTCATTTGACCATCTGAGAATTTCCGGTCGAATTCACTTGTTTTCTCTGCCAAATGGGAAATTGCCGTAATGCTATTCCCCACTGGCGTATTAATTTCATGTGCCACGCCCGCTACTAACTCCCCTAATAAAGCCATCTTTTCTACTTCTACTAAATGACTGCGAGTTTGCTGCAAATCTTCTAAGGTATGCCGCAGGGCTGAATTCGTATCCTGCAATGCCCTTGTTCGCTCAGATACTTGATTCTCTAATTCCCTATTAAAATGTCGAATTTCTTCCTCAACTTTTTTTCGACTGTTTATATTAACTACCAATATGACAACCAGCAATAGCAAGATCATGAATACCACTGTTAAGAACCACACCAAATATTTATAAGTTTCATAGAAAGTAACAGGACTATTTACAACAACACTGCCTACAGGCAAGGCTTCTTCTTTTATTCCAGCCTTGCGCAATGCATGATAATCAAACATATACTGCTGAATACTTTCCTTTATCACAGGCATATCAACTGGAGGTATTCTTTCGAAGACAACTTTCCGAGCTAATTCACCAGCTATTTTCCCTTGATTAAACCCGCTGGTTACCTTTCCGCCCAGCATACCAGACTTTAAATAAAAGTCCCAAAAACAATATACAGGCACTTTGCTATTTGCTCCAATTAGTTCCCCTGCTTCTTCATAGCTAAAAATAGTTTCATCTTTATCCACATTAAAAGTCATCAGCAAGACTGCTGTATCATCAGAAAGAGCAGATATCTTCTCCAGCACCTCAGACATCGCCATTTTTTCTAGAAAAATAAACTGTATTTTGCTATCAAAACTAGGCATGATTTTTTCGAGTAACTGCTTATTGGCTTTGCCAACTGTCGTCTCATCATTGATAACAACTATTTTTGTCACCTGTGGCTGTAACAATAAAGCCGCTTCAATCGTACTCTTTATATCCACGTCTTCAATGATACCTGTCACCCATGTTTTATCCTGTATAGCCGTCTCGTTAAAATAATTTACACCACAAAAAATGATCGGGGTAGAAGGAAAAAGCGTTTGCTGATATGCTAATGCAAAATCATAAGCTGCATCATCCGTAACAATAACTGCATCAAATTTCTTTCCTTTGTATTTTTGCTCATAGAGCTTATATAAACTGTCTAAATAGTCAGAAGTAATATTTTGTTTCGTATCCATATAATCAAAATACAGTACCGCCTGCTTATCTTGCTGGAAGACCGACTTAATGCCCTGTTCTTCTAATCTTACCCAAGGCATTTCCGAATGATAGGAATGAAGTACTAAAATCTTTTTTCTGTCTTTACGATATAATTCCTCATGGTCATTAGCCTCGGAATGGACAATATTCCCATCCTTATATCTTGACCAAGGAATGATTTCTCCTGCTATTTCTTGCTTAATAAGCAGAATAAACGTTCCACCTAATAAAAAAGTAATAATCAACACCGTTAGCAACGTAAAAGAAACTGCATATTTCACAGTTATTTCCTCCTGCGTATCAAACGTTTCAATCCTTTATACAAGTTTCGCCATTTTTCATCCAGAACCTTCCTATTCATTGGAAAATCTTCATATCCAGCCAATCTGCCTATGACTAAAATTATCGTATTTTACATATAAGATCAGATCTTATTGGACTTTGCAAGAGGGCGCCATCCTTTTCCGGCTAAAAAAATGAGACTTATAACCTAATGATTAGGTTATAAGTCTCATTTTTCATTTTAAGAGCAAATCGCATAGAGATTACTCATGAAGAGTATTGGATTTATCCAGTAAATGAATTAACCATACTCGACCTACTGCAACCGTGGGTACGGCAAATAACATTCCTGTAATGCCAAAAAGTAAGATGGTAAAAAAGAAAAGAGACCACTTTGTGGTCTCTGATTGAATGAGCATTTTATACCATTTTGGTATCCTTTGAAGTGAGTGGATCCAATCAATGAGAAAAACTCACGTCCTCTCTCCAGGACAACAAATATGCGATGAGACCATGCACATCATATATTCCTTTATACGTCGCCTTCTGTCAGAACAGCGGATATCATGGAGTTTAAGCATCTGCGGCACTTGTCAAACTTGTGGACACGCTCAGTGACATTGATTTAGTACTGACTAGCTTCAAATATTGAGTCAATCTGCAAAAACAATCATCCGAATCCCATTCTTTATCTTGTTCATATTTCTCCTGTTTAGTTAGATCATGATAAAATTTATTGTATTTCTCAATTTTTATAATTTTCCAGATTTCAGACCACCCTATACTTTTATCAGCTATATCTCGAGCAATAAGAAGTCCTTCACGTTTAAAACAAAAAGAATGAAGTTTTTTATTTTCATCAAAATAAGCAATATGACTTACGAAATAACAGCGACGGTCTTCAATGTCACTCATAAGCTTTAATATCCCTCCACAACCCAACGTTGTAACTGCATACTTCACATACACTCCAGGGAATCCTGAAAGTGCCGGTATATGAAAACTACTATCTTCAACAAAAAATGGTTCATTAATTCTTGTAGATGCAACTAAGGCTTTTTCACGTGCTATAGCTTCTGCACTGCTAGCCTGTAATTCCGGGAGATCCATATAAAACTGAGTTAAAGATATATCAGCTTGTGATAGACGGCGTTGTGCCTGTGAAAATTTGGCAGAATTACTCGTAATAAAGATCATTTTTCTCCCTCATTTCTAATAAGTAGTGAACTTGATAGAATCATCACCATAGATATTATAATATTAGTATTAATATAGTTATCTAGATATAAAGCTGTAAAAATAAACGAAAAAAACACTGTTGCATAATTGGAAAGGCTCAAAATTAAAGGTGTGATTGATTTGGTAAGATAGAGCATTAATGAAAGTGCGGCAATATTAAACAATATACCTAGAAGAAAATAAGGAATATCCGTCAAAGATGTTCGTGACGAAACAACAAATCCTCCATTTAATACCAAAAAAAGCGCAAAAGAAATTGTATTCGTAAACAGCAATAGTTGTAAATATGAAATATTCAGACGTACTGTTTCTTTTAACAGATAGCCGCTAGCCGCGTAAGATAAGGGTACAATTAGCATCAATAAGTACCAGGCAACCTTTTCCCTCTGCCCCGCATCGCCAATCTGCGGCACAATTAGCACTGCAACACCTATCAGTCCAATAATAACTCCAAACAGTGTATGTCTATTAAAACTATTTTTAAACCAGACCACACTTAAAATCATCGAAAATAAAGGAGTAAGACTACTGATCAGTGACGTTTCAGCCGTAGTGATAGCTTGTAACGAAAGATAGATAATCAAATAGGGGATAAAAATTAGCGTTACAGATGTCAATATAAGAACTATTAACTTTTCTTTATTAAGCATTAAAATGCGAATACGATAGTGCGGATTCAAACAACAGAAAATAATAAATACTACTGTCCCTAAAGTCAGGATCAATGGGAAATCAAAAGAACTATAACCTTTATCTATCGTGATTTTACCAAGTAAGGATTCCGATGCCCATAATATTCCAAGCGCCAATACAATAACCGTATTACGTAAGTTATCAACCATCAGTTTCCGCAAAATAATGTTCAACCGACTTATAGATACGAAAAGTGTCCCTATTAGCAGTAATGATCATTTTTTCCCTTTCAGCATTAGCTATAAAGGCAAAGAAACTCGACCAATAATTGTTAATATTGATAAAAGAAATCGGAGTCTTTAAAAGACCCAACTGCTTACGAGTAATAACTTCACATGCCTCATCTAAAGTACCAAATCCACCAGGCATTATTAGATAGGCATTGGATAATAACATCATAGTAGATTTGCGTGCTGAGAGTGATGGTGTAGCAATAACTTCCTGAAATTCATTCGTGTGTTCCTCTACTTTTCTAACTTCATCACTTACTACACCTATAACGCGTCCCTTTCTTATTGCGGCTCCTCTAATAAGTTGTCCCATCAAACCTTGAGTTCCCCCACCATGTATAATAGTGTGTCCTCGTTCTGCTAACATCAACCCCATCTGATAAGCGGTTTCTTTATATATTGGGTTTATACCGTCTCCAGAGCTACAAAATATGCATATATTCATAAGTTATCAGTTCCATTAAGTAATTCCTGAAAATGCAGAATTGAATAATTTCTGAATATTTTCTTCGGGTCTTCTAACCACGAAGAAACTTCGTTCCAGAGAGTTTTATAAACCTCAAAACTAAATTCTTTTTCAAGATAAGTCGAATCAATATTATATTTAGGTAGTCCACTATATGCATTTGATCCTACCTGAACAGATTTTGCTAGCTTTGCACCATAACAGTCTTGAATTACTGGTGCAAAAAAGCGACTAGGGAAATCTTCTATCTTAATGCCATATTTAAGTAAGGCTTCCATATTAAGATGTGCATAGTGAATCCAATCAGCACCATCGCTCATCATATTATGTCCGTTCAACATTTTCATTTTACGAATATAATAAATTTCTCTGGCCAGAGCCCTGACTGGAGTATTAATATCAAAAAGTTGATTATTATATTCTGCTAGCAAACCATGATACGGACCATGATCAGGACAAGTAAATCCATATAGACGTGCCCCATCTTCTTCCTTCTTAATTAATTTTCCTCCATTTTTATTAGCAAAATGACATACAGGACAGGCAAATCTAACTTTAAATTTTTTATCAGAAGGACAAATTAGCGGTGCTATCTTATTTTCTAATTCAATCAGCTCTAATATTATTTTTCTTACTTCTGAAATATTTTGAAATTCAAGATACGACCATGTTTTATAGTTAATGCCCGAAATATTCGAAAAAACATTCAGAATTTTCCGGAACTCTACCAAATGCTTCTCACTTTTTGAAGATCCGCTGTCATCGCTTTTATCGAGTGTTTTGTAATAAGTTTCATTATTAATATACTTCATTTCACCTGGTGCATTCTCAAGCTCCCAAAAAAGAATCAAAGGATCTACTTTCAGCCTATCTTTCAGTCTTTTTGCTAAGGCAAAAGTTGAAATTAATGTCGTTAATGTTCCAAGATGAGGATAACTATTAGGTTGAGCGGCAGGATGAAATACAAGCTGCGTTTTTCCTTTTAATTTATCTTTGTACAAATCTTCAATGTTCTCTGTTGTATGACTAATGCCAATAGGCGGAAATATCCTCTTCATAAATTATCTCTCCTGCCAGCATGTATTTTATAAACACAAAGCTTATCGTGAAATCCACATTCAAAGTGAAAATTATTTTCTGAAGAAGTTTGTTGATATGATTGCTTTTCCTGTTCGTTGCTAAAGATCCTCATTGGATAAATGTTACGACATATATCAACTATTTCATGCTTCTCTTTTAGAAAGCTTATAATTTCTGATATATCACAAGTACATATTGGCCACCCAATAAACGAAGGTTCCGAATCTATTACAGAATAAATATTTGCAAGAGTCTTTTTGCTTATATAACTAAAGGCACCGGAAGCAATTATTAAGTCGGCTCCTTTAAATTTATCCGCATTATTCGTAGTAACCGTCTCTAACTCCAGATTCTGGTGTACACAGTCATCGATAAATCCCATTTGATTTGCATAACTAAGTGCATTTTCAGAAATATCAATACCAATAACCTCACAAGGAAGACTCTTTTTTCTTGGTTTCCGAAGGCACTCTTTTCCGTATGGTATCTTATATTTTGCAATTGCGCCATTAAATCCATAACTACAAGCTATATCGATAACCTTGCATTTCCCTTTTGCTTTAATCACCTCATCAACTTTGTTCAGTAGAACATCATAAACAAAGTCTGGTTCACGATAACTTAAATTACCTAAAGAAATTATATAATTTAAAGGTGTTTTTTTGTTATATATTTCGTTGAAATTTTCCTTAATTATACTCATAACACTCTCCTTTTTATATTAATTGACGAGCCACGACATTAAACCGGCTATTGATTTGAGCAATGCTGCTGCCAACGCTGGGGGGAAGTATATTGATACTAATGGCAATCCTTCCTATTCATTTTCACGATATGCATAAGTGTTGATTACTTGTTGGAATAATTAATAACATTACTATCCTCCCTAACTGGAATAAATTACTATAATAATAACATAAAAATTTGTAAAAATGTTAGTTTTTATGAAAAAAATAGAAATTTTACATTTTTTTAACGAATGCATTTGTGCAAATTACAAATGATTTTATTGTGATTAAAACAAAAATGATCGTTTTTTACAACGAGATTAGATCTTAATTGAACTTTGGAAAGGACTTCATTTCCTTATTAAAAAAATGAGACTTATAGCCTAAGTATTAGGTTATAAGTCTCATTTTTCATTTTAAGAGCAGATAGCATAGAGATCACTCATGAAGAGTATTGGACCTATCAAGTAAATGAATTAACCACACTCGACCTACTGCAACCGTCGGTACGGCAAATAACATTCCTGTAATGCCAAAAAGATGACCAAAAAGTAAGATGGTAACCATGATAAATACTGGGTGAACCTTAATCGCCTTGCCGACTACTTTGGGATATATAATATTATGATTTACCTTTAATAAAATTATATAAAATAGCAGTACTTTAAAAGCTAGTAAGGGAGAATAGGACAAAGCAACCAAAGTACCAGGAACTGTGGCTACTATAGAACCAATAACAGGTACAAACTCTGATAAAGCAGATACTAATGCCAAGACATGGGCATAAGGCAGACCGAAGATATAACTTCCCAGGAACACAACAAAACCTGAAAAAATAGAAATTAACATCTGCCCTCTAATATAGCCGCCCAGTACAATATTAATATCACCAAAAAATGCAGCAAAGCGTTTTACCTGTAAAGGCGGTAAAAAACGTGCCATAGACGAGGCAATCTTTCGCCCATCTTTTAATAAGTAAAAGGTTAAGAAAGGTACTGCAATCATTTCTGCAACCCCTGAAAAAGTACGAATTAAAGGTATTACCGATTCTTTTACCATATCCACGGCAAAAACTACCGTATCACGCAGCACCTGATTGCCATACTCTGCAAATTCGGCGGGCAGCATATCAACCACAATAGAAGAATCAAAATGAATAATAAAGGCGGGAAACTCACGGATAAAACCTGCTAAATCAGGTAATATCGTACGAAAAATCACACTCATCAGCACTGCCAGCACACCAAAAAAACCAAACAGAGCCACAAGTACTGCTACCCCACGAGAAATGGAACGAGAAAGCCGAAGTACTATCGGATCGAGCAAAATAAACAGCAATGCAGTAACCAATAAAAGTATCAATAAGGATTTAGCATATATATATAACACCGATACCAAACCAATAAAAAATATGAAAAAAATAAAAATACAATCTTTCCAGAGAGTCCCCCACTGTAATTCAGTCGTTCTCTTACTATCACTAATCATAATTATCTCCCCTTATCAGTAAAGATCAGCATAGTAAAAATACCTATTTTAGCATAAGGTTGCATATTCATGCATTTTAGTATGCTGCTTCTTAGTATCCCTATCCTACGTCAATTTTAGTCTTTCCCCTAATCTCTCAAACACCATTACAGTCTTTAGATTTCAGTGACGCTTCACATTATATAACAATTATTACTACCTTTCTATCTTAGCTATGAATAAAAACGCCACATCTGCTGTGACGTTTTAAAAATTCTTACTCATCTTCACATATTTCATTCCATCTTTTGTTGCCGCCTCTTCTATTTCTTCAAAGCCAAATTTTTTATAGAAATTGATTTTATTCACTCTTGCATTGCACCAAAATGACGATGCACCTTGTTTTTCTGCCTCTTTTAATACATAATCCAATAACACGCTTCCATAACCTTTCCCTTGCAATTCCTGCAGGGTTGCAAATTTTCTAAATTGGACTACATTATTTTTTTCGAAAAGCGATATTACAGAAATTAGGTCATGATTCACAAATAAACCAAAATGTTTTCCCAATTCATCATCTTTTAATTTTACATATTCGATATCTTTGTCCGGCCACATTACTTTATGTCTCAAATACCATGTCTCTTTTGCAGAAATCTCTTTTACATCAATTTTACTCTCCCCCCTTATTAGGCTCTTTTAACTATATCATATATGTCAGTTTTATTACAATTCAATCTCCCTTAAAAAAAATCTTCATAACGAAACAGCATTTTTTAATATGCTTCATAAAAAAGCACCTACAAATCCTTACTAAAGGTTTCTAGGTGCACCTAATAAGTGTTTTCCCAACCATCACGCCAGGCAACCATTTAATTCATTCTTATCCAGCTTTTTGAGTTAGTTCAACATTATAAAATTTATTTATTGCCTCATCCAGCCTCTGACTAACCACTAAAACATCTGGATGTGATATTCCCTTTTTGAGTGCCATTACATGCATTTCTTCCCGTAAGTGATCTATCATATACCATAAAGTTTTCATGACAATTTCCTTTCTATTTTTTATACATTAATCATTATAATGTATACATTAATACAAAATTTGTCGAAGTACTGTTCTCAATAAACTTTATTTTCCTATTTACATTCAAAAAACCCTTTTCCATCATCATCATATAAATAGACCTGCTACCCATGACCTTACAGGTATATCTTATACCAACATCTCCACCTTTCACCAGATGCAGATTGCTCTTAATTATAGTATGCTCATAAAAAAAGCGCCTTGCAAAGCCCTTATATCATAAAGGTTGCAAAGCATTTTATTGTTTATTCCCACTCAGTTTAACGGTATTATGTGGAGTTTATTTATCTGAAATGCTTAGTATTTCTGCTACTTAACCCCTGCTTTTTAAGCCAAATGATGTTTTACACGGCGGTATCTTAACAAGTCGATGAAAGCTTCCAATCGAGTCACTATGCCGGCTTCACCAGATTGTTCATCAAAAGCTAAAGATAAAACTGGAATGTCCACATCATTGCTAACTTTAGGTAGAATATTTTTGGCAACAATTTCAGGCATACAGGTGAACGGGAACACATGAATAATGCCGTCATATTTTTCTTGTCCCATATTGACCGCATGGGCGATACTTTTTATGCCGTGGCCACCTACATAATGACCAAGATAGGGTTGAGCCAAGTCGGCTAAATATTTAAATTTCTTGAGATATTCCCGCTTTCTAAACAAGTGACCATTTATATAGTCGCTCAAATACATGGTTTTATATACTTCTACTCCCATATTTCCTAAACGCCAATCTAAGTTCTGGTTAATAGACGACTCAAGCATAACATAAATTTCACCAACTACACCAATACGCAGCAGTCTAGTTCCAGACTTGAGTTTAACTTCGTCCAGTTCGCTTTCACCCTTATGCCAAGCGGCTCTTAATGTAGAAAGATTTTCTGCAGCATCGATTACATCAACAGTTTGTCGCCAGATAAAATCTGATTTACCTACAGATACCTCCCGCGGTCGTATCATATTCACTTTTCGCTGAATACTATCCATCGCGTATATTTTAGCTAAAGCCAAGCGAAATGCTAAATAAACCTCCCAAAAATTACGTTTAAAAGCAACCCGGTGTAATTGCTTTATAATATCAACAATATCGGGTTCAACAACTATCATATCAAAATTAAAGCCCAAATTTTTAAGGATGCCCTGCTGTATTTCAGCATAGTAACCTAATCGGCAGGGACCAACCCCTCCGCAAGTTATAATTGTATTTGCCCCTTGTTCAAGGGCTTCAATAAAATTCCCTAAATTGATTTTAAAGGGTAGACAAGCGGTCTCTGGAGAATATTTTATACCCAATTCCAACGTCCTTTTAGAAATGGGCGGAGGAAGCACCACTTGTCGTCCGAGACCGGTGAAAAGCTCCTTAAGGGCTATACTCATATCTCCCATATGGGGAAAAGTAACAATCATGACTGTTTCCTCCGAATTAACATATCCGTAAATGCTTCCAGCCTTGTCACAAAGCCGGCCTCAGCCGTATGTTCGTCTACTGTTAAGAGCATGCATGGGATATTAAGTGCTTGGGCGCGCTGACTGACCAATTCACCTATTAAAGCGTCAGGTCCACAGGTAAAAGAAGTGATAAAAATCAGCCCGTCAACTGGCTGTTCCGATTGTATTAAGGCTAATGCCGCACCTGCCATATGGTCGCCATTAGACCAAAAGATTTTTTTGCCAAGAGTTTTAGCAGCAATAGCAGCTTGGCGATTACTAATCATCTCAGGAGTTATAACATCAATACCAAAGTGATTCAATTTATCAATAATATTCATGCTAATTTGTCGGTCATAAATGATGTAGGGATGACCAATTAAGCCTATACGCTGCCCGTTAGGCTTACTATAGCGGATGGCTTGATCCATGCGCCGATACTGCCAAGCATGATACCATGCATAAAGACTGCTAATCGCATTTTTGCCCAGCATATGTCCTACAGTTATAATCGCCTGATACAAGCTGCGACTATTTTGGCGAAGATTCAAGTTGACATCAATAAGCGGCGGTAAGTTATCAATATTACTACGCAGCATATCCGGCATACCAATAATTTTGGGACATGTATATTGCCCAGCCGCAACGCTGATGACCCTTGGCGTAAATAGATAGTCAACTTGTTTGTATAAATCATTAATATGTCCAAAATATACTTTAGCAGGCAAACATACCTCGTCCAATCCGCTTCCACAATTCAGCGTCGCTTTAGAGGTATCGCCAGTAACAACTACCTCAGCCCCCAGTTCTTGCAAAAATTTTTCCCAGATTGATCCATATTGATAATATAGCAACCCCCGTGGTAACCCAATTCTTATCGTCAAGAAACATCATCATCCTTTTTAGCCTTTTTCTCAAGCAACTGTTACACTATTACTCCATTTACCACATTGGTCCCCCCAACGCGCCGCTACATTACCGTTCATTTGAATTTCAACGACTTCACACATATTAGCACAGCCACTGCACTCAAAGCTTCTTGGTGTGTAGACAAAATCAATTACATCAAAACCTCGGAAAACAGTTCGTTTTGTCTGAGCAACTTCTTCCTTGGCTAATAAAGCAGAACCAATGGCTCCCATAACATTATGGTAGGGTGAAACCACGACAGGGCAACCTAACGCGTCCTCAAAAGCTCTTTTGATTCCCTTGTTTGCCGCTACCCCGCCTTGAAAGAGAATAGGACTTTGAATTTGCTTTCCTTTGCCTATATTATTGAGGTAGTTTCTTACTAAAGCCTGACATAATCCGTTAAGAATATCTGAAGTTACATGACCAGTCTGCTGTTTATGAATCATATCAGATTCGGCAAAAACCGCACAGCGTCCCGCAATCCGGACTGGTGTTTCTGACTCTAAAGCCTTGTCGCCAAAATCTTCGATTCCTATATTAAGACGAGCAGCTTGCTGGTCCAAAAAAGATCCTGTACCAGCTGCACATACAGTATTCATAGCAAAATCAGTAACTACTCCATTACGAATAATAATCATTTTAGAGTCTTGTCCGCCAATTTCTAGTACAGTTTGCACATCTGGCATGATATGCATCGCTGCTACTGCATGGGCGGTGATTTCATTCTTTATGCTATCCGCTCCTACTATTACCCCTGTGAGATGCCGGCCACTACCGGTAGTGCCGACACCTTGAACCTTTATTTCATGGTTACGCTCTTTAATTTGACGTAAGCCATTTTGCACCGCTTCAATTGGTCTCCCTTGCGTACGTATATATAACGTATCGATTACCTTACCAAATTCGTCAAGAGCAGCAATGTTAGTGCTTACTGAACCCACGTCAATACCTAAATATACATGCATCAAAAATGCCTCCTATATAGCGTTACTTTTATTAGTATACCATATTTTTTATATTTTACCAATTTTAGTAAAATATAATCAAATTTCGATAAAAAACACCCATAAGTCAATTGTCGCAGCTCTAGTGGTTTCCCATACACCTAAAATTGAAAGCCGATATTATCGGTCAATAAAACAATTTGGCGTAAAAAGACAAAAGAGCCATCTACCTAATAAAAGTAGACGACTAATGGAAATAGAGAAAAGCTTTTGGGCTTTAATAACAATTAATATCTGATTAACCAATTCTGGAAATTATATTATTTATAAAAGGAATCACATGCAAACCCCTTATAATATAAAGGTCGCAAGGCATTTTATTGTGTCGTGGGGCACTGCCATTTATTCTCCAAAGGGCATCTTCCTGTATTCTCCCTGGCTTTGCCAAGAATGCCCGCCACTCCATGGTGACCGCTCTTTTAGCAAGCAAAAATTCCTGTATTTACGCGGGTTGAGGATAAAAAAATGACCTTGCACAAGCTTCGAAAAGCTTTAATGCAAGGTCATTTTTTCTATGTCGGCAGGTTAAGCCATTTTGCCCTTTGGCGGATAAATGGCAGTGCCTCACGACATAGTATCCTCGACCTTGTTAGACTTATTATAGCTACCAACCCTGCAAATTGCAAGGGAGCCAGATAGAATAGTGGCAATTGCTATTATTGGCGTGATCGTCAAAGATGAACGGTTTTTGAGAATGGGAATTTGAACCACTGCGTTGTTATTTCCCTCTAGGATAAAGGATGCTGTCCTTAAATATTCCGTCACCCCAAATTTCGCTTTCAGATAAAGTGGTTTCGATTAATTCAATCAGTTGCCTGTTTTTAATCCTACCATTGGGCTTGTTATAACTGGGCAAGATAGAAAGAGCTGATTGTTAAATATTGCAAAATCAGAATCCGTTTTACCTAAAAAGTCCATAATCAATACATTGACGTCGCCTGTCCGATGCTTGTACGCTATGCTCATCAATAAACTCATCATGGCCGTACTTTTACCCGAACGGGTCGCTCCAGCCAATAGAAGATGTGGAAACTCAAATATATCTTCTATGCATATGTCTCCCGTTTCATCGAAGCCTACGGCATACGGTATTTTCATCTTGCTATTCGTAAAATCCTTATGCTTCACTATTTCAATCAAACTATTGTCTTCCAATGGTTTCTCAGCCACAATTAGCTTTATCGACTTTTTATCCCGTAAATCTGCTTTAAAATATTCATATTTCTTCATACGCCGTTGAACTGTTCCTATTTTTCCACTAACATCGGTATCTTTCGTTCCCTGTAATGTATCTACAGTGAAGATATATCTGTCTTCTTTTACGTCCGCAAGTGCTACGCGGATAAACACTTTCAAAGCCCTGTAGTGTTTTTCGATCTGTTTTGCTAATCGTGCTGCTTCTTTATCATAAATACATGCCCCACTCGGAGAAGGAAGATAACGTCGATGAAACTCGACTAGATTACGTTCGGATAGATCAGTCAGCATAGCTATATTTTTTTCTCTGGTTTGTGAAATCATTTCTCCCTTATGCTCAAAGCAAGCAAATTTTTCGTCAAGGGAGAAAGTACACAATAGATTAAAAACCCTCAAATATCCCTTGAAAAAGAAATTTAATAAACCTATATTTTTTGCATTATTTAATGTTATATCCGGATAATTCTGGCTAATATAATTTATGTAAGCCTTTATGTTTCCTGACAATGGGTGCTTTGTTTGATATGCTATATTCATTCATTTGAGGGAACAAACGGTCTTCAGATTCTGTCACAAGATCCAGAACCCATGAAGCTAGCATTTGTTCGTTTTTTCTCAACAGGTCCATCCTCCTTCGTTTTACTTCTTTTTATATGCTAGAAAGCATAGTGAAGCTGGTGATTTGGCTTCCCCCTACTCATCTTAATAATATATAAAGGAACGAAAGGAAGATTGGATTACATCGTTTTACCGCAACAGAAACGGCCAGACAATTATAACGAAATAACAAATAAATATCCTCCGGTTTAGCCGGGGGTTTAGACTGTCAAGAAACCCATCTTTCGTATTACGAGAGATGGGCTTTGTGTAATACAGGGACAATACCAGGCAAAATCAATAATAGATTAAACGGATGTGGCTCCCTCCATCTCCAAGTTATCTAACTAATTCGATCATCAAGTAATTGCTTTACTTTCTTTTCTGTTCCGGTACCCGATATAGGTGTGTTTATATATAGCTTTAGCTCGTTTTCCGGTGTCAAAAAAACAGTATGCTCGAAAAACAAGTCTCCAACAATCGGGTGCTTAATTATTTTCTTTATTTCTCGTTCCGGTGCAACATCATGCAATGACCACCATTGATTAAATTCTTTACTCTTACATTGCAAAGAATCAATAAACTGTTTTAACCACGGGTCATTGATAAATTCCGAACACGATACACGAAATCTCGAAATCATTTCTTTGGCCTTCATTTCCCAGTTTTCAAAAAGTTTTTGATATTCAACATTTGTAAACATTATTTCAATAATATTTCTGTTGGTAATATCAATTTCACTAAAATCAATGAAAACTACGGAAGTGGCGCTATTCCAAGCAATTACATTCCAATATTTATCTAAAATAGTGGATGGTGAATAAACAAGACTATCCACTACATTTTGAAACATTGGTTGAATGGTTTTAATAGGTTGAGATGCCTTTATGGGTGTTACCTGTGCCAACTCAAATACATAAGAGGTTTCATAATCATTTAGCATCAAAACTCTAGCGACACTACTTAAAACAGAGGCAGATACTTGAATAGAACGCCCCTGCTCTAGCCAAGTGTACCAAGTGACACCAATTCCTGCTAACATAGCTACTTCCTCACGCCTTAGTCCCGAAGTACGCCGTCTTGACTTGTCTGACAGCCCTACCTGTGAGGGAAGTATTTTTTCTCTTCGTGTTTTTAGAAAGTTTCCTAATTCCTTATATCTTTGATTGCTAGTATCCATTTATTTACCTCAATCTTTTATACTGGTAGAATTTATACTATGATAAATTGACTTCTTGTAATAGGATAATATTATTGTACAATTAATCTTAGAAACAGTCAATTATGGAAGGAGAAAAATAGTGAAACAGAGACTTCTAGGAACAACTAAAGTAGGTTCAATAGGGTTAGGGTGCATGGGAATGAGCCATGCATACGGCACATCAAATGAACAGGAAAATTTATCTGTTTTGAATTGTGCTTTAGAAATGGGATGTAACTTTTGGGATACTGCTGATTTCTATGGTGAGGGGGAAAATGAAAAATTATTGTCTAAGGCTTTGAAAGGGAACAGAGAAGAAGTTTTTCTGTGCACGAAGGTTGGCAATGTCTTTGACCGAACATTGACATCACATCAAGATCAGGTTCAGAAGCAAGTAGATTGGATTGTAGATGGTTCTCCAGATTATATTAATAAGTGCATTGACAAAAGTCTGCAACGATTAGGAGTTGATTATATCGACTTATACTATTTACATCGTGTTGATCCTCTTATTCCCGTAGAGGAATCAATTGGCGCAATGGCCGATCTGGTGAAAAGAGGAAAAGTTCGATATTTAGGGCTTAGTGAGGCATCTGCTGATACCATTAGAAGAGCTGTAGCAGTACACCCCATTACAGCACTACAATCGGAATACTCCTTGTGGACAAGAGATATAGAAGATCGTGTTATTCCTTTGTGCAGAGAATTGGGAATTACAATTGTTCCCTTTGCTCCCTTAGGACGTGGTTATTTAACAGGAAAAATAACTAAAAAAAATGATTTGGCACAAGATGACTGGCGACGTAAATTTCCGCGTTTTCAAGATGACAATATCGAAAAGAACAAAAAAATCGTTAAAGCCCTTGAAGAAATTTCCGCCTTATACAAAGTAACTCCTGCGCAAATTGCGTTGGCTTGGTTGCTTGAACAGGAAGAACACTTAATCCCGATTCCTGGCACTCGCCATATTAAGTATTTGGAAGAAAATCTTTCTGCTTCTCAAATCTCCTTATCAGAAGAGAACTTGTCTATACTGAATGCTTATAAAAATGAGATTGCAGGAGAGCGCTTTCCAATAAATATGAGTAAACTCGTAGATAGATAAAAATTTATTGAATATTGATAATATCCTGCTCTACGGCAAATAAACAAACCAGTAGTTATGGCAGTGAATTTATTATGCTGTAATTAAATAAACAGAGCCAATCAGCGGTTTTGAAATAAAAAATCAAAGCCGCTGCTCTTATTTTTCAAAGGAGAGATTGCAGAGGGCGTGATAGTGCGTTTTACAGCAACAGAAGCGGCCAGACAGTTAATGAAATAAAAAAAGACGGGACGCCATGAACGCCCCGCCCTAATCGTTTGCTTATTATTTCAATCATACGCCCTTGTTAGCTGTACATTTTTACTGATAATTCATCTCGGATCTACAAGAACATCGTAAATTCAGTTACTCGCTTTCTGTCCATCAGTCTTTCTTGTTAGAAATCTCAAACCATTCTACTTTTCCGTCAGGGCTAGACCTATAAAATGCAAGTGAGTATCCCATATAATCATATGCCATATAATAAGAGCCTTCATCATCTCCCACCATTACCTGGCCTTCTTTTTGAGGATTGCCGAATATGCGAATGAGCCCTGCCCGGTCTTTATCTAACGTAGCTTCGTTTACCGTAAACAGTTCTAGATTGGTTCCCCCAATGGAAACTATTTCATCTCTTTGAACATTTACGAAAAATGTAATGCCGTCATAGCTGCGATAATCACCGCCTCTGGCTTGACCGGTAGCTACGAGAGCACCAAACTCATCCTGCAGAGGTTTCTGTCTTGGCCGGGCACCGATCCAATTTGTTATTGTTTTACCTTTATAAAGAACTTCTTCCGGAGTTTTATTTGCTTGTGAAGAAACTGTGGTTGTTGCTTGCTTAGGAGCAGTTTCAGTGTAACCGTTGAGTAAGGATTCCGTAGCAATTATCTGGTGTATCCGATGCCAATATGCTTCTCCATATTGTTCTCTGTCATTAGCTGCACAAGTCGGACAGTAGCGCAAACAGCGAACTTTGCCATTCTTGCTTTGAGGTATCGGCAAGAGATTATAGTAATTTCCCATCATAGATACCAATGATTGAAATGCTTTTTGTCTGCGTTCTCTCAGCAAAAACCGCCCATAGCAAGAGAACATGGTATGCTTTTCAATGACTACTTCCATGGATATATTCCTTGTTATGGCCTGTATTGCAGCGGGAGTGTAACTATTGATAAAATCCATATCTGGGCGTACAGTCTTTGATGCAAACAGTTCTTCAGCCGCAAAGGTGTAGGCCATGTATCCTGATTTCGTGTAGTATCGTGCCAACTGGCTATAAAGTAGCTCATCTGGATATGCGGCAGGAAAATAAGCTATCATACAGCTACCTCCATAACAGGTATATTGGACTTTAAAAGCTGCACAATATCTATACTTTCATTCTTGGCTTTGGCAACCAAATCAGCAATACTAATACGACCATTTGAAGTTTCATTCTCAGTCACCATTGCAGTAAGGACAGGCGCTTTTCTCTTGACTCTAGAGGTCTGCTTGCCTGGTGAAATAGACGGCTGAATATAGCCATGAAGCAGAGATAAACGCTGTTGATAGGCTTCGTTTAAAGATTCCAGATTCAAAATTTCTTTGCCATTTAAAATAGCGATTTCCTGTGCATCATGAATCAACGCTACCACAACCGATGTAATTCCTGCGCTATGCTCATAGAGGTATACTGCAATCCGTTGTAGCCCTTGCCCTTAAAGCATTCTGATAGTATTTGGTATCCAGAACTTCATCAAATTTACGCAAAACCTCCAGTAACAGACCCTTTACAGACGAATCAAAGGGGCATTGCACAATTACACACGGAACGATACGCATATAGGGGATTATTAGCTTCAATCACTCGATTTTCTGTAATCAGGTTAATGGCTCTGCTGATAGCGGAACTTTTACTGATACCAGACGTTCCAATGATCGTAAAGCTGTCAGAGCCGCCCATGATGCCGCTGTATTCCTGTTGCATGATAGCTCGTAGTTCTGGTTCTGCTGCTGTACCGCCAGCTTCGTTCCCTTCTTCTGCATAGAGCGCAAGAGGGCCAAGTACAATTTGCTGTAGATTTCCAGCGACATTTGCGAGGGAATATAGACCCTGTATAAGTCTGATAACGCCATAAGCCTTACGGAAACATCACTATTACGAATTTCAGGATTGTACCCTGGCAATACTTCCAATGCGTTCATCAACGAATCCCCTGATTTCATGCGAGGCAGAACATTGATGATATTTGAAAGATTCGTCATGGCTTGGCTCCTTTCATATAGTTTCTATGATGCTTACGCTGTTCACGCTTGCGGTTATCTTGGATATTCTTAATGCTTACATCGGCACTGCTCCTGACGTTGCCAGCGATTGCCTCAATATGCCGCGCAAGATTAATCTGAACCTGTAGATTATCCTGGTTGACTCCTTTTGCAATGTCTCTCTGAGCTATCTGTAAACTCTGTACAGCAGTCAAATCTTTACCCTCAAATCTGGATTCAATAATGGTAAACTTGGCATATATTCCATTTTCCAACAGCCATACAGAAGTAACATCCTCTGGATTATAAGCAACTGTAGCCTCACCGCCTGTAAGATACTGCTCTGTATACCCGTCACAGTGATAACGCATTTTATTGACTTTCAGGCCAAACCGGCTGAACTTACCCGTAGTTCTCAGCAAAAGGGTAAGAATAAGCTCTTTAATGCCTACCTCAATCAAATTGGCTCCTATTTGGGATTTACCCCAGTTCCAGATACAGCTTGCATATGGTTTCACATTCGCGGCAATCATGGCTTCGGTATAGGGAAAATTTTTTCAACGATTCTTCGGGAATTGTAATAGATAATACAATGAATGATAATTTTCTCAAAGTCCGTCATGGTCATGCAGGCATCTTTCTTGTAATCATGTACTCCCCGTTCTTGATAATCAGGCTCAATCACACCTTTGCCTTTCAGGTGCTTTTTATAGGTTGACTGAACCACATCAAAGAATTTTTCCACCATGCCTTTCAATTCAGGTCTATACGAGGGAAGATTAATTACTTTAACGCCCAGTTCTGCAATTTGCTCAAAGTTTTCAGATTTGTATTCACTTCCCATATCCGTGACCAACGTAGCAGGAAGTTTGTCAGAAGGCCAATCTTCTACATTCATAGAAATACCAAACCGCTCATACTGTCACAATATTTCTCTTTCAGCATCATGGTATAAGCAGTCATAAGAGATTGCTTTTTCGTGGTATAGAAGAATTTATTCAAAGCCCATCGTATATTTTT
>DJJR01000040.1 GCA_002434245.1 Pelosinus fermentans
GGCTAATCAACATTCATGATTTTTCAATTCTAAATTTCACCACCCTTCAAGTTCCCCTTAGGTGAATAAATGTTTTTACCAAATTTTACATTATATTCATATATACGCATTTTAGCATATATGATATGGAGTAACAATAAATACTTTTCGACATTCAATGTCGTTTTCTAGTATTATAAGTACTTATTCGTATGCAATCTTCTTCCATAAGCGCATCTTTTTCTCATTTTATAAAGATTGTATTTTTTTTAAAATTGCTTATGTCCATTTTAAAAACACAATTATAATATTTATCTTGTATGAAGATAATTTAAAATATGTAACCATGTTTATTAATTATCCCAATAATAATAAAATGATTAATCTGTTCTTAGTATGTATAAATTTTCAAAGACTGAAATCATTCTAACGAATTATAGATCTTTCCCATTATTCGTCTACTTCTCCCATAAAATACGAATCCCCGGAAGCAATGGAGGTATCACGTTGCGTGACCTTCATCATTTCTGGGGAGAAGAACTATTAAGGAGCAATTATGAAACTAATTTACTCCAATAACTTATTCTTTTCTTGTTATAAGAAATCCAAATAATCAATTTAACTTAAGCATGCTGAGACTATACACAAAGATATTCTTTTAATGCTTGAAAGCATCTTCCTTAAAAATATGTTTAACTACAATGTGACATGCGCGCTATACAAGTACAAATCAAGGCACTAGACAAAGAGATTGAATGCCAATTTGAGAGTACTCCTAATACCTTGACCTCTATTCCTGGCATTGGTCCTGTGTTTTCCGCCGGTATTATCGCTGAAATTGCTGCCATTAATCGTTTTAAAGACCATGCTACAATTGCCAAGTAGTATGCTGAACTTGCTTGGTCGCAGCATCCGTCTGGCCAATTTGAATCCCAGAATACTTGTCTCATTCGGTCCAGCAATCGGTTTCTTAAATATTACTTGTGTGAAGCAGCTAATTCTCTTGTACGTTGTGATACAGAATATCGTTGCTATTATGACCTGAATTAAAGATCGAATTAACTTTTTATATTTTGGAAAACCATCCAGAGTAAAGAAGAACTTATAATTCCGATATTGATTCATTCTTGGGCCAAAAAGTTCATCCATAAGATCGTCAAATTCTCTCTTTTCATCTTCAGTAAAACTAGCAAGATTATGGTAGCCACAGTAAAAACCGATTTCACCATACTCAGGATCAATACGTTCAAAATGAATGAGCCGTTGTTTCATTCTGCGCTCCTTTCTCTCTTCTATACTGGCATTATATAGCACATCTAACGTCTAATCTATTTGCGTTGTCTGATACATGATAATAATACATACTATCAATGTCAAGGGAAGTATCACAGCTCCAACAACAAAGGGTAAGCGATTTTCCTACCCTATATCGATACACTCTACGCTACCTCCTTACTATTATCCTTCATCATTCCCATTTAATAGTTTCACAATTCTCAAATCGCGGCAATTCTCTAAAACGGCTCATAAGAGACTTTGCATCGTCTCCTTTAGCATTGTTTAATACCCACATAGCTCTCATAAACTGCGCATGAGTAAACATTACTATAAATCCGCTTTTAAGTTGATTCAGACGGTCAATAGCGGCCTGCGCACGAGATAGCAGCATCGTAAAACTTTCAGCTCCTTCGCCGTCTATATAGTCGGGATCCAGTCGTTCCCAATATTGATTTACCCTTTCTTTGCGCTCAGCAGCAGTTGTACCTATGCAGGTCTCTGGCGATAGATAGGTAAATTCTTCTACATTCCACACCTCACGCCTAACGTTGGGAAAGCGTTTCATTGTCGGCTTAGCAGTTTGCTGGGTTCTTAAAAAGGGTGAAGTGATAATCAAAGTAGGTGTTTCTTGAAAGGTTAAACTTATGCGTTTAGCTTGTTCCTGTCCATCGGAAGACAAAGGAATGGTTATATGATTCTCAGTGGCTGCTCCAGCATTAGCCGTACTTTCACCATGCCTTATTAACCAAACTTTTTTACTACTTTCAACTTGAATCGATTTTATTGTATCTTTTTTTGTACGCAAAGTAACATCACATTCCTATTTATAAATTTTCGAATTGATTGGCAGCTCCAATGCAGCTAACCTGCCATCCAATACCCAAACCAAACCTGATTTTATTCTTATAGTAAAAAACCACTCTATGGAGTCTCTTATTCCGAGACTACCATAAAGTGGTTTTTCATTCAATACCTTTATTATTCTACCGTTACGCTCTTCGCCAAGTTTCTTGGTTTATCTACGTCGCAGCCGCGGGTAACGGCAGCGTAGTAGGCTAATAATTGAAGAGGAAGAACGGCGAGGATTGGTGCTAAGAATTTATCAGCTTGTGGGATAAAGATGGTATGATCCACATATTTTTTGATCTGTTCATCACCACGCTGAGCAATACCAATAACAATGGCATCACGAGCTTTGACTTCTTTGATGTTGCTGAGTGTTTTTTCGTATACATCATGCTGCGTAGCTAGAGCGATAACGGGTACGCCTTCAATGATGAGAGCTAAGGTACCATGTTTTAATTCTCCGGCGGCATAGGCTTCTGCATGAATATAGGAAATTTCTTTCAGCTTCAAAGCGCCTTCTAAGGCTACCGCATAATCTAAAGAACGACCGATGAAGAATACATCTTCGTTAAAACCATATTTTTGTGCAAAGGTTTTAATGGATTCCACATCTTCTAGTATTTCATGCAATTGGGCTGGCAGATTACGCAAACCAGAAATTAGCTCACGACTGCGTTCTGCTGAAATGGTGTCACGTAAGCCTGCGATATAGATCGCCAACATGCTCATGAGAACCAGTTGGGTTGTATATGCTTTCGTTGAAGCTACCGCAATTTCTGGACCTGCCCAAGTATAGATGACTTGATCCGCTTCCCGAGAAATCGAAGATCCAACTACATTGGTAATCGCCAGTGTTTTAGCTCCAAGACGTTTTGCTTCTTTCAAAGCAGCTAACGTATCTAGTGTTTCACCAGATTGGCTCACCACAATCGCTAAGGTATTTTCATCCACTAGAGGTGAACGGTAGCGGAATTCAGAAGCTACGTCTACTTCTACAGGAATACGAGACAAGGATTCAAGATAATATTTGCCTACAAGACCTGCATTATAAGCAGTACCACAAGCTACAACCACTATTTTTTTGATTGCTGCCATTTCTTGTTTGGTCCATTTTAGTTCATCCAAGATAATATGACTATCATCTTTTGCCAAACGGCTGGACATAGTTTCACGAATGGCTCTTGGCTGTTCATAGATTTCTTTGATCATGAAATGTTCATAGCCGCCTTTTTCAGCAGCTTCTGCATCCCAATGCACTTCAAATACTTTTTTGGTAATAGGCACTCCTTGACGATTCATAACCCATACAGAATCTTTGGTGACAACAGCCAATTCTCCATCACTTAAGATATAGGTTCTGCGGGTGCGATTAATGATGGCTGGAATGTCAGATGCGATAAAATTCTCGCCTTCTCCTAAGCCAATGACCAATGGATTGTCTTGTTTCGTGCAGATAATTTTATCTGGCTCATGTTTGGTCATAAATACTAAAGCATAGGAGCCTTCAATTTCCGATAATACTTGCTTTACAGCCGCTTCGAAGTCACCTTTGTAGTATTCTTCTACCAGATGAGCTACTACTTCCGTATCCGTCTCAGAAGCAAAAATATGACCTTTTTCAATGAGTTTTTCTTTTAAGTGCATGTAGTTTTCAATAATACCATTATGCACTACAACAAAATCTCCTGAGCAGTCTGTATGAGGATGGGAGTTTACATCAGATGGACGACCATGAGTTGCCCAGCGAGTGTGACCAATGCCTAAGCTCCCAACAAGTTTGTTGCTTTCTAATTTCTTTTCTAAATTTGCTAAGCGGCCTACACTTTTTACTACATGAATTTGTGTTCCATCGTATACAGCAATTCCTGCAGAATCATAACCCCGATATTCCAGTTTGCTTAAACCATCCATCAAAAATGTTGAGGCCTGTTCAGGGCCTATATAGCCAACGATACCACACATATGGTAATTCCTCCTAAATTTCAAATACAATTCAAATCATTCTGTCAATCTGCCTCAGTCGCTTTGTCCTGCAAGTTACCTTACAGTTTTGTCGCTGTTTAGCGGCCGCAGAGTAGCCGAGAGGTATCCGCTGAATCGTCTCGATAAACCTCTTCCTCGTCTGCTTTACGTCAACACGCCCTTATACAGGCTGCCACCGGGATGTGGTACTATGTCACGCAAGCTCCAGCGCTATAATTACTATTTGGTTCGTTTCTCTTGTAAAATATAGTTTCCACCAATCTTCTTTGCTTTATCCATTTCTCACCCCCTATTAATACTATACATATGCAAAGGAGCACAATTGTGCTCCTTTGCATATTCATTGTAATATAAACAACAACTTTGGTCAACTCATCCTTGTTCTTTTTTTACCACAGCCGCGATTTCATGTACAATCCGCTCCAGTTCTGTCATGCATGGTCCTTCTGCCATGACACGGATTAATTGTTCTGTGCCGGAAGGGCGGACTAAGATGCGTCCATTTTCTCCTAGCTGAGCATTGCCTTTTTCGATGGAGCGGAGAATTTCTTGATTTTCTTCCCAGCCATCTTTGCTTGCCACACAAACATTCACCAGTAGTTGAGGATAACGAGTCATAACACCTGCCAGCTCCGCCATAGTCTTACCGCTTTTTTTCAAAGCTGCAATCAATTGGAGGGCTGTTAGTACCCCATCCCCTGTTGTACTATGCTCGGCAAATATCACATGTCCTGATTGTTCTCCACCTAGTATGAATGATTTTTCCCGCATGGCTTCGAGTACATAGCGGTCACCTACTGCTGTTACTTCGACTTTACCGCCTGCCTTTTTTATCGCCTGGTATAAGCCGATATTACTCATCACAGTAGCAACTAAGGTATTATCTTTTAGTCTATTTGCCCGCAGGCGATCTAATGCACAAATGACCATCATTTGATCGCCATCAACAATCGCACCTTTTTCATCTACAGCTAAACAGCGGTCTGCATCACCGTCATGGGCAATGCCAAAATCAGCTTTATAGTGCACTACAGCTTCTTGCAGTCCTTCCATATGGGTAGAACCACAGTCAGCATTGATATTAATGCCTGTAGGTTTATTATTAATGGTAATGACCTTGGCACCCAGCCGTTCATATACGATGGGTCCGACTTCATAAGCTGCTCCATGAGCACAATCCACTACCATTGTTAATCCTGTGAAATCGACATCCACTGTATTTACTAAATAATCGATATATTCTTTTAGCAGGTCATGGCGATGCACGATAGTGCCAACTCCATCACCAACAGGACGCTCCATGTCTTCTTTATAGGTAAATACCAGTTCTTCCAGTTCATCTTCTACAGCATCGGGCAATTTATAACCAGATCCTGCAAAGAATTTGATTCCGTTATCAGGATATGGATTATGAGACGCAGAGATAACAACCCCTGCTTGGGCATTCATTTTTCCTGCCAAATAAGCTACTGCCGGAGTGGGAACCACCCCTAATAGTACTGCATGCCCACCTGCCGAGCAAATTCCAGCTGCTAATGCAGCTTCGAGCATATATCCCGAAACCCGTGTATCACGCCCAATCGCCATGACCGGACTGGTATGATATTCTCTGCCAAAATAGGTTGTTGCTGCCCAGCCTAATTTAAAAGCTAATTCTGGTGTTAGCTGTGCATTGGCTACCCCACGTACGCCGTCTGTCCCAAAAAGTCTACCCATATATTTTACGTTCCCCCTTTTCTTAGACCTTGCTTTTTTTTATTATCGAAATTGCGGAATTAATGCCGTCAAGTGCGGCACTCATGATACCGCCAGCATAGCCGGCACCTTCCCCAATCGGATATAACCCTTTCGTATTTAACGACTGATAATCACTGCCGCGCAAGATTCGAACAGGAGCTGAGGTTCTTGTTTCTACCCCAATCATAATCGCCTCGGGACTGGCAAAGCCTTTAATTTTACGTTCAAAATCCGGTAATGCCTGTGCGAGGGTATTCGTCACAAAATCAGGCAGGCATTGGCGTAAGTCCGCTGCCTGTACTCCCGGTTTATAGCTAGGCTTCGTTGCAGAAGCGGTACTGCCAGTTGTCCCTGCAAGAAAATCACCTACAGTCTGCAAAGGAGCATGATAATTGCCGCCGCCACAGACAAAAGCCAATTGCTCATATTTACGTTGAAAATGGATGCCGCCTAAGACTTCGCCACCAAAATCCTCCGGCGTTACATTGACCACCAAAGCACTGTTAGCCACTCCTGAAGCCCGATTGTACAAGCTCATACCATTGGTCACCACTCCTCCTGCCTCGGAGGAAGCAGCTACTACCAGGCCGCCAGGACACATGCAAAAAGAATAGGCAGTACGGCCAGTATCTTTTGCATGATAGACAAGAGCATAATCCGCTGCCTTTAGCCGCGGGTGTCCTGCCGATATGCCATACTGAGAGGTATCAATCACTTCTTGGGGATGTTCAATTCGAACCCCCATGGAAAAAGCTTTCGCCTCCATAGTCACTCCTTGCTGGTACAGCATCTCATAGGTATCCCGGGCGCTGTGCCCAATAGCCAATAGGGCGGCGCTGCAGGGTATGTAAGTAGTTCTATTGACGACGATACCTTTTAGCTGTCCTTCTGTCACGTCAATATCAGTGACCTTGGATTCAAATTCCACTCGCCCGCCTAAAGCAATAATCTCTTGCCTGATGGATTTTACGATTTCCCGCAGTTTGTCTGTACCAATATGGGGCTTATGCAAATAAGCGATTTCCTCTGGTGCTCCAGCCTTAATCAAAATATCCAGAACTTGGCGCATGAGAGGATCATTGACGCGAGTAGTCAGCTTACCATCGGAAAAGGTACCTGCTCCCCCTTCGCCAAACTGTACATTGGAAACGGCATCAAACTGCCCTGTCTGCCAGAACGTACTTACATCCCGGGTTCGCTGCTCAATATTTCGCCCCCGTTCTAATAGAATTGGGTTATAACCATGCTGTGCCAAGGTCAAGGCTGCCAGCATACCAGCAGGTCCAAAACCAATGACAACCGGGGGGTGTTCTAATGTATTCTGCCCTTGTACAATCACTTCTGGAACATATTCTTTGGTCACAGAGATGTCTTTATCACCTTTCAAACGCGACAGCACTTGACCTTCGGATATTGCAACCTTCACATCCAGGGTGTAAACAAAACTAATATTACTTTTTCGACGAGCGTCTAAAGCCCGACGTACAATGACCACCTCAAGCACAGCTTGGGGTGGTATTTTAAGCCTTTTTGCTGCCAACGTATTTAAAGATGTCTCATTGTCTAGCAGCACCCGCATATTAATGATCCGTAACAACGATTTTCGCTCCTTCGCATTGCCATATTTCTATCATTGCTGTTTGATTACAGTAATATTCACTTTTATAGTATTTCTGCTATAGGTAACGCCTTCTCGTACCTGTAGTTTTCCTTCCACTTCCACATCTTTATCAATTCCATCCAAGCTAATCGGTTCTGTATACACCGCATCAACTTTGTCTATGATTTGGCGGTTACCGCTGACCTCTATTTTATTTGGGTTCGTAAGTATTTGCTTTAGCGCAACATCTTTTGCTAACTGTCCTGTGATATTTGGTTTAATATCAACGATCTTTTTAACGATGCTGGGGACAAAGAATAAAGAAACGTACATATTATTGGGCTTCATTTCGAGGCCTGCTTCCACGCCCTTACCATTGTGATCTAACAACTTTAAGGGAACCCCTAAGGTGAAATCCTCACGTTTTCCTGCCACGTCCACATAAGCCACGGCTTTAGAAGCTGTCTCTAACAGACCTTTTGGTCCCACCACAACGACATTCTGAGCGCTGTAGGTTATTTTGTCTACAATGATATCAGCAGGTGGTGCACCACTTAACTTCACTTCTACGGGAAGCTGCCGGCTGACAATGCTGTCTAAATGAAAAGTAATAGGATCAGGATTGACTTCCACCACTTCAATACTGGTGGGGATTGCGGTATGAACCTTGGCGGTATTAACGCCTTCCGATAAACCTTTTAGATCAACATATGTCTTAATATCTTGTTTTGCAAGCCCGGCAATAATCGTCCTTGGTCCTCGTACTCTGATTCGAACCGAGTCGGGAACATCCACCGCTACAACAGTACTGGAAAGATTGCGTACTTCCAGAGGAATCTCCATATTAATTTCTACAGGAGGATTTTGTTCATTCATTACGAAAATCCATAAATTAATTGCACAAATGAGCGCTATAATTTTTGCTGTCATATTTTTCTTTGGGAGTCTATCCATTATGAATACTGCCTCCAGTTCAAGAAGTTGCCGAAGGTGTGATTTTTACTGGTAAACAATGGACGAATTTTTTCTTTTAATGACTCTGCATCCAGATCTCGTACCAGTCTCCCACCCCGGGCTAAGGAAATAATTCCTGTTTCTTCACTCACAATCACGACTGCAGCATCTGACTGCTCCGTAATGCCGATCGCGGCTCTGTGTCTTGTACCCAGTTCTTTATTCAGACTTCGATCTTCTGTCAATGGCAATAGACAGCCTGCTGCCATGATTCGATTTCCTCTTAAGATCGCTGCTCCATCATGCATAGGGGTATTGGGTATAAAGATATTAATTAAAAACTCATTAGAAACAAGACCATCTACTTTGATTCCGGTTTCGATATAATCACTAAGACCGGTTTCACGTTCTAGTACAACAAGAGCACCAATTTTATTTTTAGCTAGTACAGCTACTGCCTTTCCTAGTTCATCCAATAGACTTTCTTGCTCTTGCTCATCTAAAAATATACTTTTTTTTAATAAATTGCCTCGACCCAGTTGTTCTAAGGCACGTCTAAGCTCTGGCTGAAAGACGACTGGCAAAGCTACTAAAACGACAGTCATTCCTTTGTTTAATAACCAGTTAATCACATTAAGTCCCAGCCATTTACTGATAACAGTGGCAATTAAAAGTACGATTAGCCCTTTCAGTAAAGCCAAAGCCCTCGTATCACGGATCATAACATACAGCTTATACAAGACAAAAGCCACTATGACTATATCCAGAAGGTCCAATAAACTAATCGTAGAGATAATTCCTTGAATTTGTAGCAACATACGCCAAACTCCTCATCATAATTGTAAGAATAATAACAATAAATATTAATTTATTCTACCCAATATTACGGAAAACCTTTAATATTTCTCCTTATAAATAAAAAAATAATACCTCAGAGTGTCAGAGGTATTATTTTAGACATTTTTAATCTATAATTTTGTTACTTCGTCAACCCAGCCTAAGGTATCTTCCACTTTACCATATTGTATATCTGTCACAGTATCAAATAATTTTTTGGCAAAGTCTCCTGTCTGATTCTGATTAATAATAATCTTTTTGCCTTTCCAGGACAATTCTCCAACAGGAGAAATAACAGCTGCTGTTCCTGTACCAAAGACTTCTTCCAGCTGGCCTTTTTCGTGGGCTGCAAAGACTTCTTCCACTGAAATGCGGCGTTCTGAAACTTTTACACCCCATGCTTTCGCCAATTCTAAAACGGTTCTTCTTGTCATGCCGCCTAAAATGCTGCCGATTAAATCAGGAGTAATCAATTCTCCGTTGATTTTGAAGAAAATATTCATGGTACCGACTTCTTCAATGTATTTACGTTCTACAGCATCGAGCCATAATACTTGAGCAAAGCCTTCTTTTTTTGCTTCTTCTTGGGCTCTTAAGCTCAGCGCATAATTGGCGGGAGTTTTTGCTTCTCCTAAACCGCCCAAGGTAGCACGTACATATTTGTCTTCCACTTTAATGCTTACAGGATCGAACCCTGCAGCATAGTAAGCGCCTACGGGTGATAATAAGATAAATAATTTATAGGTATCCGATACTTTTACTCCTACATACGGATCGGTAGCAATAATAAAAGGTCTGATATATAAAGCTGTACCTACTTTTGTTGGTACCCATGCTTTATCTACCTCAATTACCTTTTTTAAACCTTCGGTGACCACATCTATATCAATATTCGGAATACACAGAGCATCTGCAGAACGATTGAATCGTGCCAAATAATCTTTCGTGCGGAAAATAATAATCCGATCATCTTTCGTACGAAAGGCTTTCATTCCTTCAAAGATAGCTTGCCCATAATGAAAGACCATTGCTGCCGGTAAAACTGAATATTCATTATAAGGAATAATTGCCGGATTGTGCCATCCATTTTCAGGATCATAATCCATCGTAAACATATGATCGGTAAAATATTTGCCAAACCCAAGCTGTTCCTCAGGTGGCATTATTCCAAGTGTATTGCTTTTTGTAAATGCGATTTCAGTCATAGTAGAGTGCCTCCTTATTATTTAAGAAAAACGCTGGCAGTCCTTTTCACCACAAAAGCGCATAGGACTGCCAGCATACTCTGCGCCTTTGCAGTTTCATTATTCCTCAATGCAAATAAAACAAAAATACTTTATTGTGCACAGATGAAAGAACTCAAAAAAACATCAACTTCTTAATGCAACAGACAGACCCTTAGTCGTCTTAGTAGAATGTAAGAAAGTAGCTGCTTTCTTCCTCCAAAAAACGCTTTACAGGGTCTGCTATATTGCTCTAATTTATGGTTATTATATATTGCCTTTTGTATACATGTCAAGTACACTTTGCTGCTTCGTCAAGATATCCTGAGCCACCGTAAATTGTTGTTTTACTCCAGTGGACGAAGTTCCGCCATAAGAATTCCGGGCATCTACACAAGTTTCCACTTTTATGGCTTCAAGAATATCATTTTCAAACAGAGGGGAAAATTCTTTAAACTCAGCTAAGGATAAATCCATCAGCCACTTATTAGCCCCCAGGCAATAGGCCACTGACTTTCCTACGACTTCATGAGCCTGGCGGAAAGGCAAGCCTTTTTTCACCAGATAATCAGCCATATCCGTAGCATTGGAAAAATCGTTGCGTACTGCGGAGCCCATAACTTCTTCATTGACTCTCATTGCTCTTAGCATCGAAGCGTAAACACTTAAGCTAAATTTTAAGGTATCAATAGTGTCAAACATACCTTCCTTGTCTTCCTGCAAGTCCTTATTATAGGCCAATGGCAGCCCTTTGGCTGTGGTCAATAAGGCCATTAAATGGCCAAAAACCCGCCCGGTTTTCCCACGGACCAATTCTGCCACATCGGGGTTCTTCTTCTGGGGCATAATGCTAGAGCCCGTACAATGACTGTCATCTAATTCAATAAAAGAAAACTCCGTTGAAGACCATAAAATAATCTCTTCACTGATTCGGCTAAGGTGCATCATGAGAATGGAGGCAAAGGATAAGAATTCTAAGATATAGTCCCGGTCACTCACTGCATCCATGCTATTTTCATATACCTGGCTAAAATTAAGCTGTTCTGCCACAAAGTGTCTATCAATGGGAAATGTAGTACCAGCCAACGCTCCTGCTCCTAATGGCAGAATGTCTGTCCCTTCCCATACACCTTTTAGTCGTCTAAAGTCACGGGTTAACATGGAAAAGTACGCCATCATATGATGAGAGAACAAAATAGGCTGTGCCCTTTGCAGGTGAGTATAGCCAGGCATAACCACACCTTGGTATTTTTGCGCCACTTCCACAATGGCCTGCTGCAAATCTTGCAGCAAGGTACCAATCGCTGCAATTTCATGTTTTAAATACATATGAGTATCTAAAGCAACTTGGTCATTTCGGCTGCGGGCTGTATGAAGTTTCCCCCCCACTGCTCCAATGCGTTCCGTTAAGCGCTTCTCTATATTCATATGTATGTCTTCCAAGGAAATTTCAAAACTAAAATTACCAGCTTCAATATCCGTTAATATGGTTTTGAGTCCTTCAATAATGGTATCTGCTTCTTCCTTGGCAATAATACCGCACTTGGCCAGCATCGCAGCATGAGCAATGCTCCCTGAAATATCTTCTGCGTACATGCGCTTATCAAAAGAAATGGAGGAGGTAAATTCCTCCACCATTACATCTGTATTTTTGGCAAATCTACCGCCCCATAACTTACTCATTTCTTTTCCGCCTCTTTCAGCATGAGTGCTCTGACCTTTAATGGCAGGCCAAAAAGGTTAATAAAGCCTTCTGCATCTTGTTGGTTGTACACTTCATCACGGCCAAAGGTTACAAATCCTTCATGGTATAAAGAGTATGGAGATTTAGATCCAGCACTCATAATATTACCTTTGTATAATTTCAAACGAACCGTACCGGTTACCGTCTGCTGTGTGGAATCAACAAATGCGTCCAAGGCTTCTTTTAACGGAGAAAACCACATGCCATCATATACAAGTTCTGCATAGCGGATCGCGACTTGTTCTTTATAATGCATCGTTGCCCGATCCAAGGTCAAGTATTCTAATTCCCGGTGTGCATAGTACAAAATCGATCCGCCTGGATTTTCATATACGCCGCGAGATTTCATGCCTACTAAACGATTTTCCACAATATCCGTAATTCCAATGCCATGCTCAGCACCAAGAATATTTAATTTTTCTAATAGTGCTACGGCGCCAAGTCTTTCACCATCAACGGCTACCGGAATACCCTTCTCAAAGCAGATGTCTACATAAACTGCTTTATCCGGTGCATTCTCTGGAGATTTGGATACCAGATATACATCATCCATTGGTTCATTTGCCGGATTTTCTAAATCTGCACCTTCATGACTTAAATGCCAGATATTACGATCCATGCTGTAAGGACGGCTTTTTGCTACGGGAATGGGAATGTTATGTTTTTCAGCATAATCAAAGGCATCTTCACGGGAACGAATATCCCATAGTCTCCAGGGAGCGATAATTTTCAAATGAGGTGCCAATGCTTTTACGGTAAGTTCAAAACGTACTTGGTCGTTACCTTTACCTGTCGCACCGTGAGCGATGGCATCTGCCCCTTCTTTTTCCGCAATAGCGACTAAGGCTTTCGCAATAATCGGTCTCGCAAAAGAAGTTCCTAACAAATATTTTCCTTCATATACAGCACCAGCCTTCAAAGTAGGCCAAACATAACTTTCCACAAATTCTTGTTTTAAATCTTCAATATATACCTTACTGGCTCCGGATTTAAGGGCCTTATCGTGTACAGGTGCTAATTCATCCCCTTGACCGACATCGGCGCACATAGCGATTACTTCGCAGTTGTAGTTTTCTTTCAGCCATGGAATAATAACGGAAGTATCCAATCCTCCAGAATAGGCCAATACTACTTTTTTAATTTCACTCATGTTGTAGTCCCCTTTGTTTTAAATTGTCGTTTCTATATTGAGCAGTTTGTAACATTAAAATGATGTTAGCATTACATAAATCTTTTTACAAAGATTTGGTGCGCTGCTTCATTTTCCCATTAATAAGACCATAATTGCTTTTTGTACATGCAAACGATTTTCTGCCTGATCGAAAACAACGGATTGCCTGCTTTCCAGAACTTCCTCTGTTATTTCTTCCCCTCTATGGGCTGGCAGGCAGTGTAAAACGATGGCATCTTTTTGGGCAGCATCCATTACGCTTTGATTGATCTGGTAATTGACAAACACTTCCCGTCTGTCCTCTTGTTCGATCTCCTTGCCCATACTGGCCCATACATCCGTATAGAGCACATCTGCATCTTTAGCAGCTTCAAGAGGATCTTCACACAATACAATCTTACTGCCAGTCACAGCTGCAACGGTTAATGCCTCGGCTACAATAGCAGCATCTGGTTCATAGCCTTTTGGTGTAGCAATGGAAATATCCATCCCCACTTTTGCACAAGCCTGCAATAAGGAATTTACCATATTGTTGCCGTCACCAATATAAACCATCTTTAACCCTTGCAGCCTACCTTTATGTTCTAAGACCGTAAATATATCTGTCAACGCTTGGCAAGGATGCATCAAATCTGTGAGAGCATTAATGACTGGTATTGTAGCAAACTGCGCCAGTTCGATCACTTCATCATGGGAAAAAGTACGAATCATGATCCCATCTACATACCGCGATAATACGCGGGCAGTATCTTTGACAGGTTCCCCTCGGCCAATTTGCATATCATTGGCATTTAAAAATAACGCTGCGCCGCCTAGCTGCCACATGCCAACTTCAAAAGAGACTCTGGTACGAGTCGATGCTTTTTGAAAGATCATCCCCAGCGTTTTTCCTTTTAGCAAATGATGCTGTTCACCGTTTTTCAACTGCGTTTTCAGCGTCTTAGCCAAGTCCATTATGTCATTGATCTCATTTGATGACAAATCATGAATGGATAATAAATCCTTCACCTCTATACCCATAACAATAACCCCCATACATAGTTATATCATCCTTGCAATATAACTTTCTTTTTTATTCTTATAGCTGCCCCAGCACTGCATCCAGCACTGCCAGCACTTCATCCACATGAGCCCGCCCAATGGTAAGGGGTGGCACAAACCGCAATACATCACCTGCGGTGCAGTTGATAATAACGCCTTTTGCCAAGCAAGCATTCACAATATCTCTGCCGGGAAGAGTTAACTGCGCCCCGAGCAGCAGACCTTTGCCCCGCACCTGGGTAATCAGCTTAGGATACTTCCCTTGTAAAACGAGTAAGCCTTTCTCAAAATAGTTTCCTAATTCTTTGGCATTTGCCAGCAATCCTTCTTTCTCAATCGCCAAGAGTACAGCATTGGCAGCCGCACAAGCCAGTGGATTTCCGCCAAAGGTGGAACCATGGTCACCGCTGGTAAAAACAGAAGCTACTTTATCACTGGCAATAAACGCACCCATGGGCACGCCGCCTCCTAACCCTTTTGCCAATGTGACGATATCGGGGACAATGCCGTATTGCTCATAAGCAAACATCGTACCAGTACGTCCCATACCTGTTTGGATTTCATCGAGTATAAGCAGTACTTCCTTTTCATCACACAACTGGCGTACTTGCTGTAAATACGTTTCATCCGGCATGTTGATGCCGCCCTCCCCTTGAATGGGCTCAAGAAGAATCGCACAAGTTTTTTCCGTTACAGCAGCTTTAAGAGCCTCTATATCGTTAAAAGGCACATAGCTAAAGCCGCCAGGCAGAGGTTCGTACCCTTTCTGGTATTTAGGCTGGGCAGTGGCAGTAAGAGTTGCTAAGGTTCGTCCATGAAAACAATGCTGAGCACTAATAATTTCGATTTTATCTGGATTTATTTTTTTTGCATACTTGCGAGCTAGTTTTATGGCACCTTCATTGGCTTCGGCACCGCTGTTTGCCATAAATACTTTCCCCAGACCACTAACTTTTGCTAAACGCTGCACCAATTCTGCCTGCACTTCCGTGTAGTATAAATTGGAGCAATGAATCAACTTTCCAGCCTGCTGGCTAATGGCTGCCACTAAGGCAGGGTGCCCATGTCCCAGCACATTTACTGCAATACCAGCTAGAAAATCCAAGTACTTCTTACCGTCATTATCATACACATACGGACCTTCACCATGTGATAATGCAATGCTGTATCGGGCAAATACCGGCATGTAATTGTCATCAACGGTTTGAATAATCTCTTGTGTTTTCATATTGTTACGCCCTCCTTCATGTAAAGCTTTTTTGAAACAACTTTTTATTTTACAACCTGTGTACCGATCCCCTGAGAAGTGAATATTTCAAGCAATATGGAATGAGGCTGTCTTCCGTCGATAATGTGCGTTTTTCCAGTGCCGCCCTGCAGCGCTTTGATGCATGTTTCGACCTTAGGAATCATGCCGCCGCCAATACTTCCTTGTGCGATCATCTGCTGGGCTTCCTCAAGAGATAAAGAGGAAATAAAGGAGCTTTTATCTTGATAATCGCGATAAATCCCTTCTACATCCGTTAACATGATTAGTTTTTCAGCCCCCAGAGCACCTGCGACTTCGCCCGCTACATAATCGGCATTAATGTTGTAGCTTTCACCGTTTTTCCCTACTCCAATGGGTGCTATGACAGGTATATAACCGCTGTCGATCAGAGTATTGAGAATATTGGTATTGATTGATTCCACTTCTCCCACAAACCCAATGTCTACCATGCTGACTCTGCCATTTTCATGTACTTCCGCAAAATGTTTTTTGGCGAGTATCAAGTTCGCATCTTTCCCGCTTAAGCCTACTGCTTTGGATCCATGCCGATTTAACAAATTTACAATTTCTGTATTTATTTTACCAACAAGCACCATTTCTGCAATGGATACGGTTTCTTCGTCCGTTACCCTAAGCCCACTGATAAACTCTGTCTTTTTGCCAAATTTATTTAAAACACTGGTAATTTCCGGACCGCCGCCATGAACGACGATGGGTCTCATTCCTACATATTTTAATAATGTAATATCCTGAATTACACTATTTTTCAATTCATTATTAATCATGGCATTACCGCCATATTTAATTACTACTGTTTTGCCATAAAAATCCTGCATATATGGCAAGGTTTCAATTAATACAGCAGCAGTTTCCAAAGAATTTTTCACATTTCTACCTCCTTAGGTATGGTATTCTCCGTTAATTTTTACATATTCATAGGAAAAATCACAAGTCCACATCGTAGCTTCTGCTTGGCCTAATCCTAAGTCCACAACGACTCTGATATCATGTTCAGCCATAATTTTTTTCAATTCAAGTTCGTCAATTTGAACGCCCAGACCTTGCTTTACGATGGTCAAATCACCAATGGACAAGGATATCTTAGTAGGATCTGCCGCCGCTTCTGAATAACCTACAGCACATAAAATCCGTCCCCAATTGGCATCTTCACCAAAGAATGCGGTTTTAACCAACGGTGATTTCGCAATCGCCATGGCAGTCTTTTTCGCATCGGCAAAACTGACAGCACCTGTTACATTCAGTTCCAAGAACTTGGTTGCACCTTCACCGTCAACAACAATTTGTTTTGCTAAATAAATGCATACTTCTGTTAGTATTCTGGTAAAGGCAGTATAATCTTCATTCTTAGTTTCAATCTTCGTATTGCCTGCTAAGCCATTTGCCAGTACGGTTGCCATATCATTCGTACTAGTATCTCCATCTACAGAAATCATATTAAACGATACATTCACAGCATCTGTCAACGCTTGTTTCAGGAGAGCCGGAGCAATGGCAGCGTCCGTTGTAATAAATGCCAGCATCGTAGCCATATTCGGATGGATCATTCCTGATCCCTTGGCAATACCAGCAATGCGTACAGGCACGCCACCCAGCTCAAATTCATAAGCACAATGTTTCTGGAAGGTATCCGTAGTCATAATCGCCAGGGTAGAATAATCTTGTTCATCCGGACCTAACTGGGCAACAGCCGCTTTAATGCCTGCTGTTACTTTCTCCATTGGCAGTGTCACTCCAATGATGCCTGTCGACGCCACCAGAACATCTTCCTTTGGTATGCTCAGAAGATCGGCTGTAATTTGAGCCATCGTATTGGCGTCAGAAAGGCCTTGTTCACCCGTACAAGCATTGGCACATCCAGAATTGACAACAATCGCTGACGCAATACCGCTTTCAAAAGCTAAGCGAGATACAGCCACTGGAGCTGCTGCCATGGTATTGGTCGTACATACTCCTGCCACACTGGCAGGTATTGTGCTGTAAATAACTGCTACATCATGTTTACCGCTCTTTTTTATCCCTGCCTGCACTCCAGCAGCCTTAAATCCTTTAGGTGCTGTAATACCGCCTTTAATTTCTGTATACATGTAAGAAACCTCCTTATAATTCCACGCTAATTCATGGGAATAACGCAATTTGCTTTAAGCCGCTGTCTTCATTAAAACCAAACATTACATTAAAGTTCTGCACAGCCTGCCCTGCTGCACCTTTTACTAAATTATCAATCGCCGATACGACAATTACCCGATTGGTACGAGAATCAATGTGCCAGCCCAAATCACAGAAGTTAGACCCTCGCGTATGCTTTACAGCAGGATACCCGCCTCGTCCTAATAGCCTGATAAAGAACTCTTGACCATACATCTTATAAAAAGCCTGATCAATCTCTTCCGGTTTTACTCCTTCTTGTAAAGTGGCATAGCAAGTACTCAAGATTCCCCGTGACATAGGAATCAAATGGGGTGTAAAGCTGATCAGCGAGTCCTGACCGGAAAGCTCCTGCAATGCCTGTTCAATTTCAGGTGTATGACGATGCCCTGCAATGCTATACGCTTTCAGATTTTCTGACATCTCTGCCATATGAACGTTCTGACTCAGTCCGCGTCCCGCACCGGAAACGCCTGATTTGGCATCTACCACAATATTTTTCGTATCTATTAAATGGGATTTTGCTAAAGGAGCCAAGGCCAAAATGCTAGCCGTAGTATAACAACCTGCATTTCCAACAATGCTGGCTGTCCTGATTTGCTGACGATATAGTTCGGTCAGTCCGTATACTGCACCAGAATTACGGTGCGTATGCTCTACTTTATACCAAGCCTCATATGTGGATTCATCACGAAAACGATAATCAGCTCCTAAATCAATCACTTTTATGCCTTGCTCTGCCAATGGTCTGCCAATTGCCATGGCATGACCATGAGGCAAACCAATAAATACCGCCTGACTATCAGCAAATTGATCAAGATCCTTCATGCTTGTTAACTTTTTATCATAAAACCCCGCCAGATGAGGATATATTTCTGCAATGCTCGTACCCGTGTGACTTTCTGAGGTAATCGCAGCAACCTCTACTTTCGGATGATTGCTTAAAATACGTAATAATTCCGCTCCAGCATACCCTGTTGCACCGATAACGCTTACTTTCATTACCGTCCCCCCCTTATAATGTTATAATTATACATTATACATGCATAATGATGCAATAACTTTTTTACGATACTTGCCTTTATTTCTTGAATGATTTAGGTTGACCCTGTTGTCCGCCTTATTATTCTCTTTCATTATAAAACAAAGATTCGATTCTATTTTTTTCATCACAAGCTCTCATAATCTCACAGAACTTTTTAATAAGCACAGGATCAAATTGTGTTCCTGCACAGCGTTTTAGCTCCTCAATTGCCTTGTCATGAGACATAGCTTTGCGATAGGGACGATCATTTGTCATCGCATCATAAGCATCGGCAATTGCAAGTATACGGCACTCAATGGGAATATCTTCACCTGCAATACCTAATGGATAGCCGGTACCATCCCACCATTCCTGATGCTTTAAAATCCAATCGGCAATCGAAGTAAGGTCCGGTGCCGATAAGGCAATCCGCTGACCGATTTCACAATGCCTTCGCATTTCCATGGCTTCCTCAGGAGTGAGCGGCTCTTCCTTCATTAAAATTTTCTCCGCTATACCTACCTTCCCAATGTCATGAAATTGCGCTAAAAGACGCATATCACTTATTTTTCTTTCCGATAGACCAATTGCCCTGGCAAGGCTTGATACCATATCCTGGAGGCGATCTCCGTGACCATCGGTAATAAAGTCCCGAGCTGCCAGCAGATTGACAACTTTTTGTACAATTGCACTCCGTGCTTTTTGTCCGCGGTGCAGCTTTTCCCGATACATATTATTATCTGCTTCTTTAAACAGCTCTCTCATTGTCATAGAAGGTCCGCTGCTGATAGCAAATCCGATGGATAAACTAACAGGTACATCCTGATTTGATTCATTATTGATTCGGATTCCATTTTTTAATCGCTGGCAAGCTTCTTCCATGTGCTCTCTTGTAATATTCTCCATAATTACAACAAATTCATCACCACCGACTCTTGATACCACATCACCATCACGAAAGCTATTCTTAAAAATATTAGCAGCATTAATGAGCATTTGGTCGCCGCTTTCATGACCTAATGTATCATTTACTAATTTTAAGCCATCCAAATCACATACCATTAAGCCGACTGCCCCGCTGCGGCGCATATCTAAGCGTCGTATTTCCTCTTCAAAATAGGATCTGGCATATAGCCCTGTAAGTGAATCATGGAAGGTCACATAGCGCAATCGTTCTTCTGTTTTCTTGCGCTCTGATATGTCATGCGCAATAATAAAGAAAAATTGTTTTGTTCGTAAGCCAATGAGAGTCATGCGAACTTCCACATCTCGAATCTCCCCATTGGCTAGTCGATGCTTAAACTCCCATTGTCCGCTCTTTTCCTGAAATGCTTTCGTAAGCACCTCTCGTATTTCAGTTGTGGAAAGAAGATTTAGATGAGTGATCTTCATTTGCTTAAAGGTTTCCAGTGAATAGCCATAGAATTTTTGAGCCGCTTCATTGGCATTTAGAATGTCGCAGGTCTCTGGGTCCACAAGATACATGATAACCTCTTGTTTGGTAAACATCTGCCGAAACTGCTCTTCACTTTCTATTAAACTTTCTTCACTGCAATGCAGGGATGTTTGAACTTCTCGAGAATAAATTAAAAACCATACTAAGGCAGCGGAGCAAATTGCCAGGAAACCACCAATCAGCCAAATCCAGATAAAGGCTGGGCTATATCGTTCCCAGCCTTTAATCGGTACAGCAGCTAACTGCCAAAGTCCATTAGCAACTTTTACATTTACAATCACTGGATTTTCTAAGAAGATTCCTTCCTCACCCCAAAAGACTCCGCCATCTTTACCAAGTCCATCACGACCGCGTACAGCAAACTTCAGCATAGACGACTGATCATATAGTCCGGCTTCTGCAAACAACCGCTCTTGAGACAAGGCCAAGCTAACCTGCCCCCAATAAACCGCTTCGGTTTTACCTTGGGGAGTCCAATAAATGGGCGTACGACTAACAAGTCCTACTCCACCTTCAATCAGCTGAATGGGACCTGCAATGATCATACTTCTACTCTCTATCACCTGCTGCAACGCTCTATTTTGATCTGGCAGTAAAGACAAATCCATTCCTACCATCTTTTCGTTACCTTCCAAAGGATAGATATGAGTAATTTTATTGTTCTGAATTAAGGTAAAATTATTTATTCCAGAAAGTTGAGGCATAAATTCCGCACCAAACCGATTCACCTCTTCTTGGGTAATCTTGTGCTGAGGATCCATCTCAAGGTGAGTCAATATAAAAGCAATGAGTCCCTTTTCAAGAAACAGCCTTGCATGCAATCCACCTTCTAATCTAGCCTGGCTAGCTCTCAACTGACCTAACACTTCTGCCCGGACCTTTTCTTGATATTGCTGTTGTTCACTCTTTGTAAAAACATACACGCCAAAAAGAATGGTAGCCATAGTTAGGAAAGCTAAAAAAGAAGCTTTTAGTTTCATCTTCGCCTCCACAACAATTTATAGTCTCTGCTGTCATTTAAATCGAAAGAATAAGGTCACGACATTTAGTAGAATATTGATAGAATGAATCACTGTCACATATATGCTCTATTTTCGACAATTTTCCCTAAAACCCTGCGTTTTTTTCAAGCAAAAAAATAGTATGCCATTGGTTTTATTCTCATGAAAATGAAGGAACCACTCTACCTGAAGAGTAGTTCCTAAACTGAAATTTATCATATGTGTCATATAATAAACTAAAGAATCCTTGCTTCATATTTTATATCAACTACTAGCCATTATTATACAATATCTTCCTAGGCAATGACAAATATAAGTGCATAAATCGATTTAACAACAAACGTCGATAATTTTGGCTCCTGTAATTTCACATAAACGATCTGGACTTACAGGCAGGGCAGAATTAGCAGTCCCTGCAGCTGCATACACCGTATCAAAATCCCATAAACTTTGATCGAGATACAAGGAAATATCGCTTATTAACCCGATGGGTGATACACCACCTGGTAAAAAACCAGTAGCATCTTCCACCGTCTTCGCATCTGCAAAACGAATCTTTTTAGCCTCTAATTCTTTGGCTAACTTTTTTGTATTGATCTTCTTATCTCCGCAGGTTACTACTAATACAGGTTGTCTATCTGCAAGAAATACCAAGGTTTTAGCAATTTGTGCCGGCGCAACTCCTAATGCCTGAGCAGCTAAATCCGCTGTATGCGTACTTGTATCAAATAAAACTATTTTTAAATCAGGATAGTGACTTACGAATTCTTTAACACGTTCTAATGGCATCGCTTCTTCTCTCCTTTTATAAGCAACAACATGAGCAGGCGTCTAAATCTTTTTTTTAATGATTATATAAAAAAAGTTAAATTCCTGCTTTATATTGTATCATATACTTTTATTTTCATTATAGCAAATACTCTATAATCTAAAAGATTATAGAGTATTTGACCGCCATTTCCATATTTCCTTTTCTATTCTCAATGTTTTGCACCGGCTGTCTCTTTTGGCTTGTGTTGAAGGGTGATTAAAGATACCCCATAGCCAATGCCAAGAGGTGCCTCATAGGATAGGGTTTCTCCAGTAGCATTAAGACCACCCACCACACCCATTAAAAAAAAGATTGACCGCATGCTGCATTCTTTTGCAGCGGCTACTACCTCTCGGTCCATTTGCAATAGTGCTTTTATATTTAGCTTTTCAACTGCCTCCATAACCTTGTGGTCAAACTCACGCCCCTTAGCTTGATCACTTAATGTATTATCAGCTGGCACGCAATGAGACAAGTTGCCAGAGGCAATGACTGCAACCCGTTTATCTACAGAAGCAATCGCAGCTTGCACCGCTTTGCCAAAAGTATACACTTCTTCATAGGATAACATCCCCACTGAAATATGTACTAATTGCCCTTTAAACCCTGCTTTTGTCAAGTAATACAGAGGCACAAGTGCTCCATGATCTAATTCTAAACGAATTCCATGATTCTTGGCTTCATCATCTGTCAATTCGACTATGTTCACACCTAAACGATCGGCTTTTTTTAATATATGCCGCACAAGTAATCCATCTGTTTCAAACCCTAGAACAACATCAGGAGCACCAAAAGCGGCAAAGTTCCCTTTAAGCCTGGGATGGACACTGATACTTACCGCATCTTCAAACGCAGGGCCATGAGGTGTAATTAAAATAATCGTTTGGGGATTACATTCCTTAATCTTTTTTGCAGCTTCAACAGCAGCGGCAACTGTATTTTTTATTTTATCCAGCTCGTCATTCCCCACTTCTGGAATCATACTAGAAGGATGAGGCATAAGAGCACAAATTTCTAAATTTTTCATATAAACGGCTCCTTTTTCGTCTTTAGAAAATACTAATCATCGTGTGAATCTTCCATGCATTTTAACTATCACGTCCAAAGGATACGTGCAGCCGCAACACTGCTAAAGTCGATCTCTCCTGCATTACTCTTCTTTATCTTGCCGCATTTTTATAGAAATGATACGCCAATGCCTTTGCAATATTCTCCACCATCTTCTGTTGGTAATGATCATCTGCTAATAAAGATGCTTCTTCCTTATTGGTTAAATATCCTGCTTCAACTAACACACCCGGTATATTGATTTCATTCAATAATAAAATGTGCAAATCCTCTTTTACCTGACGTTTATTTCCTGGGGGAAACTCTTTTAATACATGCTGCAGCCGTGTTGCCAATGCCTTATTCATCTCAAATTTAGGATTATAAAATACTTGTGCACCTGATAAACTAGCTCCTCGATACGCATTGCAATGAATGCTTACATACAGCTCTGCACCTGAATGATTAATGATCTTAGCACGTTCTAATAAATCATTGCGTTTACCGCCCTTGCCTTTCGTATAATAATCCACATCGGCTTCTCTTGTGAGTATAACCTTTGCCCCATATTGCTCTAGAAGACTCGCTAATTTCGTCGAAATGGTTAAGGTAATTTCTTTCTCGTCTACATTATTGGCATTTGCCCCACTATCAATGCCACCGTGCCCAGGATCAATCGCAATCGTATGCCCAGCCAATACTGACATGTCCACATTTTCAAAATCATCACCTATTATATACTGCATTGCTAAAAAATGAAGTACAACCATAGTAACACTTAGCATGATGACTCTCTTCACACTGGCTTTTCGAACCAAAATGAGTCTCATATACACGAACAACTCCCTGCTTTCAAAAACTCCTTTACCCCATGACTAGGCCGCTCTAATTGCGACTAAGATTGGTAATGAAGCATTAACTCCATTACCAGTCAAATCTTCTTTATATCCTTATGCTTCCCTTTTTAGAATTATACAAGGAAAGCACATATAGCCAAACACCATATAGTGAGGTAAAATAACATTAATGAATCATAAGGAGGGTACCAATGAGGTTTCGTAGATTGCTATTACTCTCGATACTATTATTTGCACTATCCTTTGGATGGGCTGGCGGCACCGATTACATAAAAGGACTTCTTCCTGCAATCCCCTCATCCCAAAGAATCACTACTCATTTAGCAAGTTCGTGGGAGCGCACCTATCGCATGATTGCTCTAAAAAGTGCTGTCAATGAAAAACTCAATAAGACAAATTATATCACCATACAATATATTCCTCTGGCTATGCAGCAAAGTATTATTGCAGTAGAAGACAACCGATTTTACCGCCATTACGGCTTTGATATTGAAGGTATCCTAAGAGCCATGCTAGTGAACATGCAAGCAGGCGGCTTTTCTGAAGGCGGGAGTACGATCACACAGCAGCTGATTAAAAACTTATTTCTTACCCAAGAAAAAACCTATGGCCGCAAGGCTGAAGAATTTCTTCTCGCCATGAATATGGAACTGCGGTATTCAAAGGAAGAAATATTAGAAATGTATTTGAATACAATTTACTTTGGATCTGGTGCTTATGGCATAGGAGATGCAGCAAAAATATACTTTGACAAGGCTCCTGTTAATCTTACGTTAGCAGAATGTTCTCTACTCGCAGGTCTCCCCACCGCACCTTCTCTTAATTCTCCATATGTAGATTTTAATGCAGCAAAACAAAGACAAGCCATTGTGCTGTCTGCCATGGCTCGCCAAGGATATATCGGCTCTCAAACAGCAGAGGAAACAAGACTTACCCCAATTAAACTGGCGAAGTAACGTAAAAAACATTTTGAACCGCGAAGGCGCGAAGAAAAAGAGGCCAATGGCCTCTTTTTTAGTTAAAATAATTTTTGATCGGTTTCCACTCTGGGTTACCTGTATCCATTTTGTCATGCACTGTTGTGCGGGAAGCGCGCTCAATAATAAATTCCCTAATATATGTATCTTCATCAATATTCTCAATATCTTTAATCAGACGACCTTCATCTTGAATGTTGAAGGCAATCAGCGTATAATATTTGCCTCCTGACAATTCTCTAATGAGGATACCCATGCCTACAGGGGACTCCCCTTCTTGGAAATTTCGGCTTATTGCGCTGTGAGTTGCAAAAAAATTAGCTTTTGGTGCTTGTGTCAATGCATACACTTCAGGGAAGTATAATTTAAACTCTTTAATTGTAATTGGCATATCTGGGGTAAATCGCTGGGCTGCCACTACTGCATCAGGCTTATTATTTGCATACATGACTTCCATCTGTACGCCTATTCCATGGCGGCTAAAAGAATAACGATACGATCCAGCTTTTGCTTTTTTATAACCTTTTTCTTCCCAATCGGCTCTTGTCCACAACTGATTGTCAGAATCAATCACTAAGCGATAGTCGCCATATTGCTGCTGAATCGAATCCCTGTTGTCATCCAAGCCAGCAAAGGCTACGCTAGAGAGCATCAACAACATTGAAAAAACTAGCATTACTATGATTCTTCTCATAAACTAACTCCTTTTCATTCTTATATCATTACTCTTTATTATTATACCTTACCTGTCATATTTCCTGCTGCACAGAAGAAAAATACTCCCGCGTCCCTTTGTTACCACGATAAAAATTCAATCAAATTTACTAATAAGAGCGAATACTGTCTTTAAACGCGATCCGAATGAGTTAGCCAATAGATACACAACGCAGCAGTGATAATGATAATACATCCTATTTCAAGCGCATCAGGCACATCCAGCCACATTATCTCCCCTCCGTCATTTTGAATACACTTTTTATATACATACTTTATTTATCATTTTTTTATAACATAATTTTAAAATAAAAAAGACCGCCCACCAAAAGATAAGACGGAGGTTAAATAATCTATTAAAACATACTCAGCAGCTTCACAAAAAAGACAACCATATCTCCTAGAAAAGAGCTGTATAAAGTAAATTATTTTGCTGCATGCTAAATTAAAAAGGAGTGTTATTGTGCTTTCTGCCAGTAGCGAGTCTAAATGTATGAAATGTGATTCTTGCGGTCAGGAAAGGGAATGTTTTATACAAAAAAAACACAATAATGAACAGGCATTATGTGTCTATTGTCTATCTGCGATCTATTGCTATTTATAAATTAAAGAACCACCTTCGTTAAAAAAGCGATTTTTCACCCATTATTATGGAATGTAACGAATCGGTACAAAATCAATCCTCCTGAATATATTAGAAGTGTTAACACGGAAAGATTAGGAGGGGAAAAAACCATGAATTGCAATATAGCCCCTAATGGCATTGCATTTGGAATTCCAAATCTTGAGGAATTAGAAAAAAAAGCTTGTAAAACGATTGAACTTCCTGCATTAGCTACAATTAATGGTAATGCGATTGCATTTTTCACAATGCTCGTGTTAAAAGAAATCCTTAAACAACAGTCTGCTAATCCTATCAACAATTTGGCTAATATTATTGCACTCTCCAATAGCATCGCTGGTTTAAACAGCAGTATAAAGATCATTCAATAGAAAAGCAACGCAAACTAATATATTATTACTATCGTATCACCTCAGCCAAACTCCCTCTGCAAAAGGGAGTTTTCCTTTTACAAACTATGAGTTGTTTGTTTTATGTATAAGAAAAAGCATCCCGGAGGACGCCCCTAAATCTACCAATAGTGATCATGTTGAATGAAGATTAAAAACCGTTGAGATTCTTATCCTCTAAAAACAAAAACGCCCTACAGGACGCTTAGTTTACACTATAATTCTGGAAAATCATCAATCTTATCCATATCTTTTAAATGTTGTATTGCTTCAGCTCGTGTTGTTCCAATAATTTTACCTTGCTTTGTTTTTAAGTTTAAGAAAAAGAATCCACTATCAGATACGATAATTGCTGCAGTTTTGTCTCTACTAAACATTGGGGTAGCTAGACCATTATGATCATGACTTATGACAATTACCTCCTTTATAATTTCTGATAATTCGGAATATACCTCTATATTATTCAATGAAAGATAATAATATCCTTCAATATATAATTTTTTTTACAAATTAGTAAGTAATTTGTAAAAATGACAAACGTTGTACTTGTAGATTTTTATGTTTGCAACTCATCAAAATGAGGCCGCTCCTAAAAGGATATTTAAAACTTAAGACCTGCACCAACATAAGCAGCTGATTGGCTGCCTGCCAATTGATAAGCACCAAATTTTCCAATACTGCCAGTGTAACCGACACCCGGCTCTGTCTTGCCTTTTGAGAACATGGCACCAACTGTAATTACATTATGGCGAGTTAGATCCATTGTAGGAATCTCAGCTTCAATTGTTATTGTGCTGGTTTGTTTTAAATCGATCATATTCTTTTCGAATACAAACTTTTCCTCTTCCGTTTTATCAAACTTGCCTACTCTACCATTTACCATATAAATGAAACTTTGTTTACCAAGATCAAATTTACCATCTAATTTTACAGGAGTTGCACCAGGTGTCTCTTTATCAACTGGCATTACGAATACTTCCTTCACTTCTCCCGGTATATAAACGGTTTCTCCTGGAATATACTGGAGCTTCGTATCTGTAATCGTTTTAATCGTTTCCTTAATGATCGGAGGCTTATTTTTTTCAACTGCCAAAGCTTGTCTATCACCTTCTCCCAAGACATACCCTAACGTTAATCCTGCAGCACTGCCAGTGACCAACGAAATAACGGCAACAATTATGAGCATCTTAAGGTTATATTTACCTTCATCAAGGTTAGAATTTTCTACTTTTTCTCCTTCGTTCATTCTATATCCCTCCCAGCTCCTGAGGCCAAATTCCCTTACCTTATTATATGATCGTTATCAGCTTTAGCTACTCTAGGGATAAAGCATATCTGCCAACGTTTCCCTGGAATGGGGCTGCACATCATCATCAAAAAAATCCAATCGGCTTTTTTACATAATAACAGTACCAATCTTTTTTTAGCATACATACACTATAATATGAAGTCTACGTAATTTGCACTTCATCAGTATTTCACCTCGAAGGGAGGTGATTGTATGATTATTGACTTCGACGAACGAAAATTTAGAAATGAAATTAAAAGTATCGCTAAAAAGTATGGAGCAAAGTCTAGCGATGCTGAAATGGTAGCAACGATGGCTTTGTCAATTGTAATGAAATCAAGCAAACCTGTGAAATAATACGTTTGCTTTCAGCGAGCAGAATATTTTTGCTCGCTTTTTTTTATATATTAAAGTCTTACCTTCTTTTAATGACGAGTAGGAGGCTACCCATTACAGTGGCCTTGTCTTGTGCAGGCGAACTTAAAGGTGGCAACTACCAGCCCTCATAGCGGACTTTCACCGCCAAGTTACGCTCCATGCGTGGCGCACAGAACAAAACCCCCGGAAATTGTCCGAGGGTTTACTAGTTTATTCATTTTTCGGTGTTGATTTAGATAAGGAAAAATCGCCCAGCAAAGGACGATTTTTCCACTCGATATGTTATAATATGTAAGGGACGAGCTCGCTACTCGTCCCAAACTGAATAAGGAGGTGATTTCTATGCGCTTTGAAACTAAATGGTTTAAGCTATCAGTTTCAGGCGGAGTTTTATGGGTGATTTATCAGATCATCCACGAACTTTGCAAATAGCCTCCCTATCCAAGGCAAAACGCTCTGTAACCGCAGGGCGTTTTGCTATTTGTATCCTATGTCTATTATAACCCATTTATACGAATTGTAAAAGGATTTGTTGCTAAGTTACTCGCTAAGTACTTGTTAACTAAGTTTGCAAGAGAACTTTATCTTATTTTTCAGCATTGATGATTTGCTGCCATTCGGCTAGGACGGGATCGGGGAGGACATAGAAGTACGACAAATACCGTCCTTAATTCGACGGTTTGAAGTTCTATTATTATTTTTTATGTCCATCGACCATTCAGGCCCTTTGAGAGCAAATTCTCTCCTTTATCACGATGTTCCTCTATCCCGCCTTCTAGGTGTGTTTCGGTATACTGGATGGGATTTTCAACTGATCCGGAACGTTTCAATTCTTGAAATAATTTTAATCGATTCTCGTCAGATAGCTTTTGAACAAATTTATTGATCTCTGTCCATTCATCTATGTGATCAGCCATATTATACCTCCTTCGAATGTTAGTATTACATTTAGTATGTCCTGTAACACGTCCTAGTATCTATAATTTAAAAATGATTCTTACGTATATTGAAAAATCACCTACTCTTGTAAGCGGTTCTATTGATTATCTTTTATGAAAATTCTGCATCTACGTAAAACTCCTTGCACTTGGCTAATGGTTGGCAACTGCCAGCTCCCATAGCGGACTTTCACCGCCAAGTTACGCGCCATACGTGGCGCACCATAGAAAACCCCCACAAACACAAAGTTTGCAGGGGTTCTACTTTTTGGAATATTAACGTTTGGAGAACTGAGACGCTTTACGCGCTTTCTTCAAACCATATTTACGACGCTCTTTTTCACGTGGATCACGAGTAAGGAATCCAGCTTTTTTCAAAGATGGACGGTACTCAGCATCAACTTTAAGTAATGCACGAGAAATACCGTGACGAACCGCGCCAGCTTGTCCTGAAGGACCGCCGCCCTCCACTTTAATTAACACATTGTATTTGCCAAGAGTTTCTGTCAAATTAAGGGGTTGTTTTACAATAAGTTCTAATGTTTTGCGACCAAAATATTCTGCAATAGTACGGTCGTTAACTAGAATATTGCCTTCACCCGGAACCAGACGAACTCTGGCAACCGAGGTTTTTCTGCGACCTGTGCCGTAGTAAGTAACCAATGCCATAATATGTTCCTCCTTTCCGGATTATCTTACGTTAATTTCTAATACTTCTGGTAATTGCGCAGCATGCGGATGCTCAGCACCACGATATACTTGCAATTTACGATACATCTGGCGACCAAGACGGTTCTTAGGTAACATACCCCTAATAGCCAGCTCAAGCACTCTTTCTGGTTTGTCTGCAAGCATTTTACCAGCAGTAACGAATGTAGTTCCACCTACATAACCAGAATGACGGAAATATGTTTTTTGTACTAACTTTTTACCAGTTAATGCTACTTTATCAGCGTTGATGACGATAACATGGTCACCGGTATCAACATGCGGAGTAAATGTCGGTTTATGTTTGCCGCGAAGAACTTTTGCTACTTCGGCAGCTAATCTACCTAAAGTTTTACCTTCTGCATCTACAACATACCACTTACGTTCTATGGTGGCAGCATTTGCCATAAATGTTTTCATGCGATATACCTCCTTGTCACAACATTACAAAAAAAATTGATTTTGTTTCCTTGAGCTCCGGGGCTAACGGAAGTCATGGCATAAATCTCATAAAAACATTGTATTAAATTACCTGGACAATGTCAAGGAATATCGGTATGTAAATTCACTTTTTTTTGAGTTATCCACAGTTTATTAGATTTAATACCGAACTTCTTTTAAGTATAGTCCATGAGCAGGTGCTGTAGCGCCTGCCTTCTTTCGATCTCGTCCCTCAAAGATGGTCTTAAACTTCTCTAAAGAAGTCTTCCCTAGCCCTACATTCACTAATGTACCAGTTATATTCCTCACCATATGATATAAGAAACCATTTCCCCAAAAAGAAAGCTCCAATATCCGATCCTGAAGTTGGCATTCAACTGCCATAATGGTGCGAATCGGACTAACACTTGCTCCTCCCGAGGCTCGGAAAGCTGAAAAATCATGGGTTCCGATGATTGTTTGTGCTGCCTCTTCCATTGCTGAAACATCTAATGTTTGTGGAATGGTCCATACCAAATTCCGAAGAAAGGGATTTGGCACAGTATGCTGATAAATCTTATACACATATATTTTACTTTGCGCGCTGTATTGAGCATCAAAGCTATCAGGAACCTCCTGGGCATTCAGGACTACAATATCGTAAGGCAGTAAACTCCTAGAGGCTATTGCAATACGATCTACAGGAATCGTGCTGGTTGTTTTAAAATTGACGACTTGTCCATAAGCATGAACCCCAGAATCAGTCCGGCCAGCCATATGTATCCTGAATGTATGACCGACAATCCTTGCCAGTTTGTCCTCTAATACTTGTTGTATTCCGATCGCGTTAATCTGGCGCTGAAACCCATGATACGCCGTGCCGTCATAAGCCAATGTTAATTTAATATTACGCATGTTTATACACCCCGCGAACATATGAAAAATTTGGTATTTTTATAAAAGCGTAGAAAAAACACGTTGAAACGCGAAGAGACGAAGAATCCAAAGGCCACGAAATAAACATATTCCCTTCGTTTATCTTCGCTTCTTCGTGTTGTAACGTGCTTTTACCCTTTTAACAAGGGTGTAAGATTGCCTTGATATAGGATATGTAAATAATACAATGGCCGAGATAATGCCACGTAGAGCAGCTTGGCATCGAAGCTATTGTTTTTGAATTCTTTATCCGAAGCATTCCATATAATCACACCATCAAATTCTAAACCTTTTGCCAAGCTCACTGGAAGAATGGAAATACCGCCTTGGTAGGAGAGAGTGTCACTGGTAATCACATGCAGCTCCTTATTATTTTCTTCTTCTTGCAGAGCATGATATAAAGAAACACTATCTCTTTCCATTTTGGTAATAATTCCAATGGATTTGCAATCTTGCTCTTTAAACTTTTGAATCGCATCTCGTATCGCCAATACTGCTTCCTTTTCTGTGGTGACCTGCTGATATACGGGATCTTGACCAATTTCATATACAGGAATGGCAGCAGAGTGTCCTCTAGGCATTACCTTGTTAAAACATTCGATAATTTCCCGTGCGGAACGATAGCTGTAATTGACTTCACGATAGATGGATTTTACATCAGAAAATACTTCTTTCATCACGACCTGCCAGCTATCGATACTGCGATAAGCGGTAATTCCCTGAGATAGATCACCCATAATGGTAAAGGAGCTATTCTTTGACAACATTTTAAGAATCATAAACTCTAAAGCATTTAAGTCCTGAGCTTCATCCACTACAATATGTTCAAATTTCACTATATGATTCCAGCCATTTACGAGATAAGAAAGATAGCAAATGGGCGCCAAGTCTTCTCTCTCTACATTTCCCTCTTGTAATATGCTGCTGGAGTATTCTGCGATAAACGCAATGTCCAATTTTTTATTCTTTAAAGTTTTAAATATACTTTTATTGCTAAATACTTCCTTGTAACAAGTCCTAATATCATCGCAAGACCATTTTAAAAAATGGCTTGCCAGAAATTGTGTCCCCTGCTGTGAATATTGCTCATAGGTTTTATCTGTACTGCCAATTTTGCGCCTCTGCTCCATTTCTAATACTTCCAAGAAATTTCGCACTCTAAACTTAATATAACCGCTTAAGGTTTTTACACGCTCATTATAGGGAGTATTGAGCATACTGCCTTGCATAAAGTTTTCAATTTGCTGTTCTTTTGTAATCAATAATTTCTGATCAAACAGCAGAATGTCTTTTAACTTAAGGCAGAATTTCTCAATTTTCTTATCCATCCAAGCATCTAATACTTTCACAAATTCCAAAGATCCCTTTAATCGGGCAACTGCCTCTAATTGATCCCGACGGCTATCTTTTATCTTATTTTCTAAAAACAGATGGGCTTTCTCATCTTGGTGCAAGGAAAATGTTGTCTGGGTTATTTCATGTACTACATCAATAAATGTCTGCTGTCTAACATCATCTGCATCAATCTCTGGCAATAATTCGCAAATATAATCGAGAAATAATTTATTGGGGGCAATGACCATCATTTTCTGTGGATCTAATTTTTCATTATAAAGCAAATACGATAGTCGATGCAGGCCAATGGTACTTTTCCCTGATCCCGCAACGCCTTGGATAATAATCACTTGATGTAATGTTTCCCGAATAATTTTATTTTGTTCCCCTCGGATGGAAGTTACAATATCTTTTAGTTTATTACTGGTACCTTGCAGCAGCCTTTCCGTTAAAAAGGGGTCAGCAAGTAAGGCTTCCTTTTTAGGATCTGCCAATTGATCAAAAATATAATCATCGGATATTTTTTGCAAAACGCCTTCGACTATTTTGTATTGTCTCTTTAAGTTCACGTCGCCGCTATAATGGTATTTTCCCAAAACATCGTAACTGGCACGTCCATCTTGGCACTCATAGAAAATAGTTGCTACAGGGTCGCGCCAGTCAAATACTAAGATATCTTTTACGGTAAGAATGTCCAAACGGCTGATTTTAATTCGCCCTATATAAAAGCTCTCATAGTCCACCGCATCATCATCTTTAAAATCCACACGACCAAAATACGGACTCCCTAGAGCCTCTTTCATATCATAAATCTTTTCAGCATGATCATGTTTCATCATGGAATGAACATAGGTACTAATTTGATCTTTATGCTCCAATGACACACGCATTTGCGCAGTACGTTTATCAATATCGTCTTCCAAAGATGTAATGATTTGCTTCATCTCTTTTAGCGTATAATCCAAGTGCTGTTTCTCTAAAGCATAATCCGGATGCTCCTTAACCATATAGCCTCCTGTCTTTTCCCTATAATAGTATTAGACATACGTTTTGAACCGCAGAGGCGCAGAGTACGCTGAGGGATATTTTTTTAAATCCTTTATCAATCCTTTATCAATCCCTTCTCTGTGTTCTCTGCGCCTCTGTGGTTAATCTTCTTCAGCGCTCACTCTTACCACGTTCCTTACCTTAAAGTTATCCTCACTGCAACCAGGACTCCAATGATTATGCCTAGTACTCCATATGCCAGCCAATCTCTCTTTGTAATGTGAAGTTCTTTCATACGGGTTCTCTGATGACCGCCTCGGTAGCATCTGGCCTCCATAGCGGTAGCTAGTTCATCCGCGCGGCGAAATGCACTAATAAACAGCGGGACGAGTAAAGGAATCATATTACGTGCACGTCGCAATATATTTCCTGATGTAAAATCCGCTCCTCTTGCCATTTGCGCTTTCATGATTTTATCTGTTTCTTCCAGCAAAGTTGGAATAAAACGAAGGGCAATTGTCATCATCATAGCCAACTCATGTGCAGGCAGACCTATTTTCTTAAAAGGGTTAAGTAAACGTTCAATCCCATCAGTCAAAGCGATGGGGGAAGTGGTAAATGTCAATAAAGAAGATACAACAATTAAAAATACAAGTCTGATTGTCATAAAAAGTCCTTGCCGGACACCTTCCTGGGTCGCAGCCAATGGACCAATCTTATAGATAATGCTCCCCGGTGTAGTAAAAATATGAATAAGTAAGGTCAATACAATAATGATCCACAAGGGCTTTAGGGAGCGTAAAATCATAGTAGGAGGTATTGCCGCTAAGGCAATGATGAATACAATAAAAGCGGCTAGTATGATATAAGCCTGATAGGTATTTGCTAAAAAAATGCTGCTGATAAATAATATCGTACTAATAATCTTCGTACGCGGATCTAGTAAATGAAGTAAGGAATTACCGGGAAAATATTGTCCCAGCATAATATCTGTTAGCAAAGTTAACCCCTCCTTACGGCTTTATATACGTTTTGAGCAGCAGTTGCAATATCGACTACTGCGCTATCAATTTCTAAACCCCGTTGTTTAAATTGATTCATCAATAAAGTAAGGGGCGGTACATCCACACCTGCTTCTTTTAACTGTGCTTGATGATTACAGAAAATATCCTTTGGTTTTCCATCTAAGAGAATTTCACCTTTATTCATAACAATCAATCGATTCGCCATACGCGCAACATCCTCCATATTGTGCGAAACCAGGACGACTGTAATCCCTGTAGCCTGATGTAATTTCATGATTTGCCCAAAGATTTCATCCCGGCCCCGCGGATCCAGTCCAGCAGACGGCTCATCCAGAACTAAATATTTCGGATCTAAGGCTACCACCCCTGCAATGGCAACTCGCCTCATTTGCCCACCACTCAGCTGAAATGGCGTACGTTTTGCAAATTTTTCAAAATCAAGGCCGACAAAGTCGAGTGCCTTTTTTACTCTGGTCTCAACTTCCTCTTCCTTTACTCCCAGGTTACGTGGACCAAAGGCAATATCTTCATATACACTTTCTTCAAATAGTTGATGTTCTGGATATTGAAACACCATACCTACACTTCGTTTGGCATTCCTTGCAGTTTCTCCCTTTTCATGTATATTCTGCCCATCTATGTGAACCATACCTGATGAAGGTTTTAATAGACCATTTAAATGCTGCACTAATGTTGATTTGCCTGAGCCGGTATGTCCAATAATTCCAACAAATTCACCTGGTTTTATCTCAAGATCAATCTTTTTTATTGCCGCCTTTTCATATGGGGTTTTAGACATGTAAATGTAAGTAACATCTTGTAATCTTATGGACATACAGCCACCACCAATTCTGCATCTGTAATAATGTCTTCTGGTATTTTCATAGTAAGCTGCCGTAAACAATATGCAAATTCTGCCGCTACAGGAACGTCAAGACCTAATTCTTTTAAACGATTTACTTGACTAAAGATCGTCTTAGGCACGCCTTCCATAACAACCTTGCCTTGCTCCATAACAATGACACGATCCGCAGCAACCGCCTCTTCCATAAAATGTGTAATATATACGACTGTTATATTCTGTTCACGATGCAGCCTGAGTACTGTCGATAAGACTTCTTGCCTCCCCTGAGGGTCAAGCATTGCTGTCGGTTCATCTAACACTAAGCAGTTAGAACGCATGGCTAATACCCCGGCAATTGCCACTCTCTGTTTTTGTCCACCTGATAATAAGTGAGGCCCATGCTGCCGATAGTCTTCCATGCCTACATCTTTCAATGCTTCCGTTACTCGATTTCGAATTTCGTCTGGCGGCATCCCTAAGTTTTCCGGACCAAAAGCAACATCCTCTTCTACCAGGGTGGCAACAATTTGATTATCGGGATTTTGAAACACCATGCCAACAGACTGTCTAATTTCCCAAAGATTCTTTTGCTCTTTCGTGTCCATCCCATTGATAAGACACTGACCGCTTGAAGGAATCAGTAATGCATTCAGATGCTTTGCCAATGTAGATTTACCTGATCCATTGGTGCCAATAATAGCGACAAACTCGCCTTTTTTTATAGCTATATTTATATGATCAAGTGCCTGTACCTCTTCGCCCTCATGGGCAAGATACGTATGACACATATCTTTCACTGTTATAAACTCTCCCATATCCGTTCCCCTTTATATCGAAATGATAATAGAATCACTCCAAATTCTTCTAGAAATAGAACGTTTTGAACCGCAGAGGCGCAGAGAGCGCTGAGAATACAAAAGATAATTAACCCCAAAAATCAAAAAACACTACCGAATATATTCGCTCTGTGTTCTCTGTGCCTCTGCGGTTCAATCATTTTTCCCCATTGCTCTATCCTCAAAAAATGTATACACTTCACCTAGAAATAAAGACGGCCTAAAAGGCCGCCTTCCCTATAAACCACAATAACCAGGCGACGAGGCCAAGTATATGCCTTTGTCACCTGGCCCAATTGCAAACGTTAGACCAATTCCAATATTACCATTGGTGCAGCATCGCCACGACGCGGTCCCAATTTCATAATACGGGTATAACCGCCTTGACGAGTAGCATATTTAGGGGCAATCACGTCAAACAATTTTGTAACTACTTCTTCATCCATGAGGCTTGATAACACTTGACGGCGAGCATGTAAGTCACCGCGCTTAGCCAAAGTAATCATCTTTTCAGCAAGACCATTGATTTCTTTCGCTTTAGCTTCTGTTGTTTCAATACGCTCGTATGCAAAGAAGGAAGTCAAGATGCTGCGAAACAGCGCTTTACGTGCGCTAGAGTCTCGTCCTAACTTTCTATAGCCCATTTTCTTCCCTCCCTTTATTCTTCCTCTTCACTAAGTCCAAGACCTAGTTCGATTAATTTTTTCTTCACTTCTTCCATTGATTTACGACCAAGGTTACGCACCTTCATCATATCATCTTCGGATTTTTGTACCAAATCCGCCACTGTATTAATCCCTGCCCGCTTCAAGCAGTTATAAGAACGTACAGACAGATCCAGATCTTCAATCGTCATATCCATGATTTTTGAATTTCCTTCTTCCACCACTTCGGTAAAAGTACCATCGATACTATCTTCTTCAGGAATTATGCCTGCTAAATTCTGGAATAGCTTCAAATGAGCGACCATAATACTAGCAGACTTGCTTACAGCTTCTTCTGGTCTGATACTTCCATCCGTCCATACTTCCAGAGTTAATTTATCGTAATCAGTAACGTTCCCGACACGAGTATCAGTGATCTGATAGTTAACTCTCTGAATGGGTGAAAAAATGGAGTCAATCGGAATAATACCGATCACATGATCAGGTTTTTTGTTCTTGTCGCCAGGAACATAACCCCGACCACGTTCTACGGTGATTTCCATTTTTAGCGATCCACTAGCATCAACTGTCGCCAAATGTAATTCGGGATTTAGAACCTCAATATCCGGGTCAACAAGAATATCTCCTGCTGTAACTTCCCCTTCAGTCAATCGTTCAATTCTCAAAGTCTTTGGTTCATCATTGTGCATTTTTAGACGCAATGTTTTTAAATTCAGGATAATGTCGGTAACGTCTTCCCGAACACCTGGAATGGTAGAAAACTCATGAAGGACGCCTTCAATTTTAACCGCTGTAATTGCGGCCCCCTGCAGGGAGGACAGCAATATACGGCGTAAACTGTTGCCAAGGGTAGTACCATAACCACGTTCTAGTGGCTCACATACAAACTTGCCATAACGATTGTCTTCACTCAGTTCTACAATTTCAATCTTCGGTTTTTCGATTTCGATCATCTGGAAAAACCCTCCTCTTTGCGTACGATTAAGTTACGCCATACCCACGGTTGAGGGCAAATGCGGATTATCTTCAAAAACATTTTGATTATCTGGAGTATAATTCGACAATCAGATGTTCTTGAACTGGTGTATCAATTTCCTCACGAGTGGGGTAACGCAATACTGTACCATTCATTACCTCTTGAGTTGGTCTTTCCAACCAAGGTGCCACTGTTTTGTGAGCAAGAGATTCTGTAATTTCTTTAATTAATGGTGACTCTTTACTGGATTCATGAACCGCAATAACATCACCAGGTTTAATTAAATAAGATGGAATGTCTACTCTTTTTCCATTAACAGTGAAATGTCTGTGGGTAACCAATTGTCTAGCTTGTGTACGGCTTGCCGCAAAACCAAGACGGTATACCACATTATCCAGACGTCTTTCCAGCAATACCAGCAAGTTTTCACCAGTAATGCCTTTTTGACGATCTGCTTTGTCAAAATAGGAACGGAATTGAGTTTCCAAAATTCCATAAACGCGACGTGCTTTTTGTTTTTCTCGTAGTTGAACACCATACTCGGAAACTTTCTTACGAGTTTGGCCTTGGCCATGCTGACCAGGTGCATACGCACGTTTACCTACTGAACATTTGTCCGTATAGCATCTTTCGCCTTTAAGATATAATTTTGTGCCTTCACGACGGCATTGTCTACAAACAGGTCCTGTATATCTAGCCATGTATATTTAACACCTCCCGAAACTTCTTATACTCTTCTACGCTTAGGTGGACGGCATCCATTATGAGGTACAGGCGTACAATCTTTAATGGAACTTACTTCCAAGCCAGATGCCTGTAGTGATCTAATGGCTGCTTCCCGACCTGAGCCAGGTCCTTTTACAAAAACTTCAACCTGTTTTAATCCATGTTCCATTGCCGCTTTAGCAGCTGTTTCTGCTGCCATTTGCGCAGCAAATGGAGTACTCTTACGGGAACCTCTAAATCCAAGTCCACCCGCACTAGCCCAAGACAAAACATTACCCTTTGTATCGGAAATAGTCACAATCGTATTATTAAAAGTAGAACGAATATGTGCTTGACCATGCTCAATATTCTTACGTTCTTTTCTTTTTGGTCTAATAGCTTTCTTAGCAACCAATCTTTATCCCTCCTCTACTACTTTTTCTTTTTCGCTCCAACAGTCCGTTTTGGACCTTTACGGGTGCGGGCATTCGTCTTAGTACGTTGACCACGTACAGGAAGACCCATACGGTGACGTTTACCACGATAACATCCAATTTCAATAAGACGTTTAATATTGAGTGCTTGTTCACGGCGTAAGTCGCCTTCTACTCTATGATTCTTATCAATCGCTTCACGCAATTTCACAACTTCTTCTTCTGTTAAATCGCGTGTACGTGTATCAGGATTAATCCCAGTAGCTGCCAAGATTTCCTTGGAAGTTGTAAGACCAATACCAAAAATGTATGTTAAAGAGATCTCAATTCTTTTATCACGCGGTAAATCTATTCCGGCAATACGTGCCATCTATAGTACACCTCCTATCCTTGCTTTTGTTTATGTTTAGGATTTTCACAAATCACCATTACATGTCCATTACGTTTAATTACCTTGCATTTTTCACAAATGGGTTTGACCGACGGTCTCACTTTCATTTGCCAGTCCTCCTTTTCATATATTCACGAACTCGCGCTCTTCGATTGCTACCGAAAGCATCTTACCTTACGAATCCGCTATTTGAAACGGTAGGTAATACGGCCACGCTTTAAGTCATAAGGCGTAAGCTCTACAGTTACTCTATCCCCAGGTAAAATCCGGATAAAGTTCATGCGGATTTTACCTGAGACATGCGCCAATACGACATGCTCATTCTCCAGTTTAACCTGGAACATAGCATTAGGCAAGGCTTCGACAACCGTACCTTCAACCTCAATTACATCTTGCTTGGACACGAGATATCCCTCCTAGTCCGCTTATCACAGATTCTCTGGCTTGTATAAAACCTGAATGGCGTGGCGAACTTCCTCATCCGTAACTTTTATACCAGATTGAATCTTTTCCGCCACACTTTTGGCAATAGAATTAAGAACATTAACATGCCGGATATTTTTGCGTTTAGGATTCACTATTTTTCGATCTCTGCCATTGACAAGCAGGAGATTTTTATTATTTTGAATCCCAACCACAAGATACATCTGCATCTCATCTCTTCCGGCAATACTAGTAACAAGTTGACCCATTGATATATTCACGACTGACACCAGAGCTGCCTCCTATAACTTAGTTAGAATCTCCGGCTTACCGTCAGTGATGGCAATCGAATGTTCAAAATGCGCTGAGCGCTTGCCGTCAAGAGTTACAACCGTCCAACCATCGTCAAGTGTCTTTACTTCATACGTGCCCAGATTGACCATTGGCTCAATGGCCAACGTCATACCAGCTTTTAATCGTGGCCCACGGCCAGGATCGCCATAATTGGGAACCTGTGGATCTTCATGCATACTCCGGCCAATCCCATGCCCAACATAATCACGCACCACACCAAAACCATGTTGTTCTGCGTGAACCTGGACGGCATGAGAAATATCACTTAGACGATTACCTAGAATGGCTTGCTCAATGCCTTTATACAAAGACTCTTCGGTAACATCCAAAAGTTTTTGTACTTCGGCATCAACTTCACCAACAGCTACTGTAATCGCGGCATCGCCATTGTATCCATTTATTACCGCTCCAATATCAATACTAACATTATCTCCAGATTTTAACTTTCTTAATCCTGGAATGCCATGTACGACTTCTTCATTTATTGAAGAACAAATGTTTCCTGTAAAGCCATGGTATCCCTTAAACGCAGGAATCGCACCACGACCCTTAATATATTCTTCGGCTATTCTGTCCAGATCTAGCGTAGTGACCCCGGGTTTAGCGGCCTTTTTAACCTCAACCAACGTTTCTGCCACTATTTTACCTGCATCACGCAAGTAACTGATTTCTCGCTCTGATTTAAGGATGATCATACCTACTCGCCCCTCAGACTGTGAACTATATCAGCAAATACTTTTTCAATCGGCTGACGGCCATCAATTTCACTATAAAGACCTTTGTCTTGATAGAATTCAATTAAAGGCTTCGTCTGGCTGCTATACACTGCTAAGCGTTTCGTAACCGTTTCTTCCGTATCATCAGCACGCTGATAGATTTCACCATCGCATTTATCACATTTGCCATCCTTTGTAGAAGGGTTAAATAGTACATGGAAGGTAGCGCCACAACCTTTGCAGATACGACGCCCCGTCATGCGACTAATTAAATCTTCTACAGGAACATTAATATTAATAACGCGATTTAATTTTATTCCCAGTTCCACCAAGGTACTATCTAAAGCATCTGCTTGTTCAATCGTCCTGGGGAAGCCATCAAGAATAAAACCTTTATGACAATCAGGTTTAGCCAATCTTTCTTTCACTATCCCAATAGTTACACTATCAGGTACTAGTTGCCCGGCATCCATGCAAGCTTTTGCCTGCTTGCCAAGTTCAGTTCCTTCTTTTACTGCTGCACGAAACATGTCGCCAGTAGAAATGTGGGGAATTTGAAATTCTGCAACTAATTCTGCCGCCTGTGTACCTTTGCCAGCTCCAGGCGGTCCCATTAACAGGATATACATTGCGAAGCGACCTCCCTACTTCATAAAGCCTTGATAGTGACGCATTAGAACAATGGCCTCTATTTGCTTCATAGTGTCAAGTGCCACGCCTACCACAATTAAAAGGGCGGTACCGCCAAAATTTAACCCTGGAATATTTGTCACAGCTGCAATAAAGTTCGGCAGTATGGCAATACCTGCAAGAAAAATGGAACCTGCAAGGGTGATTCTGGTCATAACTCGATCCAAATAATCAGCAGTCGGTTTACCCGGGCGCAGTCCTGGAATAAAACCACCGTATTTTTTCATGTTCTCTGCCATATCCGATATGTTCAAAGTAACCGCAGTGTAGAAATACGTGAAGAAAATAATGAGCAGCGCATACAAAAATGTTTGCAGCGGTGTTCCCCACGCAAACCATCCTGCCACAGTTTTTACCCAGGCAATATCAACAAACTGGGCAATAGTTACTGGAAACATCAGCACGGATGACGCAAAGATTATTGGTATAACTCCCGCCTGATTTACTTTCAGTGGGATATGAGTAGAGTGACCACCATAGGTTTTACGGCCCACTACTCTTTTTGCATATTGCACCGGAATTCGTCTTTGACCTTGTGTAATGGCAATTACCAAAACAATCATGGCCAAGGCAATAATTGCGAATAACAATACATTGAAGATATTAATGGTACCTGCAGTAAGATATTCATACAACATATACAAACCATCAGGCAATCTGGATACAATCCCGGCAAAGATAATCAGCGAAATGCCGTTACCAATACCTTTTTCAGTAATTTGCTCTCCAAGCCACATTAGGAAAGTAGTTCCTGCCGTAAGTGTCAATGCAATCAATAACGTAGAAGCAATACCAGGATTAATAATTGCTGCTTTTAGTCCAATCGCCATACCAATTGCTTGAATAAATCCGAGAAGAACAGTGCCGTAGCGAGTAATTTGCGTTAACTTTTTACGACCTTCTTCGCCTTCTTTAGACCATTGTTCAAAAGTTGGAACAACAATAGTAATCAGCTGCATAATAATCGAAGCATTAATGTAGGGTGTGATACTCATTGCAAAGATAGAAAACTTACTCAATGCTCCACCAGAAAACAAATCTAACAAGCCAAATAAGTTACCGCTGGTAAACATTTGTTCAATAACAGAAACATCGACTCCAGGAACTGGAATATGTGTACCAGCTCTGAATACTAAAAACATGGCTAGGGTAAAAACTACCTTTTGTCTAAGCTCAGTGATCTTTAGTATGTTGGACAGAGCAGAAAGCACTTAGACCACCTCGACTTTTCCGCCAGCTGTTTGAATTTTTTCTTCAGCTGACTTGGTAAAGCCATTAGCAATCACAGTAAGTGATTTAGTCAGTTCGCCATTGCCCAATATACGTACGCCGTCACGAACATCTTTCAAAATACCACTTTCGATTAAAGCTACAGGGTCAACCACTGCACCGTCTTCAAAACGATTCAAGTCAGAAATATTTACTTCTGCATAGTCTTTTCCAAATTTATTGTAAAAGCCACGTTTTGGCAATCTACGGTAAAGAGGCATTTGACCACCCTCAAAACCAGCGCGAACACCGCCGCCAGCACGAGAATTCTGACCTTTATGACCCTTACCTGATGTTTTACCAAGACCTGAACCCAAGCCGCGACCCACACGAGTGCGGACTTTCTTTGAACCAGGCGCAGGAGCTAATTCATGTAATTTCATTATTAGCGCCTCCTCTCAATTAGTCTTGTATTTCTTCAACTGTTACAAGATGCTCCACTTTACGAACCATGCCGCGAATAACTGGAGTATCATCTTGCGTTACAAAAGTATTTGTTTTCTTAAGCCCCAGAGCCTTTACAGTAGCTCGTTGATCTTCTGGTCTGCCGATCAGGCTTCTGGTAAGAGTGATTTTGAGTTTTGACATTGTAAATTCCTCCTTAACCCAAAAGTTCCTGAACGGTTTTACCGCGAAGTGCGGCTACTTCTTCAGCACGTTTCAATTGCTTCAAACCTGTTAAAGTAGCACGTACCATGTTATTAGCATTAGAAGAACCAAGGGATTTCGTTAAGATATCATGAATCCCGGCAAGTTCAAGTACCGCACGTGCTGGACCACCAGCAATAACACCAGTACCTTCTGATGCAGGCTTCATAAATACTTTACCAGCGCCAAATACGCCGAGAATTTGATGAGGAATGGTAGTGCCTACCAAAGGAACATTAATTAAGTTCTTTTTAGCATCTTCCACACCTTTTCTGATTGCTTCCGGTACTTCGCCAGCTTTACCCAAACCAGCACCAACGTGACCATTTTCGTCACCAACAACAACTAGCGCACTAAAGGAAAAACGGCGACCGCCTTTTACTACTTTAGCAACCCTGTTTATGAATACAACTTTCTCTTTCAGATCGAGAGTTGTGTAATCAATTCTGGACATTCATTTACCTCCTTTTGCTTAAAATTCCAGCCCTGCTTCACGCGCTGCCTGGGCCAAAGCTGCTACTCTACCATGATAAATATAGCCACCACGGTCAAATACCACTTTGTTAATTCCTTTTGCCAAAGCACGTGCTGCAACTGCTGCACCAACAGCTTTAGCTGCTTCTATATTACCGCCATAGGTTACGCCAAGATCTTTATCCATAGTGCTAGCGGCAACTAATGTAGTACCAGTAACATCATCAATAACTTGAGCATACATATGACTTAGGCTACGAAATACGTTTAAACGTGGTCTTGCTGCAGTACCTGAAACAAGCTTACGTACACGTAAATGACGTTTTTGCCTAGCTTTATTTTTAATCCCTTTACGAAGCAAAGTGGTCACTCCTTTCACTTAAAATCTTACTTCTTACCTTTACCGCCTGCTTTACCTACTTTACGGCGAACAACTTCACCTTCATAACGAACGCCTTTACCTTTATAAGGTTCAGGTTCTCTGTATTTACGGATCTTAGCTGCTAATGCGCCAACTTCTTCTTTGTTGATGCCAGAAACTACAATTTTATTGGGAGCCGGAACATCAAGGGTCATTCCTTCAGGAGCCGCAACTTCTAAGGGATGAGAAAAACCTAATGTTAAAGCTACATTTTTACCAGCTTTAGCTGCTCTGTAACCAACGCCGACAATTTCAAGAGTTTTGGTGAAACCTTGGGTAACACCAATTACCATATTTGACAGCAATGTACGAGTCAAGCCATGTAATGATCTATGCTCTTTTTCATCTGAAGGCCGTTTTACAACAAGGGTATTGTCTTCTTGTTCCAATATCATATCTTTATGAATGGCACGAGTCAATTCGCCTTTAGGGCCTTTTACCGATACCTGATTACCATCTGCAATCGTAATGGTTACGCCGGCAGGGATAGCAATCGGCATTCTACCGATTCTTGACATATGTGCACCTCCTTAACTACAAAAATTACCAGACGAAAGCTAATACTTCGCCGCCAAGTCCTTCGCGACGAGCTTGCTTATCAGTCATAATCCCCTTGGAAGTTGAAATAATTGCAACACCAAGGCCGCCCAACACGCGGGGCATTTGATCTTTTCTTGCATAAACACGTAATCCTGGTTTAGAAATACGCTTAATGCCAGTAATTACCTTTTCACGATTAGGTCCATATTTTAAACTTGCTCTTAATACACCTTGTTTATCATCTTTAACAATTTCGAAATCTTTAATAAATCCTTCTGCTTTCAAAAGCTGCGCAATTGCTTGCTTAATTTTTGAGGCAGGAATTTCTACTTTGTCATGATAAACCGAGTTTGCATTACGAATACGAGTAAGCATATCTGCAATTGGATCGGTCATTACCATTTAAACATTACCTCCTTCCTGTAATCTACCAGCTAGCCTTAGTTATCCCAGGAATGACACCTTTATAGCTCAATTCCCTAAAACAAATACGGCACATTTCAAATTTACGTAAATAACCATGTGGACGACCGCAAACTTTACATCTGTTGTACTTACGTACGCTAAACTTAGGTTCAAGTTTCCATTTTTCAATTAACGCTTTCTTGGCCACGAGTGTCCCTCCTTTTACGCACTGAACGGCATGCCCATAAGCTTTAACAGTTCGCGTGCCTCTTCATCCGTTTTCGCAGTGGTTACGATAATAATATCCATACCACGAACTTTATCAACTTTTTCATACTCAATTTCAGGGAAAATCAATTGTTCTTTAATACCCATAGTATAGTTGCCGCGACCATCAAAGGATTTTGGGCTAACACCGCGGAAATCGCGAACACGTGGTAATGCAATGTTTAGTAATTTATCTAAAAACTCATACATACGTTGTCCACGCAGGGTAACTTTAGCGCCAATCGGCATACCTTCACGGATTTTAAATGCTGCAATTGATTTTTTCGCACGGGTTACTACTGGTTTTTGACCGGCAATAATCGTCATATCATTAATGGCAACATCAAGGACTTTAGGATTGCTTACTGCTTCACCTACGCCCATGTTTAGAACCACTTTTTCAATTTTAGGGATTTCCATAATGTTTTTATAGCCAAATTTCTCCATCAGACCTTTAGCTACTTCATCACTATATTTTTCTTTCATTCTGGACAAGTGTCGTTACCTCCTTTCTGCGTGATTATTTATCGATTATTTCGCCACATTTTTTACAAGTACGAACTGATGCTCCGCTTGCAAGAGATGTTTTCTTAATACGTGTTGCTTGATCGCAAGCTGGGCACACCAGCATTACTTTTGCTGAATGCAGCGGAGCTTCTTTTACAATAATACCACCTTGAGGTAAGTTTTGCGAAGGTTTAGTATGACGTTTTACTGTGTTTAGTCCTTCAACTACAACTTTGCTCTTCTTAGGTAGTGCTTGAATGATTTTGCCGGTTTTACCTTTATCTTTACCAGACAAAACTACGATCTTATCGCCTTTCTTGACGTGTAGTTTTTTCGCTTCTGACATCCCGGATACCTCCTAACTTAGATTACTTCCGGCGCCAGCGAGATAATCTTCATAAAGTCTTTCTCACGCAGTTCTCTCGCTACTGGCCCAAATATACGAGTTCCTCTAGGGCTTTTATCTTCCTTAATTATAACTGCGGCATTCTCATCGAAGCGGATATAAGATCCATCAGGGCGACGTAAGCCTTTTTTCGAACGCACTACTACGGCTTTTACTACATCACCTTTTTTAACCATACCGCCAGGAGAAGCAGATTTTACTGCCGCAACAATAACATCACCAATGTTTGCATATCTACGGTAAGAACCGCCTAATGCTCTGATGCACATGATTTGTTTCGCACCGCTGTTATCGCCAACATTAAGAATCGTTTGTTGTTGAATCATCCTGTTCCCTCCTTTTGAAGGTTAGAGGTCGAGGTTCAATTTTACGAACTGCGAACTCCAAACCTCACTTATTTAGCTCTTTCAATAATTTTCGTAACTCTCCAGCGCTTATCCTTAGACAGCGGACGAGTTTCCATAACTTCGACAATATCGCCAATATGGCTTTCATTGTTTTCATCATGGGCTTTAAATTTCACAGTCTTCTTAATGGATTTTTTGTAAAGAGGATGTTGCACTAAACGTTCTATTGCTACAACAATGGTTTTATCCATTTTATCACTAATTACTTTACCAAATTTAACTTTACGATCATTTCTTTCACTCACGTCCAATTAGCCTCCTTCCGTTCTAACTTACACTTAACGGCATTATTACTTTAAGAACGTTTATCAGAACGCTACGCTTGCTTAATTTCTTGCTCACGTTGAATGGTCTTAACTCTGGCAATACTCTTTTTAACTTCTTTAATCCGCATAGGATTTTCCAATTGACCAGTAGCAAGTTGGAATCTGAGGTTAAATAATTCTTCTTTGAGTACAGCTATTTTTTGGTTAAGTTCAGTTGCGTTCATTTCACGGAAGTCTTTAACCTTCATGTACTTCACCACCCACTTCTTCTTGCGGTTCAGCAACAGCTTCCCGTTTCACAAACTTTGTTTTGATAGGAAGTTTATGAGCAGCCAAGCGCATAGCTTCTTTAGCCACTTCTTCGCTAACGCCATCCATTTCAAACATTACACGACCTGGTTTCACTACTGCTACCCAGTATTCGGTTGAACCTTTACCGCTACCCATACGAGTTTCAGCAGGCTTTGCAGTAATTGGTTTATCTGGGAATATTTTAATCCAGACTTTACCACCACGTTTAATGTAACGAGTCATCGCAATACGAGCTGCTTCGATTTGACGGTTAGTAATCCATGCTGGTTCTAACGCTGCCAATCCGAACTCGCCATGACTTACGGTATTGCCTCTAGTTGCTTTACCTTTCATACGACCACGGAATTGTTTACGATGTTTCACTCTTTTTGGCAGTAGCATTATTTTTCGCTCCCTTCAACAGCGGCAGCGGCTTTTTTAGCTTCTGGCAAAATTTCACCTTTATAGATCCATACTTTTACGCCAATTAAGCCGTAAGTAGTATGTGCTTCAGCTGTACCATAGTCAATATCAGCTCTAAGAGTGTGAAGAGGAATACTACCTTCACGGGCAGCTTCACTTCGAGCAATCTCAGCGCCGCCTAAACGACCGCCACACATTACTTTAATACCTTTTGCGCCCATACGCATAGTGCGTTGGATGGATTGCTTCATAGCACGACGGAAAGCGATACGTCTTTCTAATTGAGCCGCAATATTTTCCGCAACCAATTGAGCATCAACGTCAGGCTGTCTAATTTCAGCAATGTTTATATCAACTTGCTTACCAGTAAGCGTTTTTAAATTCTTTTTCAATTCTTCAATACCAGCGCCACCACGACCAATGATCATACCAGGTTTTGCTGTATGAATTACAACTTTAACACGGTTAGCCGCTCTTTCAATCACAACTTTGGATACACCCGCAGTGAAAGCCTTTGTTTTGATAAATTTACGAATTTTTAAATCTTCGTGTAAATTCGCTGCAAAGTCTTTACCAGCATACCACTTAGCATCCCAAGTCTTAATAATTCCAAGGCGTAAACCATGAGGATGAATTTTCTGACCCACTTTGTTTTCCCTCCTTCACTCGTTATCTTTCGTTTACAACAACTGTCACATGACTGCTGCGTTTCAAAATTTTAAAAGCTTGCCCACGTGACCGCGGATGAATACGTTTCAAGGTAGGTCCTTGGTCAACATAAGCTGCGGAAACATAGAGTTTATCTGAATTTAAATCGTTATTGTGTTCTGCATTTGCAATGGCCGATTGGAGTACTTTTAACAGTACTTCAGATCCAACTTTCGGCGTATTTTTCAAAATTGCATATGCTTCACCAACGTTTTTACCACGAATCAAGTCGATAACAACACGAATTTTACGTGGCGCAATGCGAATGTGTCTAGCAATTGCTTTAGCTTCCATACACTAACCCCCTTCCAGTAACTATCACGAAATTACCGTAATGATGTAGATCTTTCTGAACCAGAATGACCTTTATATGTCCGAGTAGGTGCAAACTCACCTAGTTTGTGACCTACCATATCTTCAGTAATGTAGACAGGTACGTGTTTACGTCCATCATGTACCGCAACAGTATGTCCAACGAAATTAGGAAGAATGGTAGAACTACGCGACCAGGTCTTAATAACCTTTTTGTCGCCAGCTGCGTTCATTGCGTCAATTTTTTTCATCACGCTTGGATGAACATAAGGTCCCTTTTTAATTGATCTGGACACTTGATTAGCCTCCCTTCTCTATCCAGTTAGCCCTTAGGCTTTAACTACTTCGTACGTCTTTTTACAATCATCTTGTTAGATGTTTTATTACGACGAGTCTTAACACCATAAGCATGTTTGCCCCAAGGTGTAACAGGATGTTTACGACCTACAGGTGAATGACCTTCACCACCACCATGTGGATGATCGATAGGATTCATCGCAACACCACGGTTAGCAGGACGAATACCAAGCCAACGAGAACGGCCAGCTTTACCAATTGTAATGTTTTCATGTTCCAAGTTACCCACTTGACCAATGGTAGCTTTACAATTAATATGCACTTTACGTTGTTCGCCAGAAGGCAATCTTAAAAGCGCATGCTCGCCTTCTTTTGCCATAAGTTGTGCAGATGCACCAGCGGAACGAACCATTTGTCCGCCTTTGCCGATTTTAAGTTCAATGTTATGAAGTTGGGTACCTACAGGGATATTTTTAATTGGTAACGCATTACCTACTTTAATATCTGCCTCAGGACCACTCATAATTTTATCATCAACTTTTAGGCCATTAGGAGCTAAAATATAACGTTTTTCTCCGTCTGCATAGTGTAATAGTGCAATACGAGCGGAACGGTTAGGATCATACTCAATTGTAGCTACTTTTGCTATGATTCCGTCTTTATTACGTTTGAAGTCAATGATTCTATACTGACGTTTATGACCGCCGCCTTGATGTCTAACAGTCATGCGACCTTGGTTGTTACGGCCAGCACGTTGTTGAAGAGTTTCAACTAGTGAACGTTCTGGTTTATTCGTAGTAATTTCTTCAAAATTAGACCCAGTCATAAATCTTCGACTTGGTGTATAAGGTTTAAAGCTTTTTACTGCCATTATTGCCCCTCCTTTTCAATAAATTTCAGGCTATACGCCTTCAAAGAATTCTATATTCTGACCAGGAGCCAGTTTTACAATTGCTTTTTTATAATCCGGACGCTTACCTTCTGTTTTACCCATACGTTTCGTTTTACCCATAACGCGGATGGTGTGCACAGCTAGTACTTTTACTTTGAAAATTTGCTCTACAGCTTGACGAATTTCTACTTTGTTAACTTTCAAAGGTACAACAAATGTATACTTATTTTCTTCCATCATAGCAGCAGTTTTCTCCGTAACAAGCGGACGAATCAGTACATCTCGCAAATTCTGCATTAGGCCAGCACCTCCTCAATACGGGTGATTGCTTCTTTTGTCACAAACACTTTGTCATGATACAAAAGATCGTATACATTTAAACTGCTGGAAGCTGGAATTGCCTTAACGCCAGGAATGTTACGAGCTGACTTTTCAACATTTTCTACAATTTCACCAGTAATAATTAAGCTTTTTTTGCTAGTTGCATCAAAACCACTCAACATATTGATTACATTTTTAGTTTTTGGTGCATCAAAAGCAATGCTATCTACTACTACCAATTCTCCATCTTGAAGTTTTGCAGTTAAAGCAGATTTAATTGCTAAACGACGTTGTTTCCGTGGCATTCTGAATGCATAAGAACGTGGTTGCGGACCAAATGTAGTACCACCACCTACCCAAATTGGGGAACGGGTACTACCAGCGCGCGCACGACCTGTGCCCTTTTGTTTCCAAGGCTTTCTACCGCCACCACGTACTAGACCTCTTGTTTTGGTTGAAGCTGTTCCTAAGCGTTGACTAGCAAGCTGCATTACTACAGCTTGATGCAGTACCGCTTCATTTACTTCCACACCAAAAACGCTATCATTTAATTCTAATTCACCGGTTTTTGCTCCAGTGATATCATATACTGCTACTTTCGGCATATAGCACATCCTCCTTTCGTGGTCGAGGTTCAAGATTTGAAGTAAGTAACACTAACACCAAACCTAGAACCAACGAGATTATTTCTTAGGCTTTACTGTATTCTTGATCAGCATAAAGCTTCCTTTAGGACCAGGAATACCGCCTTTTATTAAAATTAAATTCCGTTCAGCATCGACTCTTACAACCGTCAAGCGCTGCACAGTAACTTTTTGATTACCCATACGTCCTGGTAATTTTTTACCTTTGAATACTTTACCGCCGCCGCCGCTCATCCGAGGTCCCATGGAACCTGGCTCACGATGGGATTTAGAACCATGGGCCATCGGTCCACGTCTAAAGTTCCAGCGTTTGATAACACCGGCAAAACCTTTACCTTTTGCAGTACCAGTAACATCAACGATTTCGCCTTCAGTGAATATATCTACGCCAATTTCTTGACCAATTGTATATTCAGATGCTTCAGTTAATCGAATTTCTTTGATCAGTTTAACAGGTTTTACACCCGCTTTGGCAAAATGACCTTTCATTGGGCTAGTAACTTTTTTATCTTTAACAGTGCCAAAACCCAATTGCACCGCATTGTAGCCATCATTTTCAACTGTTTTATTTTGCAGTACAACACTGTTTCCTGCTTCAATTACAGTAACAGGAACCAATTTACCATCTTGCGTAAAAATTTGTGTCATACCAAGTTTTTTACCTAAAATTCCTTTAGCCATTATTACACCTCCTCCTACAGCTTGATTTCAATGTCGACGCCAGCCGGAAGATCCAGACGCATTAACGCATCAACGGTCTTGGAAGTCGGCTCAAGAATGTCAATCAGACGTTTGTGGGTACGCATTTCAAATTGTTCCCGGGAATCTTTATTGACATGTGGTGAACGCAGGACAGTGAAAATATTTTTCTCCGTAGGAAGTGGAATTGGCCCGGAAACCATTGCACCTGTTCTTTTTGCAGTGTCCACTATTTTAACCGCACTTTGATCCAGTGCTTTATGATCATATGCTTTAAGACGAATTCTGATTTTTTGTTGTTTAGCCATTGTATTTCCTCCTTATCGCCCAGTTTCTAGAACGGACATTCTCCGTGAAAATTCCCCCCGCACCTTGCAGGCAACCTTTCACGTCATCGCATGTTTGTAAAAAACTCTAAACCATTTTGATTGGGGCGACTACTGTCAGCCGCCCCAATCATTTTCTTACGCTTCAATCGCAGTAACTACGCCAGCGCCA
>DJJR01000016.1:0-21292 GCA_002434245.1 Pelosinus fermentans
ATCCAGTGACGATAGCTGTGGGGTTCCACCTGTTCCCATACCGAACACAGTAGTTAAGCCCACATACGTCGAAAGTACTTGGTTGGAAACGACCTGGGAGGATAGATAGTTGCTGGTTAATTAAAAAGCACTCATTTACGTGAGTGCTTTTTCTCATATAATGAGAAGTATTGATATTTAGAAGAGTAAATCCCTTATGAGCATTGAAAAGTCACGTTCATAAGGGATTTTATTGCGCTCTATTAATGAAATGTGAAAGTGATTCGATTAGGAGCCTAAAAAAGCTGAGACGTTATATCTCAGCTTTTTTATTATAAACGGTTACTGCAGTTTAGTACATTTTTAATTTTATGTTTAACCATGTTCTTAATCGCTTCTCGAGCTGGTTTTAAGTATTGGCGAGGATCAAAATCACTAGGATTATTGACAAAATGTTCACGAATAGAAGCTGTCATAGCCAAGCGTAAATCGGTATCAATATTAATTTTGCAAACCCCGAATTTTCCTGCGCGTAATAACATATCTTCAGGTACACCTTGAGCACCTGGGATGTGTCCACCGAATTGATTGCATTTTGCAACGAATTCAGGAAGTACAGTAGATGCACCGTGAAGTACTAATGGATAATTAGGTAATAGACTAGAGATCTTTTCTAAACGGGCATAATCAAGACTTGGTTCACCTTTAAATTTATAAGCTCCATGGCTCGTTCCAATCGCAATAGCAAGTGAGTCACAGCCTGTACGTTCAACGAATTCTACCGCTTCATCAGGATCAGTATAAGTCGCATCTTTGGCAGATACTTTGACGGCATCTTCAACGCCCGCAAGCTTACCTAATTCAGCTTCTACGACTACACCATGTGCGTGAGCGTATTCTACTACCTTTTTTGTTAAAGCAATATTTTCTTCAAAAGAATACTTTGAGCCGTCAATCATAACTGAACTAAAGCCGCCATCAATACAAGATTTACAAATTTCGAAATCATCCCCATGATCCAAATGCAATGCAATGGGTAGACCTGAATCTTCTAGTGCCGCTTCTACTAATTTCGTAAGATAAATATGTTTTGCATATTTACGAGCTCCTGCAGACACTTGTAGAATAAGTGGAGCTTGCTCCTCTTTAGCAGCGTCAACAATCCCCTGAATAATTTCCATATTGTTGACATTGAAAGCGCCAACTGCATATTGACCGTCGTAAGCTTTTTTGAACATTTCTTTCGTTGTAACTAATGGCAAAGTAATTCCTCCTAAAAGTTTTTTACTATGTTAATTATACCAGATTTTAGCAGGATTGTGTACAAAAAGTATGCTAAAAGTTGAATGTTTTTAGTAACTGTTTATGCCGTATCTTTACTTTTATTTTGGATTTCGAAAAGTAGACTAAGTTTCATGACAGGAAAGCTTGTCAATGACGTTTAATATGTCATTTGGAAGCTGACTGGTTACATCAATGACTTTACCTGAAAGAGGATGTGTAAAATAAAGTCTTGCGGCATGTAAAGCTTGGCGGGAGATTAATTCTCTTGAACCTCCGTATAAATCATCTCCTATAATTGGATGACCAAGATGGGAGAGGTGGACTCGAATTTGGTGGGTGCGTCCAGTCAAGAGCATTAATTGGACAATACTAGCATTTTTCAATGGCTTGAGTACTTGATAGCAAGTCATGGCATGCTGTCCCTTGGGGTCAATGATACGTTGGATAATACTATCAGGATGCCTGGCAATGGGGGCGTCTATAGTGCCTTCTGATGGTTTTATGATGCCTGTTGTAATTGCGATATACTGTCTGTTAATATTCTTAGCGCCATTAACGGATAAAAGGTGTTGAATATGAGGGTATTTTGCAATCAGCACTAAACCTGAAGTATTGCGATCTAAGCGGTGGACAGGATGAAAGGCGTAAGAGTGTCCCTGGGTATGAAAATAGTGCATAATGGCATTTCCTAATGTGGCTGTATGTTCAGATGTTGTTGGATGGACTAATATTCCGGCTGGTTTATCGATAATGAGCAAGGTGTCATCTTCATAAGATATATGCAGGGGAATATTTGTAGGTACAATATCACAAGGCTGCAGCCAATAAAGTGTAATGGCATCGCCTGGAAAAATCACATGTGTTATAGTCGTTTCTTTTCCATTGACTATGATGGAACCTGTATTTTTTATTTTTCGCCATATTGTAAGAGAAAGGCCGATATGGGAGCGTAAGTATTCCTTAATTGGCATAGGCGATAGGACCTGTGGTACGATGAGATCTAACATGGGTACTCCTTAATGTGTAATATTATGTTTAGTATTCTTTATTGTGCAATGTTTTATTTTCGCTAAATAAAGCAAAAGTTCCTCTTAATGAATTAAACACAAAGACAATATGCTGATCTACAGCATAACAAGGAACACAAATAATGTATAGAAATATTTGTGTTCCTTGTGTCTTTGTGCTTTTTAAAAAGGAATATCACTTCAGGACGTTACATTAAATTTTGTGTCATCGTGATAAGGTGAGCAATATGTTCTCGTTCCATGTTTGAGGATTCTTGGAAATAGTCATTCATAGGATTACCACGTAAGCTAAAAATATGTTCCATTCGGTGGTGTCGGCGCAATAAGGCAAGTAAGAGATAGATGACAAATCCACGCTGTAAGCTGAGTTGTCTTTCCTTTGCATTGTGGAATTCTCCTTCTCTCATACTATACTTTTTTATGGAAGCACTCATTGCCTCATCGTGCATAGAAATAAGATGAATAATATCCATGTAGGCATCCCAGTGATTTACAGAGATATCATCAAGACTATCGCGAGTAGTATCCGTGGCTTGCTCAGCTGCTTCTAATGTAGTATACATTAAATCCAGTTGTTCAATCGCTTCTGTATGAAGCATACGCATATGCTCTAAGTCCATTGACATAGGTTTTTTACTCTGGGCTCTTTTCAACAGGGTAACCTCCTTAAAACAGCGACTTTTGCCACATAGTATGCAATAAGCGAATGGAAGGTGAAGGATTAGCTAGATTTTTTATTAACGATGTGATTTAGGACCAATAAAACGAATCATTTTGATGGGTACCATCATAGAGAGTGGTCTTTTACGCATACAAACATTTACGATGATAAAATCGCAGCCTACATAGCAGAGCGAGCCACAAAAAGAATCTTGGTGACAAAGGCGCGCGTCAACGGAGAATATTACATCATCACCTAACATACATAATAGGCGATCTTTAAACGAATTATCAGGATATGAGTATGGTTTAGCTGAGGTACAACATTCTTGGGGCATCATCTTTTTGTCCATGTAGTCACAGCATGGGTCCATTTCTTCATGATACCAATGTGGATATTTGCCATCCATAACTTGATAGCCTCCTTTATTGATATTTTCTTGGAGTATATGATACATCATATGAAGAACAGAGACATAATGATACTGCCAGTAAACTTTTTTTCGAGAATTTATAAGACTTTTTTGCAAAATATATGAATTATTTTTTGATCGAAGGTATTATTTTGGTTATTGTGGGATATATTTCTATTTAAAATTAAAAATTCTGTGTAAAATAAATATTATTGCAAAATATGCAGGAAAAAAAATGTTAGTTTCGAATTTATAAGTGTTAAGTGCTTACAATGAGGTGATTTTTTTTGGAAATAATGAAAAATAGTAATATTATCATGTATGGCTTTCTTGTATGGTTATTTATTGCGCCGAGGAACAATAGTTCGCGATATGGTGAATTCTTTTTGGCCTATATGGCGGCTTTATTGTTTAGTTTAGTTGGTAGTTCCGAACTTCTTATGGTTAAGCCAGCAGCTTTTTTCTTCACGATAGGCGGTGTATTTGCCTTCGTTTATGTTGTGATGCGTAAAACGATTCACATAGCAATAAAAAAATAAATATAAAAATGGAGGTCATCCTATGGCTAAAGATTGTTCCTTCGATGTGGTTTCAGAGGTTGATATGCAAGAAGTTGATAATGCAGTAAATCAGACAACGAAAGAAATCAGCCAACGCTTTGATTTTCGTGGTAGTAAGGCTTCTGTAACTTTAGAGGGCATTGAGATCAAAGTAGCTGCTGATGATGATTACAAACTGAAGAATGTAGTAGAGATTTTACAAGCAAAAGTTATTAAGAGAGGAATCTCATTAAAAAACTTAGATTATGGAAAAGTGGAAGCCGCTTTTAGTGGCACAGCTCGTCAGATTATCAAAATAAAAAAGGGTATTGACAAAGAGAATGCGAAAGATGTAATTTCTTCCCTTAAAAATAGTAAAATAAAGGTACAAGCTCAGCTGATGGACGACCAAGTACGCGTATCAGGTAAAAATAAAGATGATTTGCAAAATGCAATTGCCCATCTGAAACAAGGTGATTTTAAGATTGCTCTTCAGTTTGTTAATTTTCGTTCATAAAAAAGACTTCCGCAAAAGCGGAAGTCTTTTTCATGAATGATTTAACTTTCTAAAGAGCTTTAGATTTTATCATTTGTTAATCCCAAAAGGTCTAGTGCTTTAAAGCTTAAGCTAAGTAAGATGGAGACGATTGTTGCTAAAGCCATACCTTTCATGGTGACGGTGCCGATTGTAATACTGGCTCCGCTAATACCTAGAATTAATACGATAGAAGTTAAAATGAGATTTCGGGAACGACTGTAATCTACCTTTGATTCTACAAGTATACGTATTCCAGAAGCCGCAATGACACCGAATAATAATAGGGAGACTCCGCCCATTACCGGTACTGGAATACTTTGAATAGCAGCAGCCAGCTTGCCGATGAAAGAAAGAACAATTGCGAGGATGGCAGCACCACCAATAACTTGTACACTATACACTTTAGTAATCGCCATTACACCAATATTTTCACCGTAAGTAGTGTTGGGGGTGGAGCCGAAGAATCCTGAAACGATAGTGGATAAACCATTGCCGAATAATGAACGGTGCAGTCCTGGATTCTGTGTTAAATCCCGACCTACGATATTTCCAGTGACTACGAGATGCCCAATATGCTCAGCGATTACGACTAATGCTGCAGGTAAGATAATCGCAATTGCATTAAAGTTGAACTCAGGAGAATATATGGTGGGAGCAGCAAACCAAGGAGCGGCAGCTATAATGCTTAAATCGACTAATCCAAGCAGGAAGGCTGCTACATAACCAGCAAGTACACCGATCAGAATTGGAATGATCGCTAAGAAACCACGGAACATGATGGAACCTATGATTGTAACCGCTAACGTAAACAGTGAGACTAAAATAACATGAGGATCGAGTGTTTTGGCTGTAAGGCCTGCCATATCAGCAGCAACAGGTGCTAGCTCTAATCCAATTACAGCAACAATAGCGCCCATTGCAGCGGGTGGGAAGACAGTATCAATCCATTTCGTACCAATGATGCCAATTAGAAATGAAACAAGAGAAAATACGACGCCAGCAGCTATAAAGCCACCGAGAGCTGCATTATAGCCATATTGAGGCAGAACAATAAAGACCGGTGAAATAAAAGCAAAACTAGAGCCCAAATAGGCAGGAATTTTACCTTTGCAGATAAAAAGGTATAAAAATGTACCAATACCATTAAATAGTAGAATGGTTGCAGGATTCACCTTAAATAAAATAGGAACTAGTACAGTAGCACCAAACATAGCAAATAAATGTTGCAGGCTGAGGGGAAATAATTGGAGCAAGGGCAGTTTTTCTTCTACTTGAATAACACGCGTATTCATATAATCCTCCTTAATAGTACCTTAGCACACAATAAAAAAGACTCTTACCAGAGTAAGAAGTCTTAAGGTCAATACAGGACAGGCCTAGTTAAAGCCATATCATTGTGTACCTTATTAGCCTCTCTGGACTAACTTAAAGGTTATTTTATTAAAATGTACCATAAAACATATTGTTTGTCTATTATTTTATAAAAATAACTGGGCAGATATAGATCTTTAGTTTACAATAGAGAATAGGAAAAAATATCTATAATATGAATGCTGTATGGGATTTAGCTGAGAGGTGTAAATAGAATGGCTAGAAAAAAAGATGACCAGGGCGTACGAATACAATCTGGTGTAAGACAGGATAAAGGTAAAGTGTATGTTGATGAATTATATTTTCGTCATGTAGATCAGATGGAGCGTTGGCGCCAAGAATACGAGTATTCTCAATCGGTAGAAAATGCATTGATTGGAATTAGTAAGTTAGATTATGAAGAAGTTGATTATACCTCATTGAAGGTTAGAAACCCATGGAACGAACGAACGGTGCCTGATTGTTCCGGTGTACTGGAGAAAGTAAGAATTGAAGAAGAACGTAAATTTGTTATGCCTATTATCATGCATACAGGTTTATTAGTAATTTTTTTAGTTATATTGCTTGTCAGTAGTAATGTGATTGCATTATGGATATCTGGAATTGGTGTGGTTACGTTGCTGGTATTAGTCGTTATGTTGCTGCAAAAGCGTCATCAGGAGATTGAACGTATTGTTCGAGAAAAGAAAAAAGAAATTGATGATTGGATTGAAAATGAAGAACGGTTAATTAAAGAAGAAAAAGAGAAGCATGAACATGAGGAAGATGAGCGTATTAAAGCAATTGAACGTTTATTAGCAGGAGATATTGCTGCTATTTTTGCAAAAATTGACCAGGTGTTAACAGCAGCTCCCTTTCCTTTTCATGTAAGTGCAGATATTGCTGTATATATGAATATTCCCTCGGTGAAGATCTGGCTGCCACCAAAATCGATTATTCCTACGCAAATTTGTTCTTTGCAGTCATCAGGAAGACCTAGTTTTCAGGAAAAGGAAATACGTACAATTAATAAACAGTATTTTGAATTATGCGCAGCGATTTCCATGAGAGTAATGTCTTTAATCTATGCTCATATACCGTCTTTTGATATAGGATATATTTATGGAATGTCAAAGGACGGCAGAAATACAGAATGTTTGTTTACCAGTAAATTGGAGCGTTCAATAGTAGAAGATGCTTGTCATGCAGCTAATGGTTTAGCTGCCCTGCAGATTCTTAAAGCTACGTTTGATTGTGATACTTCCCTTTCTTTAATACCCTTTGAGTTCGATGATCCAATGGAATGGGACAATGTAGAAACGAAATTAGTGCGTAATGTTCATGTGGATGTGTCTTAACAATGCTACATGAACAAATTATAGTAAAAAATATAAAATAAAAGGGATTTTTGATTTGTTAGCAAATATATGTAATAGTAGTAAGACATACTAAAACTAAAAATAAAAGGAGGGTTTTGATTTATGAAAATTTCTGATGTAATTCAAAGTGCTGATTGGAAAACTGAAAAACACGCTCCAGTTATTGAGGCTCCAGGGAAAGTAAAAGCAGGTGAAAGTTTCGCTGTAGAGCTTTCGGTAGGGAAGGAAATTGCTCATCCGAATACTACTGAACATCATATTCGTTGGATTAAGTTATATTTTAAACCTGATAATAGCAAATTTGTCTTTGAAGTTGCAGCTGCTGAATTTAATGTGCATGGTGAGTCTACGGATGGCGCAAATAAAGGACCAGTATATGCTGAACCTACAGCGAAAGCTGTTATAAAGCTTAATGGTTCAGGTACATTAATAGCGACTTCGTACTGTAATATCCATGGTTTGTGGGAAAGCTCTCAAACCATTACTGTAGAATAAAAGCATAGGTTTACTGTTCCAGCTAACTGGAACAGTTTTTTTTATGAAGTAATACATATTGCATATTTTAAATTCTTTCTTAAAATAGTTATTCTTGGTCAATTTGGCATTCGCAGGTATGAACAGAGGATTGGGTATTATCATGTTCGTTGGAAATAGTTTCAGGATCAAAGGGTTCTAATTGCTGAGAAGATGGAGTATGATAATTGCTGAAGGCAGACATTTCATGTACATCATCCATAGGTGCTATGGGATGTGATGTATGATAGTCTGCAGTGCGACAAAGGTTGATTCTTTGGGGTGTGCATAACAAAGTCATTTTGGGCTCAGAGCAGTGGAATTTGGAATTAATACAGGATTTACTCAGTTTGCTGATACATACCTTTAGAACGATTACTTTATTAATGCATCTGTTATTGATAAGTTGAAAATCTTGATGTTTAATAGATACCTTTAATTGACAATCCATACCTGCTTTTGCGCTGCAGTTCTTTATAAGAGCAATAAATGGAGCTTCAAAAGAGATGAAATGCACTGTTTGTGTAGAATTAAAATCGGATGATACAAATTCTATAAAAATATTTACATGACCGGAAAAACTGATTTGTTTATCTAAGATTATAGTTTTTCTTATGATAGGAGTAGAAGTTACACGAAGTAAAAAGTCAATATCTGGTATATGATTTGGAAGAGCGAATGAGCCATTTACTGTGAATTGTGTACTTTTTTTGCATGCCATATGATATATTCCTCCTTGATTGTAGAAGTTTGCCATTGCTAAAATTTTTATGAAGATTGTGGTTAGACTTTAGATGCTGCTTATGAATCCATTTAAATGATTTATACTATCATATCAATGGGGATGATATTTAGTTACAAAAAAGAGAGGTAGTTTCCAACCTCTTTTTTTTCATAGTATAAAATTTTATCATGAGTTATAAGTGACTAATGATCATCGTGGTAACTTTGATAGGTGTGATAAGCTTCAGTAGGAATGGTTTGGCATAAAGGACAAGACGGATGGTGATTTTGTTTTTCAAAAAGATTAGGTTTATCGATTTGAGGGCAGCCACATTGCTTAGGATAAATGGGAATATTTGAGCAATCCTGGGGTGGCTTATTACAATTACATGGTTTAGTGTTTTCGTGGTGGCAAGTAGGTATAGGTTTAAAGACTGGACATGCAAAAATAACACTAGATACCAATAAGAATTGATTTTTTAAACATTGAACAGAAACATCTTCTACTATCGTACATATTTTGGTAATGACAGCATCGAATTCCTTTAATTTTATAAAAAGACAAAAAGGAATATCGAAGCAAGCAGAGTGGGTACAATTTTTATCAATAACAGAAATAACTTTTATATGCTTAAAACCATGTACAACTACTTTTTTGCCAATGGGAGTATTAATAATTTTAAATGAAGAAATCGTAATTGTTACAATCACTTTGAGTATTTTCTGAATATCATGCTGGCAAGCTAAAAAGAGTTTATCTATTTGGCAAATTTGAGCGCAAGGATAATGTGGAGGACAAATTGGAAACTCAGATTGAGGGGCTATACCTAAAATTTCAATATTGTTCGTATTCATGTGAACTCCTCCTTTACTAAAATGTAAATATAGAGTATTTTTATTATTATTTTATGTTGCTTTACTGAGGGATGTTCTTCCTTAAAATGAAAAGTTGAATTTATATAAGAGTTTTATTAAGAAGGATAGAATTTGTATTGCAGCCAAAAATTTCAATGTATGTATTCGATTCATTATAGGCAATATATAAACAGGCACTACAAATAAATTTATTGGAGGGTGTTGCGTAATGTCTAGGAGTAAAAAACCTGTAAACCCTGCCGCACAAAAGGCGCTTGATCAATTAAAGGAAGAAACAGCAGCTGAGATTGGTCTTAAAGACTATAAGAACACTTATAAAGGTGCATTATCCTCTGCTGATAATGGCCGTGTAGGTGGACAAATGGTCCGCAAGATGATTCAGGCCCAAGAACAGCAATTCAGTGGTAAATAAGAGTCATTCATATGGCTGAAAAGATAAGCAGGTTTTTACCTGCTTATCTTTTCATATACTTTTTATTTTCTATAGAAGGATTTTTTAAGCTTAATAGTAAATGTAATTATGATACCTATGCAGCGAATTGAATCACAAGGGGTGGAGATATTGAATACCGTATTGATAAAAAATCTGGGAAAACATTTAGACGAAGAAGTCACAATTCAAGGATGGTTATATAATCAGCGTGGTTCAGGAAAAGTAAAATTCTTGATTTTACGTGACGGCAGCGGTCTTTTGCAATGTGTAATTGTAAAACAAGATATAGGAGAAGAACTATTTGATAAAACCAAAGCATTAACACAGGAAACTTCGATAACAGTAACGGGAATTGTAAAGGAGGAGCCTCGGGCAGCAGGTGGTTATGAAATGCAAGTTAGAAGTTTTGATGTGATTAATATTGCAGAAGAATATCCGATTACACATAAAGAACATGGGGTAGATTTCTTACTAGAACGTCGTCATTTATGGATTCGGACTCCCAGACAAATGGCAATTCTGCGAATTCGATCCGAAATTGAACATGCTTTTAGAGATTTCTTTTATCAGCGTGATTTTGTTCTGGCAGATGCTCCAATTATTACACCGTCAGCATGTGAAGGAACTTCCACATTGTTTGGTTTAGATTATCATGGTGAAAAAGCATATTTGTCCCAAAGCGGTCAATTATATAGTGAGGCAAATGCGATGGCATTAGGAAGAATCTATTGTTTTGGTCCCACATTTCGTGCAGAAAAATCCAAAACTCGCCGTCATTTGATGGAGTTTTGGATGGTGGAAGCTGAAATGGCTTATTTTGATATGGATGACAATATTAAGCTGCAGGAAGAAATGGTTTACTATGTAATCACACGGGTATTAGAACGCTGTACGAGAGAACTGACCATTTTAGACCGGGATGTAGAAAAATTAAAAAGCATACAATTGCCATTTCCACGTATATCTTATACTGAGGCAGTAGAAATACTTAAAGAAGCAGGGGAAGATTTTACTTGGGGAGAAGACTTTGGGGCACCCCATGAAACGATTATCTCAAATCACTTTGGCTCACCTGTCTTTGTACATCGTTATCCAACCTCAATTAAAGCCTTTTATATGAAACCTGATCCGGAAGATCACAACGTTGTACTCGGTGCAGACCTCCTGGCACCGGAAGGATATGGCGAAATTATTGGTGGTGGACAGCGGATTGATGATCTTGAACTCTTAAAGCAGCGGATTGAAGAGCATCATTTACCGATAGAAGCTTTTGAGTGGTACCTGGACTTGCGAAAATATGGATCAGTGCCACATTCTGGGTTTGGTTTAGGTCTTGAACGTACTGTTGCTTGGTTATGCGGCCTTGAACATATTCGCGAAACAATCCCATTTCCTCGAATGTTACATAAAATGTACCCTTAAGCAGTTAGATTAGTTTATGATGCAGCAATTTCTTAAGTAAAAATATAAAAAACTTTGTATACATAATTTTAAAAGCAGGAACTTTTAACTACTACGGAAAAGTAAACACATTAGGCCATAAACAGAATTTATTTTATTTATTAGCCAAGTTGTTATATAACAACTTGGCTAATAAAACAATCTCAAGGGGGAACAATAATGACTTATAGTGTTGCTGCATGTCATGCAAAGGGAAAGTGTGCTACAGACAAAATTTTCGATGCCAATGCTGCTGCTGCCAAAGCGGCTGCTCAGTATGGTAAAAATAAAGTCGTCAATGCTACCATCGGTGCTTTTATGGATGAGCAAGAGCGGTTAGCCTGCATACCAACAGTTGAGAAAGTTTTTAAGAACTTTTCAATCAATCATATTATACCCTATGCTCCAATTGCCGGTTTGCCCGATTATCTAGCGGCGATGATAGAATTAACCTTTGCGGATCATAAGCCAGAGGCTTATCTTGATGCCGTAGCTACTGCTGGGGGCACTGGTGCTATTCATCATACCATTTGGAATTATTCAGAGATTGGCGATACGGTTTTAACCTCTGATTGGTATTGGGGACCTTATAAAATACTGTGTCAAGATGCTTTACGTACATTAGATACCTATACATTATTTGATGATCGGCAAAAGTTTAATATTGGAGCATTTAGTGCTAAGGTAAGAGAAATAATAGCAAGGCAAAATAACTTGGTTATAATCATTAATACTCCTGCTCATAACCCAACTGGTTTTAGTTTGAGTGACAGTGATTGGGATCAGGTATTAGATCTTTTTAAAGACTGTGTTAAAGATACTACAAAACATATTATTCCTTTAATTGATATTGCTTATATCGATTATGCAGGCGAAAAGAATGCTTGCCGATCTTTTTTAAAGAAATTTGGCAATTTACCTGCTAATATATTACCTATTTTGGCCTGCAGTATGTCAAAAGGATTTACGATGTATGGTCAACGGACAGGTGTCATGATTGGCATTTCTTCCAATAAAGAAGTAATTACAGAATTTCAAAGCATTAATCAATTTACAAGTCGAGCTACATGGTCAAATATTAACTATGGTGCCATGAAACTATTGGCTGATATTTATCAGGATAAGAGTTTATTAGCACAGGCAGAGCAAGAGCGTGGCGAATATTATGCTTTAATTCGCAAACGAGCTGATATTTTTATGCGTGAAGCACAGGCAGTTAATTTACATATGCTTCCTTATATTGCTGGTTTCTTTATTACCGTCCCCGTTGAAAATCCTGAGGCGGTTTGTGCGAAACTGCACGATGATCAAATCTTTGCCGTACCTTTAGCAAAAGGAATTCGAATCGCAGTATGTGCGATAACATCTGAGAAAATGTCTGGGATGGCTGGTAAATTTGCTAAAGCGATCCAAGCAGTTTCAATTTAATAATAGCACCAATTACACTATTATCCATTTGTAGATTGTAGTATAGAAGGAAATACTACAATAAAGGAGGAGATGAATTTGGGACGACAGCATAAAAATTGTATTGATGATACAGTCTTAGAGTTTCCTCGTTCTTTGTTTTGGATAATACATGTAATTGGACCGGTGATCATTTTTGTTTTAGGAATGAAATTTGCAATTCAACGTGCGCCTGCTTCTATGGTAGCTTATCGTTTATTGCGTAGGCTGATGGAGAGGTAAATCCAACAAAGATGGGTGAACACATTTTTGGTTCACCCTCTTTTCTGTGTGTACTTAATTTCATAATTAATGGATAAAAAAAGAAAAGTTGTAAAATTTGCATTATTTTTAAAAATCAAACTTATGGTTTACTATAACATAGGTCATTGTTTTATTATGATATTGATGATATAGTATTTTTGGGCTAATTTTATTGGGTTCATTTTGTATACTAAATTTTTCTAATTTTGAAAAATGGGGGTTCAAAGATGTTTGGCTTAAAACCAAAAGAGGATGAATTTTTTAAGTTATTTGTAGAAAGTAGTATGGTGTTGCGGGAAGGGGCTTATGTGCTTCAAAGTGTAATGAATGAGTATACGCAGCTTGAGCAGAAAATGGCACAAATTTCTGATATTGAGCATAAAGCTGACGATATTAATGATGCAATCATTGATAAGTTAAATCAGACATTTATTACACCTCTTGATCGCGAAGATATTTATTCTTTGGCAACAATGTTAGATGATGTTGTGGATTTTCTACAAGGTACAATGCAGCGTATGGTGCTCTATAAGGCTGGAAAACCTGCACCAGGAGCTGTCCAATTAGTTAATGTGCTAGTGGACTGTACCGAGGAAATGGTAGCGGTATTTACTTTGTTTAAGAACATTAAAGGAAATCAAGAAAAAATCCTAAGTCACACGCATAAAATTGCTGACTTAGAAACCCAAGGCGACAATATTTATCGACGAGAAGTAGCTCTTTTATTTGAAACCTGCTCTGATCCAATCGAAGTTATAAAATGGAAAGAAATATTGGAACATATGGAGGACGCCCTTGACCACTGTGAAGACATTGCAGACTTATTGCGGGGCGTGGTTATGAAATATGCCTGATACATTAATCATTTTTGTCGTTTTATTAGCATTAGCCTTTGACTATATTAATGGATTTCATGATACTGCTAATGCGATAGCTACATCGGTTTCTACACGAGCATTAACACCAAGGGTTGCAGTGTGGATGGCTGCTATGCTTAACTTTCTCGGTGCTATGTACAGTACAGGCGTTGCTAAGACAATTGGCAGCGATTTGGTAAAATCAGCGCAGATGGTGAATCAGCACATTATCATTGCTGCAATCATCGGTGCAATTTTCTGGAATTTGTTAACTTGGTGGAAAGGGATTCCTAGTAGTTCCTCTCATGCTTTAGTAGGTGGAGTTGTTGGTGCAGTATTAGTTTCTACAGGTTATGAGGCACTTAAAATAGAAGGTATTTTGAAAATTGTTGCCGCATTAATTTGTTCTCCAGTTATTGCTATGATTACAGGATTTGCCGTTATGACGGTTCTATTATGGATATTTGGCAGAAAAGCTCCATCGCGTATTAATCCTAAATTTAAGAAGGCACAAATTTTGACAGCAGCCATGATGGCTTTTTCCCATGGATCAAATGATGCGCAAAAGGCTATGGGGATCATTACTTTGACCTTAGTGAGTACAGGCTATTTAACCAGCTTAGATGTCCCTGTCTGGGTTAAGTTATCGGCAGCTACGGCTATGGGACTTGGTACGGCAGCAGGTGGTTGGAGAATTATCCGTACCATGGGCAGTAAGATTTTTAAATTGGAGCCAATTAGTGGCTTTGCCTCAGATTTGAATTCTTCATTGATCATTTTTGGCGCAACATTATTACATTTGCCAGTAAGTACAACACATGTGGTTTCAGGATCTATCATGGGGGTAGGAACTTCAAAACGCATTAGTGCAGTTCACTGGGGGGTAGCGCAGCAAATGCTCATGGCGTGGATATTAACAATTCCTTGCACAGCTTTGGTAAGTGCCTTGGCTTATAAAGTCATGTCTTTATTTTTTTAGTTGGTATAATAAATACATAAATAATTGCTGGCAAATAAGTATTGAATGCTTATTTGCCTTTTTTATCTTAGGACTTAGACGCTCTTAGAAGACGGATCTTTTAGAGCAGTTTAGTCCTAGGATAAATAAAATTACCAAGCTTTATGGATTAGGAAGAGTTATGATAAAATATAATTATAAAAGAATGATCTAGTAACCGATTTACAAGTCAAAAGAGCTCATTAATATGAAAGAGTTAAGTTGATCTTACTTTAGTATATAATAAAGTATAAACGGGAGGCAGATTGATGAAAAAAAAGCAAATTACCCTTTCTTTTGCCAATGGTGAAATAGGCCTGTATGATTCTGGAACAACTTTGTTAGATATCAGCCAAATTATACAGGAGAGATATGCTACGCCAATAGTAGCCGCCAGAGTGGACAATGAGATCAGGGACTTACAGTATAAGGTAGTCTCTGATTGTAGCGTTGAATTTTTAGACTTACATACGGATTCAGGTATCAAAGTTTATCAGCGCAGCTTGACTTTTGTAATGATTACTGCCGTGTCTGAATTATTCCCATTGGGGGAAGTTACTGTAGAACACTCATTAAGTAAGGGGTTATATTGCGAGCTTCATATTGGTGAGAAGGTTACGAAGAATCATCTAGAATTAATAACAAGGCGTATGCAGGATATTATCAATGCAGATAGACCTATAACTATGAAGAGTATCCTTATTGCGGAAGCAGTAGCTTTATTTGAAGCCACTGGGCAATCTGAAAAAGTGAAGCATTTGAAGCAATTGAACCGTAAAAATGTTCGGGTTTATTATTGTGGCAATACATATGATTATTTCTATGGCACGATGACGCCGAGTACAAGGCATTTGAAAATATTTGAATTAAGGCAGCATGCTGCTGGATTTATTTTACGATTTCCCGAAAAAGAATCACCTGACCAATTGCCCGTCTTTGTACCTCAGCAAAAATTATCAGATATATTTTTGGAGGCGGAACGCTGGGGTGCTATTTTAGAGTGTGGTTATGTAGCCACATTAAATGAATATGTAGAAAATGGTAAGATTAAGGATATTATGAGAGTCGCAGAAGCATTGCATGAGAAAAAAATAGCACAAATTGCTGATTTTGTAGCTGAGCACAAAGAAGTGAGATTAATTTTAGTGGCAGGTCCTTCTTCATCAGGTAAAACGACCTTTGCTCAACGTTTAACTGTTCAGCTTAGGGTGAATGCTATGCGGCCTGTAGCACTATCCTTAGATAATTATTTCGTTGATCGTGAACGAACTCCCAAAGATGAAAAGGGAGCCTATGATTTTGAGGCTATTGAAGCTATTGATTTAGAACTTTTTAACGATCATTTATGTAAAATATTAGCTGGTGAGGCTGTTAGCGTACCTTCTTTTAATTTTATAAATGGTCAGCGGGAGTATCGGGGAAATATCATTCAAATTACAAAGGATCAACCTCTTATTATTGAGGGGATTCATGGGCTCAATGAAAGGCTCACGGCAGCTGTTGCTAGAGAGCATAAAGTAAAAATTTATATTAGTGCGTTAACACAGCTATCCATTGATAATCATAACCGTATACCTACTACTGATGGACGGCTCATAAGAAGAATTGTTAGAGATAGCCAATTTCGGTCTCATGATGCTCTAACGACTCTAAATATGTGGCATTCTGTTAGAAGAGGTGAGGAACGGAATATTTTTCCCTTCCAAGAAGATGCAGATATTATGTTTAATTCAGCATTAATTTATGAACTAGGAGTTCTAAAAAAATATGCAGAACCATTATTGCAAAAAATTACAGCAGATCAGGTAGCTTATTCCGAAGCGACAAGGTTGTTAAAGTTCCTTTCCTATTTTCAGGATATTGATGATTGTGAAATTCCAATGAATTCTATTTTGCGAGAGTTTATTGGAGAATCATGCTTCCATGAGTAAAAATACATAAAAAAATCCCCCTAACCTAAAAGTTAGGGGGATTTTTTTATGTTATCTCTTAACGATTCTTTTCAAAGAATTTTAAAGCCACTTCAGGGAATAATGCATAGGATAAAATATCCTCAATTGATGCATTTGGATAACCCTTTTCAGCAAGCTGTTTAGTAAGAAGATCCATTTGTGGTGCAATATCATCAGCAGGACGATAATCAATGATAGGTTCGTTGCCAATGATCTTTTCACGAACAGATTCATCAACCGGCATAGGAGTTTTACCATATTTACCACGAGCCAAGTCTTTGATTTCACGTGGTACCATTTTATAACGCTCGCCGAGCATTACATTGAAGGTAGCCATGGAACCGATAATTTGGCTGGTAGGTGTAACCAATGGAGGATAGCCAAGCTCTGCACGAACACGAGGCATTTCTTCCAAAAGATCTTGGTATTTATCTTCAATACCCTGCTCTTTAAGTTGGTTGAACAAGTTAGAAAGCATACCGCCAGGAATTTGGAAGTCAAGAACATTTGTATCAACATCAAAGCTTGTTTTGAGGTTGAAGTCAGCTGCCAAGCTTTTCTTAACATTGGCAAAATGGAGAACAGATTCTTTGAGTGCGTGACGATTCAAACCAGTATCATACTCAGTACCTTCTAAAGCAGCAATCATAGTTTCAGTACAAGGCTGAGAAGTACCAAGAGCAAATGGTGACAGTGCACAGTCAATTACATCTACGCCAGCTTCGATGGCTTTTAAATAAGTCATTGAGCCCATACCGCTTGTATAGTGAGTGTGAAGTTGAATAGGCACACCTACTTTAGGATCTGCTTTTAGAGCTTTTACTAGATCGTGAGCAATATAAGGTCTGAGCAGACCAGACATATCTTTAATGCAGATAGAGTCTGCACCACGTTCTACCAATTGATGTGCTAATTTAATGTAGCTTTCTACAGTATGATAAGGGCTAATTGTATATACGCATACACCTTGTACATGAGCGCCAGATTCTTTAGCAGCTTTCATAGCTACTTCAAGATTACGCACATCATTGAGTGCATCGAATACACGAATAACACCAATACCATTTTCAACCATTTTCTTTACAAAAGCAGTAACAACATCATCAGCATAGTGATTATAACCAAGAATGTTTTGACCTCTTAGCAACATAGAAATAGGAGTTTTCTTCAAATGGGATTTCAAGGTGCGTAAGCGCTCCCAAGGATCTTCACCTAAGAAACGTAAGCAACTATCAAAAGTAGCACCACCCCAAGCTTCTAATGCAAAATATCCCATATTATCGAGTTGTTCTAAAACTGGTATCATATCCGTGAGGCGCATGCGAGTAGCAGCAAGTGATTGATGACCATCGCGTAATACTGTTTCCATGATTTGTACAGGTTTTCTAGACATATTATCCCCCTTTTTTTGAATGTAGCAATTGTGGTAACTTTCCAAAATATAAGCATATAAAGGGCAAGTGAATTGGAAATTTACTACAGAACTACTTAGTTAAATATGTAACAAGATTGATCAATTATAATTCTACATTATTTCACATGCTTTTGCTAGTCATTTAGTTTAAAATTTTTTTAAAATTTTTTTATTTTTTTTAGTATATTGTATGCAAAAGAGAATATTCGGTAAACAAGAGCGTACTATTATGAAATTAACGAGTACATTGCGTCATTTAAAATATTAGTTTAGTTTGCGAGAATTTTATCGATCAAATAGGCGGAGATCTGGTCAGATTGGGAATCTGTAAGGTGATGTACTAGATACAGAATCTTAATCTTGTACCAAATTGCGTGACAATAATTCTGCCATCGGACTTTTTCCCGATAGACTAGGCATGCCGCTATCGTGGCCTAAGCGGGCAAGAATAGCATAAACTTGTGGATTTTCTACAGGGGTATTAGCCAAAGCAATCGCACCATATTTTTTTACATGCTCTCGTCCTTCTTCAGGGGGAAGTAAGCGACCCGGACCACCGACACAACCGCCTTTACAAGCCATACCTTCAATGAAATTCGCAGTAAATTGACCACTGCGAATCTGTTCCAATAGCTTTTGGCAGTCTGGAATACCATCCACTTTAAGGGACACTAGCTTTTGGACTTTGTGAGGAATCAATTTCTCTAAAGTCGTAGCTACCGCAGCACTTACACCTCCTGTATAGGCATAGACTCGTCCTCCCCATGAGGCTACTGCATTTTCATGATCCTCCTGATCCGCTGGATGAATGTTAGTGGCTTCAAAAATAGTAGCCAACTCCTGAAAAGTCAGTACATAGTCGATAGCTCCTTTTACGTCAGGTAACAGAGCTTCTGATTTCTTGGCGATGCATGGACCGATAAAGACCACTTTGGCATCTGGTTCAAACTGTTTAATGACCCTAGCCGATGCGACCATTGGTGAGACAGAAGGGGAGATGTGCTCCATAAGATCAGGGAATTTATTTTCTATTAATTTAATCCATACTGGACAACAACAACTGGTAAACATAAAATCTTGATCCGTTTTTACATGCTCATCAAATTCAAAGGCTTCTTTCATAGTAATTAAATCAGCGTATAAAGCAGTCTCTAGAACATCGGTAAAGCCCATTTTTAAAAGTGCAGAACGCAATTTACCTGGTGTAACTTCTGCACCAAACTGTCCTGCGAAAGCAGGGGCGATAGAAGCATATACAGGATGACTATGTTGTTTTAAAAGGTTGATAAGAGGAACAAATTGAGATTTTTCTGCTAAGGCACCAAAAGAGCATGCCTGGATACAGTGACCTTCACCTAGACATTTTTCCTGGTTTATAGAAACCTTACCTAAATCATCACGCGTGATGGCCTGTAAAGGACAGGCTTTTTCACAATTTCGTTTCTCTGTGGGACAGGATTGGCAAGCATCTGGATTGGTAATAATAATGGAGTCACGGCCCATACCCATGAGTACTTCTTCGTCATAATCATTAAGAACTAGATCATTATCATGAGGATCTAGTCCCATAGCAATACGAATTTGGTTTGCTACTTGGCGGCGAGTATGTTTATCTTGAAATTCTTCTGATACCATAGTGCAAATTTCTTCTCGACGATCAAATAAGGTTCCTTCCCAGGCGGCTTTAGCTACATGATAAAGAATGCGTGGTTTAATGTTTAAAGTAGTATCATCCATATTATACCTCCTAAATGTTATTTTACTACATATTATTAGCCATTTTTACGTTAATTCCTATTGCAGTTGTACACAAAATTTGATATTCTGATGTTTAGTCTGAAAAATATTCGTAAGAAGGAGTAATCGTTGTGGCAGAGGGACAAAGCAATCTTCAGAAAAATTTAGGATTAATGCCAGCAATGGCATTAGTAGTTGGCATGGTTATTGGTTCAGGGATTTTCATGAAATCCGGCAGTGTAATTTTAGCGGCCGGTGATTCCACAATGGCTCTTATGGCTTGGGTACTAGGTGGTAGTATAACACTTGCCGCAGGGCTGACAGTTTCCGAATTAGGGGTACAAATTCCTAAAACAGGAGGCTTATACACATACTTAAATGAAGTATATGGTAAGATATGGGCATATTTGTATGGTTGGATGCAGACTGTAATTTACGGGCCTGCAACAATTGGAGCCCTTGGATTATATTTTTCTTCTTTACTATTGCCTTTCTTTGGCATTAGCGAAGAATTTAGATTGCCAATTGCGGTGGGCAGTGTATTTTTTATGACAGGTGTCAATTGTTTAGGTACCAAATATGGGGGGATTATTCAAACAGTTGCTACGATTGGTAAATTGATTCCTATTGCACTTATTGTTATATTTGGTTTATGGAAGGGAAATGGACAAATTCTTGGCATGACGAGTGGTGTTACCCCTCCTCTTGGCATGGGAGCAGCCATTTTAGCTACGTTATGGGCATATGATGGTTGGGTTGGTGTAAGTTTCGTAGCGGGGGAAATGAAAAATCCAGCGAAACAATTGCCTATGGCCATTGTTTTTGGGCTTGGAATCGTGATGATCGCATATCTTACTATGAATATGGCGATTATGCATGTATTGCCTGCTGCGGAAATTGCTGCATTAGGAAAAATGGCTACCAGTACTACTGCAGGATTATTGTTTGGTGAGATGGGAGGAAAAATTATCAGTATAGGTATTTTGGTATCTATTTTTGGTGCCCTCAATGGCTATATTCTTACCAATGGACGTGTTCCTTATGCGATGGCATTGAATAAACAATTGCCAGCTTCATCTATATTGGAAAAAGTTCCAGCTTCAGTTGGAGCGCCGGTAAATGCAATGTTATTAGAAGCAAGTCTGGCAATTGCTTTAATGATTTTCTGGGATCCAGATAGCCTTACTGATATTGCGATGCTTGTAATGTGGACTTTTTATGTTTCTGCATTTATCGCCGTATTTATTCTTCGAAAACGGTATCCCAATGTTAAACGTTCTTATAGCGTACCTGGTTATCCAATTATACCTATGATTGCGATTTTAGGGGCGCTCTATATTATTGCAAGTATGTTTATGAATAAGCCAATGGATGCAATGGTGGCCATTGGTATTACCGTAGTTGGTTTACCGGTCTATTGGTTTGTAAAATAAGAAATGCCGACAAGAAATAATAAAAAATCATCAGCAG
>DJJR01000016.1:21437-24656 GCA_002434245.1 Pelosinus fermentans
CTGCTGATGATTTTTTATTATGCCAGCTAACTAAGGTTTTGTCATTTGATCCTAATATTAAGAGATGATAATACTTGTGATTACACGGTTGCGGCCTTCTTTTTTAGCCTGATAGAGTGCTTTGTCGGCGAGCTCAGTAATTTTTTCTCGACTAGGAGGAATTGGAGAAACAGCAGGATCATAAGTGGCAATCCCTAAACTGGCAGTGATTTTTGCTGTAGTGGTTCCAACGTCATCAGGAAAGCTTTCGCTTTCGATGATTTGACGCAATTTTTCGCCAAGGAATTTTGCTTCATTACTACTGCATTCAGGTAAAATAATGCTAAACTCTTCTCCTCCGTAACGTGCTGGCAAATCAATATTGCGCACATTATATTGGAGGATTTGGCCAAGTTGACTTAATAATTTGTCACCTGTGACATGCCCATAAGAATCGTTATAGCGTTTAAATTTATCAAGATCCAACATAATTAAACTTAATGGACGCTTTAAGGAAGCTGCACGTTTTAGCTCAATGGTCAGAAACATATCAAAATTTCGTCGGTTTGCTAGACCTGTGAGGCTGTCAGAAAGAGCCATTAATTTTATTTGGTTATATAAATGAGCTTTTTCCAAACCAAGAGCGATTTGTTGGGACATTAAAAATGCAAAGGATATACGGTTTAAACGCTCAGGAGCAATGAAATGCTGCCAACCTAAGAGTATTAACCCCAGAAGATTTTGTTCTACAGCAATTGGCAACACCATCATATACCTAGATGCATTCTGGTCATACAGCTCAGCGAAGGGAGCAAAGGTATTTGCGGCTGTAATACAGGGTCTAAAGGTTTCGAGCAAAGGTGCCAATGCAGGATAAGAGTCGAGATTCATTTTTATCAGTTTGTAATTGAAATTAATCGAAGAGATAATAGTAAAGTTCTTTTTATCAGCATCAATAAGCATACCGACAGCTACGTCAGCATTGAGTGCTTTCATTACATGAGAAGTACAATGTTCAATGATTGTATTGGTATCAATAGTTGTAGAAGTAGTTTGAGATATTTCTGATAAAAATTTCTCTTCTTCAAGATGGAGCTTTGTCTTTTCAAAAAGCATAGCGCTGGCGATGGCTGTGCCTGCATGACGACCCAAAGCTGTTAGAAATCGAAGATCGCTTTCATTAAAAGCATTAAGATCAGAAGAATAGGCTTCGATAATCCCAATGACTTCACCGTCATGAATTAAAGGTGCACAAATCATGGATTGGATGCTGGAAAATATGAGCTGCGGTTTTTGTATATCAGGATGCTGGGATAGATCATTAATAGAAAGAGCTATATTCTGCTCTATCACCTGTCCGCGTAAACAATGGTTTAATGGAATACAGGTTGGAGGCGTATTGATGCCATAAGTCGCAACCACTTGGAGATGGGTTTGGTTAGTACATAATAGACCGATTAAACTTTGCCGAGAATGCATTAAATCAGTCACCATATCAGCGATTGCATCAAGAGTATCTCTTACATTGAGTTGTGAAGAAATAATAGTGCCGATTTTTGATAACGTATCTTCCAGTAAATTTCGCTGCTGCTCTGATTTTTTATATAATTCGGCATTGTTGACAGCCAATTGTTCTAATTGTTCCTTAAATAGAAGCAATTGTTCATAAGGATGTTTGATAACAAATTTGAACACAGCTCGCAGAACAAAATAATAGGCAAAACATTTACAAAGGTGAGCGAATATATTAGTTTGAATAGAAACATCTGAAAGGTAGGCTAAATTAGACAGAATGCCAAAAAGTAAAGCGATTTGGATATAATCACCTGTTATATATTGGGAGAAGTTACGGCGCAGAATAATAAGTGAAATACTATGAATACTAATAGCTATCAATAAGGTAGAAGTAACTAATGGATGATTTGTATTGTCGATATGGAGAAATGATGGTAATGTATCAAATTTATCAAAAGTAAAGCTAAAATTAGTAAGCAGCCCTGTAAGTAATCCTATTAGCAATAAACTTGCAGCGTAAAACAAGAATGTGTCAGCAGGCCGGGGTGTTGTTAGTGTAAGACGTATGGTGTATAAGAGAGCACAGGCCCACACGATACAAGCAATCATCCAATACATAATCCAACTCGTATCAGTCGGATTATTTGCAGAATAAGAAAGCAACTGCAACAAATCTAAGATGCTGGCACATAATATGAAAAAACTGATTGCTTTTCCCTTCAAGTAACTGTAATGATTTGCATTTTTGCTGATACCATGCCAAGCAATAAAGGAGATAATAACTCCAAGTATAATTGTGAAAATTCCTAGCATATTGTGAGCTATGACCAGCATATTTGTCACCTCTTACGTAGAGTGATTTTGTTTTATCATATGCTCAGATTGTTTAAAAGTTTACAATGTGCTAGTAGAGCCGACCAATACAAGATACTAAAAATGAGTGAGGTCTTACAATGGATAAACTTTGCCCTGCTTGCAATGGTTTAGACGTGATTAAAGATCAGTGTCCTATTTGCGGAGAACAATTATTAGATGGTGGATCGCTGCAAAATTATGTAGGACCCTATAGTCCCTATATGGAAAGCGATATAGAAAATCAATGTATCCATATCTTGTATTGCGCTGAATGCGGTTATGATGCAAGAATTGCCTTGCAGTTGATTTATATTTAGCAATCCATTTTTTATTGAAAAATGAATTCGACGGATAAAAAAATGCGCATGGTAGGATACTAATACAGAAATAAATAAGTAGATTGTCACCTACAATGTTGTTGTAAAAATACTAGATCCAGAAAAAAATGTACAAGAAGGAGTGATTTTATGTCGAATCCCATAGTAAAGTGTACCGTGGATCAATGCAGTCATTATATGCCTGGTGATCAATGCATGGCGGCTAAAATTAGCATTTATAATGAAGAAGCAACTGGAAAGTCAGAACAAGTAAAAGACACTCAATGTAAGTCCTTTCATGACCGTAAGACGATGGGGGATATGATAGGAGCACTGCATAATGCTAATATTGGCGGGACCATATCTGCAGCCTTTATGGATGGTACCCAAGTAACACCTGAGGTAGAGTGCTTTGTGAATAACTGTAGTTACTGGCAAGGTAACAATGTCTGCAATGCATCCCAAATTGATGTATTTGGAGCTAATGCTGCTAAAACAGATGATACAGATTGCAGAACCTTTAAAAAGAAGAACTAATAAAAAAATGCCGAAA
>DJJR01000016.1:24852-107242 GCA_002434245.1 Pelosinus fermentans
TTTCGGCATTTTTTTATTAGTCCTGTAAACTAGAAATTAGTGTTTGTGATCACAGCCGCAAGAACAACCGTGGGCATGGTTAGCGGTTTGCTGTGCATCACAATGGGTTTTTACATGACCCTTAATCGTATCGATATACAAACGTCGCAACTTGGCTTGTTCTGCTATTTCTTCTTCTGTTAATGTTCCTGCCTTTTGCTTTCGTCCTAGTTCATTAATCCTAGAAATATCTTCTGGTGTTATCATAATAATGAAGACCTCACTTCCTATTTATGTTATTATTTAGATAAGAGAAGAATAATAACATTTTACAAAATTTTATTATTATATTTGCATTTTGTAAAGTAAAAAAACGTAAAGGATGAAAATATATGTATGATTTGATTATTATAGGCGGTGGACCCGCCGGACTGACTGCCGCAGTGTATGCAGCTCGCAAAAAAATGAATACGCTGCTACTGACAAAAGAATTTGGTGGACAACTCATGTGGACAAAGGAAATAGAAAATTACATGGGATATCAATTTATTAGTGGTCCAGAACTAATGGAGAAATTTGAAGAACAGGTGAAACGTTTTGCCGTTGCCATTCAATACGAAGAAGTAAATGGTTTTGTAGTGAATCAAGATGGTACATTTTTGGTTAAGACAGAAGAGAAGGAATATAAAAGTAAAACTGTGATACTAGCCACAGGTAAAAGACCTAGGGGGCTAGACATACCAGGTGAAAAGGAATTCACCGGACGGGGAGTTAGCTATTGCGCCACTTGTGATGGTCCCTTTTTTGACAATAAAGCGGTAGCTGTCATAGGGGGCGGCAACTCAGCAGTTCAAGCAGCTCTCGAACTTAGCAAAATTGCACATAACGTATACTTAGTAGTACGAAATGATCATTACATTGCTGATCCGATTATTCTTGAAAAAATGAATGCTGCTACCAATATTATTGAAAAGATCGGTTACGAATCAGAAGGAATTTACGGTAATGAGGTAGTGGAAAAGATTACGATCCGTGAGATTACGACGGGAAAACTTCAAGATCTGGCTATCGATGGGGTTTTTGTAGAAATTGGCTTAGAACCCAATTCTGAGTATGTAGAAGATATCGTTAGGATGAATAAGAGAAAAGAATTAATGGTCGATTGCCGCTCTAGAACCAATATTCCAGGAGTGTATGCAGCTGGAGATATTACAGATGGTCCTGATAAACAAATCGTAATCGCGGCAGGAGATGGTGCTAAAGCTGCTTTGATGGCTTATGATTATTTGTTGCATAAGGAATAATTAATCTGATCAAAAAAATATTAAAGGATTTAAAGGTAGAGAAAAACTCTACCTTTTTTCTGTTTATTTTACATTTTATATTATATTTAGGATTTTATGTCATATTTATGTCAGTTACAAAGCTATTTCAAAGGTGTATGTTTAAATAGTGGAAAGCATTACCAATATTACTGTAGCCTTATGATGAATAACGGAGGAATTTGAATTTGAAGAAATGTGATTAAGTAAAGTCATAAATAGAATCAGGGAGAGAAGTTTATGATAAATGAAGGCAATATGCTTAGTTATGAGAGATTTAAGGGCCTGATGGGCAGAACCTCATATGATAATAAATTAGCTAATACTAATCAATTTACTAGAAAGGTAGAAGCGGCTTTGTATGATTATCCTATGTGGAAAGTCAATTCAGAACTACTTCAATCTCAATATAAAGGGAATCCGACACTAGCGAAGGATATACTGGAATCTCCGACAGAAAGACTAGGTATACGACGTCTTGATTATGTTTCGCATATTAAGCTTATAGAAGCCACTATGGCGGTTTTAAGTCCCCTACAGCAAGCCTTTGTCCAACAAAGATATTTCAGAAGAACTCCTTTTAAGATTATTGCTGAAGAGTTGGCAGTAACGGAACGTCATTTATATCGTATTCGGCAAGAGATTATTCGGTTGTTTCAAATATCTTTTGGTTGGCTTTGAAATGATGTCAATTTGACAGTGAAAAATATACCTATCTAAATTCAAGAAGATTTGTACGGATAAAGAAATGAGGGACAATATCAAAAGTAGGATTGATGAGAATTATACGATGCACGGAAGCACGCATATGAGAAAAAATACAATAGTTTTAAAAACATACTATAAGGGGGTTCATAGTCGGTTTTGATAAGCGAGATTTTTCTGTATATAGTATATCCTAACGAGTATGCCACATTCATGTAAGTTAGAATTTCAATATAAAGTAGTATATTGATAAAATCGAAAAATATATAAGGGGTGTGATAGTATCGACTACACACAAAAACAAATAAGACGAACTATTGAACGATATCAAGAACTTCGAAGTCTCGCGGAAGTTGTGTCTTCAAATTTAGAAGATGTAGGGACTAGTGATTTTGTTAAGTGCAAAAGATTTGATCGTATCGTCTGTATATTGGTAGACTTAGATAAATCGATTTTAATGCTTACTCCACGTCAGCGAGAAGTAGTGACTTTTATTCAAGATGGTTATTCTACTGCAATGATCGGCCGTAAACTTAATCTTAGTGTAGCGACAATAAAATTTCACTTTAATGCAGCAATTTTTAAAATTAGTACCTATCTAAATTCTGGCTGATATGTACGGATAGAGAATGAGGGGAGATATATGAAATATTATACTATTAATATACTTGAAGCTATGTATCGAGAGAAGTATCCTGAATTAGCAGCAACGATAATACACGAAAAGGCAAAGCTGTTGCATAGTCAGCTTAATACACTAGACGTTCGTTGGAAACGTAGTAATCGTTTGTTCTATAGTAAGATTGATCTATATGGAATGTAATAAGATTGTTTTACTTATAAGGCAATTTTGGACAAACAATTAGAATTTCGAATAGTAATGATAAGAAGATGAATTATTTTAGATAATAGGAACCGCCAAAGAATTTGAGTTGATCTTTTTAGCACATGCGGGTGTGTAGTATAAAAAATGGTAGTGGAGGTGCGGGGTATTGAAGTAATAGTAATACAAGTTTTTATGTAAAGTGACAAGGAGGGAGTTGCAAATGAAGAAGAATTTGATGATGCAGCAAAGTAATGCCAAATTACAAACTTTATTAGAGACGGCATTGGACTTTGCAATGTTAATTACCAATGGAGATCAAGGAAAATTTGAGGTGTTTCGTCGTGTTATGCTTAACAAATATAATGCTCTAAAAAAAATCAATAGTGAATTCAATGAAGAGTGCAAGCAACAAGAAATTAGTAATATGTAAGTATCTAATGATTATTAAAAAGTACAGAAATATTAGGAGGAAATATATATGACTCAGGCACAAGGTGCACAAGGAAGGTTAGTATTTGATTATGAATCCAGTTTTGGACAGAACCCAACTAATAAAGCGGGGAAAATTTTACCATTCAACACATTAGATGTGAAATCAAAACAAAATTTAAAAGACTTGGCCACTATTACTGGTACGCGAAATCCTGTAGCACCTGCTCCTGGTAATATCAGCGTAGACGGAAATATTGTTGTACCTATGGATGAGGCAGGCATTGGATATTGGTTAACAGGATTATTTGGTATTCCTGTAACTACAGGCAGTGATGATCCTTATCAGCATGTGTTTAAAATTGGTGCAACGCAGCCTTCTATGGTATTGGAAAAAGGATTTACGGATATTGGACAGTATGTACTGTTAAATAGCTGCAAAATTAGTTCTTTTAAAGTAGCTTTTGGCGGCGAAGATGAGTTAACGGCATCTATGACAATTATGGGAGCAAAAGAAGTTCTTACATCTACTCCTTATATGACTAACCCTTCCAATATGGTCTTATCTCGCTTTACCAACTTACAAGCCAGTATTGAGGAAGGTGGAGCAGCAATTGCTACTATTACTAAAGGTGATTTTACCATTGATGCAGGGTTGGATGGGACTCAGTATACTATAGGAAATGGTGGTCTCCGCAGCGACATTCCTGCGGGCATCTATAAGATATCTGGCAGTATTACAGCTCTATTTGATGGAGCTGCATTATTGGAAAAAGCTCTTGCGGGAACAAAATCAAGTTTAAAAGTGAAGTTTTCAGATGAGAGCCACAGCCTAGAATTTTCATTCCCAGAAATTACATATGAACGTAGCACCCCAAGTATAACAGGTCCTGCAGGTGTTTTAATTACACTGCCCTTCCATGCTTTTTATGAATCAAATGCTGATAATTCAGCAGTGAAAGTTACCTTGGTTAACGGTGTTGCCAGTTACCTATAATTATAGAAAAGGGAGATTACCTATGATGATATTACCGCAAGCAAGGGCTATGAGCCGCAATGAATTGAAATCTTTTCGTGCTGCTGGTTTGGATCCAGTATTTTTTGACTCTACAAGTGATAATCAATTATCATTTTTAAAATTAACAGTCTTAGGAAATGATTGGATTTTGGATAACATTTATAAAGATCATGATTTTGATGACGTACCCAATAATCAACTTGTAGAATTGGCAGAGAAAACTTTTCGTTTGACGTATGGGCTGGAGAAAGAAGTAAAAAACTCCTAGCGGTCTGGAAATGGGTGGTAGGCAGGCGACAGGAATATTGCGAAGCCTGCCGTAAAACCCAAAATCAGGCCGATAATAAAATTAAATGCAGGACTTGTGAAGCACGTTGTCCTGAAATAATGCTGGAAAATCGTGAGATATGGCAGCTATGGATCTATGTGAATACTCAATGGCGTGTAAGTAATGGTGGAATAGTTGGCTTAGACTATACCGCTGTTTTTGCCATAGCAGAAGTTTATGGTATTGAGCTAACTCCAGCGTTATGTAGAAAAATAAAAGCATTGGAAATATATGAAATACGGAGACAGGAGGTGTAAGAATGTATCAGATACTTTCGGATGAAGGGTTTGCCGATATTTTAATAGCTAAGTTGGTAGGCAGTGATTTTGGGCAAAAGATTGCCGCAGCATGTGAAATGGAACAACAATTATTAGAAAAGTTGAATTCTCTGGCAGATAACGTTCAGAAAGTTGGGCAGCAGCCAGCTAATGGATTGGGCTCATCAAAGGCAGCAGCTCAAGATAGTAAAAATAAGAGCGATGCTATTCCAAATGAATTTGATAAGCTAGTGCAAGCTTCGTTAGAACGATTGAAAAATTATGCGCAGGAACAGTTAAAAAGTGTTATAGCTCATAAAGAATCATTGTCAGAAGGTCTAAAAAATATATTTAAAAATATATCAGCAGAAATTCCTGGACTATTAACTGCATTACTTGGTAGAAAAATGTTAGATTTATTTGATGGATGGTGGCCTAAAATCAGCAAATCATTTGAGGAAAAGCTAGCTAAAATATTTAAGATTGATAAAAATAAGGACAATAGTCAATCTTTCAGTGCGGATAAAAATAAGTCTGTTAATAATGCCTCAAATAATAACGCAAATGGTTCACAATCGGGACAACAAAAAACAAATGAAAAGCTAAGTGACATGCAGATAAATTCTGATTCATACAAGACAGATACGGCTGTTAAGGTATTTAAAAAAGATATGAGTGAGAAGAAAACGAATTATACGCAGATTATGGAAGAGTCTTTCAATCGTATAAACAGTAGTACTGAGCAACATTTTAACAAAATGCTTACAGGTGCAGAATCTTTTAGTAAAGGCTTTAAAGGTATTTTCAAGGATATGACAACAGAGATCAGTAAGATGCTGCTTGAGATATTCTATAAGAAGGTTATAGAAAAACAATTGGGTAAGTGGTTTGGAAATTTCTTAGGTGCGATATTTAAAGCAGATGGTGGACCGGTATCATCACAAACATCCTATATCGTAGGGGAAAGAGGACCAGAATTATTCGTTCCTGATCAGTCGGGAACCATTATTCCAAATCATCGCTTGGATGAAACACTTTCTATGGCAAAACAGCAAGTTACAAGTGGTGTAAAGTATACTTCGTCAATAACAGGAGCCCAAGCACCACCTGTTATTGTTAATGTTGTCAATAAGTCTGGAGTAAAGGCCAATACAAAGCAGGAGACAAGTTGGGACGGGCAGCAGTATGTTATTAATGTTGTCATGGATGCTTATGCACGTAATGTGAATGGTATGCGTGATGTACTGGGAGTAAGGAGGTAATAATCAATATGACATTGTCAGTATTTCCGAATGTAGCAAATCCTGTATATCCGCTTGATGAAGGGCGGGAGAATCCTGCGATATCTTCCCAAATGGAAAATGGAATGGTGATTTCCAGATCAAGGTTTACGCGTATTCGTAAAAAATGGATATTAAAATGGACTGCTCTTAAAAATAATGAATATCAACTTCTCATGAATTTTTGGGAACAAATGTGTGGCGGTAGCCAAGAATTTCAATGGGTCAATCCTGTCACTGGTGTTAGCTATATTGTACGCTTCACAGGTGAAATAAATTTTCATTTAACTTCTCATGATATGTGGGAAGGAGAGATTACCTTGCAGGAGGTCTGATTATGGCACTAAGTTTATCTAATATTTCAATTATAGAAAAAAATAAATTAACTTCCGATGGGGCATGGCTGGTTCTACTGGAAATTCAAATAACAAAAGATCTAATTATTAGGATTGTACGTAATACAGAAGATATTGTATGGAATGGTTATACATGGGTGGCATTTCCTTTTGAGTTAGATGAGATTAAAGAAACTTCCCAAGGTGAACTTCCGCAAATTCCGGTACGTGTTTCTAATATCTCTCGGAGTATTCAGCAATATATTGAACAGGCCAATGGTGGCGTTGGAGCTACTGTAATGTTACGTGTAGTTCATTCGCAGCATCTTGATATAGCAGCTGCTGATATAGAAGAAACTTTTACAGTACAGCAAGTTAGTTCAGACAGTATGTGGGTGACATTTAATTTAGGCGGCGATATGCCTACGATGCTTCGTTTTCCATTTCGAAGAGTTTTGAAAGATTATTGCCCGTTTATGTATAAAGGGATTGAGTGTGGAGCACAATCCTATCAAGAAACTTGCAATAAGACATTAGGTGATTGTCGAGAGCGGGGGAATGCAACACGTTTTGGGGGCGAACCCAGTATTCCCCAGGGAGGTATTTATGCATCAAATCGATAAATTGATAGGTAAGCCATTTGTGAATGGTGGCAGAGGCCCCGACAATTATGATTGTTGGGGTCTTGTTTGTGAAGTTTTTAAGATGTATGGGATCAAATTACCCGATTATAAAATCAGTTGTGAGGATGTTAGCCGTATAGACGGTGAAATCGATGAACAGAGAAATCAATGGTGCAGGTGTGATGGGGAAATCCCCGTACCTGCTCTTGTTGTTATGAGGTTCAATCAGGCTATATTTTGTAACCATACTGGAGTTTACATAGGTGATGGAAGATTTATTCATACTGCTGAGAAAATGGGCGTTCATATTGATCATATTGATAGTCCAGCATGGCGACGCAAAATTGAGGGCCTTTACGTGCCGGGGTGGCTAAATGGCTGATATAACATTAACAATACTAAGAAACCCTTTTAACCTTAGTGATAGGGAGATAAAAAAGATAGCCTATATACCAGGAAAAACGATAGGGGAATATATTCAACCCATTATGATGGGGATTGATTTAGACGAAATGGTATTAAGCCGTAATGGCACTATCGAAGACAAAGGAAAGATTGCTTCCATACTTGTTGAAAGTGAAGATAATCTAGTAATATGCCCCCTCGTAGGTAAAGGGGGAGGGAAAAATATTCTAAGAACGATTGCTTCTATAGCACTCATGGCGTACACCGGGAATATAGCGGCTGGTCATGGTTGGGGAGCAACGTTAGGTGGCGCTGGCTCTTGGGGGGCTTCATTGGCAGCAGGAGCAATTAGCGCGATTGGCGGTATGCTCATTAATCACATGTTCCCACAGCCTACAGCAGATATGCCAGCAATGGACATGGCAACATCTACGCCAACCTATTCATGGGGAAATTTACAGTCCCTCTCTGGTCAGGGAAATGCCTTGGCTGTCACTTATGGAACGATGCGGACAGCAGGACAAATTTTGTCTCAGCATATTACCAATGGTGATGGGGATAAACAATACCTAAATATCTTGTTATGTGGTGGTGAAGGACCAGCCGATAGTATTACAGATATAAAAATTAACGATAATCCAATAGATAATTATCATGATGTTTCAGTGGATATACGTTTAGGAACGAATGACCAGACAGCAATTTCTAATTTCAATGATATATATGCTGATCAAATACTAAGCTATGAACTGGATAATGATGATACCTGGTCAACTCATCAAACTGAAGGAAACGGTGGAGAAGGTCTTGAGATTACCTTTGAATTACCTGGGGGACTGTATCATGTAAATGATAATGGTGATTTAGAAAATGCTACTGTTAAACTTAATGCACAATATAAACAAATCGGGCTGTCAGAATGGAACGATTGGTTGGAAACACATATTTACAAGGTATCTTCTTCTGTTAAAGAAAGAATTGGAAGTGTTCAATCTTTAAGTGTTGGGAAAAATCCTATTGCTGAAACATGGACATTAAGTAGTATAGGGGGGAATTTGTTTTCAGTTGTAGGATCCGTTTCAGGGCGAAAAGCAGATGCTAAGGTTGGAGTTGGTTATAATAATGGTTTAATTGGTTTTACGATTATAGGAAATTTATTGGGTCTTTTAGGGGAAGTTTATAACGCGAAGTTTACATTAGTTGTTAAGATTAATGAATTAGTAATAACGGCGGCAAAAAATAGCCCAGTACGTAAGGTATATCGTATTGATAATCTACCTGCTGGACACTATGAAGTTCGTGCGAAATGCAGCTATAAATCAGGTACGACGACAAGAGACAGCACTCGACTGTGTTGGACGCAGCTCAGTCATATCAGCTATGATGATTTCTGCCGTTCCGGTAAAATCCTCGTAGGTATCAAAGCCTTAGCGACTGATCAGTTAAGTGGCAGTATGCCGACAGTGACCTGGTTACAGACAGTTAGCGATATTAACGTGTATAATCCTAATATTGAAAAATATGAGCAAAAATCGGCTCGCAATCCGGCGTGGGTCACATATGATCTGTTACATCGCTGTAAAATCATAAAAAATATTAAAACAGGGATAGTTGAAAATGTAGTTTTTGGTATTTCGGCGAATCGAATTGACTATCAAGCTTTCGTCGATTGGGCTGCATTTTGTACGGAACGGAAGTTAGAGTTTGAGTATATATTTGATACTGCTTTTGATTTGTGGAGTTCCTTGCAAAAACCAGAAAGTGTGGGAAGGGGGAAAGTCATATTAAAAGGAACTCGCTATTCCTGTGTTTGTGATAGACCGACTCAGCCCGTACAACTTTTCACTATGGGCAATATGGTGCAGGATAAATTCCAAGAAGACTTTTTGGGGATGAAGGATAGAGCAAATGCTGTTGAAATATCCTTTATAAATAAAGATAAAGGATATCAAAAGGACGCGCTTACCATATATGGAGATGATTGGGATAATGGCCAGACAATTCAAAATTCAACTCAGATTACTTTGTATGGTTGCACATCTTATCAGCAAGCTTATCGTGAAGGCAAATATCGCCTGAGATTAAATAAATATTTGCGGCGAACTATATCCTTTGATGCTGATATTGATGCTATTGCCTGCCAAGTAGGAGATGTGATTTTAGTCCAGCATGATATACCACAGTGGGGTTATGGCGGTAGGGTACTAGCTGCAACAGAAGATACCATTCAATTTGATCGTAGTGTTACGATGGAACCGGGTAAACAATATTCTGTTATGGTGCGATTTGCTGATGATACTCTTATAGAGAGACAGGTCCTTGGTGTTGTAGAAGAAACAGATACCGTGACAGTAGCAAGCTCATTTTCATCTATTCCGCAAAAATGGGATATTTTTAGTTTCGGTGAAACCCACAAGGTAACTAAACCCTTTAGAGTTTTGAATATTAGCCGTTCCCAGGAATTTAAACGCAGTATTACAGCACTGGAATATGTTGAAGGTGTATATACAGAAGCAGATACTATTCCAGTAATTGATTACAGTGATTTGGACGATCATATTCCAGAGGTAGGAAACTTGAACTTAACACAGCAAACCTATAGGCAGAAGGACGGAACGATCATATCTGAAATAGATTGCTCATGGGTAGTACCTAAAGAACATATCAAGAATTCAATTGTCTGGTACAGTAGAGATGAGGGGCAATCATGGATTTTATGGGGAAATACTACGAATAATTTAGCAGTAATTACAGGAGTTAAATCTCAAGAAACATATTTAGTTAAAGTATGTACTCTGAATAATTCCGGTGTAATTTCACCAGGGATAATATCGAAAGAAATTTATATTACGGGTAAAGATCAGCCTCCGTCTAATATTGAGAGTATGGTAGCAGAGGTTAATCCCAGTGATAGTACCAAATTAATTCTTAAATGGTCCGCTGTTACCGATATTGATTTAAAAGGGTATCAACTATCAGAAGGTAATACGGTAGTAACTCTAACACCAATCAATGATAATCAATATATTTTTACAGCTACAAGCAGTAGGCAATACAATTTTAGCGTCGTAGCTATTGATAACAGCGGTAACCCATCTTCTATACCAGCAAAAATATCTATAAATATTACTATCGAACCAGCTCAAGTGGCTGGTTTTGTTGCGGTGATTCAAGATACTGACCGTAGTCGTGTGATTTTTTCTTGGGACGCTAACCAGGAGAAAGATCTTGCATATTATGAAATTAGGGTAGGAGACGATTGGTCAACAGCAACGCTCATAACTACACAGCTAAAAGCTACAAATTATACTCATGCATTGACTGCAGAGGGGAGTCAAAACTTTATGATAAAGGCAATTAGTATTGCAGGATATGAAAGCCTACAAGCGGCGAAAAAACGCTTACAAATTATCTTACGTCCTGATGCTCCTACAAATTTGCAAGGGTATTCAGATATTAGTGATCGCAGCAAGTTAATCCTGTCTTGGACAGCTCCTGCGGGTCATGATATTGCAGGCTATGTTATCACTTGTGGCTCACAAGTGTATTTTACTAAAGAGACTACCTATGTTTATGCAATCCCCGAAAGTGATACCTATGAATTTACATTTAAAGCTAGGACAGTGGCAGGATATGAATCAAATGCCGCAAACATAGCTGTAACTGTTATGACTGAGCCAGGAGATGTTACAGGCTTTGCCATTAGCCAGGACATGAGTGACCACAGCTTACTACATCTAAAATGGAATAATGCACTATATGCGGATCTCGCATTTTTTGAGATTCGAGAGGGGGGAAGTTGGGATTTTGGGATGTTAGTCGCTACAGGTGTTACAGGGTTGGAATACAATGTTAGAATTAATCAAGAGCGCGAATATAGCTATTGGATTAAAGCGGTTAGTCGCGCAGGAAAATATAGCCAGTATCCTGCAAATAGTAAGGCAATATATGATCTAAACCCTGCTCCAGTGACCAACATAATAGTTTCCCAGGATATAAATGATAGGTCTTTGATTAATGTAGAATGGACAGGTATATCCGAATTAGATTTTGCTTACTATGATGTGCGATATGGGTGGACTTGGGAAGAGGCTATAAAGCTAACGCAGACTAAAGAAACAAAATATCAATTTCGTCCCACAGATGGTGGAAATGTAAAAATATTGATTAAAGCAATTAGCACTGCAGGATTTTATTCAGATGAAGCATCTGGGAGTCTGTACGCCCTTATGGAGCCTCAGAATGTAGAAAATTTCATTGTACAGCAAAATGGTGAGTATGTGGAACTATATTGGGATAGGGCGGTTGAGCATGATGTTGTTGGGTTTGAAATCAGAGAAGGCTGGACGTTTGAATATGGGCAGCTAATTGCTACAAATATAACCGGTAACAGCTATAAATACAAGGTTGATTTCGATGGTATCTATCATTATTGGATTAAGGCTATAAATCGAAGCAATCGGTACTCTCTCTCAGCTGTAGATCAGCAGTTGGCAGTAGTTGACCTGCCGCCTAAAAATGTCATTCAGTCATTTGACGAAATCGTCATGCAGAGTGGATTACATAATAAAACCGAATTTGGTGTGAGTGATATAAACTGGCAAACAATCGGAGGGCGGTGGAGTGATTACTCAACGACTAAATTTGAGGAAGTCGGCGGCAGACAAGTACTAAGACTCAAAAAAGATGTAAACGGAAATTATCCTACATCTGGCACCTATATGTGTGAGCAAATAGACGTAGGCAGGATAATCACAGCTAATATAGCTATAAAATTCCTTTCTACTGTGAAATTTCTTGGGGATACGTCGGCTGTACTACAAATGCGTACATCGAAAGATAATAGCGAATGGAGTGTTTGGAAAGACTTCCTGCCTGCTAAATTTGTATTTCGGTATATCGAGCTAAGAGTTATCTTAACAACTTCTAATCCTACCAAAACTCCTGAAGTAAATAGGTTTGATGTTATGGTAGACTTACCGGATATTGAAAAAGCAGGAACCATAGATGTCCCTATAGGTGGTATTCGTATTACTTATAATACAGATTTTTTTATTGTTCCTATCGTGACCCCTTATGCAATTGGTGAGGCGGTACATGTAGAGACTACAAATCGTGATAAAACAGGGTTTACTGCAAGAATATTAAATTTAAGCAACCAGGACGTAGGTGGTACTATGGACTGGCGAGCAAGGGGGTATTAATAATGGCATACGATGCAACAAAGCCAGAGGATACGGGATTTCTGTCAGAAGCTCCAAATGAGTTAAGGAATAATTTCAAAGGACTAAAAGAAGACCAAATTGTTGATGCCGCACTATTGAAAGGATTGGTTCCAGGGAATGGAAATGGACAAATTCCTGTAAACAATGGAACGGAATGCGAGAACTTAAACGCTGCTATGCTTAGCGGAAAAACACCAAGTGACTTTGCACCGAAAGTACACACACATAATACTGTAACTGCAAGTTCTGATGGTTTCATGACCTCTACACAAAATAATAAGCTTGCAGGTATTGCAGCAAACGCGGAAGTCAACCAAGTGGCATTTAGTAATGTACTTGTAGGAAGTACAACGATCCAAGCGGATAGCAAAACAGACACATTAGAAATGGTTGCAGGAACCAATATAGCTATTACTCCAGATGCGACTAATGATAGGGTTACCATTGCAGTTAGTGGCAAAGTTGGTAGTGCAGCAACTGCTGATAATTGCATAGGAAACTCGGCTACAGCAACTAAGCTAACTACAGCTAGAACCATAGCAACATCGGGAGATGCCATTGGAGTGGCTGTAGCCTTTGATGGAACGGCAAATGTTACGATCCCCCTCACACTAGCCGCAAGCGGAGTGGTGGCAGGTACCTATAAAAGCGTTACTGTTGATGCAAAAGGTAGAACGATTGCAGGGACTAACCCGGCGACATTGGCGGAATATGGAATTACTGATGCTTATAGTAAGACAGAAGCAAATATTAATTTTGCACCTTCTGGTGCTGGACTTGGAACATTAGCAAAAGATATATCGGGGCAAAATATATTAGTTGTAAAAGGGAAAAGTGGGTTTTATAGAGGTAATAATGTAGGTGCAGCACCTAATTCAAGTTGGTGGTATTTTGTCGTAGTTGCACATGACCTTAATTCTTACACCACTGTTGAGGCAATCAACTTTTTTGGAACAGAGAGATATACAGCACGAATCGATAACGGAATATGGTCTGGATGGATGCAAATAGTAACAGCAAATATGATACCAGAAAATACACTTGGAGATGCAGGACACTACTTTGTACAAAATGGCTTTCAAAAATTATCAAATGGATTAATAATACAATGGGGAATAGCAAAAGGTAAAACTGTATCTTATTTTCCCATTGCTTTTCCAAGCGCATGTTTTAGTGCAGTTGGTTCGATGAATATTGGAGGAGATAGCGCTCGTGGTGTTACTAGCATTGTTACAACAGCAACTAGTATAACAATATATGAGCATGAATCCGATGGTGGAGAATCAAGAAGTGGCGATTCAATACGATATATTGCAATAGGATGTTAGGGGGAGAAATATGTATTTTGGTAATTACGACATTACTGGGAAATATATAGGATTTTACACTAAGGAGATTAATGGAGACAATATTCCAATACCAAATATTGAATTATCAGAAAAAGAATGGCAGGAAGCGTTAATAGGTAACTATAAGGTGATAAACGACAAGCACACTTATTGTGAACCGATACCATTAACAGCAGAAGAAATAAAACGCCAAGATTTATCTGCATTAGATGAAAAATATCAACCGCAATTCGCCGAGCTGTCTCGGGCTCTAAACATGGCAGCACTAGCTGAGAATAGTATTTTAATCACCAGCATCAAGATTGATTATATGACATTAAAAACTGAGTACGATACAAAGCGAGGTGAGATAGATGGCTAAAAGGTGTTTTGTATGTGGTGCAAAAGAGCAAGACAGTAAATGTACAAATCAAAATTGCAGTCGTAGCAAGTAGGAACCATTTGGCTCTACCTTTTATACTAATCTTAAAATTCTTTGTTGAAGTCTCTAAAGAATTAGATATCACTTTTTGTATCTTGGGCGTTTGGCTTTATGCCTAAACTCTCAAGATACAAAATTTAAGTTGCCATTCTTTTTGGGCAGAAGTTGATGAAATAAGCTAGCGGAAGTAGTGAGCTTAAATATTGGACAGATTCTGAGCATAATAATCCCGCAAGCGAAATACCTATTAAGGGTACGTGTAAGGGGAAGTTTGAAAATAGATTGATAAATAAATTAGTAAATAAGGAAGGAGTACCATGTCAAAAGTATCTACTCAAGATTACATAGCGTTAAGTTCATGTGTATATGATCATGGACTTATTCCACAAGGTTTCGATTTAATAGAATACTGTGAAGAAGCAGGCTTTTATGGAGCTGCATATGCTTGGCTAGACACTAACGAGATAGTTATTGCATTTCGTGGAACTACATTTACTGATATTTATGATATTGTGAATGATATTGCAATTTTATTTCAGAAGGTAGTGTTCCAAACAAGATACGCATATTCACTGTATAAACATGTTAAAAAAATATATCCAAAAGCAACGATTTCTTTAACAGGACATTCTCTTGGTGGTGCGTTGGCAGAATTAGTAGCTGTACTAGTCGCCCGGGACGAAGGAATCGGAATTCATACCGAAACTTTTAATGCACCCGGAGTGAGTGAAATTGCCTTAGTTTCATGGGAGAATTTTCAGGAGTTTGAGCAGTTTGATATTATAAACTACTATAATCCTTGTGACGCGATTGGCACATATGGTCAACATGTTGGTATTGAATTGCCAATACTACCAGGGGAATTATATAAAAGAAAACTGAACGAAGAGGGATGGGAAAATGAAAATCCGGCAGACTATCTAATAAAATTTACAAATGAGCCAGGAGCTCATTTCATAGCGTTCTTTATAGAATATTATAGAGTTGATGAAAATAGCTTTAGTAAAGAAGAGGGTGTTATAGATCGTGTGACCCAAATTGTACCAGATGATGAAGTCTGGCCTTATAATAACCAAATTAGTTATGGGGCTGTTCCTTATTTTAATATAGAGGGAATTGTAATCTTCTCAAATAAAATGGAGGAAATACATACAGAGAAACAACAAGAATCCTATGCTAATAACTACTTTCTAATATGGAAAGAGAAATTTTGGACCACTAATAGTTTAACAAGTCAGTTACAGCAGCAAAACAATAAATTTACATTTAAGCAACAATGGTTTTATGAGAATTATGACGAGAAATTCAAAGGATTATCTCAAAATTTAAATCTAATAGCTGCTGATATGTACCAGCAATCTGATATGTTAATGTTTAAAATGAGTAGGAGCTTATTTGATAGCTTTACACAAGAGCAGAAAGGTAAAGAAGAGAATACGAGTTTTCCGGAGCAAACTAACAAAGGGATGCCAAATGCTGATTTTGCATCTCAGTATCGTTATAAGTATGACAGTAATAAGTTTTCTTTAAAAAATAGAACATCAGCACAGCAGGCAACTGTGAATATTGTAAATAATTTGGGTGTCAATCTTTCAGCAATATCGAATACCAGCTGGAATGGACGTCAGTGTGTAGTGGATGTAGCATTAAGTGAGCAGTAGCGGCATTTTAGTGAAGCATATAAAGTAAAGAGAATTAAATAAAACAGAATGAATAACATCCGCGATTGCAAGGTATTGTAAAATCATTGCACGCGGATATTTTTTTATTTTATAACTAACAAAACAAAATACTAATATCAGAATATAAAAACTTTTTCACAGAACCTTGGCTTTTCTATTTATTCTCGTATAATAGATATAAAGTAACATCTTTAGTAGTGTTACAAATGTATTTTTATAATAGACAGGGGTTAATGCAGGTATTATAATAAAAAGATCTACAAAAAATGGAGAGTGAAAAAATGAAAGCAGTAATTACAATTGTGGGACAGGATAGAGTAGGAATTGTAGCAATGGTTAGTGAAATTTTGGCAGTTAACAGTGTAAATATCTTAAATATTAATCAAAATATTTTAGATGGATTTTTTAACATGGTAATGATTGTAGATATGGCAAGCAGCAAAGTAAGTCTTAAAGATATGCAGCAGATTTTAAAGGGAAAAGGCGATGAACTTGGCTTGGATATAAAAGCACAGCATGAAGACATTTTTCAAATCATGCACCGGATATAAAGTAAGGAGGAACGTTGATGTTAACAATTCAGGAAATATTAGAAACAAATCGGATGATTGAGCAAAACAATTTTGATGTTCGTACCATTACATTAGGCATTAGTTTACGAGATTGCTGTCATTCTGATATAAAAATCTTCTGTCAGAACATTTATGAGAAGATTACGCGGGCAGGAGAGCATTTGGTTCGTACGGGGGAAGATATTGAAGCAGAATACGGTATACCTATTATTAATAAACGTATTTCCGTGACGCCCATTGCCATAGTTGCTGAGAGTTGTCATGCTGATAGTTATGTTCCTGTGGCTCAGGCTCTAGATGCTGCAGCCAAAACCGTTGGTGTTAACTTTATTGGCGGTTTTTCGGCTTTAGTTGAAAAAGGATATACAAAAGGGGATCGGATTTTGATCCAATCGATTCCAGAAGCTTTGGCACAAACGGAAAGAGTCTGTTCTTCCATTAATCTGGCCTCTACCAAGGCAGGAATTAATATGGACTGTGTACGAGAAATGGGGCAAATTATTAAACGAACTGCTGAACTTACTAGTGACCGTGATGCTCTAGGGTGTGCAAAGTTAGTAGTTTTTGCAAACGTTCCTGAAGACAATCCTTTTATGGCTGGTGCTTTTCATGGCGTAGGAGAAGCGGAAAAGGTAATCAGTGTAGGAGTCAGTGGTCCTGGTGTGGTAAAACGCGCTTTGGAAGAGGTAAGAGGACAAGATTTTAGCGCTGTTGCAGAAACCATCAAGAAAACTGCCTTTAAAATTACGCGAGTAGGACAACTTGTTGCCCAAGAGGCTTCCAGGCGGATGGGTGTGCCTTTTGGTATTATTGATTTGTCATTGGCACCTACACCAGCGGTCGGTGATAGTGTTGCACATATTCTAGAAGAGATGGGTTTGGAAAGCTGCGGTGCACCTGGTACTACTGCAGCGTTAGCAATATTGAATGATGCAGTGAAAAAGGGCGGGTTAATGGCTTCATCTCATGTTGGCGGGTTGAGCGGAGCCTTTATTCCTGTAAGCGAAGATGCAGGAATGATTGCAGCAGTAGAACGCGGCAGTTTGACATTGGAAAAATTAGAAGCGATGACTTGTGTCTGCTCAGTAGGGCTTGATATGATTGCTGTAGCAGGAGACACATCTGCTGCTACGATTTCAGGTATTATTGCAGATGAAGCAGCAATTGGCATGATTAATAACAAGACGACAGCGGTACGTATTATCCCTGTGCCAGGTAAAAAAGTTGGTGACAGTGTAGAATTTGGCGGTCTTTTAGGATATAGTCCGATTATCCCTGTGAACACTTTTAAATCCGATGACTTTATTGCTCGGGGTGGCAGAATTCCTGCGCCGATACGCAGTTTGACAAATTAGTCAGATTGTTTTACATTAAAGATAACCCTTTCATTAAGTAAGAAAGGGTTATCTTTTTGCTTTTTTACAAAAGTAATTATAGTGATATTTTTATTAGTCTACTTTTTTAGGAGGAATATATGCGTATTACTAAAGCTGTCAAACAAGAAATGTTATCTATATTAGAAGAACGCTATCAAGGTACTGCCACAGCCCTGGATTATTCTTCCCCATTTGAATTATTAATCGCTGTAGTTTTATCCGCTCAATGTACGGATGTACGGGTTAATATTATAACGAAACGTTTGTTTCCTGAATATAATACGCCCACAAAGATTAAAGAGATGGGGTTGGAAAAGTTAGAAGCATATATTCGGGATTGTGGATTATATCACAGTAAGGCTCGCAATATTATGGCGACTTGTGATATTTTATGCCGAGAATATGATGAAAAGGTTCCAGAAACCTTTGAGGAATTAATTACCCTGCCAGGTGTTGGCAGAAAAACGGCAAATGTCGTACTAAGTCAATTATTTAACATTCCGGCAATTGCTGTAGATACTCATGTATTTCGAGTGTCCAATCGACTGGGATTAGCTAAAGGAGATACCCCTTTAACTGTAGAAGAAGGGCTGATGAAAGCGATACCTCGCAATAAATGGAGTGATGCGCATCATTGGCTGATTTGGCATGGACGAAAAATTTGTAAGGCGCGGAAACCAGAATGTAATACCTGTCCTTTAGTCGTGTTATGCCCAAGTAAGATTCTCTAAAGTTTGTGATTTTCTGTAGTGATGATATAATAAGAAGGTAATTTAAACTTCGGGAGGAATATCATGTCAAAGAAGATTGTAAGTATGCTGCTTGTTTTATTTGTACAAGTATTTTTGATTGCCGGGTGTTCTGGTAATACTGGCAATACAGCTAGTCAGGCAGCTCCAGAGAGCACACCGAAACAAACAACGACTGCAAAAAAGAATAGTATAGCCAAATTTGAGACTTCAAAAGGTGACTTTAAAATAGAATTATTTGAAGATAAAGCACCTGTCACGACTAAGAATTTTATTGATCTGGTAAATAAAAAGTTCTATGATGGATTGATCTTTCATCGGGTTATCGATGGATTTATGATTCAAGGCGGTGATCCTAAAGGAAACGGCACAGGGGGACCTGGGTATACGATTAAAGATGAGTTTCACCCCGACTTAAAGCATGACAGTGCTGGCGTCCTTTCGATGGCCAATGCAGGACCGAATACAGGTGGATCACAGTTTTTCATTACATTAGCACCTACATCTTGGTTAGATAAAAAACACGCGGTTTTTGGTAAAGTTACGACTGGTTTAGAGGTTGTCCAAGCAATTGGCAAAGTTAAAGTCGGGGCGAACGACAAGCCGGCAGAAGATGTTATAATCAAAAAAATTACCATTGAGCAGCCGTAATGGAATAAACATGCCATATACATATATTGTTCAATGTGCTGATGGTACTTTATATACTGGTTGGACAGTGGATTTGGAGAAACGGCTTGCTGCCCACAATGAGGGAATTGGTGCTAAATATACCAGCAGCCGTGTACCGGTAACCCTTGTGTATTGGGAATCCCAAGAAAATCAAAGTGCTGCACAAAAACGTGAAGCAAGAATAAAAAAAATGCCTCGATGTAAAAAGTTGGATTTAATTCGTGAATTTGTCAATCGTTAGCCGATGAGAAAACTATGAATGACAAGGACGCAAAGGTATGTAAACATTGCATGCCGTTGCGTTTTTGTGGTTGAAGGGATTATCGATTTTGACACATTAGGTTTTACAAGCTACAATAATAAAACATATCGAAAAAAGTTAAAAGAAAAATTTAAACAATGCAGGTGAATAGATTGAGCGTATTAACAGTAGAAAATGTAACCCATGGCTTTGGCGGCAGACAAATACTAGAAAATGCATCTTTTCGATTATTAAAAGGAGAACATGTTGGTCTAATTGGAGCAAATGGTGAAGGAAAATCGACCTTTTTAAATATTATTACAGGGCAATTAATGCCTGATGAAGGTAAGGTAGAATGGTCCAATCGAGTAACAGTCGGTTATTTAGATCAGCACACAGTATTGAGCAAAGGAAAAACTATCCGGGAAGCACTGCGGGAAGCTTTTCAAGGCATGTTTGATCTGGAAGCTGAAATGCTGGCGATTTATGATACCATGGGGGATGCATCACCTGCAGAGCTAGATAAAATGATGGAAGATGTAGGCGAGATTCAGACCATTTTAGAGACAAACGGTTTTTACATGATTGATGCCAAAATCCTTGAAGTAGCTAATGGTTTAGGATTGGCTGAAATCGGTCTTGATAGGGATGTCGCTGATTTAAGTGGCGGGCAAAGAACAAAGGTATTATTAACTAAACTATTATTGCAGAATCCAACTATTTTACTCTTAGATGAGCCTACGAACTATTTGGATGTAGAGCATATTGAATGGTTAAAGCGGTATTTAAAAGAATATGAGAATAGCTTTATCTTAGTCTCTCATGATATTCCTTTCTTAAATGAGGTTGTAAATGTCATTTATCATGTGGAAAATACGATATTGACACGCTATACGGGAGATTATGAGCAATTTCAGCAACTATACAATATACGTAAAGGGCAAGAGTCAAAAGCTTATGAACGGCAGCAGCAAGAAATTGATCGATTAGAAGACTTTATTTCCCGTAATAAAGCTCGTATCTCTACTACTGGACGGGCAAAAAGTCGTCAGAAGCAATTAGATAAAATGGAAGTATTGGAAAAGCCGCGGGAGAAACCAAAAGCAACCTTTCGTTTTAAAGAAGCAAGAACGCCAAGCCGCATGATTGTTGAGGCTGAGGATTTAGTATTGGGCTATGATGAACCGTTAACGAGACCTGTTACATTTCAATTAGAGCGGGGCCAGAAGGTAGCCATTCGTGGTGTCAATGGCTTAGGAAAAACTACGCTTTTAAAAACGATCTTAGGGAAAATTCAGCCAGTCGCAGGCAAGGTGGAACTTGGTGATAATCTGTACCCAAGTTATTTTGAACAAGAATCCAATCGACATAATAACAATACCGCCATGGAAGAAGTATGGCAGGAATATCCTGGTCTAAGCCACTTTGAAGTACGTCAGGCATTAGCTCGTTGTGGATTGACAAATGATCATATCACCAGCCAGATGATGGTATTAAGCGGTGGTGAAAATGCGAAAGTACGATTATGTAAATTAATGCTGACAGAGGCAAACTGGCTCGTATTAGATGAACCTACCAATCACTTGGATGTAGATGCCAAAGCAGAGCTGAAAAAAGCTCTCGCTGAATTTAAAGGAACGGTTCTTTTGGTATCTCATGAACCAGACTTCTATGAAGATTGGGTAACACATATCTGGAACGTCGAAGATTGGACAACAAAAGTTATATAATGCATAACAAAAATCGCTTTTGCTGTGAGGAGCGATTTTTGTTATGTTTAGAAAGATAATATATGGTTTACGAAAGCAATAAACTGGGAAGATTCGAAAAAATACAAAGAGCAGGTCGGATTTTATGGTTATTTCATATTCTCTTCGTAACCTTCGCGTCTTCGCGGTTCAAAATGTTTTATTTTTTTAGACACCAAATCACTTTTTTATTAAAATAAAGTGATTTCTTCCCCGGGATTTATGATATGTACAGGAATATTAAAACGCTCTTCCACGTCTTTTTTGTAGGCTGATGGATCCTGAGCAATGAGAGGCCAAGTGTTATAGTGCATAGGTATGACATTGCAAGGCTTTAATAAATTAGCGGCTTCGGCAGCATCTGATGGCCCCATGGTGTAATTGTCACCAATTGGCAGAAAGGCATAATCAATTTTTTCTAAACGCCCCAGTAGTGCCATGTCGCCAAAGATACCTGTATCACCAGCAAAATAGATTGTCTTACCGAAAAAGTTGACAATAAAGCCACAGGCATGACCTCCTGGTATACCTGAGCCGTGGAAGGCAAGGGTGATTCGCACATAACCGAAATTAAAGGAATGTTTGCCGCCAATATGCATGGCATGAGTAGTACAGCCTTGTTCATTGCAAAACTTAGCGATCTCAGCCGTGGCAATGACAGTTGCACCTGTGCGTTGGGCAATAGAGACAGTATCACCTAAATGATCATCGTGACCGTGGGAAGTTAGAATATAGTTGCAGTTTATTTCTTCTGGTGATAGAGTTGCCTTTGGATTACCGGTAAAAAAGGGATCAAATACAATAGAAATTTGATTGTAGGTAAGCTGAAAGCAAGCGTGACCGTGAAATTTTAATGTAATCATAGTAGCCTCCTGTTATTTTCTCTTATTGATAGTATACAAGGAACTTTCCAGGGAAATCAATATGAAGGTTTAATATATTAAAAATTACTGAATAGGGATGCAATTGCAGGATTTTGGCAGTATTTAACGAAATATGTGAGTAATTGGAAAGAAACGGGGGAATGCCTAAGTGGGAGTTATGGCAAGAGGATTATTATTAGGTCTTTTATTTTCCATAATGCCGTTATTTGTATATGCTGCTGACACTCAATTCAAAGAAGGTGACCAAGGGAGTGAAATTGCAGCAATACAAATGAAGCTAAAGGAAAAAGGCTATAAAATTACCAGGATTAATGGCAAATTTACAGCGGAAACAACGAAGGCTGTTCGCAGTTTTCAAAAGCGGCAAAAGCTCAAATCTGACGGGATTGTTGAGAATAGAACCTATTATATATTAATGGGAAAAAATTTAGAAATAGGTAATGAAAAGATACAGAATAAGGCAAAACAAATAACAGATACAGCTAAAACCTATGTAGGGGTACCTTATAAGTTTGGGGGTACTAATCCCAAAGGATTTGATTGTTCTGGTTTTGTTCAATATGTATTTAATCAAAGCAAAATATCCTTGCCGCGGGCTGCGGATGCTCAGTATAAGGCGGGGAAAGCAATCAAGCAAAAAGAGCTTAAGCAAGGGGATTTAGTTTTTTTTAGTACCTATGAAAAAGGCGCTTCCCATTGTGGCATTTATGTAGAGCAGGGTAAATTTATTCATGCATCCAGCCATGGTGTCATGATCAGTCACTTGGACGAAAGTTACTGGAAGATGCGGTATCTTGGTGCGAGGCGAATGATTTGATAATAAACAATAAATAAAAATGTCCTTGAATGCTTGACAGTAGTGTAAAGTTTTGTTATATTATCATTAAATCAAATAAAGAGTTGTAAATATGATGAATAGGATAAGTAAATCGGCAGCATTTTCAGAGAGCCAGGGGGCGGTGTGACCTGGTAAATGTACTGATTGAAATACACCTAGGAGTAGCAGGTTGAAAGGTAACAAGTAGACCGTGCCGGAATGCCACCGTTATTAAAGGCTAGAGTATCGGGTTAACTGCCTCGTACTCGAAATGTAATCGGCTTGCAATGCAAGCAGGGTGGTACAACGAGTAATAACATCTCGTCCCTGTATAGGGGATGAGGTGTTTTTTTATTTATATAAATAAGGAAGTGGTTAAGCTAATTTATATAAACAAATTTCAATCTGCTATTTATTAAATTGGTGTTTTAAATTTTAAAATAAAAAATGTAGAGGAGATACAGATTATGATTATTGTAATGGGACCAGAAGCAACACAAGAGCAAGTACATGTAATAATGAATAAGTTAACGGCTTTAGGTTTAAAGGTGCATTTGTCAGAAGGGGCGACTCGTACGATCATTGGAATTATTGGTAATAAACAGTTGATTGCTCAATTACCGATAGAGGCGATGGATGGTGTAGAAAAAACAGTATCTGTAACTGTTGATTACAAATTAGTTAGTCGTGAATTTAAGCAGGATGATACGATTGTGGACGTTGGCGGTATTTTAATTGGTGGGAATCATTTGGCAGTTATGGCCGGACCCTGTGCAGTTGAAAGCCGGGAACAGCTATTGCAGTCCGCCTTTATTGTCAAAGAAGCAGGTGCACAATTTTTACGTGGAGGAGCCTATAAACCCCGAACCTCTCCTTATGCTTTTCAAGGATTAGAGGAAAAGGGACTGGAAATGCTGGCGGAAGCAAGAGCGAAAACGGGACTGAAAATAGTGACTGAAGTTGTGGATGTTGAATCAGTACCTGTGGTCAGTTCTTATGCTGATATGCTGCAAATCGGCTCACGCAATATGCAAAATTTCCAGTTGCTCAAAACAGTAGGAAAAACCAATAAGCCTGTATTATTAAAGCGTGGCTTATCAGCAACTATTAATGAATGGTTGAATGCCGCGGAATATATTATGAGTGAAGGAAATTACAATGTAGTATTGTGCGAACGCGGTATTCGAACCTATGAAGAATACACGCGAAATACATTGGACTTAAGTGCAGTGGCTGCAGTGAAAAATATTAGTCATCTACCGATTATCGTAGATCCTAGTCATGGTACAGGTCGCTGGAAATTAGTGCGTCCTATGGCCAGAGCTGGTATCGCTGCTGGTGCTGATGGACTTATGATTGAGGTTCACCCAAATCCTGCGGAAGCTTTATCCGATGGCAAGCAATCTTTAACTCCGGAGAATTTTGAACTGACGATGCAAGAAGTAAAAACAATTGCCAAGGTCATGGGGAAGGATATGGCATGAAGGTGAAGCATATTACAATCATTGGTTTAGGGCTGATTGGTGGCTCTCTTGGTTTAGCATTGAAAAAGCAGTGTGGAGAAACGTTAAAAGTAACAGGGGTTGATCATGATCAGGAAACGCTAGAACTTGCTGTGCAGCGTGGTGCTGTAGATTATAGTACGAATGATTGGAAAAGGGGCGTAGAACAAGCTGATATTATCTTCTTATGTACTCCTGTACTTCAAATCATACAAATTGTAGAACAAATTTTGCCCTATGTAAAAGTTGGCGGCATTTTAACAGATGTAGGCAGTACGAAAGGGTTCCTAGCAGAAAAACTGCTGTACATGATGCCTTCTGGTGTTCATTATGTAAGTGGGCATCCTATGACGGGGGTCGAGAGAAGTGGTATTATGGCAGCGGATCGAGAATTATTTAAAGATAAATGGTATATTCTAATTCCAGAAGCATCTACCTCTCCTGAAGCTGTTGAAATCATCTCTCAGACACTTACTTTGACTGGAGCTAGAATTACTACAATGGATTTATACGATCATGATCAATGTGCGGCAATCATTAGCCATATTCCACATGTAGTAGCTGCTGCTCTTGTGAACCTCTTAGGCAAATATCCAGCTTTGGAGGAAAGTTTTAAATTAGTAGGTGGCGGGTTTCGTGATACTACCCGTATTGCTTCTTCTAATGCCGATATGTGGGCAGATATCTGTTTGACAAATTCTCAGCCTATTACCCAAAGCCTATTGCAGGTAAAAGAGTTGCTGGATGAAATGATTCAAGCTGTAGAAAAAGCTGATCGTCCAGCCATACATCATTTTTTCAAGAGAGCAAAAGTTCGAAGGGATATTTTAATAGAAGAAACAGACTCCCACGTCGTCTAAGAGGCGTGGGAGCCTGTTTTTTTAGTAGGCAGTAGTTTTTAAATTATTGCGTTACTGCAGCCCAGTTAGCGTTAATGATTTGTGCCATTAGCTTTTTGCCTTCTATATCTAAATGCAACCCATCCGTAGCATAGCGGAGGGGCAATGTCTGATTTCCATCTGCAAAATAAGGCTCAAGGTCAATGTAATACCGCTGCTGACGAATAAAGTGATTTACGACAGCAAATTCTTTTTTCCATTCGGGTACGGTGTCTTCATTAAATACCTGCTGAATAGCCTGAGGGTTAATCGGCGGCAATGTTAGAAAAATTGGCCGAATGCCATGGACTAAGCATTTATCGCGAATCGCACTTAGTTCTTTGATGACTTGGCTGCCGGGTACACCTCCCCGCAAGCTATTGGTTCCGCCCATAATAATTAGAAACATAGGATGATACGGCAGTACATCTGCCTCAAAGCGACTTAACATAGAAGCAGAAGTATCGCCGCTTCTGCCTAAATTCATAGTGGGAAAGGATAAATAATTTTGAAAACTATATTCAATATCGGCAGGTGAATAAGAAACTGCACCACCGCCATGGGTGATGCTGTCACCCAAAGTAGCTGCATAGTTGCCTAGGGAGCGGTCGACGACAAAGGATTCTGCATTCGAATAAACACCAACGGCGGCGCCGCTTTCATCTAAGCCGCGAACACGCCAGTAATAGGTGCCAGGGGTGCTTAATGGCGTTTCATCATAGTAATCTGAACCTATAGAAATAATTTGTTGTCTAAGGCGATGACGAGACGGTTGTACTCCATTGGGATTTTCGGGCGGTGCTGAGGTTAACTCAAATTCATAGGAGGTAGCCCCGGCAATGGGAATCCATGAATATACAGGGTAGAGAGGTACTGGTATATTGCCAGTCTTATAGCCAGTGTTTGATAGAGGCTTTAGATTTGGGCGCAATGTATGATCAATACGAACTTCAACAGCATCGGAAAAAACGCCGACTGGATTTCCGGTATAATCCAAAGCCCGAACTCGCCAATAGAAGTGGTCATTGGGATAGCTAGTTAGATTAATGCTATAACCATTCGTAAATACTTCTCGTGAAGAAAGTATCTGAAAGTGGGAAGGAAGTATATCGTTTGGATTTTCAGGAGGAGAGTTTAGTAATTCGATTTCATAATAAACAGCACCTGGGAGGGGAGTCCACATCAACAGCGGAAAATTAGAAGCAGGTGCATGAATTGGATAATCTATCAAAGAATGGGGTTTATTGTGCACTGCATCTTCTTGATTCGTGTCAGTCGTTGTTATGGGGGTAAAGTCAGAATAGGAACCTAAAGGATGATGAAATAAGCTATGTGCTGATACTCTAAGATAGGCGCTTTCTGGAAAGTTCTGATTGATCGTAATTGAATTTTCAAAAGTACGATATTTGATAATGAGGTGTTCTTTCTCTTGAATTTGGTTTACGATTTCTACCTCGTAGTAAGCAAAATATGATATCGGCGACCAGGTTAACCTATATGTATCTTCTAGATTGGTGATTTCTATAGCTGGTTTATAATTCGTTAAACCAATCCTATCGCTGCCTTCAATAAAAAATAATAGAACAGTCAGTAGTATTAGTATTAAAAATAAAAATCGTCTCATGTTAAACACCTGCTTATTTATCTATACAATGTATTAAAACTTTGTATATTGATTGTCTGCCAAGAATGAATGTTTGGATTTCATTCGGTAATGGATGGTGCCTTATATATATACTGATGTCAATTCTACCATAAATGTTGATTCATGGCTAATTATGATGATTTTGGAAGGATTCGCAGAAAATTATGCGAATTGTATTGTAGATTGAAATGTTTGAAATTAGAAGAAAGCTGGGTGAGATATTTATAAAAAATAGTCTTAGTTTACGATTTATGTTGAGTATAGCTGCTGTAGTAACAGTGCTGATGACAATAAATTTATTATGGAATATTCATCAATACAGCCTACAAGCTGAGGAAGAAATGCGTGAGAAAGCAGCAGTAGTCGCCAGACAGCTTATTGCTACTCGCTCTGTTATTGCTCTCAGGCAAGATAACATCAATTCGGATTCACAGGGACATTATGAATTTAAACATCTAAACCCCGCGGCAGTGGGGAAGGAGGTTGGTGATTTTTTCAATCAATCTTCTGGTTATAAAATTAAACAAACTCGTTTTTCTGTACGTGCTCCAGAAAATACTCCTGATAGTTTTGAAATAGAAAAGATGAAAGTATTGGCCGCCAATTCAGATCTTCCAGCAGTGTGGATGCCTCTTGTTCTCCATGCCGCAGTCAAGGAACAAAATGGTTATCCGGAAGAGTTAAGACAATCCAAGATCAAACCTTCTTGCTGCAGCATACTGCAGGCTTAAATGTAGCTAAAGCTCATGAAGCGATACGAAAAGCTGGTGATACGCCAAATGTCAATCAGGCTGAACTTGCCAAAGCTAGAGAATTGGTGCGTAAAGCCCAGTGGATGTGGGATATTGTGTCAGCTGAAAATAGTATGGGCTTTCATAATACCGATCAGACGATGACGACTCTTGGTCAAGCTAATGAATTAGCTCATCAGGCCATTGAATCAGCCAATTTAGCAGCAGGGATCAATGTGCTATAAATAAGAAAAAGGTTAGGGGAGACTTCCGTTTGGTAGTCTCTCCTAACCTTTTTTGAAAATGGTCGTGATCTAGAAGTATAAATCGCGAGCACCATTTTCAATTTCTTTTAGGCGTTTGATGGTTTTAGTGCGGACACTTTCCTGTGGTATCGAAGCAAGGTTTTTAGTAATCATAGTTTCGCCTACTTTTTTTAGCGCATTATCACCATAGTCAAGCAGATACTCTTTAAAAGTCAATAAAGCATTAGGCAAACAAACATTTTGTATTTCACCACTTTTAGCAAGACTCATAAAGCGGTCACCTGTACGTCCCTGACGATAACAAGCTGTACAATAGCTGGGTATATAGTTTTTTTCGCATAGCATAGAGATAATTTCATCTGGAGAACGATTGTCCCCTGTTTCAAACTGCATGGCTCCCTTTGCTGTGACAGAATCTTCTTGGGTTTCTTGATAACCGCCTACACCTGTACAGGAACCGGCACTAATTTGTGAAACACCATACGTAAGAAGCTTGTCTCTTAACTCAGGATGCTCTCTGGTTGATAAAATGATCCCTGTATAAGGTACTGCTAAGCGAATGATAGCAATGATTTTTTTAAAGTCTTCATCATTTACAAGATGGGGAAAGGTTTCAAGGTTAATACTGTCAGCTGGTCTGAGGCGGGGTACTGAGATAGTATGAGGTCCGACACCAAAAGCATTTTCTAAGTGCTCGGCATGTAAAAACATAGCAATCGTGTCATATTTATAATCATAGAGTCCATAAAGTACCCCGATACCAACGTCATCAATGCCTGCCTGCATGGCTCTATCCATGGCAGTGGTATGCCAGTTATAATCTTTTTTGGGTCCAGAAGGATGCAGCATCCCATAGGTTGGACGGTGGTAGGTTTCTTGAAATAATATATAAGTGCCAATCTGGGCTTGTTGTAATTTTTTGTATTCGTCAATGGTGGTAGCGGCAACGTTAATATTAACACGGCGTATGCTGCCGTTTTTATTTTTCACATTATAAATTTCTTTAATGGTATCGACAACATAGTCGATGGAACAGTTATCTTGATCTTCGCCAGCTTCCAGCACTAAGCGCTTGTGACCTAAGGATTGAATGATCTCTACCTCTTGCTTTACTTCAGCCATGGATAGATGACGGCGTACTTGGCTTGGATTGCCGCTGCGGTAGCCGCAATACGAACAATCGTTGATGCAGTGGCTGGAGATATAAAGTGGTGCAAATAATACAATACGTGTGCCATAAATTTTTTGTTTTATAACAGCCGCAGCAGCGTACATGGATTCCAATATGTCTGGATCAGTCACTTCTAAAAGAATGGCAACTTCAGATGCTGATAAACCTTGGTACTGGTTAGCTTTCGCAATAATACTATTAACGAGTTTTTTATCCTGAGATTTTGTTTTCGCTTCGTGAAGTAACTGAAGAATTACCTCGTCATTAATAAAATCATCGGGTGTTCGTTCCTTGTTAGAAATCAATTAAATGGCCTCCTTGTAATACGATACATCAGTCGTTATCTTTTGCAGATGACAAATTCTACTTTGTTCATCGGCTTTACATGAATATATGTTTTTAATTTAACTACCATTATATAATACTTTTCAGCAAGAATATATAGTTTTAAAGAAAAGTTATTGTTATTATAGGAGGAAATAGCATCTAAGCAATTCTTCTTGGAGGCTTCACACTACGAGAACCTAACATATTGACAGATCATTTTTATATGGAAGAGCTCTTAGAGAGCACAAATAAAAATATTCCGCATATAATACTATGGATACTTATAGGAGGTGTGGGGAGAATGCTTAATGATGAAGAGCGAAAATATATGGTGGACCATGACAAATATATAACAGGCAGCAATGAAGATACTATGGATAATGTTCATGTACATGTGTATACTACGGAAACAGATGTTTCAGATGACCATCAGCATATGTTTTTAGGTGTTACTGAACCTGCTAGGGTGGAAGGGCGGTCTCATGTTCATCAAATTCGTACGCGGACATCTTTTGCGGCTGAGAATTCTAGAGGCCACTGGCATTGGGTCGATGTTATGACAGACCGGGCAATTGCCATGCCGGATGGTTCTCATACTCATTATTATGAAGGCCGTACAAGCATGAATGATGGTCATTGTCATAATTTTTCTGATGTTACTGGTCTAGGACCCAATATATGTGTGGATGATGAGGAAGATAAAAAACCCTGTAAATATAAATATAAACGTCCTGATGATGAAGAATATAACTAAAAAGGAACGAGAAGGTGGCAATCAATTTCCACTTTCTCGTATTTTTATTACTGCGAGAAAGTTTTTTAAAGCGGTTCAGTTATAATATAGATCTTAAATATACATACTAAATATTGGAGGTGTTACGATGTTATTAAGCTGGATGATGATGAAACTTATGGATCCCTCGATGGATGAAGTAATGACAAAGATGCTTACGGAGGATTATAAGGACAACCCCTTCTTAATGGTTACAGTTGCAGAAAAGTTATCACCGCGAGCTATGATGGAAGCTGCGATGCGTGCCGAGGCTGGCAAAGAATTGGCACGACCCTTAGGCAGTCCGGTGGTTCTATCTCCATGGGATAAACTGCTGCTAAACCCAAAGCAATTGTTTGAATTACCTACTTCTGACTATACCGGAATTACCATGAAAACGATTATTGGACCAAAGGCTAAAAAGCCTCTGCAGCTTGAACTGCCTATCATGATTACAGGAATGTCTTATGGTGGGTCGCTAAGTTTACCGATAAAAATTGCCCTAGCTAAGGGAGCAACGATAGTCGGAACCTCAACGAATACAGGAGAGTCTGCTGTTACTGAGGAAGAACGGGGAGCAGCTCGATTCTTAATTGGACAATACCATCGTGGAGGTCAATTGAGTGGTCAGGAGCAGCTAAAGCAGCTGGATGCGATTGAAATTCAATTAGGTCAGGGAGCTTGGGGTGGTGCGGTTGATTCTACAATGAAGGCTGAAGATATTGATGAGCATCTGCGCAATGCATGGGGGCTGAAAAAAGGTGAAGATGCCACTGTATATGCGCGCATGCCTGGGAAAAATTCGACACAAGATTATATTAAGATGATCGATGATATGAAAGCGCAGTATGATGTTCCCATAGGAGTCAAAATAGCTGGTACTGACTATATTGAATATGAACTGGCGGTTATTGCTCAGACAAAAGCAGATTATATTGTCGTAGATGGTTCTGAGGGCGGGACAGCAGTTGCGAATCCAACTTTACAAGACAATGTGGGGCTGCCGACCTTTTATACCCTTGTACGAACGATCGATTGGCTCGTAAAAAATAATTTACGTGAGCGTTTTAGTGTGATTATTGCCGGTGGATTAACGACTCCAGGGCACTTTCTAAAAGCCCTGGCTCTAGGAGCGGATGCGGTTTATATTGGAACGATTGCTTTACTGGCTGCTCTACATACCCAAATGACAAAAGCACTGCCCCAGGCGCCCCCTTCGCAAATGTTATTATATACAGGTAAGTTAACGGATAAACTTCACATCGATGCAGCTGCCAATCATCTGGCAAACTTTCTATCTTCTTGTAAGAGTGAAATGCAGCTAGCTGTACAAGCCGTGGGAAAAAGAAGTATTAAAGAGCTAAATCGCAATGATTTGGTAACTATAGAAAAAGACCTGGCAGAATTTGCTGCCATTCGCTATGCAGGCAGCCATCGGGAAAGCACAGAAAAGTGAGCAGTAATTAACCCCTCTTAAATAAACAGAGGGGTTAATTTTATAATGTCATTAAATGATAATATAATAAAAAATTTATAGCGATTATCATATATTAAGTTGGTCTTAGCATAGAGAGTAATTTTATAATTTACCTAAAATGGTATTTTTCAATGTATTGTTTAATAGTGTAGTAGTATTAAAAATACCAATTGGTGGTGATTATATGGTGAAGCCTACAATACAGGCCATCGGCACAGCAGTACCTCATTATGCTTTAGAGCAAAAAGAGATAAAAGAATTTGTTGCGAGTATGTTTCGTTCCCATGTAGAACATATTGATAAGCTGCTTCCCATTTTTGAGAATAGCTGCGTCAAAGTACGGTACTTATCTCGGCCGCTGGAATGGTATGCGGCTCCTCATTCTTTTTCAGAAGCGAATCAAATATTTAAAGAAGTAGCCCTTGAACTTGCAGAAAAGGCAGCATTGCAGGCAATGACGAGAGGGAATGTAGGGCCGACGGATATCGGTATGGTTATCTTTGTGACTTCTACTGGTATTGCGACTCCTACCTTAGATGCTAAGCTAATTGATCGGCTGGGATTATCACCTCATACAAGACGGCTGCCTATTTGGGGACTCGGCTGCGGGGGAGGAGCTGCTGGATTAGCACGAGCTAATGAACTTGCTTATAGTATGCCGGGCAAATCAATATTGCTGGTAGCTGTAGAACTTTGCAGTCTTACTTTTCAAAGGAATGATTTCTCTAAATCCAATATAGTTGGTACCAGCATTTTTGCTGATGGGGCGGCTGCGGTATTAATAACCATGGATGGTGAAGGACCCGCTATTTTAGGAAATCATAGTACCTTGTTTCCCAATTCAGAAGACATTATGGGATGGGAACTAGTTGAGACAGGTCTTAAGGTACGGTTTTCTCGAGATATTCCTAGCATTGTACGCCGCTATTTACCTGATTTATTACAAGAGGCTTGCGGCAAATGGGGAATCGAGCAAGAAAAAATAGCTCATTATGTTGTTCATCCTGGTGGAGCAAAGGTACTGGATGCATATTCGGGTAGTTTGAATATCAGTAAAGATCAGCTATCTCAAGCATATAAGATACTAATTGATTATGGCAATATGTCTAGTGCTTCCATTTTATTTGTATTAGAAAAATTTATGGCTGAAACACCAGCAAAAGATGAATATGGAATTATGTTAGCATTAGGACCTGGTTTTAGTGCGGAACAGGTACTATTCAAATGGTGAGCCTATGGGTTTTGATAATGGCATGTATTCTAATCAGTCAGCGTCTTTTAGAGCTATACATAGCTAAAAATAATTATAAGTGGTCAGTGGCAGCTGGAGCACAAGAGTTTGGCAAGGAGCATTACCCTTTATTTTTTATTTTACATGGTTGCTGGTTTATCGGTTGGATCGTAGAGAGCGGCATAGGTAACGTTGTCATAAGTGAGTTATGGTATGTATGGCTAAGTTTATTTGTTATTGCTCAAGCAGTGAGATATTGGTGTATTGCTAGTCTGGGGAAGGCTTGGAACACTCGGGTTCTAGTCATTCCTGGCCGAAAACTTATTTCTAAAGGACCATACCAATATATAAAACATCCCAATTATGTAGCTGTAGCCATAGAATTGCTAGTTGTGCCCTTACTATTTGGAGCTGCAATCACAGCAATTCTCGCGACTCTATGTAATGCTTGGTTAATTCTCGGTATTCGAATTCCAGTGGAGGAAAAGGCATTAAGTGAAGGGATTATTGAAAAAAGTAGTTGCTAGAAAGGATGTATTTTACGTTTGCATAACAGATTAAATGAATAAATGATAAGGGGGCAGTCATTTACTACCCCCTTATTTGTTAGTCTGCTTGACTAATTAAGTTGATTTTGTTCGGTGACATTAAGGCGGCTATTGAGTTGGCTGATATGTTGATCCATATCCTGTGACATTTGTGTAAATAGTTGTTTGGCTGTTTGATCGTCAGTTGATTGGGCGAAGGTTGCGTAGGTTCCTTTTGCTGATTCAGCTGCAGCGACAGCTTTTTGCAAGTCCTTTTGTACAGTCATAACAATTCCTCCTTATGATAAGATGTTACTTACATAGGTATTATTCTATTGTTCTATTGTTTTTATGATTATTTTTAAGATGAAGTAGATAAAAACAAATTTAATGTGTATGATAAATGCCAGCATTATAGGGATACAATGTTGATTTGTATGAAATAATATAGTATATTTATTGCAGTTCATAATGCCTAAAGTTTTGATTGTATAGTTGGTAATCAAAGCTTTAGGTATTTGTTATTGAAAAGGAGAATGTAAACATGAACCCGTATTTAATTGCTATTATCGTATATGCATGTATTTTAGTTGCTGTAGGTTTTATTGCTACTAAGGGAGTTAGAGGTGCATCTGATTTTTTTGTCGCCGGCAGAAGGCTAGGACCTGCTCTTTTATTTACTACCTTAATTGCACCTAATATTGGTGCTGGATCTACCGTTGGCGTAGCTGGCGTTGGCTATAAATTTGGTATTTCTGCTTGGTGGTGGATTGCTTCTTCGGCTGTAGGTTCTGTCATATTAGCCTTTATTGTTGGCCCTGCGATTTGGCGAGTGGCAAAAGAGTATAACTTGTATACATTGGGAGATTATCTGGATCATCGTTATAATCGAAATTTTCGAGGCTTCATATCATTGATGATGGCTATAGGCACCCTGGCTATTTTTGCGGGACAGTTAATGGGAATTGCCTGGATTTTGACCGCTGTAGCTGGTACTGGTAAAACAGCGGGGATTTTGGTTGGTTCTATTGTAGTGATCTTATATTTTGGTGCTGGAGGGCTGCTCGCCGCGACATTTGTAAATAGCATTCAAATTATAGTAAAGTTTGTTGGATTCTTATTAGCCGTTCCCTTTGCATTAAATTATATAGGCGGTTGGGAAGGGCTTACTGCACTAATCGGACAAAACATAGCAGATGTCAATAAGGCTGAAGCCTATATGAGTTTTGACGGCATTGGAATTACCATGATTATTGGTTATTTTTTAATGCTAACGCCATCTTTTTTTATTTCTCCAGGTTTAATTGGGAAGGTATATGGAGCTCGTGATGTAGCTACAGTAAGAATTGGCACAGCTCTTAATGCTTTGGTGCAGTTTGCTTTTGCCATTGTCCCTGTTATACTAGGAATGTGTGCGTTTGCAGCATTTCCAAACTTGTCGCAGAGTGAATTGGCATTACCGATTGTTATGAAAGAATTCATGCCATTTTGGGCTTCTGCATTTGCTTTGGCAGCCATCTTCTCAGCCGAGGTTAGTGCTGCAGACGCAGTATTATATATGATAACAACATCTTTTACGAAAGATTTGTACAAAACCTTTATAAAACCTGAAACCTCAGATGAGGAATTACTGAAAATGAGCCGCATCGTTACCGTGGCAGCTGGAATTCTCGGTATCAGCATTGCTTTACTATTGCCTAATATCATTACGGCATTGTCTATCTTTTATTCATTAATGTCCGTGTCATTAACAGCTCCTTTATTATTTGGTCTGTTTTCAAGGCGACCATCTACTAAAGCTGCCTTTATATGCGCAATTGCTGGAGTTTTGACTACTGTGGTCCTGCAATTTGGTAATGATGGAAAGGGAATTGGAATACTAAATGCTCAATCTACCGGGATTGTTTTAACCATTATCATTATGGTATTTATGATGGTTGTGTTTCCTGCAAAAGAAAAAGGTGTAATGGCTAAATGAAATTCTTTATTTTAAATTGTGAAAGTATATGTAATAATTAAGTATTTGGAAATGATATAAAAATGAGGTGTTATCATGCATATTGTATTAGTTGAGCCTGAAATTCCTGGAAATACAGGTAATATAGCGCGATTGTGTGCAGCAACAGATACGGAGCTTCATTTAGTAAAACCTTTAGGATTCTCGATTGAAGATAAGTATTTGAAAAGGGCTGGCCTGGATTATTGGAATTTAGTGAAAGTACATAGTCATGAAAATTTTGCTGAAGTGATAGAATTATATAAAGGGCATAATTTTTACTTTAACACAACAAAAGCTGACCAGCATTATAGTCAAATTCAGTTTAAAGCAGATGATTTCTTAGTGTTTGGCAAGGAAACGGCTGGTTTGCCTGAACAGTTACTAACAGAACATGAAGAAAACTGCATTCGTATTCCTATGGTTAGTGACGCCAGATCCCTTAATCTATCAAATTCTGCTGCAATCGTGATATACGAGGCTCTACGACAGCAGCAATTTATAGGTTTAAAATAAAAATCTATAATATTGAAAAGATGGTGAAACATAATGCGCGCACAATTTGGACCAGGAGGCAATCCAGATGCTTTCTATGCAGCTGGCTATAAAGCATCGGTGGAGGTACCAGCATGGCTGGATATGCTGAAACTGACGGCTTATGAATACCAATGTACTCGCGGCGTGAATATAAAAGAGGAGACAGCCATAAAAATTGGGCAGCAAGCGGCAAAGTATGGAGTGAAACTAAGTATACATGCTCCGTATTATATTAGCTTGTCCACAGACGATGTAAAAATTATTGGAAATACACAAAATCATTTTTTGAAATCCCTAGAAGTAGCTCGCTGGATGGGAGCTGACCGCATTGTTTTCCATATGGGAGGGTTAGGTAAGCAAGATCGGAAAGTAGCAATGGAAAATGTAAAACGCGCCCTTTTTACCCTATTGGAATTAGTTGATAAGCGGGGACTAACTGGCATCTATCTTTGTCCAGAGACCATGGGCAAAAAAAATCAATTGGGTTCATTAGATGAAGTTCTTGCTGTATGTGCTTTATCCGAATGGCTTATACCTACTGTAGACTTTGGACATTTGCATGCGGTAACAGGGGGAAAATATACAACAGAAGAGGAATTTGAAGCTGTTTTTGATAAGGTGGGAGAAATTTTAGGAAAGGAAGTAGCGAAAAATCTGCATATTCACTTTAGTCCCATTGAGTTTACAAAAGGGGGCGAAAAACGTCATTGGACTTTTGCAGATGAATTTGGTCCTCCCTATGAGCCTTTTGTTGCTGTTTGTGCTAGACGTGGTTTTACACCTCGAGTGATTTGTGAGTCTGCTGGTACGCAGGCAGCAGATGCAAAAGCGATGCAAGATCTTTATGTATCCTTAATAGAGCAAAAATAAGGCATCAACTATTCAGATCTATACGATTATGGATAGAATATTGTATAATGTATTGGGTGTATTTAGTAGATTGTAAACGAGGAGGAGTAAAATGAATATTTACGATAAAACCCATGACTTAGTACGAGCAATTAAAGAATCTCCAGAATATAGAGAATTTATGGAAGTTAAGAAGGTCATTGAAACAGATGAACAAGCGAAGAAAATGGTAAAAGATTTTATTGCCAAGCAGATGGAATTAGAATACGACATGATGGGCGGTAAGAGGGAAGACAAAGCAAAGACAGAACAAATACAGCAAATGTATCAACTGATCCTTGGAAATAGTAAAGCTTCTGCATTTATGCAGTCATATATGAAATTTCAACGTCTAGTGGCGGATATTTATAAAATTTTGGGTGATTCTGTAGCTGAAGGAATGGATTTCTTTGAAAAGAAATAATCTGTCTGATGAACTTTTACTAAAGTTAAAGCAAGTGATCCCTGAGTGCCGTCTTTTGATCAATGAGCCCTTATCCAAGCATACGACTTTCAAAATTGGCGGTCCAGCCGATTACTTAGTCTTTCCTGCTTCCATGGATGAAATATCTGCCATCATGATTATTACTAAGCAGTATGGGATACCAGTTACCGTACTCGGCAATGGCTCAAATATTTTAGTACGTGATAAAGGTATTAAGGGTTTAGTCTTAAAATTTGGCAGTGAAATGTCATTTATCCGGCACACTGGGGCTTTAGTCACTGCCGGTGCAGGGGCTATGCTGGCAGATGTTTCTTGCTATGCTGCTAAACATGGATTAAGTGGAATGGAGTTTGCGATTGGCATTCCTGGCAGTATTGGCGGTGCTGTATTTATGAACGCGGGTGCTTACTCAGGTGAAATGTGTCAAGTGGTTACGGCAGTATCTGGTGTTTGCCGAAATGGTACTATCCAACGTTTTTTACCGGCAGAAATTAAGTTTGGCTACCGCCATAGTATTTTCCAGGACAATGACTGCATTGTTTGTGAAGTAGAATTAACACTGCAAAAACAAGAAAAGCCGGCAATTTCGCAAAAAATGGATGAGTATACATTCAGGCGGGAAAGCAAGCAGCCCTTAGAAATGCCTAGTGCTGGCAGTACCTTTAAACGTCCGCCGGGAAATTTTGCAGGGACCCTTATCGAAAAAGCTGGTTTAAAGGGACTCCAAGTTGGAGGAGCCCAGGTGTCGATGAAGCATGCCGGCTTTGTAATTAATGCTGGCGGGGCAACGGCAGAAGATGTATTATTACTGATTGAAGAAGTACAACGTCGTGTCTATGAGGATTCAGGCATCATGCTGCATCCAGAAGTACGTGTCATCGGCGAAGAATAGTAAGCAGAAAAGACTTGGCTTTGTCTAAGTCTTTTCTGCGTTATGCAAAGGAAGGATTTTTATATTAATTGTCGAAATATACAGATAGTAAGCAATGAGAGGAGAGGAGTCTTATGAAATTAACTTTCTTAGGTGCAGCAAAAATTGTAACTGGCTCGTCTTATTTATTAGAAGTGGATACACAAAAGATTTTAATCGATTGTGGAATGTTCCAAGGTTCAAAAACGATTACAGCCTTCAATCGGCGTGATTTTCTATATGATCCAACAGCAATTGATTGCGTGTTGCTAACTCATGCGCATATTGACCACAGCGGACTATTGCCTAAACTATGCAAATCTGGCTTCAAAGGCCCAATTTATGCCACCAGAGTAACACACGAGCTTTGTGGGATTATGCTGCCTGATAGTGCTCATATTCAAGGCTTTGATGCTGAAATTGCTAATCGTAAAGGGAAGCGTGCAGGCAAGAAACCTGTAGAGCCTTTATATACGATTGAGGATGCCTATGCTACCCTAGAGCATTTCTCGCCAGTCGATTATGACAAAGAATTGATCTTATCACCAAATGTTGTTGTACGTTTTCGGGATGCAGGACATATCTTAGGTTCTGCTATGCTGGAGATCATGGTCAATGAAGACGGGAAAACAACTAAATTGGTATTCTCTGGTGACTTAGGGCAACCAAATCAGCCCATCATAAAAGATCCCACCTTTATTGATGAGGCCGATTATGTGATTGTTGAGTCTACCTATGGTAATCGCTTGCACGAAGAGTATGACAGAGAAGAACATCTAGCAACTATTATTAACGACAGTGTGGCTCGCGGAGGAAACATCATTATTCCTTCTTTTGCTGTAGGTCGTACGCAAACCATGCTGTATTATTTGCATAATCTGTTGAAAGCAGGAAAAATCCCCAATATACCAGTGATTATCGATAGTCCACTCGCTATATCTGCTACCGATATTTTCATGCGCAATACTCAGGATTTTGATGCAGAAGCTAAAGAAATGCTAAAAGGTACTAAGGATAATCCTTTGCAAATGCCTCAACTGCGTTTTACGAGAACTGCTGATGAATCCAAAGCACTCAATAGCTTAAATGAACCTGTGATCATTATTTCTGCCAGTGGAATGGCTGATGCTGGTCGGATTCTTCATCACCTAAAACATAATTTATGGCGACCAGAATCGAGTATATTGTTTGTCGGTTACCAGGCACAGGGCAGCTTAGGACGACGTTTGGTAGAAGGTGTAAGCAAGGTAAAAATCATGGGAGAAGAAATTAGTGTAAGAGCGACCATTTACAGCCTGGACGGTTTTTCTGCACATGCTGATCAAGAACAGCTGTTAACATGGTTAACTTATTATAAAAAAAAACCTGTCAATATTTTTTTAGTACATGGAGAGGTGGAAGCATCAGAACCCTTTGCGCAGCTAATTAAAGAGAAGTTAGATGTTTCCACTTATATTCCTAATTTTGGTGATGCAGCACTCTTAAATGGATTAGAGTGGAACATTGAACAGGCTGAAGTGACAGACCCAGCAATAAGACAGCTGCAAGAGCACTTAGAATTATTGGACAAAGAGTATAACGAATACCGTAAACATCTTGAACAATTAGGCAGTGCTGATAATAATAAGATGGGAGATATTATGCGCAGCTTAGATAAAATGCAAGTCTACATTAATAAATTAAAAAAAGGTGTATAGGAAAGAAAAAATCATCCTATAATCTAAAATATATTGGTAATTTTTAATATTTACAATTGACAGCAAGACGACAGTATAATATAGTGGTTTGTATGCGAAAATAAAAGGGTGCAGTAAAACGCATCCTTTCTTTGTTGACTTTGTAGGAGGGCTTAATTTATGAAACGTACTGATTTACGCAACGTTGCCATTATTGCGCACGTTGACCATGGTAAAACGACTTTGGTAGACGCAATGCTAAGACAAAGCGGAGTATTCCGTGCTAATGAAACTGTGGCTGAGCGGGTCATGGATTCTAATGATCTTGAACGTGAACGGGGTATTACCATTCTGTCAAAAAATACTGCTATTATGCATGATGGTGTAAAAATTAATATTGTGGATACTCCAGGACATGCGGACTTTGGCGGTGAGGTAGAGCGAGTACTCAATATGGTGGATGGCGTTCTATTACTAGTAGACTCTTTTGAAGGTCCTATGCCTCAGACTAAATATGTTTTGAAAAAGGCCTTAGAGCAAAAATTAAAACCGATTGTTGTTATTAACAAAATTGACCGTCCAGATCAGCGGGTAAAGGACGTTGCCGATGAAGTGTTTGAATTATTTATGGAACTTGATGCTACAGATGAACAATTAGAATTTAAGATTGTTTATACGGCAGCCAGAGCTGGTATTGCTAAATTGAATATGGAAGATGACAGTGATAATCTGCAGCCTTTATTCGATTTATTAGTAGCTGAAATTCCTGCTCCTCAAGGAGAAATTGATGGACCACTGCAAATCATGGTTACCACCCTGGACTATGATGATTATGTAGGACGTATTGCTATCGGACGTGTTATTCGTGGTAAAGCTACGAATGGACAACAGGTTTTAGTTTTAAATGGTGAAATTCAAAAGAAGGCGAAACTTGGCCGTTTATATACCTACCAGGGTTTAAAACGTACTGAAGTCCAAGAGGTGGCATTAGGAGATATCGTTGCGATTACTGGATTGGATGATGTAAATATTGGTGAAACCATTGCCGATACGGAAAATCCAGAAGCATTACCAACCATTGATATTGATGAACCAACATTGGCTATGACCTTTAGTGTTAACAATAGCCCTCTTGCTGGACGTGAAGGTCAATTCATTACTACGAGACATTTGCGTGATCGACTATTTCGTGAAGTAGAAACCAATGTAAGCCTAAAAGTTCGGGAAACAGAAAGTGCAGATACATTTGAAGTATCTGGTCGTGGTGAATTGCATTTGTCAATTTTAATTGAAACCATGCGCCGTGAAGGTTTTGAATTTCAGGTTGGTAAGCCAGAAGTTATTTACAAGACCATTAATGGACAGCGGTGTGAGCCAATGGAGGCTTTAACCATTGATGTTCCTCAAGAATTTATGGGAGCCGTTATGGAAAAACTGGGTACTCGTAAAGCTGACTTGGTGAATATGACAGAAATCGCTGGTTATCTTCGTATGGAATTTGTGATTCCTGCTCGTGGATTAATTGGTTTCCGTTCTGAATTCTTGACTAGTACCAAGGGGAATGGCATTATGCATCACTTATTCCATGGCTATGCACCATATAAAGGCGATATACCAGGACGCAGCCGCGGTGCTTTAGTTGCTTTTGAAGCAGGTGAAACAACCGGTTATGGTATCTTTGGTGTGCAAGAAAGAGGAACCTTATTTATTGTGCCAGGACAAACGGTATATGAGGGTAGTATCATTGGTGAAAACACTAGAGAAATGGATATGGATGTTAATCCATGCAAAAAGAAGAATGTTACCAATATGCGGACAAGTGCTTCTGATGAAGCGTTGCGTTTAACTGCACCTCGAATATTAAGTTTAGAACAAGCATTAGAATATATTAATAAAGATGAATTGGTAGAGGTGACTCCTAAGAGCATTCGTCTGCGTAAAGCAATTTTAAGCCGTACATTACGTGGCAGAGAACGTAAAAATGGCTAAGGTATAAACATGGACGCCCCTTGGGGCGTCTTTTTTTCTAATCTTTACGCATAATCTTATAAAAAAATATAAAAAATATGATTGATATGCAGGGATTTATTAATAACGTGTCGAATGATTAAATTACAATGGAAATATTAGTTAAATTTATTTGGAAAATGTCTGGAGGGCAAGAATAATGGGGCTTAGTTTAATCGATAAGCTGACAAATTATTTGATGCCACTGGAGGAAGTGGCTGCTGGAGGAAGTGTTGTATCGGAAATGGATGCAGCTCGTGCTCGTAAGTCGATGAATTTACAGGTTCATACCAGTGAATCGATGTCTTTAAAAGTAGTAGTAGCTTCACCAGTAACATATGATGATGTGTGCATATATGCAAATCATCTGAAGGAAAATGTGGCAGTAGTAATTAATTTTTCAGGTGTAGATCTGGATATGCAGCATGCTATAAAAGATTTCATGAATGGAGTATGCTATGTAGTATCTGGTAATGTACAGCGAATTGCTGATTCTGTATTTATCTATGTTCCAGGACATGTAGATATAGAGAAAGAGCTATATGCGTATTCTGTTCCTGCCTATATAAAACCCAAGATATAAGTATAAGAATTCCTTTGAAGTTGTTGCTTTTTTTCAAGCAGCAGCTTTAAAGGAATTTTCTGTATTTCTACCTAAATTTGATGAAAAGTGAAAGGAGTTTTTATGTATGAAATCTAAAAAAATAGATCAATTAGCAATCAATACAATTCGCAACTTGTCGATTGATGCAGTGGAAAAAGCCAATTCTGGTCATCCAGGAATGCCTATGGGAGCAGCTTCTATGGCCTATCAACTTTGGACGAAGCATATGCATCACAATCCCAAGAATCCAAAATGGTTTAACAGGGATCGTTTTGTACTGTCTGCAGGTCATGGTTCAATCTTGCTGTATAGCTTATTGCATTTATCAGGTTATGATCTTACAATCGAAGATTTGAAAAGATTTCGTCAATGGCAAAGCAGGACACCTGGACATCCTGAATATGGGCATACACCAGGGGTAGATGCTACTACAGGACCGTTAGGGCAGGGAATCGCTATGGCAGTTGGTATGGCGATGGCTGAACGGCATCTAGCAGCTCAATATAATAAAGCAGAATACGAAATAGTGGATCACTGCACCTATAGTATTTGTGGCGATGGTGACTTGATGGAAGGCGTTTCAGCAGAAGCAGCTTCTCTTGCAGGGCATCTTAAATTAGGACGTCTTATTGTTTTATATGATTCCAATAACATTTCTTTAGATGGAAAACTAAATTTGTCTTTTTCCGAAGATGTACAAAAGCGTTTTAAAGCTTATGGCTGGCAAGTGCTATATGTGGAAGATGGCAATGATTTGGCTATCATTGATAAAGCGTTAGTAAAAGCAAAAGCGGATACCCTTCGTCCTACACTAATAGAGGTAAAGACAACAATTGGCTTTGGCTCACCCAATAAGGCGGGATCTTCTGCTTCTCATGGATCGCCGTTAGGCAAAGAAGAAGTACAACTAACCAAAGCTGCATATAAATGGTCTTATGAAGAAGATTTTTATGTTCCTGATGAAGTGTATACACATTTTTCTGAGACGGTCATTAAAGAGGGAGCTCGTTTGGAAGAAAAATGGAATACTTTATTGGACAAATATCGCATTGAGTATCCAGAGTTAGCAAAAAATCTTGAGAGTGCTATCAATGGGCTTTTGCCGGACCATTGGGATAGCAATTTGCCACAATATGAAGACGGCAAAAAAATTGCTTCCCGTTCTTCTTCTGGTGAAGTGATAAATGCATTTGCTAAAACAGTACCTGCACTTTTTGGTGGATCAGCCGATTTAGCCAGCTCTAACAAAACAACAATAAAAGATGCAAATCCTTTTTCTTCTGTTGATTACAGTGGACGTAATATTTGGTTTGGTGTGCGAGAGTTTGCCATGGGAGCTGCTTTAAACGGCATGGCTTTACACGGTGGATTAAAAGTATATGGTGCGACGTTCTTTATATTCTCAGACTATTTACGACCAGCAATTCGCTTGGCGGCCTTAATGAAGCTGCCAGTTACTTATGTGTTTACTCATGACAGTATTGCAGTTGGAGAAGATGGTCCTACACATGAACCGATTGAACAACTGGCTTCGTTAAGAGCCTTGCCCAATCTAAACCTGATTCGTCCGGCAGATGGAAATGAAACAGTAGCTGCCTGGAAAATAGCTTTAGAGTCTTTTGATAAACCGACAGCTTTAGTCTTATCAAGGCAAGATCTTATTACAATCCCTGGGACGAAAGAATCTGCAGACCAGGGGGTACGGCAAGGGGCATATGTTATTTCAAAAGCAAGGGCAGAAACGCCAGATGCTTTACTATTGGCAACTGGATCTGAAGTTCAATTAGCCGTGCAGGCGCAAAGCCAGCTTGCAAGTGAAAATATTTTTGTATCTGTAGTCAGTTTTCCTTCATGGAATTTATTTGCAGATCAGTCTCGGGAGTATCAAGAAACAGTGCTTCCTTCTAATGTGAAGGTCCGTCTGGCAATTGAAATGGGATCAACATTAGGGTGGGAACGTTATGTTGGCGATCAGGGATGTGTATTAGGTATTGATACATTCGGTGCCTCAGCGCCGGAATCAATCGTACTTAAAGAATATGGTTTTACTGTAGAGCATGTGGTTGCCAAAGTCAAAGAACTATTGAAACCTAATAAATAAAGAAAACGTAAACAATAGAATGAACAAATAGAATCCCCTGAATTCAAACTCTATGAATTCAAGGGATTTTATTGTTGTTGAGAAAGATTATTCTGCATGGCAAGTTGATGTATAATATCCGTTTTTCTTTAGTATTGGTATAACCCGAATGGCAGTGAGTGCAATAAATAGGCTTAATATTAAGTCGGAAGTAATGTAAGGAAGAAGGCCTACTCCGATAGCTGCTTGCAATGTCATTTGTTTATGTAAGTAAAAATTTATAATGAGATATAAATATCCTACACCACAAGCATAAACAAAGAATAATCCTAAGAGGACTGCGCTATAAACTTTTATAAAGGTTATAGTAGAAAAGCGTTGAACCAGTTGGCCAATGGTATAAGAACAGACTATAAAACCCAACAAATAGCCAAAAGTAGGCTGTAGTACATAGGCAGGGCCGCCGCCACTGGCAAAGACGGGAATACCGATCAGACCAATCCCAACATAAAGCATCTGAGAGTATAAGCCTTTTCTTCCCCCCAAAAACACACCTGAATAGGCACAAAATAAAAATTGCAATGTGAAAGGTACAAGGGGAGTAGGAATTCTTATGAATGCACCTACGGCAGTTAATGCCGCAAAAATAGAAATTAGGATCATTTCTCTAAGCGTTAACTTCATAGTCGTTTCCTCCTGTGATGTAAAATCTTATATATAGTGTATAATAATTTTATCTAGAATGTAAACTTATTTTAAAAAAAGGTTAACGATATAAACAGGAGAATCAATTGTGTAGCAGTTATAATTTTCAGAGCTCTTTGGCTTTACTTTTAAATAGAAAATGTGCTAAATTGGTAAGTGAAAATAAACATTGGGTTTGATGGATATGGGAGCAGCCAATAAGTAATTCTTCGTTGAAGATCAATGAGATTTGATGAATGGAAGAAAAAATAAAGAGGTATGCATCGTATTAGTGGCTAATGTAAAGTAATAGTAGAAAGAAGGAAAGCGACTATGATACCTCTTGTCTCCTTTGTAGGTTATTCCAATAGCGGTAAAACGACGCTTTTGACAAAGGTTATTCGTGAGTTGAAAAATCGTGGTTATCGTATTGCAGTGATTAAACACGATGGTCATGATTTTGAAATAGATCATGCTGGGACGGATACATGGAGGCACCGCCAAGCTGGTGCTGATGTTGTATGCATTGCCTCCGCACATCAAGTAGCATTCGTGCAGACCCTTACCCAGCCACTTGCGCTGGATGATATCATTCAAGGGATTAGCAATGTGGATTTAATTTTGACAGAGGGGTTTAAACTGGAAGAAAAACCACAAATTGAGGTACATCGGCAGGGACGAGAATATATTGGCCTAAAAAAGAATCGGATCGCCTTAGTTGCAGATCAGCAAATTTATACTGGTGTCCCTTATTTTAAGCTGGAAGAGGTTAAAGAGGTTGCTGATTTTTTAGAAAATAGAATTCGGTTATCAAAGGTATAGCTGGCAAATTGCTAGAAGAGAGACGCTGCGGTGTCGCAGCTGTGAAGGTGAGTTCAATATCTTCACAGTTCATTTATAAAGGGAGGATTTGTGCATAATTATGGCAGAATTTACTCATTTTAATGCTCAGGGCGAAAGCCACATGGTAGATGTCAGTGTTAAACATATAACGCAAAGACAAGCAGTAGCTCGCGGACAAATTTTTATGGAAAAAGAAACACTAGAAAAAATATATGACAGTCAAATTGCCAAAGGAAATGTGTTAGAAGTAGCACGTTTAGCAGGTATCATGGCTGCAAAGCAAACCCAGCACCTTATACCTCTTTGTCACCCTCTATTAATTAGTTCGGTTGAGATCCGTTTTACCAGAGAGCAGCGATCCATCATGATAGAAGCTGCTGTTAGGGTGAGCGGGCAAACAGGTGTAGAGATGGAGGCCATGACCGCCGTTAGCGTTACAGCTCTGACAATATATGATATGTGTAAGGCAATTGATCGTTCTATGGTAATAACAAACATTTGTTTAATGAAAAAAGAAGGCGGTAAGAGCGGCCTGTTTGAAAGGAAGGATGATTCATGTCTGCCAAAATAGCCGCTGTTTGTATCAGCAAAGAAAAAGGGGTTCGCAAAGAAAATATAGGTGAGGCTAAATTGAGAGCAAATTGGGGGATGGAAGGCGATGCTCACGCAGGAAAATGGCATCGGCAGATCAGCTTGCTTAGTGTAGATAGTATTGAAAAAATGAAGGAAATTGGCAGAAAAAAAGGTTTGGATCTCGTTCCGGGAGACTTTGCTGAAAATCTCACGACAGAAGGATTAGAGCTTTTCAAACTACCTGTTGGAACCTATTTGAAGACGGGAGAAACCTTACTGGAAGTAACTCAAATCGGCAAGAGTTGCCATCATCATTGCGAGATTTTCAAGCAGGTTGGTCAATGCGTTATGCCGAAAGAAGGCATTTTCACCCGAGTGCTAGTTGGCGGCAGGGTAAAAGCAGAGGATGGGATTGAAGTCTGGCATGGTATACCAGTAGGTATTATTACGGCTAGTGACAAAGGAGCAATTGGAGAAAGAGAAGATACCAGTGCCAAAGAAATTGAAAAAATTGTGCCGAATATAAACGGGCAGGTGATTGATTATCGTATACTGCCTGATGACCAGGATGTATTAGTGGAAGCCATAATAGAAATGGTAGATCAACTTGGTGTGGGGCTTTTACTTACCACAGGAGGGACTGGATTTTCACCAAGGGACGTAACCCCTGAAGCTACATTGCGTGTTATTGAAAGGGCTGTTCCTGGTTTACCGGAAGCCATGAGGCGAGAGAGTGCTGCGATATCTCCAAGAGCGATGTTAAGCCGAGCGGTAGCAGGTATTCGCGGCAAATGTTTGATTGTAAATCTACCGGGTAGTCCCAAAGCAGTGCGGGAATGTTTGGAAATTATTTTACCTGTACTGCCTCATGCTCTTGAGATTCTTCGTGGTGTGGGCGGTGAGTGTGGAGCAGAAAAGGGCTGTAAGTAAGATAAATAGATGATTAAACATTCAATAGGAGGTTACGTAGTGAATCCTAAAATCGAAGTAAAGCGATCGGTTTGTCCCTATGACTGTCCTGACACCTGCGGACTTATGGTGGAAACGGTGAAGGGGAAAGCCGTAAGAGTTACAGGAGATCCAGATCATCCTCATACGAGAGGAACTTTATGCTCTAAAATGAATCATTATGAGAAAACAGTGCATTCCCCAGAGAGGCTGACGAAACCCTTATTACGGACTGGACCAAAAGGTACAGGAGAATTTAAAGAGATTTCCTGGGAAGAGGCAATTTTTCATATTAAAGAACGCTGGCAAGGAATTATTGCTGAGTATGGCTCGCAGGCGATATTACCTTACTCCTATGCAGGAACAATGGGCGTGGTGCAGCGTAATATTGGTGAGGCTTTTTTTCATCGTTTAGGGGCATCGCGTTTAGAACGGACAATTTGTTCTTCAGCCAAGGGGTATGGCTGGTCAGCAGTTATGGGTTCGAGTCTAGCGCCCCATCCCCAAGAAGTATCAGCAAGTGATTTAATTATTCTTTGGGGGACGAATATTCTAGCGACGAATATTCATTTGCTGTATCAGATACGGGAGGCTAAGAAGGCAGGAGCAGTGGTTTGGCTGATTGAGACCTATCAATCATCAGCAGCTCAATTTGCTGATAAGGTAATCATGGTGCGACCTGGCAGCGATGGTGCATTGGCTTTGGGTATGATGCGTGTCTTAGTTGACAAAAAGTTAATCGATGAAGAGTTTGTTGCTCGGTATGTACAAGGCTTTGAGGCCTTCGAGAAAGAATCTTTGCCCAAATATTCATTAGAGGCAGTAAATAAAATAACCGGAATTGATGCTGCTAGTATCGAGGAGATAGGGATTCTATATGGAAAGGCACGGGCTCCTTTTATTGTTATGGGCAGTGGCCTATCACGATATGGTAACGGCGCGATGACAGTCCGTGCCATAACATGTCTCCCGGCTCTTGTAGGAGCTTGGGCAAAAGTGGGCGGCGGGCTATTAGCAAGTATTGGCACAGGAAGTGCTTTTGCTATGAATTCGATAACCCGGGAGGATTTTTTGCAAGAACCCACCCGAATTGTAAATATGAATCAATTAGGTCATGCTTTGCAGCAGATAGAAAATCCTCCTATTATGAGTATGTATGTATATCATTCTAATCCTGCTATTGTTGCACCAGATCAGAATGCTGTAGTGAAAGGGCTATTGCGGGAAGATCTGTTTATGATTGTTCATGAACGTTTTATGACCGATACAGCTCGTTATGCGGACCTAGTGCTGCCAGCTACCAGTTCTTTAGAGCACTCTGATATTTATCGCTCTTATGGGCATTATTGTGTTCAACGTGCATATCCGGTGATTCCACCAGTAGGAGAAGCAAAATCCAATTGGGATGTTTTCAGGTTATTAGCAAGTGCTATGGGATTTGAGGAATCTTTTTTTGAGCAAACAACTGATGAAATCATTCAGCAATTGCTAGAATCTCCTAAGCCATGGCTGGCACAAATTGACATGAACAAGGTCCAGGAGGGAATGGCAGCAGAATTGCCGTTGCCGCCTGATTACAAAATAACATTTAAAACTCCATCGGGAAAAATCGAGATTTTTAACCCGCGGGAAATAGATCCCTTCCCTATCTATAAGCCATCTCATGGGGATGATGCACCTTTTTGGCTCATGAATGCTCCAGGTTTATATTCGCTTAACTCCTCTTTTAATGAACGGCCTGATCTTTTGGAAAAAAGAAAAGCGATGTATTTGATGATGAATCCTCATGATGCTGAAAAGAAGGGATTTAAAAATGGACAGGAGGTTATTGCTTTTAATGAACGAGGCGAAGTTGTATTTATTCTTAAAATAGCCTCTGAAGTTCCAAGTGGCATTGTTGTGACAGAAGGGATCTTCTGGATCAAAAATACACCGGGAAAAAGTTCAGTAAATGCATTAACGTCTCAGCGGCTTACAGATCGTGGAGCAGCGAGTACCTTTTACGATACAAAAGTTGATGTTCGTTCCTTTCACTAGCTAACATTGTGGCAGGATTGAATTTGGTTATATATTTTGTACATAAAATCTAAGATTTTGGTAATAGTTAATTGTAAGTCAGAATAAATTAAACTAGCACACTTATTTACAGGCCAATTGACTAAGTAAGGAGTGACTGTTATGAGAACTTTGTTTAAAGAAAAGATAGGTAAATTTGGATCTTTAATAAGCATCTTAGCGTTAATGACAATGTTGATACTGTTTTCCCTCTTTATACCTGAGCTGATTGCATCATCAGCGGGGCGGGTCTTTGTCGGCTTGTGGGCAATGATAGCAATTGTAGCCTTTATTGCTCATGCAAGAACGATAAAAGCAGTGAAACGACGCCCGTCACAACTACAAGTTATGCTGAAAAAAGAAGAGCATACCCATAAACGGATACGCCCGGAACGCTTAATGCGTGAATTATAGTTAGATCTCTATTAAAGATAGTACATCATCTAAATTATTTAGCAGCCGATGAAGATCTTCAGCAGTAATTACTAGTGGTGGTTGAAATGCCAGGACATTACGGTTAGGACCATTCTTACCGACTAAAATACCGCGATTTTTCATTTCTTCCAAAATGAAATCAGTTTCTTTAATTGCAGGTGTTTTATCGCTGTATACTAATTCCACACCAATCATAAGTCCCAAACCACGTATGTCTCCAATAATGGGATGTTTTTGCTGTAGGACAGTAAGACCATCCTTTAGTTTCTTGCCTAGTACAGCGGCTTTGCCAGGGAGATCATGTTTGGTAAGATAATGCAGTGTCGCTAGACTTGCGGCAGCTGTTACAGGATTTCCACCTAAAGTAGATGCCCCAGGACGAGTATAGACATCTGCAATTTCGGCTCTGGCAGTGAAGGCTCCAACAGGCGTACCATTGGCAAGCGCCTTTGCCATTGTCATGATATCCGCTTCTACGTCATAATGTTCCATGGCAAAAAAAGTACCTGTACGTCCAAAACCAGTTTGGACTTCATCAACGATTAATAAAATACCATAGGCATCCAGAATGGATTTGACGCGTTTAAAATAATCCAATGGTGGAGTAATCATACCACCATTGCCTTGAATCGGTTCGACAAACATGGCAGCCACTTTTCCGGAAGTGGCTGTTTTTATTATCGTTTCAATTTCATTTGCACAGGCTAGATCGCATTCGGGATATTTTTTATCTAAGGGACAGCGATAGCAGTAAGCATTAGGGGCGAAGTTAATGCCGCCAACAGGAGTATTGTCGGTGCGCCACATACTAAGACCAGTAAGGCTCATTCCTAATTTAGTACGCCCATGCAGCCCTTGCCGTAAACTGATGAATTCAGAACTTCCTGTGTATAAAGAGGCTAACAAAGCAGCGCCTTCATTGGCTTCACTGCCGCTAGAACAAAAGAATGTTTTCTGTAACCTTCCAGGTGTGAGCTGGGCTAATTGTTCCGCTAGATTTACAATGTTTTCTGTTAAATAAATCGTACAAGTATGCTGCAATGTGTTTACTTGATCACAGATTGCTTTGGTAATTTCGGGATTGCAGTGGCCGCAGTTAACAACGGATACACCAGCGAAACAATCCAGATATTCTTTACCGGTGGAGTCATACAAATATTGCATTTCACCCCGGACTAATTGCATAGGCTGATTATAAAAGTGATATGCGCAGGGAATCAAATATTCCTGCTTTTTACGTAAAATTTCTTCAGGGCCAATATAGTGATTCAAAACAATCTCACCTTTCGATTTTTTATAGGACGAGGAATTTTTAAATTACTTGGATAAGCGGTAGCGGAAAGTGCCGATACCTAATTCTCTGGGACTTGCTGCTGCAATTTTTTCTAGCTGGCTTTCATCGAAGTGATAGGTTGATTGCTCGGCGGCGATTTTATCAAGTTCTTCACGATAAATTTTTGTAACCAGTCCAACAAGTTCCGGAGTATAATATTGACCTTCAATGCGATAATTCTGTACAGTCCTTAAGGAGTGCAAATGGGGTAATAAACACAAGTCTTTAGCAAAGAGAAGGTTGCTGCGTCCATATTGATCTACCATAATAGGATGCTGCTGGCCTGCTGTATCCAGCAAAGCGTATCGAGTTGTATCCACTGCCGGATCATAGTCGCTTTGATACTGGTTAGTAAACACAGCTTCTGGTATGGAATGATCGGTAATCATTGCTGGCAATGACCCATGAACAATGAATTCTAAAGGAAGGGGACTATTCTCAACCAATTGCATGATTTGTTCATAAGTGGCTTCGAGAGAAATCGTGGCTTTTTTCACATTGTTATTTTTTAACAACTGTGCTGTTACATGGTTGAAAACATTAAAAGAAAACTCAGCTTGTAGTGGAAGAGTAGAATGTTGCTGGGCCAAAGTCAAGGCACCTAAATTTCCGACCATTAAGCCATGGGGATTTATTTTTGCAAGGGAACTGAAAAATTGTTCTAATTCACCGCATTCTCGTTCCATTGTAATGCGAGGTGTAGTAATAATAACTTTTGCATCGTATTTGTCAGCTTCTTCTACGGCTTGTACCATTGTCTGGAGCGTCCAAGGAATACCGGGTTTTGCGACTTCGCCACCGATATAAATCGTATTAGCACCATTTTGGCAAGCGGCAATCAGGGAAACTAGATCGGCAACGTGAACACTTAATGTAGGATCAAAGAGCTTGTTTGTTGGATTTGGAAGTGATCGTTTGGCAAGGGTTGCCATATCTGCTTCTCGTACGGCCTGACTGAAGAAGCGTGGTTCACGTTTACCACTATAACCAATCGCTGCTGCTCCAGGATTGCCTAAGGCATAGCAAGTGGAAAAGTCTCGGGAGCGAGTGTTCTGTAAGTTTTCCCAGTCTTGTAAATCAGGTGTGTATCCCATTGGATCTGCAATATAACGATCAATGGCTTTACGGTATGTTTTAACAATGCCACTCACAAAATCCGCAGTACGCATGCGCCCTTCAATTTTGAAAGAGGATACACCTGCTTGGATCAGTTCAGGCAATTTCATATACAAGCACATATCTTTCATGGCTAATTTGTAAGGACCAGGGGTCTGATCATCGATTGGAAGACCTGTTGCTGCATCTACTAATTGGTACGGCCAACGGCACGGTTTTAGACAGCGGCCCCGATTGGAACTTTGTCCAAAAACAACTCCTGATTGTACACATTGGCCACTATGGGAAATGCACATATCACCATGAATAAAATACTCTACTTCAATACCAGTACGTTCTTTTAGTAGACTAAGCTGGGATAAGGACATTTCGCGGTTTACGACGACGCGGCTGATTCCATAGCCTTGTAATGCACGTACTGCATGTTCATTATGAGTATTCATCATAATTGAAGCATGTAAGGGAACGCTCAGATTCATTTCACGAGCCAATTGTAAAATGGACAAATCTTGTACAATAAGTGCATCGGGCTTTAATTCATCAAGAAGCTTAAGGTAGGAGCGCATATTATCCAGCTCACGATCACTAATTAGGTTGTTGACAGTGACATGTAAGGCGACATTGTGACGGTGAGCGTATTCAATTGCTTTGCCAAGGGTAGTATCATCAAAATTGGCAGTTGTCTTAAACATACGCATATTAAAGCGTTTTCCGCCTAAATATACCGCATTTGCTCCGGCTTCAATCGCGGCTTCCAATACATCCCATGTGCCAACGGGAGCGAGTAATTCTACAGAATCTCGTGTTAATAACATTTTTTCATCTCCAGCAATTTAATTAGATAGGGTAGTTTTATTCAAAAACTTCTGTGGCTTCTTCTTTTAAATCTTCGGAAAAAGATATCCCTAGATTTTCCGCAGTAAACTGATTCAGCCAAATTTCTGGTGTTTTTACAGTATCGACAGGTATTTGGCTAGGACTAGCACCTTTTAGAATTTGCGTCGCTTTCACGGCACACTCTTTACCTAACTGATAGTGGTTAGCTACCAAACCAGCCAAGGCACCGTCAGGTATATTGGGGGCATGAGAAGCAATGATAGGAATTTCAAGGGTATCCGTATAATAAACGATAGTGGCAAAATTATCTTCAATGATTTTGCCGATTGGCAGAAATAAAGCATCTAAATCATTTGGTAATATATCCGGTAAATTGGATAAATCCTCCGCCTCTTTTATAGGAATTTCTATAAATTGCACTTTGGGATTGTTTAATTTACGAAAGTTTGCTACTTCTACAATCGCATTAGAGTCCTCAGTATGATAAAGCATACCGATTTTTTGGATGGCAGGTAAGAGACGGTTTATAAAGTTTAATTTATCTTCTGCTTTGACCATGCCTGCAACTCCAGTTGCTTTACCGCCAGGCTCTGCCATGCTAAGTACCAAGTTAGCACCAATAGGATCAAATACAGGTGTAAACACTACTGGAATATCTTGTGTAAGTTTTACAGCAGCCGCAGCCGCTGGTGTCGAGCAAGCAAAGATGAGATCCACTTCTTTTTCGGCTAATTGATTCGCTAATTTAGCAAGCTGATCTATATTGCCATCGGCATTTAAATAATGAAACTCGGCATGAATACCGCGTTCTGTAAGTTCTGCTTTAAAACCATGGACGGCATCATCTAAATTTTGCGTCAATTGCAGAATGCCTATAGTATACAATTCACAACACCTCTTTAAACATTTATAACCTCTATATATTCAACTTATTTATGAAAATACCTGCGAAACATAACAAAAATATACTGGTCTTACCCATAAAGACATCTGGTATTGTCCATTCAGAAAGAATGAATTACATAGTGGTTCCGTTATTTCTTACTATAAAGTATAATAAAAATGAACTTTTCTATAGGAATAAGAATTGTGTCATCTAAAAGGATGTGAAATAGATGGAAAAAGAATTGCAGCACTCTAATGCTAGGTCATTTGTGCATTTGCATGTACATACAGAATATAGCCTACTTGATGGTGCCAGCCGTATTGGAAGTCTGGTAAAACGAGCAAAAGAACTCAATATGCCAGCAATCGCAATTACCGATCATGGTACAATGTATGGCATTGTTGATTTTTATAAACAAGCAAAAAAGCAAGGTATTAAACCCATCATTGGCTGTGAGGTCTATGTGGCTCCCCGTTCCCGGCGGGAAAGAACTATGGTAGAAGGGGAAGCTTACTATCATTTGGTATTATTGGCTGAAACCGATGAAGGATATCGTAATTTGATTGAGTTGGTATCAAGAGGAAATACCGAAGGCTTTTATTATAAACCGAGAGTTGATAAAGAATTGCTTAGCCAATATAGTAAGGGACTCATTTGCCTAAGTGCCTGCATTGCAGGGGAAATCCCTTCCTGGCTGTTAAAAGATAATATCACTGTTGCTGAGACGTTAGTTCAAGAATATATTGATATCTTTGGAAAAGATAATTTTTTTCTTGAAATCCAGGATCATGGGATACCGGAACAAAAAAAGGTAAATAAGCTTTTGATCGAAATGTCTCGTAAATTTGACGTTGGTTTAGTCGCGACCAATGACTTGCATTATATTAACAAGCAGGATGCAGAATGTCATGATGTGTTGTTATGCATTCAAATGGGAAAAACCGTAGATGATACTGCTAGAATGAAATTCTTCAGTGATGAATTTTATTTGAAAGATTTTGATGAAATGGCACAGTTATTTGGGGCGTATCCAGAAGCCCTTGCAAATACTTGCTGCATTGCAGAGCGTTGTAATGTGACCTTAGATTTTGGCAATTTATATTTGCCTGAATTTCCTGTACCAGAAGGTCTTACGGCAAATGATTATCTTGAAAAGCTGTGCCGGGATCAGTTGAAAGAGCGCTACAGTGAAGTCACCTCAGAGATTAATGATCGTTTGGTCTTTGAGCTAGGCGTTATTATGAAGATGGATTATTCAGGGTACTTTTTAATTGTTTGGGATTTTATTAATTATGCCAGGCAACAGGAAATTCCTGTAGGACCAGGTCGTGGATCGGCTGCGGGTAGTATTGTTGCATACTTATTGGGGATCACTAATATTGATCCGATTGCTTATGGCTTGTTGTTTGAACGATTTTTGAATCCTGAACGGGTTACTATGCCCGATATTGATATTGATTTTTGTTATGTGAATCGCGGCAGGATCATTGAATATGTATCAGAACGTTATGGTGCGGATCGGGTAGCCCAGATTATTACCTTTGGAACGATGGCTGCTAAAGGAGCCATTCGAGATGTAGGGCGAGCTTTAAATATGCCCTATGGGGAAGTCGATCGAATTGCTAAAATGGTACCGAATGAATTGGGGATTACGCTGCGGCGGGCTTTGGAAATCAGTTCGGATTTTCGTGCTGCTTATGAAAATGAACCAGCGGTAGGAAAATTGTTAGATTTAGCAATGGCAGTTGAAGGATTGCCGCGACACGCTTCTACTCATGCTGCAGGGCTAGTGATCTCTAAAGAACCTTTGACCCATTATGTGCCGCTGCAAAATTCTGCCGAAGGTTTTTTAACGACGCAATATGATAAGGATAAAGTAGAAGATCTGGGCTTATTAAAGATGGACTTGTTAGGGCTTCGAACACTAACTGTTATTGGTGATACGATTAAGCTTGTACAGAAAAGTCGGGGGATAAAGATTGATATTGATCATATTCCCTTAGATGATCCTAAAGTAAGTGCTATGTTGACCAATGGCGACACAGCAGGCGTCTTTCAGCTAGAGTCAAGTGGTATCACTACGTTAGTGAAGGATCTAAGACCTGAATGTTTTGCCGATTTAATACCCTTAGTGGCGCTATATCGACCAGGTCCTTTAGGAAGTGGCATGGTAGAAGACTTTATCAATGGCCGGCATGGTAAAAAAACAGTTACGTATGTACATCCCTTATTAGAGCCAATTTTATGTGATACCTTCGGCGTTATTTTGTATCAGGAACAAGTTATGCAGATTGCCTCGGTGATGGCTGGTTTTTCCTTGGGACAAGCGGATTTGCTAAGACGAGCCATGGGAAAAAAGAAACACGATGTACTAGATGCCCAACGGGAGAATTTCTTACAGGGGGCTAGTGAACGGGGCATTGAACGGAAGATGGCAGGGGAAATTTTTGATTTGATGGCACACTTTGCCGATTATGGTTTTAATAAATCCCATAGTGCGGCTTATGCTTTGGTTGCCTATCAAACTGCTTATTTAAAGGCGAATTATCCTCAAGAATTTATGGCAGCTTTATTGTCAAGCGTCATGGGAACCAATGAGAAAATTGGCTCTTATATTGAGACTTGCCGTCAAATGGGTATTGATGTACTGCCGCCTGATATCAATGCCAGTCAAAGTAGTTTTAGTGTAGATGGGAATGGGATACGTTTCGGCTTGGCAGCAGTAAAAAACGTCGGTGAGAATGCTATCCAAAATATGGTGGCTGCTCGTGATGCCAATGGAAAATTTGAGTCCCTGGTAGACTTATGCACTAAAGTGGATATGCGCTTAATTAATAAACGGGTAATCGAAAGTTTAATTAAATGCGGTGCATTTGATTCATTGGGTGCAAAGCGTTCACAGTTATTAGCAGTACTAGAACGAGCAATCGACATGGCTGCAGTGCGTCAGCGGGATAAGGTCAGTGGACAGATCGGCTTGTTTGGTGAAGAAACTTTAAATGATGCAGATGAGATTAGTCTGCCGGATATTCCCGAGATCCCAAAAGAACAGATGCTGGTATTGGAAAAAGAAATCACTGGCTTTTATGTAACGGGACATCCCTTAGATGCGTATAGAGAGAAGATGAACAGCTTCACTCCGCTAATTGAGTTGGTTACTGGTGAATATGGTGACGGCAAGAATATTAAAGTAGCGGGACTCATTATTAGTGCAAAGCGAATTACTACAAGGAATGGTGGAATGATGTGCTTTATTGCTCTGGAGGATTTTACAGAGCAGATAGAAGTCGTGATTTTCCCGAAAACCTTTGATAAAGTTAATAAAATTTTATTACCAGATACGCCTGTTCGGGTATCTGGCAGATTGAGCATGAGTGAGGATAAGGCGAAAGTAATTGCAGATGATATTCAATTACTTGGTGATCCGCAAAATCTGGAAGTGCGGCTTAAAATTAGTAAAGTGCAAGAAAGCGGAGATGTTTTTGAAAAATTAAAACAGACCTTTAGGAAATTTCCTGGTTCTAGTGTTGTCTTTTTGCATCTGACAGATAGTCGGCGTGTGATAAAAACAGAACAGCAATTTTGGATCAGACCTACTCCCGAGGCGATAGAAGCATTAGAAACTATCATTGGCAAAGGGCAGGTAACAGTTGCATAAATGAGAAAGGACCTGCCCTCAAAATACAAAAGTATGAGAGACAGTCTTTTTCGTAAAAAATCAAAAAACTACCCACGTTTTTATAATGTGCGTAGTTTCTTCCCATGTATATTGAATTGTTCTTTAGAATCAAATGCCCGAATACTTTACGTGCTATAAAAGGCCGACCGGTGGTGGTTCTTTTCCAATAGTTTTAATGAACAGATAGCCGATTTTCTGTTCTATTTCGATTTTGTCACCGCACTGAAAGCCAATTTTACCCAGCCATTTGCCCTGCAGCCGGATATATGGTATCCGTTCACCGTTTTGATACATATAGTTCACGGCAAGGATACGGACACGTTTTTCTTTTACTAACATTATATATTCCCCCATTCATCCCGCCCAACGGTCGTTGTCCGTGGACAGTCTTTTTTAGGGGGAATTTAAAAGGCGCATATGCAAGGTATTTTTTACCTACACATGCGCCTTGAGTTCGTCATTTGCATAAAAACGAGTAACCCGGTTTGCTATGAAGCAACAAACAACAACAAGCCCTGCTGTTTGGCCGGTTACCTGTACTATGACTTTGATTATGGCATGCAGCCGCTCAGTCATTGCCCTTAACAATCTACTATACCCAAACATATGGCTGCTTGTATTCAAGGGAATAATTGGGTATAATATGAATATCGTCGTGGACAGTTAACTGTTGCGTGTAGGTGGTGTTTTCACCTGCTCGTGCCTGAAAGTGCTGTAACACTTTCAGGACACGGCGACTTTTAAATTCCCATCCATTTCTAATTATAGTACTTTCTAGCATAATTACAAGTGGAATGGGTAAAAATATTTTCGACAAACGAATAACCTTCACTGAGGGGCGGTTATTTCTTTTTTATGATTAAAACAACAAGCGCTGCGAATGTAGGGGAAGAATCTTCCTCTATTTTCGTATACCCATTTTTAAGCCAATTTTAGATCATATCCTTTTTGAGACCGCCCCTTTCTTATTTTCCTGTGAGAAACAGTACAGCGACAGCTGCTCCTTCCCGTACATATTGCTTTGTTGTGAGATAAGGGCTGCTGCTAGCCATTGGTGCAGGACTGCCAGTAGCCTGTATTCCAAGGTTTTGGGCTAATAGCAAAGAACGGCGTATGTGTGAGGCATTCGAAACGATAACAGCGGTTCTTAAACTATTTACCTGCATAATTTTATGGGAATTAGCTAAATTTTGATAGGTATTAAAGGATTGATCTTCGAGTAGGATGCGTTCTGCTGGGATTCCGTGATTAAGAAGATACGCTTTCATACTGGCAGCTTCACTGATACTTTCATCTGGACCTTGCGCCCCACTGACAATAATGGTAGGGGCATAGCCAGCTTCATATAGCTTTATAGCTTCATCAAGACGTAAACGTAACATGAGACTCGGATCTTGACCAAGTATTTTAGCACCAAGGACAATAATGGTGTCACTCTTTACTGGCTGGGTGAGGTAACCAACAACAATAATGGGGATTTCTATAACCAAAATCAATAGGAGAACAATATAAAGCATGTAGTTGCGTAGTTTTTTAAAAAAGTTCATTTACGATCTCCTTTACGATATACAATCGTCCATATTATTATAATATGGTAGACAAGATATTACAAAGCTTCCTTAAATAATAGACGTTAGCTCTAAAGTAGATGAAGAAATTATATATTTTGTCACGCCTAAGAAAAATTAGCAGGAATACGCTCTAATATGGAGAAAGCAATGTATAGATTTCATTTTGAAATAGGAATGCTTCATAGATTTATAGACAATTGTTAAAAAATGAAAGAAGTAGCAGGAGGAAATATGTGGACTGTAATATATATCGCAAAGAATAAAGCGCAAGCTGACAAGTTAAAGAATTTACTCTGTACAGAAGGAATCTTGGCAAATACTAGACAAGCTGGAGTTGCGTCTGTTGTCGGTGATGGCTTGTATGAAATATTAGTATTAGAATCAGAAGCAGACGAAGCTCATGCTATTCTTTGCCAACATGCAATAAAGTAATGATTCATAGATAATGGCAATGGTAAAACGAGGGGTGTGCAACATGATAAAAAAGACGAAAATTATCTGTACATTAGGGCCAAGTACTGATAAGCCGGGTATTTTGGAAAGTTTACTAGAAGCTGGCATGAATATTAGTCGATTTAATTTCTCTCATGGATCTCATGAAGAGCAGGGAAAGCGTATCGGAATGTTGCGTACAGCCAGTAAACAATTGAATAAGAACATTGCCTTATTGCTAGATACCAAAGGACCAGAAATAAGGCTTGGTAAATTTGTCAACGGGAAAATTCAGTTAAAAATAGGACAAGCATTCACTTTGACATCAAAGGAGATCTTAGGAACTGTAAAGATGGCGTCTGTAAATTACAAGTCATTGCCGCAAGAAGTAGCTGCTGGTAATACAATTTTATTATCAGACGGATTAGTCAGTCTTCATGTGGATGATGTAATCGGAGATGAGATTATTACCACTGTACAAAACAGTGGCGAAATTAGTGATCGTAAAAGAGTAGCGGTGCCTGGTGTGAGTCTTAATTTGCCTTTTTTGTCAGAAGAGGATAAGGCAGACATTTTATTTGGCGTTAACCAGGATATAGATTTTATTGCTGCGTCCTTTGTCCAGCGTGCAGCGGATATAATAGAGATTCGTAAATTATTAGAAGATGCGAATGGACAAATGGAGATTATTGCTAAGATCGAAAACGCTGAAGGCGTGAAAAATATTGATGAAATACTAAAAGTCGCTGATGGAATTATGGTAGCTAGAGGCGATTTAGGTGTAGAAATTCCTGCAGAAGAAGTTCCTATTGTGCAGAAAATCTTAATTGAAAAATGTAATAAGGCGGGGAAACCTGTTATTACCGCTACACAAATGTTAGAATCTATGATGATGAATCCTCGCCCGACAAGGGCAGAAGCCAGTGATATTGCCAATGCTATTTTAGATGGAACTGATTGTATCATGCTCAGTGGTGAAACCGCGTCAGGATGTTATCCTGTTGAGACTCTGCAAACAATGGTGAGGATTGCCATGCGCACGGAAGAGTCTTTGAAATATAATACGCTGCTACTCTCGAAAGGTATGACATTGCAAAATACAACTACGGACGCGATTAGCCATGCTACGGTACAGATCGCTTATGAATTAAATGCTGCTGCAGTTATTACAGCGACAGAACATGGGCATACAGCTCGCATGGTCTCGAAATATCGCCCTCAGGCCAACATCATTGCAGTTACACCCCATGAGAAGACCCTGCGTCGTATGATGCTGTTTTGGGGTGTTCAACCTGTTTTGGGCGTAACTACAAAAAATTCAGATGAAATGGTACAGAATGCTACCGCTAAATCCGTGGAACAAGGTTTAGTTAATGAAGGCGATTTAGTTGTTGTCACCGCGGGTGTACCTGCAGGAATGTCTGGTACAACCAATATGATTCGCGTTCATGTTGTAGGAAGCGTCTTATTACGAGGAGTTGGAATTGGTCAGAGATCGGTATCTGGAAAGATCTGCATTGCTCACTCCATTAAAGAAGTTAAAAGCAAGTTTCGGCCGGGAGATATTTTAGTCGTAACAGGCATCGATGAAGAAACCGCTGTTTATGCATCTCAGGCAGCTGCCATTATTGCAGAGGAAGGCGGATTGACTTCTAATGCTGCTATCGTTGGTATTAGCGCTGGAATACCCACTATAATCGGGGTAGACGGTGCAGTGAAACGTTTGCAGGATGGAATGCTGGTTACTGTTGATGGAGCAAGAGGGCTCATCTATCAGGGAGAAATTAACGCTAGATAGAAAGCGGTATGATTTTTTAAAATTTTGTCACTGCTATAACTCATGAGGCTTCCGCTTAAGGCGGAGCCTTATGGTGCTTTAAAGAATCTAAGATGAGCGGAGGGTGTTGCTATTGTTCTGGGTGGCATCGATAAGCAGTGTTTTAACGATACTATTAATTCGTTATTACTATCGAAAATGTAATTGGAAATTTAAAATATTGACATTTCGTTTGAATACATTGATTCGCAGCTCCCGCAGGGATAAGAAAGTAGCGCAACGATTATTAAAACAAGTGTATGTACTTTTACATAAAAGTATCGCTAGTAATGATACTGCTATGGCTTATCAAGCGATTGATTTGCTTAAATTGGCTTTCGGCTATGGAATAATGCGTCAGGACGAGACAGTACGGTTAATGGCTATTAGTGTAGCAGCATTGAATGAGAAGCAGCCTGATATGGTCAGCTTCATCTTGGATGCGTTTAGACCATTGATTCGTCAGCTATCACCTGAATGTATTCCTGGTGCAGCAGAGCAATTAACACTAATCGGTGTTATAGCGTTAAAGCAAAGACAAAATTTTTTAGTTGCGAAAATAACAGAATGCATTTTTTTAATTATGGACAGGGGAGATGCAGTGAAAGATGAAAAAATCATAACTGCAGCACTTACATCTTTTAAGGCCATGGGTGTTTTAAGCTTGAGGCGCCGTGATATTGCTTTATTTAGAGAAATGAGTACACGCTTATCCGCTTGGTTTACTGCAAACCAGCCTAACGAAGAGGTTGCGAAAGAGCTGATAAGTATGTTAACAGCTTGGCTTCATCGTATTGTTGGAATCAATAACATGGCATTATTTGCGATGATAGAGGAGTTTACAGATGCTTTAATTCAATCAAAGGTACTCGATAGCCAGTTGGAATTATTATATGAAGAATGGGGCAATCTTGCAGCATCTGCTTGCCTAAATCCGAATAATTTGTTAGCCGGAAATATCTTGAAATTTTTGTTTTCCATTGCTATCTTGAGGCAGGATTACTGCCAGTGGGTAAAGGTAGTAGAGGTTGCGGGAAGAGTAATAAAGTTAACTGTTTCTCGCCATGGGATTTTAGGAGCTTTCACAGTATTTCATCCTATGCTGGAAGTGGGAAGATCGCTATTATGGTCTGAACTGAGATTTGTTCAGTGTATTGATGAATATAAGCATAAGATGCTATTTGCAGTGGTTAAAGAATCCCTGATTATTATTTCTTTTGCTGCCAAACAAGAGTTAGTTGGTTCTTCAGGACAAACCATTGTAGATATTTTTAAGTGCTGGGTAGAGAACCCTGCCATGGCAGCAAATCATAAATCAATAAAAAAATATTGTCAAATGTTATTACTTTTTTGGTTAAAGGATAAACGGAAAGTAAAAAAGAATCTGCCTTATACGAATGTGCTTACTGAGCCTATATTATTTACAGATAGTGAGAGACTGCGATTTAAAATGTAATGAGCAAAAAAATCCGGGTATAATTATACACCGGATTTTGGTTTTGATAATTTACTGCCTGTTAATAAAATGCTGATAATTGGCAGAAATGTACTTACTAGTTTTACAATAAGAGAAAAGGCCAGGCTGATAAGGGTTGCTGCTAGATAAAATGCAATGGTGACAAGGGCGGTCATCATTAGGTTTTGTCCAGCGATATAATTGATGAGATAATACATGACCAAAGGATGGACAAGGTAAACTACATAGGAATGTTCACCAAACCTGGAAAGGATACTTTTGATTCCAAGGGGGAGCTTTTCCTTGCTGAATATCATGAACAAAAATAATGTGGTGGATAAGGTGTAGAGTACTCCAACAGGGCTAAGTTGATGGGCGGTATTGACAGCGGCTTCTGGTGTGTAGTGCAGCCTATATAGCAAATAATAATAGTAAGATAAGATTCCTGCCAGAGTTAGATAAAAAAAGTTTGCGATAGCGGTTTGATGATTTTTGATCAATTCTTTGAAGTGCTCATATTTTACAGCACATACAGCTCCTAATAAGAAGATAAATAGATAGTGGAAAATCCAGTAACTCAGACGATGATAGATTAATTTATTTATATAATGGTTACTGAAATCAGCATGTAGTATATAGCTGGAATAATAGTTAAAGAGTATCTGCAATAGTAAGATGATGCTCAGATTGCGGACAGGATGCTGGATGATATAGGATACGAGGATTCGCCATAGAGGCATGAGGGCATAAAACCATAATAGAATAATCAGAAAGTAAAGTTGATAGGAAGCCAGTCCAAAGAAAGCAAACTCATAGAGAAGGGGAGGGTGCCATATGGTACTATCGCCACTTACGAAGGTATAATGAATCATATATATAATGGACCATACGAGATAAGGGACTAAAACAGTACGTAATCGTCTGACGAGAAAGTCTTTGTAGTTGAATCTAGCTGTAAGGTTTTGTGTGAAGAATAAGCCAAAGGCTGAAGCAAAGAAAAAGATCGGAACGCTAAAGCGTGTGAGAATCTCCAATAAAGCAAATAAATGGATGTTTACTTTGGGATTACTTAAAGAGTAGGCTCCAGTATGGATGCCAATCACTCCAAGCATGGATATGCCCCGAATATATTCAATTGCTATTATCTTTTTTTGAGACATGGTAAAGTTCCTTTCTGTTTAGATTTATGTAAAATTATCTTATTCGTAATGCGGATATCATATTCCTGCTTGTCTGCTATAAAGCAGATGGGGAATAAGGGAGTCTTAAGCATATAAAATTTTTAGGGGGATTTAGTAATGAGAGAACTAGGATTAGTAAACGGTAGATTGGTTGATATGAATGAGAAGGTTGTTACGATGGAAGATCGAGGACATCAATTTGGTGATGGAGTATATGAAGTTACCAAAGTATATAATGGTAAATGCTTTGCTTTAAGGCCGCATTTAGATCGGCTGTACCAGTCTTTGCGGGCCATTCGTATTCCTGCAACGTATACCTTTGAAGAGTTAGTTCAATTTCATGAGGCTTTGATAAAAGAAAGTGGTATTACAGAAGGAGCCATTTACTTGCAGATCACCCGAGGTGCTGCGCCTCGAGTCCATCCTTTTCCTGAGCAAGTAGTGCCATGCTTGACTATGTCTATTCGATCTAGTGGACCGGTTAAGCAAGAGTTTCGAGATAATGGTGTGAAAATCATATTGATACCTGATGAACGCTGGCTGCGCTGTGACATTAAATCCTTAAACTTATTAAGTAATGTACTAGGTAAGCAGCAGGCGAAAGAAGCTGGCTGTTATGAAGCGGTAATGGTAAGAGATGGTTCTGTAACCGAAGGGACGAGCAGCAACTTTTTTGTAGTGAAGGATGGAGTGATTTGGACGCATCCAGCGACAAATTTAATTTTAAAAGGTATAACTCGTACGATTTTATTAGAAAGACTTGCGAAAGAGTTAGATTTGATCATTTTGGAAAAAGCATTTGATGTATCTTTTGTAAAAAGCGCATCGGAAGCATTTTTGTCAGGGACTAGTACTGAAATTATGCCCGTTATTTCTATTGATGGAAAACTGGTGAATGATGGAGTGGTCGGTCCGATTACGCGTAAATTGCAAGCCGCATATACGCAGCTAATTGATGAAGAATGTGGACGGAATTAAACAGTTTCCTATGAATCAAATGTGATATACAAAAAATAGCAAGGGATGGACCTTGCTATTTTTGTATATAGTAGTAATGAGAATTTGCGTTTAATTTTTATGGAGGCTAAACGATGCAAGATAAGTTGAAGAATTTACCCTATTATCGCTGGCTGATTTTTATTGTTACTGTAATGGGGACATTTATGGCAGTTTTGGATTCTAGCATTGTAAATGTCGCTCTACCGTTAATTGCTGCTAGTTTTGGCGTAGAATTAACAGATGTGCAATGGGTGGTAACGGCATATTTATTGGTTATTTCAAGTTTGCTGCCCTTGTTTGGTAAGATTGGTGATATGTATGGTCGACGTAAGATTTATTTATTAGGATTTGCGATTTTCACAATTGGTTCACTGTTGTGCAGCTTATCTAGTACGATTTGGTATTTAGTAGCTTCAAGAGTGCTGCAGGGGGCCGGTGCATCCATGTTAATGTCCAATGCTCCTGCAATTATAAGTGTAACATTCCCTGGCAAAGAACGAGGGCGGGTCCTAGGAATGAATGGTACTGTTGTGGCGTTAGCTGCTATGACTGGACCAAGTTTAGGTGGGATTCTGGTAGGACTATTTAATTGGGAATGGATTTTTTACATTAATTTGCCAATTGGAATTCTTGCCTACTTATTAGGATACTACATTTTACCTTTTGAAAAGAAATATGGGGCTGGAACTTTTGATTTTAAAGGAGCTGCTTTATTTGCTTTAGGAATGACGGGTTTACTCATGGTATTAAGCGAAGGACATGAATGGGGCTGGAATTCTTTCATAACAGGTAGTATTGGCATTTTAAGCCTGTTATTGCTGAGTACTTTTATCTGGTTTGAAGGCAGAATTAAAGAGCCGATGATTGATTTATCCTTATTTAGACGTTGGCCTTTTCTTGCAGGAAATGCATCAGGTTTATTATCTTTTATGGCCATGTTTTCTAATAATATGCTCATGCCGTTTTATTTGCACTCTGTACTATCGTTGACACCAACTCAGATTGGCTTGGCAATTACTCCTTTTCCCCTATTAATGGCAATTGCCGCTCCTCTTAGTGGTTATTTATCGGAACGAGTTAGCCCAGTACTATTAACCAGCAGCGGTTTAGGAATCTTGATGCTAGGTTTGTTCTATTTAGCTGCATTAGACGCATATTCTACTATCTGGCATGTTGCTATAGGTCAGGGGATTATGGGGATTGGTAATGGGATGTTTCAGTCACCGAATAATAATAGCGTATTAAGTTCCGTGCCTGTTAGAAAAGTAGGATTAGCAAGCGGAATTAGTGCCTTGATGCGCAATGTTGGGATGGTAAGTGGTACCGCAGTAGCCGTATCTGTCTTTGAAAGTAAGAGACAGCAGGAGCTGGCAGGAGTTTTAATTCTAAATCAGGATGCATATATGAGTGCATTTTTGTCAGCATATCATCTTGCATTAATGATTGGTGCCTGTTTTGCTGGTATTGGACTCATTATCTCATTAAGCAGAAAAGGGCATATACATTTAAGAGTTGTTAAGTGAAAGTTGCTTCTTGTTGTCATTCTATTTTTGGTAAAAAGTTGACAAGAGTATTGTTTGTTATTTATAGTAAAAGTATATAACAGAAAAAAAGTGTAATGGCAAGGTGTATTATTAAAGGAGGGCAAAAAAATGAATCAGATATGGTTGCGGATATTCATGGTAATGATTGGTGGCAGTGTTGTCAAGTATATAGTTGTTGACCCTTTTATCTGGGTATGTATTGATTTGGCGATATTTGGGATCGCCTATTTGATTTTAAGACGATATCCATTCATTGATTTAAAGTCAAGTATGTCATTTCTTGGTGGACTAACAGCTGTCTCCGTCTTAATTGATGTGGGAATTATTAGTGGTCTTGTTGGCAATATTCTTATTATAGCATTGTTGGCATGGATGCTATTTGGCCGTTCTCGTGGCTCTAATAATCGACCAGTGAACCGTCATAAATGGCATAAGTAAAGAAGGGCTTTTTAATTGGTAGCCTGATGAATAGTTGTTTTTTGATTGCTGCTGAAATGGCAGGAGCGGGACCTGCTATTGTCCTTGTATCCTTAGTGCCTATAGTGGCATATTTTCAGCAAGTGTTGCCTCTTCCTATTTTTATCATACCAGTTGCATTGGGAAATGCTATATTTATAGGAATATTTTTAATAGGAAAAAATCAGAAGTACTGGATGAAAATTCTTGCTGCTGCTGCTGCAGGCAAAAGTATTTTTATGTACAGCTGAGGAGGGTCATGATTAGCGTTCCATTTGTGCGAAGCCATTCCCGACATTGTTTGAAATGAGGCGAATAGTTTCCTACTTCTTGCCAAAAAGCTTGAGAATGATTCGGTATGCGCAAATGGCAAAGCTCATGAATTACCAAATAATCAATGACTTCCATCGGTGCCATGATGATTCGCCAATTATAATTGATATTGCCTTTAGAAGAGCAACTCCCCCAACGGGTTTTTTGTTCTTTGATGGTAATTCGTTTTGGATTTACTTTTATGACCGATGCCCAAAAAGTTGTTCTTGTTACTAAGGTATTAGTAGCATAGTGGATGTACCATTGCTTAAGGATTTTTTCTGCTGTTGCATTTGTATCCTTCGCAGTTAAAGGAAGAATATTCAGCATAATTTGATTCTCTTCTAAGTGAACTGGAGGTTTATGAGTATCTTTGCTCATAAATTTAAGGATATGGGGCTGTCCTAAAAACAGTATTGCGGCATTATCACAAACTGATTTATTAATGGGGTTGGCTGCTGCAGCTGCCAATTTTGTTATTTGTTTTACAAGCCATTTTCTTTTTTCAAGTACTATTTTTTCAATGCCTTCCTTGGGAAAGCGGGTAGGGGCAGTAATGGTCAAATGACTGGATGAATTTAATTTTAATTGAACCGACTTTCGATTTTTCTGATATATGATAGTATATGTTAGTTGATGATTATCAATTTTAAGTGTATGCATAATATCCTTCATTAGACAGTATGGTGTAAAAATCCTGCAGAAATGAAAAAAGCCTCTAATTATCGAAAATTAGAGGCTGTAAAATACTGGTGCCGAAGGCCGGACTCGAACCGGCACGTGGAGTACACGTCTGATTTTGAGTCAGGTGCGTCTGCCAATTCCGCCACTTCGGCATAAATTATATTGAACGCTTAGCTCAACGAATATCATGATAACATAACAGACCGTTATTGTCAAGTTGCGGTAATGGAAAGTTGGGTAAAAAAGTTATAAATAGAACCAATAATGAATTGCCAAGGTCGCGAAAAAATGCAAAGAACAAGTCGGTATGTGGATATATGTCAGTGACAGTCCAGTGCTAAATATTACGAGGTAAATATCTAATAGCAAAAGGGGCTGGGTAACACCAGCGCCTTTCATTAACTTGGCATTTGATTATTACTTATTACCAAGCCCCCGTGGTTGTTTTTAACTTGTGTGTTCGTATTCATTTCAGTGTCTGCAGAATCTTGGTTTTCGGTAGCTATTTCAGATTCGGGAATACTTGAATCTATTTCATTGATTTCCTTTTTCATAATAATCACCTCCTACTGGTAGTGTAACCAATATGTATAAAAATTTACTTCTCTATAAAAATTAATGTGTTTATGAGGATGGTACATAGAGAGGTAATATTGGGAAGGGAGTATAACATGAGATCGTTAACCAGAGTATTAGACTATTGACTATCTCTTGTGTCATCCTGATTTTCTTTTGGTTCATCTAATGGTTTCATAGATGGCTGTAAGCGAGCGAAAGGCTGTGAGGTCCGCTGGAGTGATTGATACTGATCTTCAAAAGAAAAAATAAGAGATGTTGCTGCCTTTGCCAGAAAACCAATAAAAGATATCATCAGGAAGTTATCGAGATAAGAAAAGTTACTAAATTGTATACTACCCAGTATTACCAGTAATGGCGAAAAGACAAATCCCATAATTGCAGATGCCCCTATATTCCACACTGCATAGCTTTTCCATGAGTAAGCGTGTTGATATATAAGCATATAGTACATAGGTAACGCCGTAATGTCGTAAAGAAATATACTTGGTGTTATTGGGAGAATGAATACTGTATGTGTCCAGTAATTGAAGTTAGAGCCGACTATATCAACTACAACAGCAAATACAGATATGAGAGCTCCAAATAATATTGTTTTTGTTAGCCTAGTCTTATCCATTAACGAAAAACAAAGGATGTAAGAGAAAATAACAAATCCTATTTGTCCCCACCATTTAATAGACAATAGATCTTGTGTAAACCATTTGGTTACCACAAGGTTATGAAGTGTAGACTTTGTCTGAATAATCATTTCTATAGTATCCAAGAGAGTACTCCTTTTACCAAGTAATTTAAAAGTTAGTATTTCTTATTAAAAACGATTCTAAAAATATTATTCGGTTATATCTTACAATTTATCCAATACAGCATTAAAAAATTTGAAAGGGCGGGATAAGAAAAAACCAGCATCGAGTGCTGGCGTGTGGTCATTTTAGTATTTTAATACTAGAGAGTATGCTATTTATAGTTTCGTGGTCGCTTCCTAGATTGACGTAGGATCCAGCAGCATAGAAACCATAGTTATATTGATCACTGTAAGAAGAACCGATAAGCTGATAAAATTTCACCCCCATATGGACTATATCAATCCAAACCATGCAGGGAAGTAGAAAATAATAAAAGAATGCGTGTTGAAATAGTATTGTGAATTAAAGCTTCTAAAAAATGCATAATAAAAATATCAATAATTGATCAATATTTGCCAGAGGCTGATAGTAATAAGGATGGTGTGTTATGAGTGTAGAATATGATTTTGAAGAGGCGGCAGATATACTAGAAGCATTCAATCGGGCGGGGATCAGCTACCGAATCTGTGAAGATGGAACATTCTCCTTTAACAGTGATAATGACCGAGAACGAGCCAAAAAGGTTATTGAAGAATTAAAGAAGAAAGCTTAATAATAGAAAAAAGACTTAGCATAAATGCAAAGTCTTATAAAATACTGGTGCCGAAGGCCGGACTCGAACCGGCACGTGGAGTACACGTCTGATTTTGAGTCAGGTGCGTCTGCCAATTCCGCCACTTCGGCACGTGCTAAGTTGTTTGGTGTTAGGCTTTTGCTCACCAGACAATTGATATAATACCATGATAAGAAGAAGCTTGTCAAGAATAAATTCTGTAGTTGGTATAATTATTTTTTTTTTGGAAACAATTGTATCATATATGGGGCTGTTTTCTGAGAGTACATCTATGGAGATGAGGAGGATGGTATTATGGCAACAAAAATGGGGCGTTTGCCTGTAAAAAAAGTTTTATTGAACAGCAAGACACTTAGCAATGAAGGTGAATATGAATTTATTATTGACTGTGATTCGATTTATTTTGATGTAGGGTATGATAATGAAGGTAATTTACAATTTGTTGATCAGTATTTCTATACGGATCGTAATCCTCAAGGTGATTTGAATTCTGCTGCTGACCAAAGTCTTCTCTTAAGTGTTGATGATAACGATTTTCCTGTGAAAAGTTATTTATTAGCAAAGCAAGAACAAGGAAATGAATGGCTGCGGTTTCATGCGGTAGTGCCTAAAACAGTTGATCCTGGGTATTTTCATCAAAAATACCTCGGGGAGTAAGTAAAAAATCTTTGAATCAATTTTATAGTTATAGGGATGGCATCGTTGCCATCCTTATTTTTTTATAAAGCAAGCATCATACAATTATGTGTAAAAATATGGTAAAATAAATTAAAAATGTAATAAAATGGTAAAAAATACGATTCGATGTTAAAATGTCTATAGCAAATAAAAGTTATTGTGTCGAAATGAAGTAGGAAATCAAATCGGAACAAGCTTGTTAACACTGGGGCGCTGGGACTTTGCATAAGAATATTCGACAAAACGGGCTGGTTTACTTAGAATTATGTCGCAATTTTACGAAAAGAACTTAGTCTAATTTAGCAGGACTTACAATTATTTACAAGAATATTAAGTATCACTTTAATAAATAGGAAGGTAAGGAGAGGGCAAAATATGTACTTAGCGGCAACTTCGCAAAATAGATTAGTACATTTAGTAAAAGAAGATGAGTATAAAGAATATTTTGAATCGACGACGAATGGGATTATACATCTTGATCGAGAAATGCGCATAAAAAGTTTGAATCGGGAGGCAGAACGAATCGGAGGAGTGGATCATTCTGCTGTAATCGGAAAACGGGCGGAGATTATTTTTAGAAAATATGGTGAACAATTCCTGAAAATCTTTGATGTTTCAGAATATGAGGATATTAAGACTGCTAATATTAGCTTGAAAATGAATGATCAAATTATTTACCTTCATATCGATGCATTGCGGCTGGTCGATTCTTTGGGTGAATTCAATGGTATGATCGTTATATTACAGGATGTATCTGCTGTCAGAGCTGCTATAAAGCAAATACAGACGACACAGATGCTAGTGTCATTGGGGGAATTAGCAGCTGGTGTGGCTCATCATGTACGAACCCCCTTAACTACGATTAGTGGGTATCTGCAAGTTATGTTAGGACGTATTGATGATGATAAGTATACTGTACGCCGCGATGTATTAGAAACTTTACTGGGTGAAGTGTCTTATATCAATGATGTAGTAAAAGAATTAATTCTTTTTGCAAAACCACCAGTGCAAAAAGAACCGGGTGTTGATTTGAATCGTTTGCTGGAAGAGGCATTATTGCTAAGTTTTAAAGAGTTAGGCGGTGAAAAGATCAATATAAATAAGGAATTAGCTAAGAATCTTCCTATTATTACTGCAGATAAAAATCTTATTAAGCAAGCGATAATGAATATTATGCAAAATGCTATAGAATCCATGGATGGGGAAGGGGTATTGAGCATAAAATCGTGGATGAATGCAGAGCTTAGTATGTTGGTGCTTGCGATAAATGATACTGGGGCAGGTATAACACCAGAAATATTGTCACGTATATTCGAACCTTTTTATACAACGAAATTAGATCGAGTCGGGCTGGGACTGCCTATTGCCAATCGTATTATTGCAGAACATGGTGGTTTTGTTAATATTAGTGCAGGTGAGAAAGGCGGTACAAAAGTACATGTTTACCTGCCAATTGTTGATGATTGTACCAATCGCTTAGCAGTGGTTCATCAACAAATCTTAAACTTACAGTAACGTAATCCTTGTTATTTTATAATATGGGAAAATATATATCCTGTCATATGCACAGAACATCCTTCATATATGTTTAGTGTTCTTTAATTTTTGACAAAGAAGGGATGTCTGTGTTTTGTTTCTCAAGGAATGTAATCAACATATTTGTTCTATTGATTTTTATCCTGTTGCCTATTAGTGCTGCGGCGCAGCAAAATAATTTACCTCAGATTATTATTAATTTGCCTAGCCGCACTTTGCAATTGTATTATGGTAATTCAATGAGCAAAGAATATTATGTAGCAATTGGTAAGCCCTCTACACCAACTCCCATGGGTAATTTTTATATTGTCAGTAAGGAACGTGATCCCATTTGGATTCCCCCCGGACGTAATTATGTTGTAATGTCAGGACCTGATAATCCCTTGGGGTATCGTTGGATGGAGTTTTTACCTTTATATGGAATACATGGAACCAATGCTCCTTGGACAATCGGCATGGCAGTATCGAATGGCTGCGTGCGAATGCGAGAGGAGGAAGCGGAAGAATTGTTTGAGATTGTTACGAATGGTACGCCAGTAACAATAACCTATGAGCGGATTAAAATTGATATTGGAAAAAGTGGGAAAGCATCAATTGGGATTTATCCGGATGTTTATGGCTATAACGCTATTACTTTAGCTGATGTGAATGCAAAACTAGCTGAATATGGGTATACGGGATTTGTAAATGAAGAGTTTTTGTCAGCGATTTTAAGAGAAGAGAGTGGTAAGCAAGTAGAATTTGCCAAGGAGCAGAATATAAAAATAAATCATACTCGATTGGATCAGAAAGGAATTTTGGTTGGCAATTCCACTTATCTGCCAGTTTGGGCTGTTGCTTCAGCCTGTAAAAGTGGCTTTATATGGGATGATAAGAAAAAGTTAATTTGGAAAGATAATATTGCATATCAAGGTCTGATTAAAAATGATATTATTTATAGTAAAATAGAAAATATTGAAAAGTTATTTAGCTTACGGACGGATTTTCGGGAGAATGGTGAATTAGAGCTCAATAGTGATTGAAGACTGCATTAGTAACAGTATAAAAAATGTTGTTTAGTAGAGTGCTGATAAAAGCAGCTTTTTTAGCATAAAATAGAAAAAGGATGCAGGGATAGATTTCCTTCTATTCCAGCATCCTTTTTTAAATAAAAAAAGTGGGAAATATAAAGGGATTTTGCAACTGTTTAGCTAAATATATAAAGTTGAAATTTATTAATTAAGGTGGTAAGCATATGCCTGAAAAGTTTATAATCATTGATGGAAGCAGCTTGGTACATAGGGCGTTTTACGCTTTGCCTCCATTAACTACAAGTAACGGACAATATACAAATGCAGTGTATGGCTTTACAACTATGCTGGTAAAATTACTCGGTGAGTTAAAACCAGATTATATGGTTGTAGCTTTTGATAAAGGGAAAATTACTTTTCGTAATGACGTATATGCTGAATATAAGGCACAGCGTAAGCCTACGCCAAGAGAGTTGTCGGAACAATTTCCATTAACAAAAGAGGTGTTGGCGGCATTAGGAATTAGAGAGCTAGAAGAAGCAGGGTATGAGGGCGATGATATTATTGGTACTTTAGCGGCTAAGGCAGGACAAGCAGGGCACGAGGTGATCATTGTTACCGGAGATCGTGACGCCTTGCAATTGATTAATCCTCATACCAAAGTAATGCTAACGAAAAAAGGTATATCTGAAATGGACATTTTTGATAAAGATGCTTTTTTTGCTAAATATAACGTGACCCCACAGCAACAAATTGATCTCAAAGGCTTAATGGGGGATGCTTCGGATAACATTCCTGGCGTTCCAGGGATCGGAGAAAAAACGGCTATAAAGCTAATTGTCGAATATGGTTCTATCGAAAATGTCTTAGAGAATATTGAAAATATTTCAGGCAAAAAACTCCAGGAGAACTTACGTAATAATAAAGAAATCGCCTTGTTGTCAAAACAATTAGCGACTATTAAATGTGATATGTCCATCGACTTTACAAAGTACGATTTTAGAATCCATCCTAATCTTGAAAAAATGAAAGAACTCTTTGCTAAATTTGAATTTAAAAGTCTTCTAGCGCGAGTACACAGTATTTTCCCTGGGCATGAGCAAGAGCAAGAAATAGAGGCAGAAGCACTGCCTCAGGTTGATGAGATAACCGATGCTGCTGAGTTGGCGAGTTTAATCATACAGATAAGAAAAAATGGAATCTTAGAATTTTATCCAATCATTACAGGGGATTTGCCTTCTGTTCATGTAGGAGGTCTATCAATTATCCTGGAAGGGAAAATTAAATATATTTCCAGTGAATCGGCAGGGTGGCAGGAATTTCTGACTTTGTTTTCGGATGCAACAATCATGAAAGTTACTCATGATGCTAAGAAGATGTACCACGCATGCGCTAGTATGGGGACTTTCTTAGGAGGGCTTGTATTTGACACGATATTAGCAGCATATCTTTTGGAACCCACTGCAAATGAGTATTCTCTTGCAATATTGAAAGAAAAATATCTTGGAAAATTCAGTACGATTCAATGGCAAAAAATGTATCATGAACCTGTTTTTGCTGTATGGGCTATTGAAGTCATACATGACATATACCCTATATTAAAGCAAGGTCTGATTGATAATAAGCTGATTCATTTGTATAACGAAATTGAACTTCCTTTAGTTGAAGTGTTATCCATAGTAGAGAATCACGGAATTAAAGTAGATCGTGAATATTTGCAAATTATGTCAGTGGAAATTGGGGCAAAGATTGAGTTATTATTAACTAAGATTTATCAATGTGCAGGTGAAACGTTCAATGTGAACTCTCCAAAGCAGTTAGGAGTCATTCTGTTTGAAAAACTAAGCCTGCCTGTTATGAAAAAAACAAAAACTGGATACTCTACTGACGCAGAGGTATTGGAAAAGTTAGCAGGCCAACATGCTATTGTGGATACGATTTTAGAATATCGAATGTTAGCCAAACTTAAATCGACATATCTGGATGGAATGGTTGATCTGATTTCTCCTGCAACAGGTCGTATACATACTACCTTTAATCAAATGGTGACGGCTACAGGCAGACTTAGTAGTTCGGAACCAAATTTGCAGAATATCCCTATACGCACTGAAATTGGCAAGAAGATTCGAGAGTTGTTTATACCTGGTGCAGGGTATGATTATCTGATGTCTGCTGATTATTCTCAAATTGAGCTGAGAGTTTTAGCTGATATGTCGGGTGATGCTAATCTCATTGAATCCTTTGCCAAAGAGCAAGATGTGCATACTCGTACTGCAGCAGAAGTGTTTGAAGTTCCGATGGAAGAAGTTACTTCAGAATTGCGTTCAAGAGCAAAGGCTGTAAATTTTGGTATTGTCTATGGTATCAGTGATTATGGTTTATCACGTGATACAGGTGTCAGCCGCAAAGAGGCGGGGCGATATATTGAGAATTATTTTACTAAATATAATGGTGTGAAAGCCTTTATGGACAAATCTGTTGGTGCGGCTCATCAACAGGGATATGTTACTACGTTACTGGGACGTCGCCGCTATTTGCCTGATATTAATAGCAAGAATTTTAATCAGCGCTCCTTTGCAGAGCGTACGGCCATGAATACTCCCATTCAGGGGACGGCTGCTGATATTATAAAAAAAGCGATGGTTGATGTATATCGTGCATTGCAAAAAGAAAAATTACAAAGTCGCATTCTATTGCAAGTACATGATGAATTGGTATTAGAAGTGCCTATTGGTGAAGTAGAGCAAGTCTCTAAAATAGTTAAAGAAGCAATGGAACAAAGTGTTGTGCTAAAAGTTCCATTAGTCGTGGATGTAAAAATCGGAAAGAATTGGGCAGATGCGAAATAACATCAATGACATGAACTAGGAGGTCAAGCATGCCAGAAATGCCAGAAGTGGAAATTATTCGACGCAGCCTCATTGATAAAATTTCAGGGCGTACAATTGTAGAAGTTGAGTTTTTATTGGCGCGATTGGTGAAATGGCCTTCATCTGCAGAGTTTCAAGCTGTATTAACAAACAGAAAAATTGAGACTGTAGCGAGAAGAGGTAAATATTTATTATTCCATTTAGACGATAAGCAAGTCTTAGTTATACACCTTCGCATGACAGGTCGGTTGCAATATATCACACGGGATGGAGAAAAAGACAAGTTTACTCGCATTATATTTAAATTAGATAATGGTGATTTATTGGTATATGCGGATACTCGTACATTGGGAACCTTATACTTAATGCCCTTTGATGAATTGTGGAGAATTGCTGGTCTTTTTTCTATGGGGCCAGAACCCTTAACCCCTGAATTTTCGCTAGTTTACTTAACGGAAATGCTGAAAAAACACCATGGAAAAATTAAAGCAATCCTATTAAATCAAAAATATATAGGCGGATTGGGTAATATCTATGTGGACGAATGCATGGCTATTGCTGGTATCCATCCAGAACGTATCGCTAGTAGTTTAAGTGAAAGCGAAAATGAAAAATTGTATCATGCGATTAATAAAGTAATCGCAGATGGTATAGAGCATGGAGGAACGACCTTCCGTGATTACCGTGATGGTGATGGGAAAAGTGGCAGTCATCAGTATCACCTTAACGTATATGGACGTAAAGATGAGCCGTGCCTTTCTTGCGGCACACCAATCCATCGTAAAGAGGTAGCGGGCCGTGGAACTCATTTTTGTCCAAAGTGTCAAAAATAAGCACCGAATTGTGGGAGGAACGCTTCATGTATGTGATTGGTCTAACTGGTGGGATTGCAAGTGGTAAAAGTACGGTAAGTTCCATGTTGGCGAAACTGGGAGCTTACATTATTGATACAGATAAAATAGCTCGCGAAGTGGTTATGCCTAAGCAGCCTGCCTTGCTTGCGATTATGGCTCACTTTGGTGATGATATTATGCTGCCGGATGGAAATGTGAATCGAAAAATGTTAGGAAATATCATATTTCAAAATCCGAAGGAACGCTCCTGCTTGGAGAAAATAATTCATCCCTATATTGAAGCACAAGTTGATAATGGCATTAAGAAGGCGGAACAGCTGGGGCATAAGGCTGTTGTTATCGATATACCATTATTATTTGAAGCAGGTTGGCAAAGTAAGGTTGATGAAATTTGGGTGGTTTACGTTGATCCATCAGTACAGCTTTCGCGGTTAATCTCTCGCAATCAGTTAACCAACAAGGAGGCCATGGATCGAATTAATGCTCAACTCAATATAACTGAAAAAGCTAAGCGGTCTGATTTGGTAATTGATAATACGTTAGATGTTGAGAATACGAAACAGCAGGTCATAACAGCATGGCAGAATGTACGTGAGAAAATGAATAATGCTATGGCGTGAAGGATTAGTTGTTCTATTTTCTTCGTGTTTTGAGTAGAATTTTGTAGGATGACCCTACTAACATAGCAACGGAGTGATTTTTTTGGGGATTTTAACCTGGATGAAAGTCCTGGTGAGGAATATAGTAATATTGGCCATTATTGGATATGGAGTATATAATACTGACTGGTTTCAAAAAAAATATATTTACCCTTTCCCCTACCAGGATATTGTGTATCAGTATGCTCTGGAGAGAGAATTGGATCCCTTTCTTGTTGCTGGTGTGATACGAACAGAAAGTAAATTCGATACAAAAGCCGTGTCTCCTAAGGGAGCTTTAGGATTGATGCAGATGATGCCTGAAACGGCAAAATGGGTAGCCGAACAGATGGAAAAGAATGGATTTGCTACTACGCAGCTAGAAAATCCTGAAATAAATATTAGTATGGGAACTTGGTATTTAGCATCTTTAAAAAAAGAATTTAAAGGTAATGAAGTATTAATGTTAGCTGCTTATAATGGTGGCAGGGGCAATGTAAAGCAGTGGATGGAGCAATATGCATGGGATATGTCATTTCATGATTCTAAAAAAATCCCATTTGGAGAAACTAAAAAATATGTAGATCGAGTTTTATATAGTAAAAAGCGCTATCAGGAGTTATATGGTAGATAGGAGAGCGGTAGCTTTGCGATATGGAAGAATAGTGTCAGTAAGATACGAGATGATTAATCTGGCTCTTCTGAGGAGAATTGTAATGATGCTTAGCCGCAGATGTAGTATGCTGTGTTTGTTAATGCTTGTTATGCTGGCAAGTGGTTGCAGTTCTAAAACCCTGCCAGATTCTCCAAAGAATGAGATCAAACCAGGCGGGCAATTAGTTTATGGTAGTTTGCAAGAACCAAACACATTAAACCCATTATTATCTGATCTTTTAGCAACTGCAGAGGTTAGTAGTTTGATTTTTAGCAGCTTGATAGTAAATGATGCAAGGGGAGAATGGCTGCCGGATCTTGCTCTTGAAGTTCCCACTTTGCAAAATGGCGGAGTAAGTCCCGATGGGTTAACGATAAAATATAAACTTCGTCCTGGTGTAACTTGGCATGATGGTAAAGCCTTTACTGCAGAAGATGTTAAATTTACTTGGCAGATGATTATGAATTCAGGACTTAATGTAATATCCAGAGAAGGATATGATAAAATTCTGGCTATTGATACTCCTGACAGCTATACGGTGATTATACACTATAGAGAATATTATCCACCTTATTTAACCCTGTTTAAGAGTATTTTGCCAAAGCATATATTAGAGAAAGAAGACATTAATAAGTCTTCTTTCAATCGAGCTCCTATTGGGACAGGCCCTTTTAGACTTAAGGAATGGCATATGTCCGAAGCTCTTTTATTAGAAGCCAATACAGCGTATTATCGCGGTAAGCCTAACCTTGATTCCATCCTTTATAAAGTTATACCTGATGCGAATGTTATGCTCAGTCAACTAAAAGTTGGCGCATTGGATATTGTCACCAATGTACCTTCATCTCAAATCGATCAAATAAAAGGTATCGAAGGTATTCAGGTGGTCAGCACTCCTAGCATGATTTGGGAGCATGTTGACTTTAATTTAGACAATACCTTATTTCAGGATGTGAAGGTACGGCAAGCGATTGCGTTAGGTATCGACAAGCAAGCTCTTATTGCCAATGTGTTGAAAAATTCAGCAAATACAGCTGTAAGTGATCAATCCCCTTTATCTTGGGGATATAACCCTGCAATAACGCAAGTTGCACATGATGTCGCAGCAGCTCGCGAACTTTTATATCAAGCTGGTTGGCAGCAAGGAATGGATGGAATTTTTGCAAAAGATGGACGTAAGTTATCATTCTCCCTCAGTGTGCCAACGGGACATAAAACACGAGAACTTGCAGCGCAAGCTATATCCTATCAATTAAAAGAAGTTGGCATCCAAGTAGAAGTTAAGATGGTAGAAGGAAAAATTTTCTTTGATGATCTTTTAAAGAATCGTCGGTTTGAAACAGTTATGTATGCTTGGGTTGCTGGGGTTGATCCGAATAATTTTAATTTGTGGAATTCTAAAAAAATACCAAATAGAAACAATCAATATGATGGTCAGAATTACTCTGGTTGGAGAAATGCAGAAATTGATGCTTTGACAGATCAAGGTATCCGTACTGTCGATATTGAAAAACGTAAACAAATATCCTTTCGTATTCAGGATCTGATTATACAAGAATGCCCAATCATACCCCTTTATTTTAGAAACAATATCGATGTGGTAAAAAAGACGGTTATGAATTATCAGGCCAATCCAACCCCCTCCGGTAATTTGTGGAATGCTTGGCAATGGGGTTTTGCAGCAAAGTAACAGGAAGAGAGAACCAATTTACAATGATAATTGAAAATCTTGTTGACATTTTGTTATGAAGAGGTATAATAGTATATGTCGGCAAAACAAAACTCTATAAAGTTGTGCTGAAGTAATTTACTATGCGGTCGTGGCGGAATGGCAGACGCGCTAGATTCAGGTTCTAGTGAGGGAAACTTCGTGGAGGTTCAAGTCCTCTCGACCGCACCAACTTTACAATGTTTATTTGTTAAACAAATATGCTTGCATATTTCATGCGCGGTAGTGGCGGAACGGCAGACGCACCAGCTTGAGGGGCTGGCGGGGGCAACCTCGTGATGGTTCAAATCCATTCTACCGCACCAAACTTTAACTAATGGCTTATAGGCTTTTGCTTATAAGCTTTTTAATTATATATCGATATCTTTTGCCAAGTGTGATTACGAATTTTCTAGAAGGATCTAAGCTGGCTGTTGCATTTTACCAAAGAATATTTTAAAAGAGTATATTGTATTCATAAAAAGAAAGTTATTGTTTTAACAAAGTAAGTATGTTAAAATAATAACAAGGAAAGATATAAGAATTATCCGATAATAATGTTGGGAATAGTAGGAGGGGATTTAAATGTATACAAATGTTATAACGAGTAAGAAATATCTATGTGACAATTGCCATTATCCCTTTATCATTTCAACAGAAAAGGGAGAATTACCAACAAACTGTCCGTTCTGTAACACTCCATTCACTTGTGGAGCACCTGATATTTCTTTTGATGGTTTTGAAAGTGAAGAAAACCTAAAAAAATAAAAAATAAAAGATTTGGCCTGTACAGAAGGAAACATTCTATTCGTTAGTTTGCCAAATCGCTCTTGAAGAGCCTTTAGAATTTTTTTCTAAAGGCTCTTCGTAAAGAGACAGCTGTCTGTGTGACTGGTGAAAAGGGGGGGATTTGTGTTTTGAAGCTATTTAATTAATGTTTTATGTATGCTATAATAAAAAACGGTGATGAATATGATAATATTTAAAAATGATTGGCAAGAATTGCTTGAAGACGAACTTAAAAAAGACTATTACTTAAACTTGCGGCAATTTCTAATACAAGAATATCGAACCAAGACCGTTTATCCGGATAAATATGATATTTTTAATGCTCTCCATTACACAGCTTATCAGAATGTAAAAGTGGTTATATTGGGGCAAGATCCATATCATGGACCGAATCAGGCTCATGGGCTAAGCTTCTCGGTAAAGCCGGGAATCCAGCCTCCGCCGTCTTTAATGAATATTTATAAAGAGCTAAAAGATGATGTAAATTGTTATATACCGAATCATGGCTATCTTAAGCAGTGGGCAGATCAGGGGGTGTTGCTTCTTAATACCGTTCTTACTGTTTTAGCAGGGCAAGCGAATTCTCATAGGAATATGGGGTGGGAACAGGTGACAGATAAGATTATCAGCCTATTGAACCAAAGAGAAGAACCCATTGTTTTTATTTTATGGGGAAGTAATGCTCAGTCTAAGACAAGCTTAATTACGAATAAGAATCATCATATTATTACATCGGTTCATCCTAGTCCATTATCTGCATGCAGAGGTTTCTTTAAAAGCAAACCTTTTTCGAAAGCAAATACAATTCTGGCATCAAGAGGACAAAGTCCGATCAATTGGCAGATTGAAAATCTATAATAGTTACTGATTTTTCTAAAAAAATAGAGATAACACACAAGACCTC